>DXDA01000060.1 GCA_019115745.1 Candidatus Alistipes intestinigallinarum
AAGTGGTACCAGGCGATCGGTTCGCAGTCCGGTCTGCCGCAATACTACCTCTATTCGTCGACGAACTTCCGCCTGCAGGAGCTTTCGCTGGGTTACACGCTTCCGGCGAAGTGGTTCCGCGACAAGATGCGGATGACGGTTTCGTTTGTCGGGCGCAACCTCTGGATGATCTACTGCAAGGCGCCGTTCGATCCCGAATCGGTGGCATCGACGGGTCTGAACTACCAGGGTATCGACTACTTCATGATGCCGTCGCTGCGCAGCCTCGGCTTCAGCGTCAAATTCCAATTCTAAACGACTACGGGCATGAAAAACAGCATCACATATATGGGCCGTTCGATCGTGGCGGTCGCACTGCTTGCACTGGCGGCCTGTACGGGGGACTTCGAGGATTACAACCGCAACCCCAACCAGGTTACCGAAGAGCAGATGGAGGCCCTGAACTACAAGACGGGGACCAAGATCAAGACCCTGCAAAGTCTGGTTATTCCGGTCGAGGAACACATGTACCAGTTCAACGAGTCGCTGACGGGCGGGCCGTTTGCGGGCTATATCGGCGCGACGGTAGACACGTGGCAGACGAAGTTCGAGACCTACAATCCCTCGGCGGACTGGCGCAAGTGGCCCTTTGCGAACGTGATTACCGAGACCTACACGCCCTATAAGGGGATCATCGGCGGCACGGACGACGAGGTTGCCGTAGCCTTTGCGCGACTGCTTCGCGTGGCGATCATGCAGCGCGTGACGGACTCCTACGGTCCGATACCCTACACGAAGCTCGAAAGCAACGAATCGCTCTACGTGGAGTACGATGCGCAGGAGACGGTCTACACGACGATGTTCGAGGAGCTGGACGCGGCGATCGAGGCATTGGGCCGGAACACGACGATCCCGGCCTCGGCCTGGAGCCGTTACGACGGGGTCTACTACGGCAATATCGCGCAATGGTTAAAATATGCCAATTCGCTGAAACTCCGCATGGCGATGCGCCTGACGGAGGTGAAGCCCGAGCTGGCGCAGGCGAAGGCGGCCGAAGCGATTGCCGGTGGCGTCATCACGACGAATGCCGACAACGCGGCGATGCACGCTGCGGAGAACCGCACGACGCTGATCTATAACGACTGGGGCGACCACCGGGTCGGGGCGGACATCCTCTGCTATATGAACGGCTATAAGGACCCGCGTGTGGAGAAGATGTTCCTTCCGAACGATGTGGGCGACTACGTGGGCATTCGGATCGGGATCGACGTGTCGGGCAAGTCGACGGCCATGACGAAGTATTCGAACCTGATCGTCGAATCCTCGACACCCTACCTGTGGTTCAACGCGGCGGAGGCCACGTTCCTGCGCGCCGAGTATGAACTGCGCTGGGGATCCGAAGAGACGGCGCAGACGCTCTACGAGGATGCGATCCGGCTGTCGTTCGAGGAGCGGGGCGCGAGCGGTGCCGACGCCTACGTGGCCGATGCTGCGAGCCGCCCGGCCGCCTATACCGACCCGCTGGGCTCGTACAGCGCCGCGGCGCAGAGCACGATTACGATCGCCTGGACGCCGGGAACGGAAAATTTCGAAGAAAACCTCGAACGGATCATCACGCAGAAGTGGATCGCCATCTTCCCGCTGGGCGTGGAGGCGTGGTCCGAGCACCGACGCACGGGCTACCCGCGGCTGCTGCCGGTTGTAGCGGACAAGTCGGGCGGCGGGGTGGATGTTGCGCAGGGCGCGCGGCGGCTTCCCTACCCGGTAGAGGAGTACCAGCAGAACAACACGAACCTGCAGGCGGCGATCCAGACGCTCGATGCCGAGCAGACGAACGGCAACCGCACGGGCGACCAGATGGGTACGCGCGTGTGGTGGGATTGCAAACCCTATAACAACTGAGACCATGAAACAGAAAAGAACCTACCGACTGTTTTTTCCGCTCCTTGCGTTGCTGCTCGGGGCCTCGTGCAGCGACTGGACCGAGACGGAGGGCATCGACAATACGGTGTATAAACCCTGGGAGCAAAACCCGGCGCTGTGGGCCGACTATACGGCGGCGCTGCGGGCCTACAAGACTTCTGCGCACTACCTTTCGTATGCGCGGCTGTACAATTCGCCCACTCCGGCCGCGAGCGAGCAGGACTTCATGCGGTGCCTGCCGGACTCGCTGGATATCGTGACGCTGACCAACGCCGACAACTTCTCCGCGTATGATGCCGAGGACATGTCCACGATGCGCGAGAAGGGGACGCGGGTGCTCTACCAGGTGGACTATGCGTCTCGGAAGGCCGACTATGCCGATGCCACGGCCCTCAGCGCCTACCTCGACGACGTAATCGCCGCGGTCCGGACCCACGGCCTCGACGGCTATTCGTTCACCACGGACCCGCTGGATGCGGCGGCGACGGCGACGATCGTCGCAACGCTTTCGGCGGCAAAGACGGATGGCCAACTGCTCGTTTTCGAGGGCAACCCGCTGTCGGTGGCCGCCGCCGACCGCGCGAAGCTGGACTACGTGGTCCTCGACACCGAAAAGGCCGAGACCATGACCGACGTACGGCTGCAGGTCCTGAACGCCACGACCTACGCGGGCATTGCCGCGGAACGATTGCTGCTGGCTGCGGAGATCGACGCTCCGCTGCAGGATGCCGACCGCACGGAGTACGCGGCCGTGGAGGCTGTTGCGCGCTGCGTGGTTGAGTACGGGCCGCTGGCGGGCTTTGCGGCCTACAACATTGCCGGTGACTACTACCATGCCGACGGGAACTACCGTACGATCCGTGCGGCGATCCAGACGTTGAATCCATCCAAATAAGAGAGCCATGAAACGATACATCATAATCCTTTTCGTGCTGCTCACGGCCTTTACGGGCTGCGAGCGGTTCGATGCCGACGATCGCAAGTTCGACAACGTGGTCTATTTGAGTGTATCTCAGACGAGCCCCGTTCAACTGGCGACGTTCAGCAACAACCGTCCGACGTACGACTGCGCGCTTCAGGCGGCGCTGACCTACCCGTCCGACACCGACGTCCAGGTTTCGCTGGCGGTGGACCCGTCGCTGGTTGAGACGTATAACGCGCGCTACGGCACCTCGTGGCCGATGCTCGACGGGAAGTATTACACGCTTTCGGCCGAGAGCGTCACCATCCCCGCCGGGCGCACGACTTCCGAATCCATCACCCTGCAGCTCCGCGAGCTGATGGGCGAGGGTGACGATCAGACGGGGGCCCTTCCGATCGACGCGACGTATTTGGTGCCGATCCGGATCAGCGGTGCCTCGATCGGCGTCCTGGGCGGCTCGGACGTGGCCTGGTACGTCGTGAAACGCTCCTCGGCCATTACCGTTGCGGCGCAGCTCGGCGCCGGGAACTGGATCAACTTCCCGACGCTGGACAAGTACGGCGCGAACAGCTCGGCGTGGAACGGCCTGACGGCCATGACCTATGAGGCGCTGATCTATATCGACCAGTTCGCAACGCAGGACGAGACCTCCACACCGGTAAGTATCTCCACAATCATGGGGGTCGAGCAGTACCTGCTGCTGCGCCTCGGCGACACGAATTTCGAGCGTCAGCAACTGCAATTCGATGGCTCGGGCAGCGGCTCGCAGTTCGGAAAAATCCCGGGCAAGGATGCCACGAAGAACCTCGAAGCGGGACGGTGGTACCATGTAGCCTGCACCTACGACCAAACGACGCAGACCGTGCGCATCTACGTCGACGGCAAGATCCAGAGCGAAGAGACTGGCGTGGGAATCTCCATGCCGAGCAAAAAGACGCAGATCAATCTGGCGATGCGGGCCCTGTATGACCTGTGGAATACGGCGTCAGAAGCCGAGAAACCGCAATACGAGACAGATGACACGGGCTATGACAAACTGGGTGACGCCTACCAGTTCTTTATTGGTAAGTCGTATAATGAATATCGCCCGCTGAACGGTAAGATCGCCGAGGCGCGTGTCTGGTCCGTGGCTCGGACACCCGAGCAGATCTGGGAGAACATGTACAATGTCGAGAACCCGGCCGACGACCCGTCGCTGCTGGGCTACTGGAAGTTCAACGAGGGCGCGGGTAATACGGTCAAAGACTACTCGATGTACGGCAACGACGGCGTGGCCGAGACCGACATTGTATGGCCTTCGGGCATCGAAATTCCGAAAATCAACGAAACGGAGGAGTAAACCATGAAAACGAAAATCAAAAAGTTCAGAACGATAGGAACTATGCTCCTTGCGGCAACCGTTCTCGCAGGCTTCACGGCCTGCGAGACGGATCCCGTAGAGCAGAAAGGTGGCAAATTGCCCGACAAGGAGACCATTGAAATGGTGCATGGCATTTTACGCATTACTGCTTCGACAGAAAATGAGACCCGTGTTCTTTTGACACAAAATTCTACGGGTTATGTGATGCGGAGCTTTTATTACCAGCAGACTCAGCCTGTCGACGGTGAGCTTTTATTGGAGGCAAGGGTTGATGAAACCTTGCTTGACGCCTACAATGCGGAGACTGGAGTCGAACGGGCACTGCTTCCTGCCGCAAATTACGAATTTCCCGACGGAAACCAGCTTTCATTGGCCCCCGATATGCAGCGTTCTGCCGCGGTACGCATCAAATTCATCGCCGACGGATTGCAGCCGGGCGAATATCTGTTGCCGCTGACTGTTGCTTCGGAAGATACTCCGGATGAAAGCCAAACAGTGTATTATACGGTTTCCGTGCGCGAACCCTATGTCGATGAATTCGCATTACACGATGGGTCTGATATATTCTTTGTCTTTTATATAAACACAAAAGAGTATCAGCCATTATTGGTTCAAGACTATTTAATGCAAAAGTCAAAGTCTAATGGCTCGGAGATTTGGTATGGGTCTGTTGGGAATATTATCAATCTTCGAACCGTAACTGTTAAGTATGATGAATTCTCCGGTCGGGCTATGCTAAATTTAGGATCGGATATGACCTATGTCCTTGGTCATGCATCGAAATATATCTGGCCGCTACAGGAACAGGGACGCAAGGTTTGTATCAGTCTGGAGGGCGGCGGAACAGGTCTCGGCTTTTGCAACCTTACGGACGAGCAGATCGCCGATTTCGTCGCGCAAGTCAAGGATGTTGTCGAGACTTATAATTTGGACGGCATCAACCTTTGGGACCGCAATGCCGGTTACGGCAAGGAGGGTATGCCGGAAACAAACACCACCTCCTATCCGAAACTGGTCAAGGCCATGCGCGAAGCGCTTGGCACGGATAAATTGCTGACATTGACTGTTTACGAAGAACCGACCGAAACTTTCTGGGATACGGAGGCTACAGGAGGAATCGTTGTCGGCGAATACCTCGATTACGCCTGGTCGGGTTACAACAGCAACACGGAAGCGGTACAGTTGCTCGACCCATGGCACCCCAATGAATCGTATGTGTCAGCCTATACACAAAAACCGATTGCCGGGTTGGATGCTTCGAAATTTGGATGTGTTAATTTCCCAATATATCCATCACCGATAACATGGGATGAGGCATTGATGCAAGATGCTTATTTCTTAGTGGATTGGATTTTGGGAGGATATATGCCAAATAATATTCTCGTTTTTAGTGATCTGCGAACGAATCTGCAAGACAATTATGAAGGTTCATGGGATGTAACTTTTGCAACTTGTTGTACTTATTTTGACAAAGAGAA
Source organism: Candidatus Alistipes intestinigallinarum (assembly GCA_019115745.1). GTDB lineage: Bacteria > Bacteroidota > Bacteroidia > Bacteroidales > Rikenellaceae > Alistipes > Alistipes intestinigallinarum. Next base: position 5,663 of record DXDA01000060.1, read on the forward strand.
TTATTTCGTAATTGGATTTGAGGATGGATGTATGTATAGTTTTGATATTAATCGAAGACTCACATCGTATGAGACAGAAGGTGGAGGAATTTCAGGTTATGGTAAATGGTTAAAAGATTGGTAGGTTAGTAATGATTATTTAAAGTGGAACATCCGGTAGGGGCTATGCGTCCCGACCGGATGTTTTTTGTTCCTTTGTCATTCCCCGCTTCGACGGGCGGGAGCGGTGATTTGCGTCCGAGCCTTGTGGCGTTCCTCCGCCCCTGAATCCCCTTTCTTAAAGGGGTACCTTTTGATGTCAACAGGTACCACCAAAACCAGCCGCAAGTTGCTTTTCGCGGGAATCTTCGGAAAACCTCGCTGAACGGGCGCAGTAAGATCAAGCCTTTACAGCCTCCCGTTCCGGGCGCTCGGTTTTCCGAAGATTCTTTTTTCCGCTCCAAGCAAAGTGCGCCCGGCTAAGAATCGGGGTTTAAACGGAAGAAGGAGAATTGGACGCTTCCGTAACTTCTCAACTGCCAGAATTCCGGATAGGCCGCGAAGTCCATTTTTTTCGAATGCTCGAAGATCAGCAGACCCTCGGGTCGGAGCAACTTGCGGTCGAGCACCTCCCGAATGACCGACTCGCTGCCTTCGAGATCGTAGGGGGCATCGGAGAAGATCACGTCGAACTGCTTGTTGCAACTCTTCAGATAGAGGAACACGTTGGCCTTGACGGGATGGAGGTTTTCGATCCCCAACTGCCGGGCGGTTTGGCGGATAAAGTCGTAGTGTACGGGATTGATCTCCACGGAGGTGACGCTCCGGGCGCCGCGCGAGGCGAATTCGTAGCTGATGGATCCGGTTCCGGCGAAGAGGTCCAGGACATCGCACTCCTCGAAATCGACCAGATTGTTAAGTACGTTGAAGAGGTTCTCCTTGGCGAAGTCCGTTGTAGGCCGGGCCCGGAGATTGCGCGGGGGATTGATTGCCCGCCCTTTGTATTTACCGCTGATTATTCGCATAGGAGCGTTTTGAATCTTTTTCCGAAGGTTTTTCGGATGCTTTTGTCCTCGTCGCCGGAGAGTCTCAGTTCGAAATCCGCGAGAGGGAAGAGCTGCCCGAGGCGTTCGATGAAGTAGGTTACCTCCTCGGGGCCGGGGGCCGGAATCACCTCGGCGAGTTGCAGCAGGCCGTCGCGGTAGACTTTGACATAGAGCAGGTTTTCGCGGCGGGCGATCCAGATTGTCTTTTCGTGTTTTTGGGGCTCGTGCAACAACGGGGTGGAGAAGTTCAGCCGCCCGGGATAGCGACCTTCGAGTTGTTCGAGCATGGCCCGATCCACGGCAACCAGCGCCACGACGCCGTTTTGGGGTTTGCAGCAGACGACCTGTTCCTCCTCACCGGCGGGCGTACCGTTAGCGGCGAGGAGTTCGCGGGCGGCGTCGGGATCGAAGAGCGCCTCGGGGACAAGTGCGGCGTGGGGGAGGATCAGCTCCACCTCCAACATTTCGGAGCCTTCGGCCGCGGGCCACCGGTCAGGTGCAGGGCGTGAAAAAGAGTGTCCATCCAACGACTGCTGAATGGACACTCTGAGGGATGAGGATGCGGAATTACTCCCAGTTACCTGCTTCATTGTTACCGGCATCCATGGAACCGAACTTGAGTCCGGCATAACGGTTGAAGTTGTTCTCCTCGTCGTCGATGAGGTTGATGACCTCCTGGCGGTAAGCGACCGTATCGAGGAACATCTTGTAGGGCGCGCGGCACTCCACGACGGGAATTACGACCTTGGACTCGGTGGTGATGATACCGGCCTCCAGGATGAACTGAGCCTTATTGTCGGTTCCGGGGATGTATCGGAACGCCTCGACGTCCTCGCGGGAGAGTTTCTTGGGGGCGAAGATGGTATCGATGACGGCGATTTTGAACTTCTCGACATTCTTGCGGCCCGATTTTTTCAGCATGGCCATAGCGACGGAGTCATCCTCGTCGACGATCTTGCGTTCGAGTTCGAGGGTATCGGTCAGCACGAAAGCCTCCAGGGTATCGAAGCTGGCGGTAAAGCGCTGGTACTTGGTTTTGAAAGCGCGCTGAGCGGTACGGATGTCCTGCAGCCGTTCGATGACCTGGGCTTTTTTGGCTTTGGTTTCCTGTTCGAACCGGATCGGGGTCGCAATCTGATCGTAGATAACATAAACGAGCCCGATGATAGCTACGGCAAGAATGATTTGAAAGATTTTTTTCATTTTATTATAAGATATTTGTTGTTAATTTTGCACGGTAAAACAGCATCCTATGCTCAGCACACGTATTGCGACCCAAATTTACGGTAAAATTTGTTTCGAAACAACTCCCGGGCAAAAAAAAATCATAGAAAAATTGTCTGAATACCTGTCAGACCCGGATTTTTCGAAGATTTTCGTGCTGAACGGCTATGCAGGTACGGGCAAGACGACTCTTGTAGGGGCGCTTGTGGGGGCCTTGAAGGAGGAGGGTGTGAAGCCGATCCTGCTGGCTCCGACGGGCCGTGCGGCGAAGGTGCTGGCGCGCTATGCGGGGGAGAAGGCGCTGACGATCCACAAGCGGATCTACCGCCAGCGGACGAATGCGGATTACGAATCGAAATTTTCGCTCAATGTGAATCCTGAACGGGGAGCGGTCTTCATCGTGGACGAGGCTTCGATGCTTTCGGATACGGCATCGGGCGGGGCGTTGTTCGGCAGCGGGTCGCTGCTGTCGGATCTGGTGGATTACGTGCGTTCGGGGCGTGGCTGCCGGTTGATCCTGGTGGGAGACAGCGCGCAGTTGCCGCCTGTGGGGAGCGACTGCAGCCCGGCGCTGGACCCGGCAACGATGTCGGCCTACGGGGAGGTGGTCTACGGGACGATGGACGAGGTGGTTCGCCAGGAGTCCGAGTCGGGGATCCTGTTCAACGCGACGCTGGTGCGTTGTATGCTCGAAAACGGGCTGTGCGAGATTCCGCATTTCGAACTGGACTTCCCGGACATCGAGGCGATCGAGGGCGGGGAGTTCCTGGAGCGGCTGCAGGATTGCTACGACCGCTACGGCCGGGACGAGACGATCGTCATCACGCGTTCGAATCGCCGTGCAAACCGCTATAATGAAGGTATCCGCCGCCACGTGCTCTGTGCCGAGGAGGAGATCGAGAGCAACGACATGCTGATGGTGGTGAAGAACAACTACTACTTTCCGGAGCATACTCGGGATTGCCCGATGAACTTCGTCGCCAACGGGGATATCGCACGTCTGAAACGCCTCGGGCGGTTCGAGGATTTTTATGGATTCCGTTTTGCGAATGCGGTCCTGTCGTTTCCGGACTACGACGATGCGGAACTCGACTGCAAGATCCTGCTGGATACGCTTGCGTCGGAGTCTCCGTCGCTGACGCGGGAGGAGTCGACGCGGCTCTTCTACGAGGTGGAGAAGGACTACACGGAGATCCGGAGCAAACTGAAACGGTTCCGGGAAATCCGTGAAAATCCGCATTATAACGCCCTTCAGGTGAAGTTTTCCTACGCCGTGACGTGCCACAAGGCGCAGGGCGGCCAATGGCGTGCGGTTTTCGTGGACCGCTGCCTGTTCGGCGACGAACCGATGACGCGGGACCTGTTGCGGTGGCTCTATACGGCGCTGACGCGCGCCACGGACAAATTGTATCTGGTCAATTTCGATACGGCGTTTTATGAATAGCGAACGACACCCTTTGCAACCGTTTTTGCCGCCCGAGTCGCGGATCCTGCTGCTCGGGAGCTTTCCTCCGCAGCGGAAACGCTGGTCGATGGAGTTCTTCTACCCGAACCTGCAGAACGACATGTGGCGGGTCGTGGGGTGGCTCTTTTTCGGGGATCGGGACCGCTTCCTGACGGCCGACCGGAAGGCTTTCGACCGGGCGCATATCGAACGATTCTGCCGCGAACGGGGGATCGCCATTTACGATACGTCTGAAGAGGTTATCCGACTGAAGAACAACGCTTCGGATGCTTCACTTCAAGTGGTGCGCGAAGTGGACCTCGAAGCCCTTCTGGCGCAAATCCCGACGTGCCGGACGATCGTCGCCACGGGCGGAAAATCGGCCGAGACGCTGAGCCGCATCCTGGGCTGCGAACTCCCGGCCGTCGGCGAGTGTACCCCGGCCGTGTATGCGGACCGGGAACTGCAGGTTTGGCGAATGCCCTCCACGTCGCGGGCCTTTCCGCGCCCGGTGGAGTGGAAGGCGGAGTTCTACCGCCGGGTCTTCTCTGCCGCGGGAATTCTCTGAACCCCACCACAGGCGGGGTTCCTCAGCTCCTCCCTTCCGGAAAGCCGCAAGCCCCCCCCCGGCTGATCTCCGCGGAGGGGCCTCTCTGCCCCGACCCTGGCCGCCTCGGAAGGGGAAAAAGTTGGAAAAAGGTCGAAAAAAATTCGAACCGGGGCTTTGCACGACATCCGAAAAAGCCCTATCTTTGTGTGTCAAAATTATACCTTTTCCACTTTGGCCTCAAATCAAAAAACCGAAAAGAAAAACGAGAAAAAATACGTCGAGACGCCCTTGATGAAGCAGTATTACACGATCAAGGCGGTGCATCCCGACGCCATTCTGCTCTTCCGCGTGGGGGACTTCTACGAGACGTTCGGCGACGACGCCATCAAGGCGAGCGGCATCCTGGGCATTACGCTCACACGCCGGGCAAACGGCGCCGCCTCCTACGTCGAGCTGGCCGGATTCCCGTACCATGCCATCGACACCTACCTTCCGAAACTGGTTCGGGCCGGCGAGCGGGTTGCGATCTGCGAACAGTTGGAGGACCCGAAACTGGTCAAGGGGTTGGTCAAGCGGGGCGTCATCGAACTGGTGACGCCGGGCATCGTCCTCGGGGACAACATCCTGGCCAACAAGGAGAACAACTACATCGCATCGGTCTACTTCGGGCGCCAGACGACGGGCGTTGCCTTTCTGGACATCTCGACGGGCGAGTTCTACGTGGCCGAGGGTACGGACGGCTACGTGGATAAACTGATCTCGAATCTCCAGCCGAAAGAGGTTGTTTATCAGCGAGGTTGCGAAGATCATTTCACGCAGGCCTTCGGGTCGCGGCTCTACACCTACCGGCTCGACGAATGGGTCTTTTCCGAGGAGGTCAACCGCGAAAAACTCTGCAAACAGTTCGGCACGCAGTCGCTCAAGGGCTTCGGCATCGACCACTTCACGAGCGGCATTTCGGCCGCAGGGGCGATCCTCTACTACCTGGAGTTCACCGAGCACCGCGAAACGGGCCATATCGCCTCGATCTCACGCATCGACCAGAACGACTACGTCTGGGTGGACAAGTTCACGATCCGCAACCTGGAGCTCTTCTCGTCGAACGGCGCCCGGGAGAAGTGCAGCTTTGCGGATGTCATCGACCGCACGCTGACGCCGATGGGCGGACGGCTGCTGAAACGCTGGATCGCCATGCCGATCAAGGACCCCGCAAAGATCAACGAACGGCTGGATGTCGTGGAGCGCTTCACGAAGGATGCCGACCTGGCGGATACGGTCCGGGAGCAGGTCGCGCTGGTCGGGGACCTGGAGCGGATTGCGGGACGGATTGCCGCCCAGCGGGTTACGCCGCGCGAACTGGTCCAACTGAAAAACTCGCTCACGGCGATCGAGACGTTGAAGGCGGCGCTGGAGTCTACGGACGACGAACGCCTGCACGCCCTGGCCGCACAGATCGACATCCTGTCGGAGATCCGCGACCGAATTGCTCGGGAGATCTACCCGGACCCGCAGAACAACCAGATCCAGAAGGGCGGCGTCATTGCCGACGGCGTGGACCCCGAGCTGGACGACCTGCGGCGCATCGCGCTGCACGGCAAGGACTACCTGGCGCGAATCCAGCAGCGGGAGAGCGAGGAGACGGGCATTCCGTCGCTGAAAATCAGCTACAACAACGTCTTCGGCTACTACATCGAGGTGCGCAACACGCACAAGGACAAGGTTCCCGAGACGTGGATCCGCAAACAGACGCTGGCAAATGCCGAACGCTATATCACCGAGGAGTTGAAGGAGTACGAGGAGAAGATCCTCGGGGCGGAGGAGAAGATGCTCGTGCTGGAGCAGCGGATCTATGCCGAGATCCTGGCCTTTATCTGCGGGTCGCTGACTCCGATGCTGCGCGATGCGGCGGCCGTGGCACGAATCGACTGCCTGCAGTCGTTTGCGCGGCTGGCTGTCGAGCGGCATTACGTGCGTCCGGTTCTCGACGACGGCAAGCGCATCGAGATCAAGCAGGGCCGCCACCCGGTGATCGAGACGCTGATGCCGGTGGGCGAGGAGTACATCCCGAACGACGTGATGCTCGACGACCAGAAGCAGCAGATCATGATGATCACCGGACCGAACATGTCGGGTAAATCGGCACTGCTGCGCCAGACGGCCCTGATCATCCTCATGGCGCAGATGGGTTCGTTCGTTCCGGCGAAATCGGCCCATATCGGGGTTGTGGACAAGATCTTCACGCGCGTGGGGGCCTCGGACAACATTTCGCAGGGCGAATCGACCTTCATGGTGGAGATGCTGGAGTCGGCGAGCATCCTGAACAACATTTCGGACCGGAGCATCGTGCTGCTGGACGAGATCGGGCGCGGAACGAGCACCTACGACGGCATCTCGATCGCATGGGCAATGGTCGAGTACCTGCACAACCACCCGACGGCCCGTGCCAAGACGCTCTTTGCGACGCACTACCACGAGCTGAACGAGATGGAGCAGATGTGCCCGCGGGTGAAGAACTACCACGTTTCGGTGAAGGAGATGGGCAACCAGATCGTCTTCCTGCGCAAGCTGGAGCGAGGCGGTACGGAGCACTCGTTCGGTATCCACGTGGCGCGGATGGCGGGAATGCCGGCATCGGTGGTATCGCGTGCGGACGAGATACTGCGCAACCTGGAGCTGGTCTACGGCAACAACGAGATCGTCCCGAGCCGGAGCCTGAAGGACCGGGGCAGGAAGTCGGCGGCCCAGGCGGTAAAGGAGGCGGCCGAGAGTGGCATTCCGCAGAACATGCAGTTGTCGATGTTCCAGTTGGACGACCCGGTGCTGGTCCAGATCCGGGACCAGATCAAGGGGATAGACATCAATGCACTGACCCCTTTGGAGGCGCTGAACAAGCTGAACGAGATCAAGAAGATCACGGGATTATAAACGGTTGGATACATATACTGAAAAGCCCCAAACCTGTAATGTTTGGGGCTTTTGCTTTTGGCGGCGGTTTTTGACCTTTCTTACCCGCGCTCGATCAGGGATCGGATGCTCTGGATCAACATCGTGACGGCCACGGAGTTGAAACCTCCCTCGGGGATGATGACGTCGGCATACTTCTTCGAGGGCTCGACGAACTCGTCGTGCATGGGCTTCACCGTGGAGGTGTACTGCGTGATGACGGACTGCATCGTACGGCCGCGTTCGCAGACGTCGCGCAGGATCCGCCGTGCGAGCCGGATGTCGGCATCCGTATCGACATAGACCTTGATATCCATCAGATCGCGCAGCTCCTTGTTTTCGAAGATGAGGATTCCGTCGACGATGATCACCTTCGAGGGTTTCACGCTGACGGTCTCCGGCATCCGGTCGTGGTCGACGAACGAGTAGACGGGATGTTCGATCGGAACGTTGTTCTTCAGGGCCTTGATGTGCTCGACGAGCATCTCGGTATCGAAGGCCTGGGGATGGTCGTAATTGAGTTTGGTGCGCTCCTCGTAGGTGAGTTCGGGATGCGCCTTGTAGTAGTAGTCGTGGCAGAGCGTGGCAACGTCGTCTCCGACGAATGCCTCCTGCAGCCGTTTTACGAGGGTTGATTTTCCCGATCCGGTACCTCCGGCGACTCCGATAACCGTAACTTTCATGACGTTTCGATCGTTTTAGGGTGGTCTGATGGTTCAAAAAAAGGACCGCCCACCGTTGCCGGGCAGTCCTTTTCCGTAGATTAAGCGTCGATATTGGCGTAATGGGCGTTGCGTTCGATGAACTCGCGGCGGGGCGGCACGTCGTCGCCCATGAGCATCGAGAAGATGCGGTCGGCTTCGGCGGCATTTTCGATGTTCACCTGACGCAGAATGCGTGTGTCGGGATTCATCGTCGTCTCCCACAACTGGTGGGCGTTCATCTCACCGAGACCTTTGTAGCGCTGTACGTGGGCACCCTTGCCGAATTCGGCAGTGATTTCGTCGCGCTCCTTCTCGGTCCAGCAGTAACGCTCCTGCTTGCCCTTCTTGACAAGGTAGAGGGGCGGGGTAGCGATGTAGACGTGGCCGTTCTCGATGAGCTCCTTCATCTTGCGGAAGAAGAAGGTCAGCATCAGCGTGGCGATGTGGCTACCGTCGACATCGGCATCGGTCATGATGATGATCTTGTCATAACGCAACCCTTCGAGGTTCAGCGCCTTGGAGTCCTCCTCGGTACCGATCTTAACCCCCAGGGCGAGGAACATGTTCTTGATCTCCTCGTTCTCCCACATCTTGTGTTCCTGAGCCTTCTCGATGTTCAGGATCTTACCGCGCAGCGGCATGATGGCCTGGAAGTTGCGGTCGCGGCCCGACTTGGCGGTACCGCCTGCGGAGTCACCCTCGACGAAGAAGATCTCGGCGACGGAACGGTCGCGGCTCGTACAGTCGGCGAGTTTTCCGGGCAGGCCCGATCCGGAGAGGACGGTCTTGCGCTGGACGAGTTCGCGGGCGTGACGCGCGGCGTGGCGGGCCGTAGCTGCGAGGATGACCTTCTGCACGATGGCACGGGCATCCTTGGGGTTCTCTTCGAGGTAGTTGCCCAGTGCGGCGGCCATGGCCTGATCGACGGCTGCCGCAACCTCGTCGTTTCCGAGTTTGGTCTTGGTCTGGCCTTCGAACTGGGGCTCGGCGACCTTCACCGAGACGACGGCCGTCAAACCCTCGCGGAAGTCGTCGCCGTTGATGTCGAACTTCAGCTTGGCGAGCATTCCCGAATCCTCGGCGTACTTCTTGAGCGTACGGGTCAGGGCGCGGCGGAATCCCGTAAGGTGCGTACCGCCCTCGATGGTATTGATGTTGTTGACGTACGAATGGACGTTCTCCGAGAAGGAGTCGTTGTACTGCATGGCGACCTCGACGGGTACACCGTTCTTTTCGGTATCGAGGTAGATGATCTGCTCGATGATGGGGGTTCCTCGCGTGGCGTCGAGATACTTGACGAACTCCTTCAGGCCCTCTTCGGAGTAGAAGTGATCCTCGCGGGTCTTGCCCTCCTCGTCGGGGCGACGGTCGTAGAGGTTGAGCCGAATCCCTTTGTTCAGGAAGGCCAGCTCGCGCAGACGGTTGGCCAGAATATCGTACTTGTACTCGGTGGTATGGGTGAAGATTTCGCCGTCGGGCTTGAAGGTGACGATCGTACCGCGGTCGGAGCATTCACCGATGATTTCGACCTCAGAGGTGGGCTTTCCTTTGGAGTAGGACTGCCGGAAGATCTTTCCGTCGCGGTGGATTTCGGCGATGAGAAGCGTCGAGAGGGCGTTTACGCACGATACGCCGACGCCGTGGAGACCTCCGGAGACCTTGTAGCTTCCCTTGTCGAACTTACCTCCGGCGTGGAGGACGGTCAGGACGACTTCGAGGGCCGACTTGCCCTCCTTTTCATGGAAGTCGGTGGGGATACCGCGGCCGTTGTCCTTGACGGTGATCGAGTTGTCCTCGTTGATCGTGACGTCGATGTCGGTGCAGTATCCGGCGAGGGCCTCGTCGATGGAGTTGTCGACGACCTCGTAGACGAGGTGGTGGAGACCCTTTTCGCCGATGTCGCCGATGTACATGGCGGGGCGTTTCCGGACGGCTTCGAGGCCTTCGAGGACCTGGATGTTCGACGCGGAATATGCTTCTTCCTGTTTTTTAACGTTTTCTTGTTCGGTACTCATTTCAGCGGTTTCAAATATCGTACAAATGTACGAAAAATTTCGGATTTATCAAGGGGCCCGGAGCGTTATTTGCGCCTTTCCGGGCCGCCTGGAGTTTGGCCGGAGCGCGCTGCCGAGGCGAGATGTCGGCGACCGGCCGCAACCCCGTCCGATACGGACCGGACTAAGCCAGTTCGGCCGTGAGATCGACCTCGCGGATCTTTCCCTGGGCGAAGAGGATGGCGCGGGCGGGGTAGTTTTCGATCAGCGCCGTGTTGTGCGTGGACATGACGACGGCGCAGCCGTTCTCGGCGATCCGCCGGAAGAGCTTCATGATTCCGTCGGCCGTCACGGGATCGAGGTTTCCGGTGGGCTCGTCGGCCAACAGCACCTGCGGGTCGTTGAGCAGCGCACGGGCGATTACGAGTCGCTGCTGCTCGCCTCCGGAGAGCTCGAAGGGCATCTTGTAGCTCTTGGCGCCGAGTTCCACCAACCCGAGGACCTTGTCGATGCGTTCGCGGATCTCGTGCTCGTGCTTCCAGCCGGTAGCCTTCATCACGTAGTAGAGGTTCATGAAGACGTTGCGGTCGGTAAGGAGCTGGTAGTCCTGGAATACGATTCCGATTTTGCGGCGCAGATAGGGGATATCGCGGCGCCGGAGCGTACGCAGGTCGAAGCCGGCAACCATTCCCTTTCCGGTAAGGAGCGGCATTTCGGCATAGAGGGTCTTCAGGAGGGAGCTTTTTCCGCTTCCGACGCGTCCGATCAGGTAGACGAACTCTCCGGGCTGCACGGCGAGGTTGACGTCCGAGAGGACCATTTCGCCTTGTCGGAGGAGTTTTTTTTCGGAGACGCTCCCGAAGGGGTCGTCGGCGTGGTAGATGGCCACGTCGCGGAGTTTTACCACATATTTGTCACTCATGGTTGTCGCGGTTTTCGGAGAACAAATATAGGAAAAATATCCGGAACGGGGAGCGTGGCGGGAAAAATCGAAAAAAATGTATTATCTTTGCGGAGTCTACGGTCGGCTTCGCCGCAGCATCATCCGGGGGTGCCCGGTTTTGACAGCAGGCAGAGTTTGATGGTAAGCACGCCGAGCGCTGTGTGGCGGCTCGTAAATCCCGACGCTCGAACTATAAATGGCAATAACAGCTACGCACTCGCTGCCTAATTTTCAAGGAAAATTGGCTTAATCGCCGAGGCCAAGGAGTCTTGGCGACGAGTATCCCGGAGAGGTGTTCCGCTCTTTAATGCCTTTCCATACGGGGTATCATTCATTTAGAGATAGTGCACGGCGGGTCCCGCGCCGCGTGCGAAAATCAAGGGACTGGGCCTTGCATTGGGTTGCTGCCTGCCAGATGCAAGGAGGAGGATCAAACGGCGGCTAAGCGTGTAGAAAGCTTTCGGGTTCCCTGTTTGGACGCGGGTTCGACTCCCGCCACCTCCACGAACGAAATCAGTATCTGTCTGAACATGAGACAGATGCTGATTTTTGTTTTACGGATGGTTTACCTGAACTCCGGATTTCCCCGAAACGGCGCCACCGATCCGGAAAAAATGCTATCTTTGTGTCCGAAATCTCAAAAACTACAGCACCGATGAAAAAGATACTGCTTCTGGGCTCGGGCGAACTGGGCAAGGAGTTTGTGATTGCGGCTCAGCGACTGGGCCAGACGGTTGTGGCGTGCGACAAATATGCCGGCGCTCCGGCCATGCAGGTTGCCGACGACTGCGAGGTCTTCGACATGTTGGACGGCGAGGCCCTTGCGGCGGCCGTTGCGAAACACCGCCCGGACGTGATCGTCCCGGAGATCGAGGCGATCCGCACCGAACGGCTCTACGACTTCGAACGTGAGGGCATCCAGGTTGTGCCGAGCGCGCGGGCCGTGAACTTCACGATGAACCGCAAGGCGATCCGCGACCTGGCGGCCAAGGAGCTGGGGCTGAAGACCGCGCGCTACTTCTACGCCAAGACGCTGGAGGAGCTGCGCGAGGCGGCCGACCGGATCGGCTACCCGTGCGTGGTGAAGCCGCTGATGTCCTCCTCGGGCAAGGGACAGTCGGTCGTGAAGGGCCCCGACGAGGTGGAGGCGGCCTGGCACTACGGCTGTGAGGGGTCGCGGGGCGACATCCGCGAGCTGATCGTCGAGGAGTTCATCCGCTTCGACAGCGAGATCACGCTGCTGACCGTGACGCAGCAAAACGGTCCGACGCTCTTCTGCCCGCCGATCGGCCACGTGCAGAAGGGAGGCGACTACCGCGAAAGCTTCCAGTCGCCGCACATTGCGCCGGAGCACCTGGCCGAAGCGCAGCGCATGGCCGCCGCCGTTACCGAAGCCCTAACCGGCGCCGGGCTCTGGGGTGTGGAGTTCTTCCTGAGCCACGAGAACGGCGTCTACTTCTCGGAACTGTCGCCGCGTCCGCACGATACGGGCATGGTGACGCTGGCCGGAACGCAGAACCTCAGCGAATTCGAACTCCACCTGCGGGCGGTGCTGGGGCTTCCGATTCCGGAGATCACCTTCGAGCGAATGGGAGCCAGTGCGGTGATCCTCTCGCCGGTTGCGACCGCCACGCCGCACTACGAGGGGATCGAGGCGGCCCTGGCGGAGAATCCGCGCACCGACATCCGCATCTTCGGCAAACCCTCGGCGCGCGTCAATCGCCGCATGGGAGTCGTCGTGGGCTACGAGCCGCTGGGCAGCGACCTCGACGCACTCCGCACTCGGGTGAAAGCCGCCGCGGCCAAAGTCAAAGTCACCGAATAGACAACCCTAACCGAATACGACACATGAAGACCTACGCAATCATTGAGACCGAGAAGGGGACGATGAAGGCCGAGTTGTACGCCGACGCAACGCCGGGTACGGTGGCCAATTTCGTGGACCTTGCCGAACACGGCTTCTACGACGGGCTGACCTTCCACCGGGTGATTCCCGATTTCGTGATCCAGGGCGGCTGCCCGCGGGGCGACGGCACGGGAGGTCCGGGCTATACGATCAAGTGCGAGACCTCGGCGCCGCGCCAGCGCCACGACCGGGGTGTGCTGTCGATGGCCCATGCCGGGAAGGATACCGGGGGCTCGCAGTTCTTCATCTGCATGAACCGCGAGCATACGCAACACCTCGACGGCGTGCACACCTGCTTCGGCCAGGTCGTCGAGGGGCTGGACGTCATCGACGACATCCGCCGCGGGGACCGCATCCTCACGATCCGCATCGTCCGGGAGTAATCCGACGCTCCGGACCGCATACCGACCACTCCGATCCTGTCGGGGTGGTTTTTTCGTGCCCGTGCCGACCTCACGCCCCTCCGGACGGCTCTTTTCGAACCGCCTCTCCCGACCAGTCCTTCTGTCTTCTCGCCCCCCCCCGAAAAAATCAGCCGCCCCCGAAAGAGGACGGCTGAAAGAGAAACGGCATCCGACGTGCGGATTATTTTCCGAAGGCGGCCTTGATCTTGTCGGTAGCCTTCTTGAGCAGCTCTTCGGGGCAGCAGAGCGTGATGCGGATGTAACGCAGCCCCTCGGAACCGAAGATTCCGCCGGGGGTGAGGAAGACGTCGGTCTTCTCCATCACCTCGTCGGAGAACGAGAAGCTGTCGCCCTCGTAGCCTTCGGGGAGCTCGGCCCAGACGAAGAGACCGGCCTGATGCTCACGGTAGCGGCATCCGAGCGCATTGAGCAGCTCGTAAGCCTGACGCTCGCGTCCGTAGTAGATGGCATTGAGATCCTTGTACCACTCCTCACCGAGAGCGAGGGCCGTAGCCGAAGCCGCCTGAATGGGGTAGAACATACCCGAGTCCATGTTGCTGCGGAAGGTCATGACGTCTTTGATCCACTCGGCCTTGCCGACGAGCACGCCGACGCGCCATCCGGCCATGGAGTGCCCTTTCGAGAGGGAGTTGAGTTCGAGAGCCACCTCCTTGGCGCCCTCGACGGCCATGATCGAGAGCGGACCTGCCGTATTGCGGATGAAGCTGTAGGGGTTGTCGTGTACGATCAGGATGTTGTGCTTGGCTCCGAAGTCGATGATCTTCTCGAAGAGCTCCATCGATCCCACCTGTCCGGTCGGCATGTTGGGGTAGTTGACGAGCATCATCTTCACGCCGTCGAGTCCGGCCTTTTCGATGGCCTCGAAATCGGGGTAGAAGTTCGTCTGCTTGTTGAGCGCATAGGGAACCATGACGCCGCCGGCGAGTTTCACGCCTGCGGAGTAGGTCGGATATCCGGGATTGGGAACGAGGACCTTGTCACCGGGATTGAGGAACGTCATGCAGATGTGCATGATACCCTCCTTGGACCCGATCAGGGGATAGACTTCGGACTTGAAGTCGAGGTCCACGTGATACCATTTCTTGTACCAGTCGGCAAAAGCTTTTCGCAGAATGGGTTCGCCCTGATAGGACATGTATTTGTGGACATCGGGGCGCTGAGCCTCTTTCCCGAGGCATTCGATCACGGAGTGATGGGGCGGGAGGTCGGGGCTTCCCATGGCAAGTTTGATGATCTGGCGACCGGTTGCCGCTTCGATCTCGGCGATTTCGCGCAGGCGGCGCGAAAAATAGTACTCTCCGATTCCGTCCAGCCGATGCGAACGGGCGATGTTGACTGCTTTTGCCATATTGTGATAGTATTTGGGGATTATGTACTGATGGCAAAGATAGGGAATTCGGGTGATATTAAAAAATTATAGGAATAAAAAAAGCGGCCCGAGCCGCTTTTTTGTTATAACGCAAACAGAATAAATATCTGTGCGGTGAGGACCCGGAGGAACATCACCATGGGGTATACGGTCGAATAACCGACGGCGGGCATATCGTTCCCGGCCACGGAATTGGCGTATGCGAGGGCGGGGGGATCGGTCGTGGATCCGGCGATCAGCCCCATCAGGGTGTAGTAGTTCATCTTGAGCCAGAGCCGGGCGACGATGGCGACGATGAGGATCGGGACGACGGTAATGATGACTCCGTACCCGATCCACCGGTATCCGCCGTTGACGATGGCTTCGATGAAACCGTCCCCGGCGCCGATTCCGACGGCGGCGAGGAAGAGTGCGATTCCGATCTCGCGCAACATGAGGTTGGCACTGGCGGTGGTGTAGGTGACCAGATGGAAATGGGTTCCGAAGCGGCCGATGAGGATGGCGACAATCAGCGGGCCGCCGGCCAGACCCAACTTGACGGGCTGCGGGACATTCAGCAGCGGGATCGAGCCCAGCAGGACACCGAGGGCGATTCCGACGAAGATCGTGATCAGATTGGGGTGGTCGAGCTTCTTGAGGGAGTTTCCGAGGACATCGGCGACCTTGGCCACGCTGGCGGCAGGACCGACGACCATGACGCGGTCGCCGACCTGGAGTTCGAGGCCCTGATAGGGGATCAGATCCATACCGGCGCGATTGACGCGGGTGATCGTGATGCCGTACTTGGTACGCAGGCGGAGGTCGGAGAACTTCTTGCCGTTGATCGAGGATTTCGTGATGAGGATGCGCCGGGAGATGAGTTCGGCATTGGGGGTGTTGTTTCCCCAGTCCTCGTCGGTAAGCTCGACGCGGTGGCCGAGGAAGGCCACGACGGCCTCCACATCCTCGGCCTGACAGATGACCCAGAGACGGTCGCCGAGGTGGATCTTCGTGTCGGCATCGGCCATCGTGATGCTGCCGTCGGCGTGCATCACGCGGGAGATGACGAACTGCCGGTTCACCAGGTCGCGGACATACTCGACGCTGCGGCCCTCGATGATCTGGTTGGTGAACTCGACGGAGACCTTTTCGGCGAGTTTCTGTTCGTTGGCGAGTTCGGCGAGCCCCTCGTCCTCCTTCTTGAAATCGACGCGCAGGGCGTAGCGGATAAAGATCATCGAGAGGATGATGCCGACGACGCCGAGGGGATAGGCCACGGCATAACCGAGTGCGATCGAGGGGTCGTTGATTCCCGAAGCGTCGGCATAGGCCTGCTGGGCGGCGCCGAGCCCGGGGGTGTTGGTGACGGCCCCCGAAAGAATTCCGACCATGGTGGGGATCGGCGTACCGGTAGCGACGTGAATGATGTAGGCGGCCAGGACGCCGAGCAGGACGATGGCCGTGGCGCACCCGACCAGGGTAACGCCTCCGTGCTTGAAGGCGGCGAAGAATCCGGGTCCGACCTGCAGACCGATCGAGAAGACGAAGAGGATCAACCCAAACTCCTGGACGAAGTTCCGGACCTCGCTGTCGACGGTCATGCCGAAGTGGCTGGCGATGATTCCGACGAAGAGGATCCAGGTGATGCCGAGCGAGACGCCCTTGATCTTGATCTTTCCGAGGAGGATGCCGAGGGTGATGACCAGCGCGAAGGTCAGCACGGCGTGCGCGATGCTGTTTCCGAAGAAGAGGGAATACAACCAGTCCATATTTTGCCGAAATGTTCGAGGATTTCCGCAAAAGTAGTGTTTTTGCAGAAATTTTAAAAACTTTTTCAGTATAAATAGCGCTCCATGAGGGGCATCAGCAGGGCGGTTGCCAGCCCCATGAGGGCCATGGCCAGGCCGCTCAACGCCCCTTCGACGGCTCCGATTTCGATGGCGCGGGCGGTTCCGATTCCGTGGGCTGCGGCCCCGAGTGCAAAGCCGCGGGCCTCGGGATCACGCACGCCGCACTTGCGGAGAATCCATTCGCCGAAGATGCTGCCGAAGATCCCGACGCAGAAGACCACCACGGAGGTGACCGAGACGTTGCCGCCCAGGGGTCCGGCAACCGACACGGCGATCGGGACGGTGACCGATTTCGGGGCGATGGAGTTCAGGATCTGCCGTTCGGCGCCGAAGGCCATGGCGATGTAGACGACGCTCAGCACGCCGACGACACATCCGGCGAGGGTGGCGGCCCCGACGGGCAGCAGACTGCCGCGCAGGCGTTCGACCTGCTCGTAGAGGAGATAGCCGAGGGCGACGACCGAGAGTCCGAGTGCGAAGTTGAGCGCACCGGTAGCCTGCTGATAGCGGGGGTAGTCGATACCCGTGCACTTGAGGAAGATGATCACGGCGATGAAGGTCAGCAGCACGGGGTGGAGCAGCGGCATCCGCACGCGGCGGTAGATGAGCCCGCCGAGACAGTAGAGGCCGACGGTTAGCGTCAGCAGGAAGAGGTCCGAGGTGAGAAACGAGTGGTCAAGCATCGTGACGGATTTGTTTGATATGACGGAGCCGGGCCCTGCGGTTCAGGCTTTGGAAGGTCTTACCGGCGACGAGCAGCACGAGGATCGTCGAGACGATTCCGGAGACGACGATGGCCCAGAGGTTTTCGAGGATGACGCGGTAGGAGTCCATGAGCCCGACGCCGTAGGGTACGAAGAAGAGGGCCATGGCGCCGAGGAGGAACTTGGCGGCGGGACGGACGGTTTCGGCCTTGACCCAGTGCAGGCAGAGTGCGGCGAAGAGGAGGATCATGCCGATGATGTTTCCGGAGACATAGCCTCCGGTGAGCAGGCTGAGGGCATTTCCCACGAGCCAGAAGAGCAGGATAAAGAAGAGTCCGGTCATGACTTCATGAACATGAATAGGTGTCTGAACGGGGCTTCCGTCCGCATCGAAGCCGACTCTGCGGAGCCGGCTTCGGGAGGGGAGGGGCCGCCGTTATCGGGCGGCAAAGATAGTACAGGCGGAAGGGAAACGCAAATTTATTTTCGTTTGGCGCCTCTCAGGGGGCATTGCGTGGCGGCGCAGGAGGCGCATCCGCCCCTGCGGCGTCCGCACAGCAGGCGCCAGAACCACCCGACGGCCACTGCTGCGGCGAGGAGGACGATCCCTCCGGCCACCCACTCCTGCCACTCCATTTCTCAGAAGATGCTTGCGATGTGGTAGACCACCCAGGCTACGACCCAGGCGACCGCCGTGTTGTAGAAGATCGAGGCGACGGCCCATTTCCACCCGGCTTCGGAGCCGATGGCGACGACCGTGGCGATGCAGGGGACGTACAACAGGATGAAGACCAGGAACGCCAGGGCCGAGGCCTTCGAGAAGTCGCCGCTGGCCAGCAGCCGGCGCGACAGCGAGGCGGCCTCCTCCTCTTCCGAGAGCTCTTCCGGCTCGGGCTCTTCCGCCGCATCGGCCACCACGATCGAGGTCGGGCCGTCGGCACCTCCGATGATCCCGATGGTTTCGGACGGCAGCGTTTCGGCGGCATCCGCCGCAGAGCCGCAGCCTGCTCCGGCAGCCGCAGCCTGCTCCGGCTCCTCGGCATAGAGCACCCCGAGCGTCGAAACGACGATCTCCTTGGCCGGCAGTCCCGAGAGCAGCGCCACGCTGGCTTTCCAGTTGAATCCGAGGGGTTCGAAGAGGGGTTCGCAGCCCTTTCCGATGCGGCCGAGATAGGAGTTTTCGTAGTGGGCCTCGTTGGCGACGGACTCTTTCGTGCGGGGGTAGTAGCTCAGGGCCCAGACGATGATCGAAGCGATGAGGATCATGCCGCCCATCTTCTTGAGATACTGCGCACACTTGTCCCACATGTGGGTGAGCGTGGTTTTCCAGGTCGGGAGGCGGTAGGGCGGGAGCTCCATGACGAAGGGGGTCTCGTCCACGGGGAAGAGGAACCGCCGCATGAGCCGCGCTGTCACGACGGCCAGCAGGATCCCCAACACATAGAGCCCGAGCATGACGGCCCCGGCATTCGCCGAGAAGAAGGTGGCAGTCAGTAGGATATAGATTGGAATTCGAGCGCTGCATGACATAAACGGCGTAATCAGTATGGTAATCAGCCTGCTGCTTCGGCTTTCGATGGTGCGGCAGGCCATGATGGCGGGGACGTTGCACCCGAAACCCATGACGAGGGGGATGAACGACTTCCCGTGTACGCCGATCCGGTGCATGACGCGGTCCATGATGAATGCGGCGCGTGCGAGGTATCCGGAATCCTCCATGAAGGCGATGAAGAGGTAGAGGATCATGATGTTCGGGAGGAAGACGATGACCGAGCCGACACCGCCGATGATTCCGTCGACGAGCATGTCGCGCAGCGCCCCGGCGGGCATCAGGGCGTCAACCCCTGCACCGATCCAACCGACCAGGGCTTCGATCCACGCCTGCGGGTAGGCCCCGAGGCTGAACGTGCACCAGAACATCAGCCCCATCAGCGCGAAGAAGATCGGAAAACCCCAGAGTTTGTGGGTGACGAAGGTGTCGATCAGGGCCGTGGCCGAGACCTCTTCGTTCTTGCCGGGGGTGAAGGTCTCCTTCAGGGCACCCTGGATGAAGCCGTACTTCTGGTTGGCGAATGCGGTCTCGACATCCTCTCCCAGTGCATCGGCAATCCGCTTGGCCTCGCGGTCGCGGATCTCGGACCAGACCGGGTAGCGTTCGCATCCGCGGAGCATCTCCTCGGCCTGTCTGTCGCTTTCGAGCATCTTCATGGCCCAGTAGCGGGGAGGGAATGCCTTGGGCAGCTCCTCACGGTGGAGACTCATGTCACCGTTCAGCTTGCGCAGGCTCTCGTCGATGACCGGCCCCATGTTGATATGGATGTGACGGACGCGCTCGTCGCGGTTTTCGTAAACGTCAATCACCGTATCGAGCAAATCATTGATTCCCTTGTTGTTGCGTGCCTCCACCGGAACCATTGGTACACCCATCATCCGCCCCAGGCTGTCATAGTCCAACCGGGCGCCGCTGGCCTGCAGCTCGTCGAACATGTTCAGCGCCACGACCATCCGCGGGTTGATGTCGATGAGTTCGGTCGTGAGGTAGAGGTTGCGCTCGATGTTCGAGGCGACGACGGAGTTGATCACCACGTCGGGGGTCTTCGTGGCGAGGTGGTGACGCACGTAACGCTCCTCGGGCGTATAGGCCGAGAGGGCATAGGTCCCGGGCAGGTCCGTAATCTCGAAGCGGTAGCCGCGGTAGAGGCAGTGGCCGCTCTTGGCCCCGACCGTCACGCCGCTGTAGTTGCCGACGTGTTCGTGCCCGCCCGAAATGGCGTTGAAGAGCGAGGTTTTGCCGCTGTTGGGGTTTCCGACCAGCGCCACGGCGATCGTGCGGCTCTGCCGGGTGAGGACCTCCTCGATGGACGAGCATCCATCCTCATCGGGGGTTTCGGTTTGCGGCGACGAGCCGTCACTGGCTTGTGCGGATGCGGCCGCCTGCCGGATGCGTTCGGCCCGTCGTGCGAGGTATTCGTCGGCTTCGGAGTCGGAGAGCACCTCGACCATCTCGGCTTCGCTGCGGCGCAGTGAGATGTCGTAACCCATGATCCGGTATTCGATGGGGTCCTTGAGCGGCGCATTGAGAATCACCTCGACACGCTCCCCGCGGACGAATCCCATCTCCATGATGCGGCGCCGGAAACCGCCGTGTCCCATGATCTTGACGATCGTGGCGGATTCGCCGCTTTTGAGTTCGGAAAGACGCATTTTTCAAATTTCGATTTGCCGCCCAAAAATACGATATTATTCGGACATAGGCAATCCCTATTTGTGGGTATCCCGGGAGGGGTGTCCGGCCGAAGGGCGCGGGGTTGCGCGAGGCGTGGTCTCCCGAAAATCCGGAGCCGCCAATCCGGCGGGGTCAGACAAACCGTCCGCCGGGAGCTCTTTTTTTCGCCGAAAAGCGTCGAAAAGTAGGTCAGAAGCCTCTCAAAGCGATTTTTTTATGAAAAAAAGATGCGATTTCAAAGCTTCGAAAGGTGATGTTTAGAATATTTTTATATCTTTGCGATGATAACAACCCCAAAACAACTCCAAAACAATTAAATTTAAAAAATCATGAAAGAGTTAGTAGAAAAGATCAATGCCGAGTTCGAGGTATTCGCTGCCAATGCGGCTGCTCAGGTTGAGAAGAACAACAAGGCTGCGGGCACGCGTGCCCGCAAGTCCGCTCTGGAGCTTTCGAAGCTGATGAAGGAGTTCCGCAAGGTTTCCGTAGAGGCTGCGAAATAATTCGAACTTCGAATTTACGACAAAGGCCGTATCCCGTCGAGGATGCGGCCTTTGTCGTATGCTGTGTCGGAAAAGAGGGCTAAAACGGGGCGGGGCGGGCGCCTATGGTTTTACGCCGTAGCGGTCGAAGACCTCGAAATCCTCCTCCCGGAGTCCGGTTTTGGCGTAGGGTACGGCCTCGTTGTGGTCGTTCAGGTAGAACCGGGGGGCATTCCAGTCGAAATCGGGGCTGACAAGCGAGACCTTCGTCGTGAGATAACGTCCCTGGATCGAGGCCATGTCGGCCATCGTGTGAAAGAGGGCGTGGGTGGTAGCCGGAGCCTTTTCGTTGGCTTCGGCCGCGGCGACCTTCTCGGGGAAGCAGCGTCGGTAATCCTCCGAGAACCAGGCCAGCGACGCCACGTAGAGCTGGTAGGCCGTCGTGGTGGGCGAAGCGTGGAGGAAGCGTTCGCGCCGGTCGTCGATCAAGTCCTCGCCGTGGTCCGCGCAGTAGAGCAGCGCCGAAGAGGTTCCCTTCAGCGAACGGAGGAAGTCGATGGTCTCGGCCAGAAAGTGATCCGTATAGAGGATCGAGTTGTCGTAGGCATTGACCAGAATCTGCCGGTGCTGGGGCGCAATGGCCACATCATCATCGGGCAGGAAGCGGGCAAACTCCCGGGGATAGCGCTGGTGATAACTGAAATGCGACCCGTAGCAGTGGAGGATGAAGAGGATCTTCCGCGCATCGGAACGGTCGAGGATCTTGCGCATTTCGTCGAGGAGCTGCATGTCCTGCCGCGGGGAGCGGATGTAGATCAGGTGTTTGGCATCGTGTGCCAGGTGGTCGATCATGGCCCCCTGGGGCGACTGGTTGGAGATGAACCAGGTCTCGAATCCGGCCTCGTTGAAGAGTGCCGGGAGTCCCTTCCGGCGGTAGAGCTCCTCGTGCTCGGCGGTGGCAACCGACGAGAGGATCAGGGGTACGCTCTTGTGGGTGGTGTTGCTTTGGGTGAGCATGTTGCGGAACACCACTACGTCGTCCATCCGTGCCAGGCGCGGATTGGTCTCACGTTCATATCCGTATAGCTGCCAGTTCATCGCCCGGGCGGCCTCACCTATAATATAGACGTAGATTTCGCGCTCGGGGAGTTCGGCCGTGCGTCGCGCCTCGAAGGTAAACCCTTCGGAGGTTTTGTTGAAGTTGTGCGACTTGCGGAACTCCGAACCGCTCAGTCCGAGGTTGTAGAGGACGTTCAGCGGGAATATCTCGTCGCGGAGGACATGCTTCTGCTCGCTCACGCGGTAGGCGGGCCAAAGGGCGATCAGGCCCAACGCAAAGAGCGCCGCACCGGTCAAGCCGATATTCAGCCGGGTCGTCCGTGAGATGTAGCGTTTGTGGGCGATTTCGCGCGCCGCGAGCCACAGCAGCGGCAGGTAGAGCACGCAGACCAGCACGACCGAAGGGTAGATGTTTCCGAGAAGTTCTCCGGCCTCCCCGGGATTGGTGGTGAGGAGGTTGGTGAACATGTCGGTGGCGATGATCGAGTTGCCGAAGAGGTAGAGCAGGACGATCTGGAAGGCGCAGAAGAAGATGAAGGGGAACCCGAGCCAGATCATCACGCCGGACCTTCGGAGTGCGACGCTCCACATCATGTAGAATCCCAGCGGCAGCAGGATGAGCACTTCGTCGGTCCATCCGGAGTAGGGCTCGGTATTGGCCAGCACACAGTTCGGGATGATGAGCACCACGAAGAAGTAGACGGTCAGCAGCGTAGTAAAGCGGCTGCGGGTCTTGACCTTGCGGTGTTTTTCGATCCGATTCTTATCCGCACCCATAAGCGAAAGTTCTTAACTTAAAAAGCCTCGTTGATACTCAGCAGGAAGCCGCTGGTCTCCTTGCCGAATCCGTAATCGAGGCGGACGTTTACTCTTTTCTTGAGTTCCCAGCGCAGGCCGAGTCCGTAATTGGGCAGAGTCTTCCCCCAGTCGAATTCAGCCAGCGAGGGGAATACGTTTCCGGCACCGCCCCAGACGACCGCGCCGATCCGCCGCCAGATGCGCTGCCGGAGTTCGATCTGGAGGGTGATCATGTCGTTGTCGGTGAAGCGTCCGAGGTAGTATCCGCGCATCCGCTGGTTGCCGCCCATACGGGCGAGCATGGGCCAGGGGGTTCCGTCGGAGTTGAACTCGGCATAAAGGTCCGTGGCGAGGATGGCATCCTTCCAGACTCGGTGGTAGGCATCGGCCGTGATGGTGGTCTGCCAGAGCGCCTTGCCGCAGTTTCCGAGGCTTTTCGGGTAGCAGGTCTCCTGGAAACTGACGTAAACGCCCTTGAACGGATTGGGTATGAAGTCGCGGCTGTCATACTCGGCGATGGCCCCGATTCCGGTGGCGGTATACTGGGTCTTCTCTCCGGCGATGTATTCGGGTCTGGAGAACTTGATACCGCGCGTATAGTCGAAACTGACAACCCCTCCGAGGTAGGTATGGGGCAGGATCTCATGCAGGTAGCGGCCTTCGATCTGAACCCGTTTTTCGGAGTAGGTGCTCACCTCGTTGTGAAGACCGTAGTCGTAACCGATTCCCCAGAAGTCGCGGGGTGCGGAGATGAACTCCGCGGAGTAGCTCAGCCGCTGTTTGTTCTTCGCAAAGATGGTATTTCCGGAGACGCCGACGGCATAGAAGCCCGAGATGTAGACACTTGCGAATACCGAAATGTCCGAAGGAACCGTAATCGAATCGGTCCGGTCGAGCCGGTAGAGTCCCGCAGCGAGGAGACCGATTCCGAGGCTGGTGGTCTTCGAGTAGCTGGGGCCTCCGGCGAACGTGAAGTCGATCTTCTTTTCGAAGGTGCGGTCGGTGGTCGATTGGCCGAAATAGTCCACGATCCGTTTCAGGAAAGGCTTCTTCCGGGGAGCTTCCTGCGGCAAGGGAGTATAGGTGTAACGGATCGTATCCGAGTCCGACACACGGATTCCGGATTCCTGGGCATACCCCGGGCAGACGGCTCCCGCACAGAGAATCAGGAGAGCCCATAAGGCGGATCGGTGCAACATGCGCCTACCGGTACTTCTCAATGGTTTGGTAGAAAGCCTCCTTGTCGGCCTCGGAGAGCACGCCTTTGCGGAGGAAGACCAGTTCGCCCTCCTTGGAGACGATCATCAGCACGAACTGATTGTTGCAGTCGCCGAGTTTCCAGGCCGAGCTCAGGATCCGCTCCTGATCGGCCAGCACGGTGGCACCGTTCTTTTCGGTGCGTTTCTTGGCCATGCTGCGGGCCATTCCGTTGGGGATCATGGGGGCATCCTTGAGGTTCATGACGCCGAAGCCGTAGATGTTGTCGCCCTGGGCGCGGTGGTTCTCTTCGAGTTCGAAGGTAAAATCCTCGTTCTGCTTGTGGCGGTCGGGATCGACGTAGAATATCATGAGGTTCTTTTCTCCGAAATAGGGCAGTTTGGCGGGTTTTCCGTCCAGGTCGAGCAGTTCGACATTCTGGACTTTCCGCGGGAGTTCCTGGGCAGAGGCCGCTGTCGACAGGGTCAAAGCCGCGGCAGCCAGCAACACAGTCATTTTCATCTTCATGGTACGTTCTCTCTGTTTGTCGTTTTCGTTATAAACAAATCAGGGGCAAAGGTACGATAAATTCTTCGAACATGGGGAGTTTTGACGCCCCTATTATTGTCCTAATCGTCATTTTTTTCGGTCGGATGAGGCGGCGGGGTGATTCCGAAGAGACGGAACCGGGGATTTTGAAAAAACTCCGGAAACGGGCTGTCGCCGGAAGGCCCATGCCGCAAACCCCGCAGAGAAGGCTTTTGCCGGGCAGGTCCCGGTTGGATGCGGCAGAGGATTTTGTCCGAAAATTCCGCACGGGAGATTTGGCGCAGCGGCGATGAAACGCTATCTTTGCGGCGATGGAAACAAGAATACTTTTTGTCTGTTTGGGCAATATCTGCCGTTCTCCGGCTGCGGAAGGGATCCTGCGAAGAATGATCGAGCAGCGGGGGCTTTCGGCGGAGATCGAGGTGGATTCGGCCGGCACCTACGGCGGACATCGGGGCGATCTTCCGGACCCGCGGATGCGGAGTGCGGCTTCGCGGCGGGGGTATTCGCTGACCCACCGGGCGCGTCAGATCCGGGAGGAGGATTTCGAACGCTTCGACCGGATCATCGTCATGGACGACATGAACTACGAGACGCTGCACCGTCTGGCGCCGTCGCGTGCCGCGGCGCAGCGGATCTACCGCATGACGGATTTCTGCCGCCACCATCCCGACTGGTCGTATGTCCCCGATCCCTATTACGAAGGGCATGAGGGCTTCGAGCTGGTGTTGAATCTGTTGGAGGATGCCTGCGAGGGGCTGCTGGCCGACCTGCAGGCGGAAAAGGGGATTTGACCGTCCCGTTCAGAGAGACGACGAGCGCCGGATGCTTTCCGGCGCTCGTTTTTTTGTGGCGAGTTAAAAGTCGAATCCGAAACTCAGGCTGTAGGTGTTGTGCAGCAGGGTCTCCTTTGGGGCGAAGAGGTAGGCGAAATCGAGCCTCAGGTGCAGGATGCGCACGCCGCAGCCGACCGACCAGTAGCTCGGATAGTAGTAGCGCTGTTCGCCGTAGTGATAGCCTGCACGGAACTGGACGAGCTGCATGAGGTTGTACTCCATGCCGAGCGACATCTGGAATCCGCGCACCCCTTTGGGATAGAAATAGTACCCGAGGTCGGTTCCGACAGTGATTTCGTGCGCGTCGGAGAGGAACGTATCGAGGGCGACACCGGCGGTGAGGTCCATCGGGAGGATGTAGTCGGTATCGTTGAGATAGGCCCCGAGGTTGGCGATCTTGGCACCGGCGCGCAGGGCGGAGTAGGAGCCGAGGTTTTCGAGGGGGAGCTGATAGGCGATGCTGAGGTCGGCGGCCAGGGCGTCGGCCGAGATCTCGGGACGGCTCAGGTGCAGATAGCGAGCCACGATGCCGACGGCCCAACGGTCGTTGATCCGGCGCGAGTATCCGAGATCGACGGCCATGTCACTGTTTCCGCGTTCGCGCAGATACTGCCGCCATCCGGCCTGGATGAGATTCTCGCTGCCGAGGCGGCAGGAGCCCGAGACGGCATAGTAGTCGAAACTTCCCTGTCCGTAGTAGGAGGAGGAGATCTGCGAGGGGCTTCGCTGGAACATGGCCGTTGCGGAGTTGTTGTAGATGGCGTGCGAACCGGAGAGGGTGGTCATCATCACACCGCCCATTCCGATGGTTTTGGCATCGGGCGTGGGGAGTGTAGCCTCCTGTGCGGAAGCAGCTCCGGAGATCAGGGCCGTAGCGGCCAGCAGGGTCATGAATCGTTTCATACGGGACAAAATAAGGGACGCGCAGCGGCACCCGAAAAGCGTGTTACGGAGCCGAACCGCATCCTGTATTCTGCAAATATAGCAAAAAAACGCACCCTCGGTCTGTTTTGGGCGGAAAAAGCGGAGCGTCTCCCGCAAAGAGGGGAGACGCTCCATCCGTTACGGTCGCGGGAGATCCCGCCGTCCGCCGTTTTTAGCAGTTCATGGCGCCGCAGCAGTGGATCACCTGGCCGCTGACATACGACGAGAGGTCCGAAGCGAGGAACAGGGCGACTTTGGCCACATCCTCGGGCGTACCGCCGCGCCGCAGGGGGATCTGCTTGTACCACTCCTCCTTGACCGAGTCGGGGAGTTTGTCGGTCATGTCGGTGATGATGAATCCGGGGGCGATGCAGTTGGCACGGATTCCGCGGGGGCCCATCTCCTTGGCGATGGACTTGGCCAGACCGATCATACCGGCCTTCGACGCCGAGTAGTTGCACTGACCGGCGTTTCCGCTGACACCGACCACCGACGACATGTTGATGATCGAGCCGCCCTTCTGACGGGCCATGATCGGCGTGACGGCGTGGATGAAGTTGAATGCCGACTTGAGGTTTACGGTCAGGACGGCGTCCCACTGCGCCTCGGACATGCGCATCATCAGGCCGTCCTTGGTAATGCCGGCGTTGTTGACGAGGATGTCGATGCGTCCGAAATCCTTCATGATCTGGTCGATGACCTGATGGGTCTCTTCGAAGTTTGCGGCATTGGAGGCATACCCTTTAGCCTTTACGCCGAGCGCGGCGATTTCGGCTTCGGTAGCCTTTCCGTTCTCGTCGATAACCAGGTCGGTGAAGGCGACATCGGCGCCTTCCGAAGCGAATTTCAGAGCGATGGCCTTACCGATACCGCGTGCGGCACCGGTTACGACAGCCACTTTTCCTTCGAGCAGTTTCATAATCTGAATATTTTTAAGGTAATATTTGCCAATTTTCCGGCACAAAGATAGGAAAAATATCTTAAAAGCCCGCTCGCGGGAGGAAATTCGGCAATTTTGCTTATCTTTACCGACCGAAAAACATGTCGACGCCATGAAAAGCCTGTTTTCCGTATTTCTGCTCCTTCTTGCCGGATCCGCAGCGGCCTCCGAGCCGTGGATCTGCACCGACGCGGGAACGCGCCTGGTCTATGAGGAGTCAATCGGCGGAGAGCGGACCGCAACGCTGGACAAACTCGTGTCGGTGGAGAGCGACGGTGAAATCCGCCTCTCCTATACGCGGCAGGGCCAGCCGGTCGTCGAACGCTGGAGGGTCTATCCCGATTCGACGGTCCTGCTCATCGAGGCTCCGGAACAGATGTACGAACTGCTCCGCACCATGCAGGTGGAGGAGGTCGAGATCACGGCTCGAAACCAGGTCCTGCCTGCGGAGATGAACCCCGGTGAGGAGTTCCCGGGCTTCGGATTTACGCTTTCGGGGCAGAAGGAGGGCGAGCGGACGTCGATCTCGGTGCTTTCGGACCGCGTGCGGGTGGTCGCCCGGGAGCGGATCAAAACGCCGGCCGGGAAATTCGAGGCCACACGCATCGAGTACCGGACCACCACCACGACCGGAGACACGACGATGGAGATTCCCATGACCCAATGGATTGCTCCCGGCATCGGCCTGGTCCGCCAGGAGATCCCCGTTCTGGGAGAGATCACCAGCGTCATCGAACTGCAAAAAATCATTCAATAACCCAGATAAAACATGAAAAGAGATTCCCGGATTTTCGAATTGATCGGCGAGGAGCGCAACCGTCAGATGCACGGCATCGAGTTGATCGCCTCGGAGAACTTCGTCAGCGAACAGGTGATGGAAGCGATGGGCTCGGTGCTCACGAACAAATATGCCGAAGGCTATCCGGCCGCCCGTTACTACGGAGGTTGCGAGGTGGTAGACCAGGTGGAGCGCCTGGCCATCGAGCGCATCTGCGAACTCTACGGTGCGGAGTGGGCCAACGTGCAGCCGCACTCGGGTGCGCAGGCCAACATGGCGGTCTTCTTTGCGTGCCTGCAGCCGGGCGATACCTTCATGGGGCTGGACCTCGCACACGGAGGCCACCTTTCGCACGGTTCGCCGGTGAACATGTCGGGCAAGTACTTCAAGGCCGTAGGCTACCAGTTGGACGAGGCAACGGGCCGCATCGACTACGACGCCATGGAGCGCAAGGCGCTGGAGTGCCACCCGAAACTGATCGTCGGAGGAGCTTCGGCCTACTCGCGCGAGTGGGACTACAAGCGGATGCGCGAAATCGCCGACAAGGTGGGTGCGCTGCTGATGGTGGACATGGCCCACACGGCGGGCCTGATCGCCGCGGGCCTGCTGGAGAATCCGGTGAAATACGCCCATATCGTCACCTCGACGACCCACAAGACGCTGCGCGGACCGCGTGGCGGTATCATCCTCATGGGTAAGGACTTCGAGAATCCGTGGGGCCTGACGACGCCGAAGGGTGCGGTGAAGATGATGTCGCAGATTCTCAACTCGGCGGTCTTCCCGGGCATCCAGGGCGGTCCGCTGGAGCACGTGATTGCCGCGAAGGCCGTAGCCTTCGGCGAGGCGCTGCAGCCCGAATACAAGGAGTACCAGCGTCAGGTCCAGAAGAACGCCGCAGCGATGGCCGCAGCCTTCACGAAACGGGGCTACAAGATCGTCTCGGGCGGTACGGACAACCACCTGATGCTGGTCGACCTGCGAACGAAGTTCCCCGAGCTGACGGGCAAGCTGGCCGAGAAGTGCCTGGTGGCCGCCGACATCACGACGAACAAGAACATGGTTCCGTTCGACACACGCTCGCCGTTCCAGACGTCGGGACTGCGCTTCGGAACGCCGGCCATCACGACGCGCGGACTGAAGGAGGAGCAGATGGACTACATCGTCGGACTGATCGACCGGGTGCTGAACGATCCGGAGAACGAGGCGAACATCGCCGCCGTGCGCAAGGACGTGAATGCGCTGATGGCAAACTACCCGCTCTTTGCCTGGTAATCGGACGGGAGAAGCCATGGAAGAGGTCCTGGATTTTCTGCGACGGTTGTCCGAGAACAACGACCGGGAGTGGTTCGACGCCCACCGGACGGAGTGGGCGCATGTCAAGAGGCTGTGGGCGGACTTCACGGCGGAGCTGATCGAGGGGATCGCGTCGTTCGACTCCACGGTTCGGGGGCTCCGGCCGCAGGACTGCACCTACCGCATCGCCCGGGACACGCGCTTTTCGGCGGACAAACGGCCGTATAAAAGCTGGCTCGGGACATTCGTAGCTCCGCGCGGCAAGAAATCGGGCTATGCGGGTTACTACTTCCACGTCGAACCGGCGGGCGACGGACTTCTGGGCAATCACCTGCTGGCCGCGGGGGCGGTCTGCATCGAACCCCAGGTGCTTCGTTCGATCCGCGAGGAGGTGCTGGACCACGGTGCCGAGATGCTGCAGTCGATCGATGCGGCGCGGGGCTTCCGGCTCGACACGGCGAACCGGCTGAAACGGGTCCCGACGGGTTTCCCGGCCGATTCGGAGTATGCCGAACTGCTCAAACAGAAGGATTACTGCCTGGAAAAGCCGGTTCCGGAGGAGTTCGTGCTGTCCGGCAACCTGCCGGAGCGACTCGTGGATGAGTTCCGCCATACGAAACCCTTCCTCGACCAACTGAACCGGGCGATCCAGTACGCCTACGAGGAGACGTAATCCTCCGATTGCATAAAAAAGCAGAGAGGTCGATCCCGCAATGGGACCGACCTCTCTTTTGCTTTTGCGGCGGCCGTGGTGCGGATTGTCGGTACCCGCCGCACGACTTCTCCGGCTTTCGCCTTTTCTCTTCAGCAGAGCCCCGAATCCCCTGAATCCCTGGAGTTCCGGAGCGCCGGCCCGGCCTATTCGACCGTCACCGACTTGGCGAGGTTGCGGGGCTGGTCGACGTTGCGGCCCTTGTAGACGGCGATGTAGTAGGCCAGCAACTGCAGCGGTACGGACACGACAACCGGCATGAGGCACTCGGTGATGACCGGTACCTCGATCACGTAGTCGGCCGAACGGCGCACCTGCGCGTCATCACGGGCGCAGACGGCGATGATCTTGCCGCCGCGGGCCTTGATCTCCTCGATGTTCGAGGCGGTTTTTTCGTAGGTATGGTCGGGGGTTGCGATGGCCACGGTCGGCATCTCGGCATCGATCAGCGCAATGGGTCCGTGCTTCATCTCGGCAGCGGGGTAGCCTTCGGCATGGATGTAGGAGATCTCCTTGAGCTTCAGGGCCCCTTCGAGAGCCGTGGGGTAGTTGTAGCCGCGCCCGAGGTAGATGAAGTTGTGGGCATAGGTGAAGATCTTGGCCAGGTCGGCGATTTGCGGGGCTACCTTCAGCACCTCTTCGAGCGTCTCGGGCAGCCGGAGCAGTGCCGCAGCCACTTCGTGATAATAGGCTTCGGAGACGGTTCCCTTCTCGCGTCCGATGGCCAGGGCGAGCATCGCCATGACGGTCACCTGCCCGGTGAATGCCTTCGTCGAGGCGACACCGATCTCGGGCCCGACGTGAATGTAGGCTCCGGAGTCGGTCGCGCGGGCGATGGATGATCCGACGACGTTGCAGATTCCGAAGACGAAGGCTCCGGCCTTGCGGGCCAGTTCGATGGCCGCGAGCGTATCGGCCGTCTCGCCCGACTGCGACACGGCGATGACGATGTCATCCTCGCGGATGATCGGGTCGCGGTAGCGGAACTCCGAGGCGTACTCCACCTCGACCGGAATGCGGCAGATCGACTCGATCAGGTGTTCGCCGATGAGCGAGGCGTGCCACGAGGTGCCGCAGGCCACGAAGATGATCCGCCGGGCGTTGACAAACCGGTCGCGGTGGTCGATCACGCCGGAGAGCTTCACCTCGCAGGTCTCGGGGTTGATCCTTCCGCGGATGCAGTCGACCAGCGTCCGGGGCTGTTCGTAGATCTCCTTGAGCATGAAGTGGGGATACCCGCCCTTTTCGAGCTGGGAGATCGAGAGCTCCAGCTTCTTGATATCGATCCGGGCGTCGTGGTTATCGAGCGTCAGGACCTTGAGCGGGGCGTTGCGGTTGATGACGGCGATCTCACCGTCGTTCACGTAGACGAACTCCTGCGTATATTCGATGATCGAGGCGGCGTCCGACGAGAGGAAATACTCCCCGTCGCCGATCCCGACCACCATCGGGCTGCTCTGCCGGGCGGCGATGATCTCGTCGGGGTTGCCTTTTTCGATCACGGCGATGGCATAGGCCCCGACCACCTGGCGGAGCGCCTGCCGCACGGCTTCGAGCAGCGAACAGCCGTTCGTCGTGCGGATGTACTCGATCAGGTTGACCAGCACTTCGGAATCGGTGCTGCTGCGGAACGTGTATCCGTTTTCAACGAGCGCCTCCTTCAGTACGCGGTAGTTTTCGATGATTCCGTTGTGGATCAGCGCAATGCGCTCCGACTCGGAGTAGTGGGGGTGGGCGTTGGCATCATTCGGCACGCCGTGCGTGGCCCAGCGGGTGTGGGCGATTCCGATGGACCCCGAGAGGTCCTTGCCCTGGAGAAAGTGCTCCAGATCGGAGACCTTTCCCTTGCATTTGAAGACGTTGAGCGCACCCTTGTCATTGACCAGCGCGACTCCGGCACTGTCATAACCCCGGTATTCGAGGCGGTGCAGCCCCTTGATCAGAATCGGACACGCCTCGCGCCGTCCGACATAACCGACAATTCCGCACATGAGTTTTCGAGATTTTATCGGATGCCAAGATAAGAAAATTTTTTAATAACTCCGCACAACAAGGGGCGGGAATTTGCTCCCGCCCCTTGAAATCGGCCTTTCGCGGCTACTTATAGATTGTCTTAT
>DXDA01000061.1 GCA_019115745.1 Candidatus Alistipes intestinigallinarum
AAGTGGTACCAGGCGATCGGTTCGCAGTCCGGTCTGCCGCAATACTACCTCTATTCGTCGACGAACTTCCGCCTGCAGGAGCTTTCGCTGGGTTACACGCTTCCGGCGAAGTGGTTCCGCGACAAGATGCGCATGACCGTTTCGTTCGTCGGGCGCAACCTCTGGATGATCTACTGCAAGGCGCCGTTCGATCCCGAAGCCGTCGCTTCGACCGGGCTGAACTACCAGGGTATCGACTACTTCATGATGCCGTCGCTGCGCAGCCTCGGCTTCAGCGTCAAATTCCAATTCTAAATGAACAGCAAGACCATGAAAACTACGAATCATAACGTGCAGCGGCTGCTGCTGGCGGTCGTGCTGCTCGCTTCGGCAGCCTGTACGGGCGACTTCGCGGACATCAACCGCAATCCCAACGAAGTGACCGACGAACAGTTGCAGGCCAACAACTACAAGATCGGTACGAACCTCAAGACCCTGCAGGGTCTCGTCGTCCCGACCCAGGAGCACATGTATCAGTTTCTGGAGAGCCTCGTCGGAGGTCCCTATGCGGGCTATATCGGCGCCACGGTCGACACCTGGCAGAACAAGTTCGAGACCTTCAACCCCTCGGCCGACTGGCGCAAGTGGCCCTTCGTGAACGTCATCAGCGAAACCTACCCGGCCTACCGCGCCATCGTAAACGGTACGGACGACGTGACGGCCCATGCGCTGGCCGCCATCTGCCGCATCGCCATCATGCAGCGCGTGACGGACTCCTACGGCCCGATCCCCTACACGCAGATCATGGCCGACAAGACCGAGTCGCTCGAAGTGGCCTACGACACGCAGCAGGAGGCTTATGCGGCGATGTTCGAGGAGCTCGATGCCGCGATTGCCTCGCTGGAGGAGAACCTCACGCTGCCGTCCGACGCCTTCGGCCGCTACGACGGGGTCTATGCGGGCAATATCGCGCAGTGGCTGAAGTTCGCCAATTCGCTGAAGCTGCGCATGGCCATGCGCCTGACCTACGCCGACGAGGCGACCGCCCGGGCGAAGGCCGCCGAAGCGATTGCCGGGGGCGTCATCACGACGAATGCCGACAATGCGCGGATGCAGACGGCCGACAACCGCATGACGCTGATCTACAACGACTGGGGCGACCACCGCGTCGGGGCGGACATCCTCTGCTACATGAACGGCTACAACGACCCCCGCCGCGAGAAGATGTTCACGAAGGTGCGGCTGGTGGTGGGCGGACAGGAGACCCAGGGCTACGCCGGGATCCGGATCGGGATCGACGTTGCGAGCAAGGCGACGGCCGTCTCCGCCTATTCGAACATGATCATCTCGGGCACGGACCCCTACCTGTGGATGAATGCCGCGGAGGTGACCTTCCTGCGCGCGGAGTACGAACTGCGCTGGGGCTCGGAGGACGAGGCCCGGGGGCTCTATGAGGATGCGATCCGGCTGTCGTTCGAGGAGCGGGGCGCGAGCGGTGCCGACGCCTATGTGGCCGATGCCGCGAGCACGCCGGCGGCCTATACCGATCCGATCGGCACGCACTCCGTCTCGACGCCGCAGAGTTCGATTACGATCGCGTGGGCGCCTGGAGCCGAGCATTTCGAAGAAAACCTCGAACGCATCATCACGCAGAAGTGGATCGCCATCTTCCCGCTGGGGACCGAGGCATGGGCCGAACACCGCCGGACGGGTTATCCGCGGCTGCTGCCGGTGGTGGAGAATGCCAGCGGCGGCACGGTGGACTCGTCGCTCGGGGCGCGGCGCCTGCCGTACCCGGTGGAGGAGTACACCGAGAATCCGACGCACCTCCAGGCGGCCATTGCCGATCTGAACAGCGAATCCGTCAACGGCGCGGGCGATACGCAGGGAACCCGCGTCTGGTGGGACCGTAAAAACCTTTAACGACTGACACCATGAAAAACTACCGAATAATCAACCTGTTCCGCCGTATGGCGGTCTTGATGCTGGCTTTGGCGGCTGCCGCGTGCAGCGACTGGACCGAGACGGAGCCTGTCGACCTGCGCGTCGAGCGGCCCCAAAATCAGGATCCGGCCCTGTGGGCGGAGTACACGGCCGCACTGAGGGCCTACAAGCAGAGCCCGCATTTTCTGACCTACGCCCGGCTCCATAACTCGCCGAGCCCCTCGACGGGCGAGCAGGACTACATGCGCTGCCTGCCCGACTCGCTGGACATCGTGACGCTGACCAACGCCGACAACTTCTCGCGCTTCGACGCCGAGGACCTGCCTGTTCTGCACGAAAAGGGGACCCGGGTGCTCTACCAGGTGGACTACGCCGCGCGTTCGGAGGAGTTTGCGGGAGAGGCGGAGCTCACGGCCTACCTGGATGCCGTGATTGCGGCGGTGGCTGCCTGCGGCCTTGACGGCTATTCGTTCACCACGGACCCGCTCGACGCCGCAGCCACGGCTACGATCGTTGCGACGCTTTCAGCCGCCAAGGCCAACGGGCAACTGCTGGTCTATGAGGGCAATCCGCTCTTCGTGGCCGAAGCCGACCGCGCGAAGCTGGACTACGTGGTCCTCGACACCGAGACGACGACCGACGTCACCACGCTGAAGCTGCAGGTCGCACACGCCACCGGTTATGCGGGGATTGCGCCCGAACGGCTGCTGCTGGCGGCTTCGGCCGGGGCGCCGCTCTACGACGAGGAGGTCGTCGAACACGCCGCCCTGACGGAGATGTCCGCCCGGGTCGTCTCGCTGGGGCCCCTGGCGGGGCTGGCGGCCTACGACCTCCACAACGACTATTACGATGTCGCCCGCAACTACCCGCTGCTGAGCGACGCCATCCAACTGTTGAATCCTTCCAAATAAGTGAGCCATGAAAACGCTGAAACATATGCTGTTGCTGGCCTGCATGGCGATGCTTGCAGTCCAGACGGCCTGCACCGACTACTCGGCCGACGACCACAAGTTCGGCAACGTGGTCTACCTCGACGTGGCGGAGACCTCCGACGTGCAGGCGGCCACGATCAAGAATACACTCGATGCCTACGACCGGACCTTTACGGCAACGCTGGCCTATCCCACGGATCGGGACGTGACGCTCTCCGTGGCGGTCGACCCGTCGCTCGTCGAGCGCTACAACGCGCGCTACGGCACCGCATGGACGATGCTCGACGCCCGGTATTACACCCTGTCGGCCGAAACCGCAACGATAGCCGCGGGCAAAACCACCTCCGAGACGTTTACGCTCCGCCTGCAGAACCTGCTGGGCGAGGGCGACGAGCAAACCGGAGCTCTGCCGCTCGACGAAACCTACCTTGTGCCGGTGACGATTGCGCAGTCGTCGCTCCCGACGCTGGCCTCCTCGTCGACGGTCTATTACGTGGTGAAACGCTCGTCGAACATCACCACCGCGGCGCAACTCGGCGCCGGGAACTGGATCAACTTCCCGACGCTGGACAAGTACGGCGCCAACAGCTCGGCCTGGAACGGTCTCACGGCCATGACTTACGAGGCACTGATCTATATCGACCAGTTCGCCACTTCGGACGAGACCTCCACGCCGGTGAGCATTTCGTCGGTGATGGGTGTCGAGCAGTACCTCCTGCTGCGTATCGGCGACACGAACTTCGAACGGCAGCAACTGCAGTTCGACGGTTCGGGCAGCGGTTCGCAGTTCGGCAAGTTCCCCGGGAGCGATGCCTCGAAGAACCTCTCCGCCGGTCGGTGGTACCACGTGGCCTGCACCTACGACCAGGCGACGCAGACCGTGCGTATCTATGTCGACGGTAAGATTCAGAGCGAGGAGACCGGCGTGGGCGTTGCCACCTCTACCGAGGACAACCGCATCAACCTCGCCATGCGGGCCCTCTACGACTACTATCTGGCGAATCCGACCCCCGACAACGAGAAGAAGTACGGCGGTTTCGGTGCCGCCTACCAGTTCTTCATCGGCAAGTCGTATAACGAGTACCGGCCGCTGAACGGCAAGATCGCCGAGGCTCGCGTGTGGTCCGTGGCGCGGACTCCCGAGCAGATCTGGGAGAACATGTATGAAATCACCGATCCCGAGAGTGATCCGACCCTGCTGGGTTACTGGAAATTCAACGAGGGGGCAGGGAATACCGTCAAGGACTACTCGATGTACGGCAACGATGGCGAGTCCGAAATCGACCTCGTATGGCCCGACGGCATCGAGATTCCGAAAATCAACGAAACGGAGGAGTAAATCATGAAAACGCAAATCAAGATGAAAAACATCCCGAAAATTCTCTTGGCAACGGTATTGGCGGCGGGCCTTTGGGCCTGCACCGCCGATCCCGTGGAGACCGTGCGGGGCTCCATCGGCGACAAGGAGTCGCTCGGTGCGACCTACGGCATCCTGCGCAGCGCCGTATCGGCCGGTAATACGGTTCCCGTGCCGCTGACCGTCGGGGCATCCCCTGCGGTGCAGCAACTCTATTTCGAACAGACGCAACCCGCTGCTGCCGCCGTGAGCGTGACGCTGCGCGTCGACGAAGAGCTCGTTGCGACGTTCAACGCGGCGAATGAAACCGCGTGTGAGTTGCTTCCGGCGGCGAATTACGACTTTCCGGACGGCACGACGCTCTCCGTGGCGGCGGGCAAGCAGCAGAGCGCCCCGCTGCGGATTTCGCTCAAGGCAGACGGGCTGACGGCCGGGACGTACCTGCTTCCGGTGACGGTGGCGGCCGCGGGGGAGAGCGACGCCAGCCAGACGCTCTATTATGCGGTTTCGGTTCGGGAACCCTACATCGACTCCAACGGATACGACCTGCACGACGGCTCGGACCTCTTCTTTGTCTTCTATATCAATACCAAGGATTACCAGCCGCTGCTCGCCCAGGATTATATTTTGCAGAAGTGGAATCTGATGACGGCGGATGTTGCATGGTATTGCATGATCGGTAATATTATCAATTTGCGGACGGTTACCATTCAATATGCGGAATCGACCAGTCGTGCTCTTCTCGACCTGGGAACGGATATGACCTATGTACTGGATCATGCCACGAAATATATCCGGCCGCTGCAGGAGCAGGGACGCCGAGTCTGCCTCAGTCTCGAAGGCGGCGGCACGGGCCTCGGTTTCTGCAACCTTTCGGACGAACAGATTGCCGATTTCGTGGCGCAGGTCAAGGCCGTGGTCGAGACTTATAATTTGGACGGCATCAACCTGTGGGACCGCAATGCCGGTTACGGCAAGGAGGGTATGCCGGAAACAAACACTACCTCCTATCCGAAACTGATCAAG
Source organism: Candidatus Alistipes intestinigallinarum (assembly GCA_019115745.1). Taxonomy (GTDB): domain Bacteria; phylum Bacteroidota; class Bacteroidia; order Bacteroidales; family Rikenellaceae; genus Alistipes; species Alistipes intestinigallinarum. Next base: position 5,239 of record DXDA01000061.1, read on the forward strand.
GCGATGCGCGAAGCCCTTGGCACGGACAAATTGCTGACACTGACCGTCTACGAAGAACCGACCTCGACCTTCTGGGATACCGAAGCAACGGGTGGAATTGTCGTAGGGGAGTACCTCGATTATGCTTGGTCGGGCTACAATAAAAATACGGAGGCTGTGCAGTTGCTCGATCCGTGGCATCCCGACGAGTCGTATATTTCTGCCTATACCCAGAAACCGATTGCCGGATTGGATGCTTCGAAATTCGGATGTATCAATTTCCCGATCTATCCGGGAACGAGTGATTCGGAAGAATTATTATGGCGAGATCCTGCATTTATCATGGATTGGGTAAATGCCAGTTATATGTCGAATAATATTATTGTGTTTGAAGACTTGCGAACAAATTTGCAAGATGGATATGAAACACAATGGGATCGATATTTCGCCACTTTCTGTCAATATATGGATTTGGAAAGCCGATATTATCTTGGTAGCCTTAGAGGGTATAGATATAATTTTGAAATGGCCCGACTTTCATTGTTACCGAGCGGAGCATCTGGTTATGGCAAATGGTTAAAAGACTGGTAGGTTAGTAATGATTATTTAAAGTGGAACATCCGGTAGGGGCTATGCGTCCTGACCGGATGTTTTTTGTTCCTTTGTGGGCTCGGCCCCCAAACCCCTTTCTTAAAGGGGACATTCCCCTCTTTCCTTCCGTCATTCCCCGCTTGACGGGGAATCCAGTAGCCACCTTTTGCTGTCAAAAGGTGGCGCCAAAACCATCCGCACGTCGTCTTCAGCGGGAGTTGGCGACGGGTTGAGTTGAGCGGGTGCAGGAAGATCAGGCCTTTCCAGCCTCCCGCTCTGGGCACTCAACCCGCCGACAACTCTTGATCCGCTTCCGCCGAGAGTGCGGAGCCTCCCTGCCCGGTTAAGAACCGCCGGTCTAAGAGACCGGTTTTGTGGGCGAAGGGAGGTCGAAAGGTTCCCGAAGCAATTTCACGCTTCGACCGTCGGGCGGGAGCGGTGATTTGCTTCTGAGCCTTGTGGCATTCCTCCGCCCCTGAATCCCCTTTCTTAAAGGGGTACCTTTTGATGTCAACAGGTACCACCAAAACC
>DXDA01000062.1 GCA_019115745.1 Candidatus Alistipes intestinigallinarum
CATTCAGATCAAAAAGAACCAACCCGAACTTTTTCGGAAACGCCTCGACAAATTTCTTAAAAACACCCGCAAAGGCATTCTCTACGGTGAGTGGAACGACAACGGGCGGTTGTGAGTTCAGCTCCTTTTCATCCGGTAGCAAAGTAAGAGCCCGGCGCGAAATGCCAACCTCAGGCCCCGGAGGGGTTTCCGCAGGGAAAAGCCTCTTTCGGTGGCGCCCTTTCCCCGCGGAAAAGGTTGTCGTATTCGCTTCGGTCCGCTTTTGAAGATGCTACCGATGGAAAGGAGAAAAACCATGCTGCGGCTGTGTGTCGTGTCTCCCGTTCCCCGGCCCATCTTTAATCCACCGTCCTCGATCCCCGCTGCCACCTAAGATCAATTTGTTGCCCATTTTTCTCGCGTTTAAGCCATGATGGAACTTGGCGATATAAGTGTACTCTGTGGTGGTTTTTGAGGCGTACGGCCTGTTTCTGCGGTTCCTGCCGTGTGTTTATCGGGCCTCCGCCATTCGTGTGTCGGCCAACCCTTCTCAAGGCAAGAATGTGGACAACGGCCGAAGCCTTGTTGTCGCTCCAGCCCTATGTATCCAACTGGTATCCGCAAATCAATATGTCTTCAAAACAACAAAACAGAGAGCCTGCAAAACAGTACGTCAGTAAAACAACAAAACAGTGTGTCAACACAACAGCGAAACAGCAAAACCGTGACTTCAGTCAGTACTTCAGTCAGTCAGTACTTCAGTCAGTCAGTGCTTCAGTCAGTACTGAATTCAGTCAGTACTGACGTCAATCAGTCAGTCGGCCTTTTTGAATAAGACGCCTGCGAACCTTCCTTTTTGATCGGTTTTGTTCCCGATGTCGGCTTCGGGAACGGGTGGTTCGCCTCTTCAGATTGGCCGGCGAACAAGTGGGAACGGGACGTGATATTCGACCCGTTTTTGGGGGGCAGAAACATTATATGTTTTGCCCCCGGCAAGCTGTGTTTTCCGTTACGCGAAATAGATTTCGTAACAGAAAACAGCTTGCCCGCAAGGGGGGGGTGGAAAACTCCTCCGAAGTCGTCGTTTTTTACAGGGCACCCCATGTGCCGAGACCGGATTTTAACCGCCGAAGGGTTTCCGGCACCCTTCGTTCAAAAATGGGGACCTTGGAAGGCATAATTGCATCCTACGGGCAAAAGAAAAGGAGCAGACTTTCAAAGGCTACTCCGACAAATGGGGATATTATGTTTCGATTCTCGGATGAAAATCACACCGGTTTTCTGACTGTAATCACGAAATATAACGAACATTCAGAGGCTTGTCCCATCTCAAATCGAGGCTGTGACACGACCCTCTCTTCATACACATAAGCAACGTAAGACAAAGGAATTAGCCACCACAATGGTCTTCTCCCACGCTCAATTCCATAGAAACTCTGTCAATTATTACCATGATTTGCGGCGGTTAAGGACCATTCTTTTGTGCACAAAATGCGCTGGAAGACCTGCTTATGGGCACACCCAAATATGACCAAACAATTGCTGTCAGTGGAGGAAAAGTAGGTTGCACACCATTTATCGAGTTTATTTTTTGAGTAATTGCAAAGACATAGACTACCCAGAAAGAAACTTTTCCTCTCGGGCATGTCTTCAACACTCAATTCGTAAACATTCCAGCCCCAGCTACCTGCTATATTCTGTCCGTGGCAGTGGTTGGCGTCGGTGTGGCAGTGGTTGGCGTCGCGTACCCTTATACAACCAATGATTCCACTCGGTAACTTTGCCTTGTGAAACAAGACCGGACCGAATCCTTCCCCCTCCGCACAGAGAGAAGGGCAAAAACAGATCATTGTAGCCTGCTGGATATCGGTCTACATTAAACACAGAGGAGCTTCGTCTCCTCCATGCAAAATTGAATGCTATGGAAGACCTTATTTCTCGCAGCAAACAAGGAAAACCGGGCAGGCCTCGCAAAGCCGATCCGGCAAAGAAATGCGTCATGGTCCGATTTACGGACGAAGAATACGCCCGTTTTCTGACCATGTTCGAGAAATCCGGTGTGCCTTCTATGGCTCGTTTCATCAAGGAACGGATCTTTGACAAAACATTTCGCGTCATTAAAATGGATCGAGGCGTGACTGAAATTGCAACCATTCTATCCTCCCACAATGCTCTATACCGTAAAATCGGAGTCAATTACAATCAGGTTGTAAAGATGCTGTACATCCATTTCTCGCAGAAAAAAGCTCTCGCGATGCTCTATAAACTGGAAAATGAAACACGCAAGTTGATTGCTGTCAGTGAGAAGATTTTTGCCACAGTTCAAAAATTAAGACAAAATGATAGCTAACATAACTACCGGAAAGAGTGCGTATGGCATTCTGAATTACAATCAGTTGAAAGTCGACAAGGGAAAGGCTTCCGTATTGTCGACAAGACTGATATTTGAAGATCCTGACGGGAAATACAATGTCTCGAAGATGGCCGAAGAGTTTCACAACTCGATGCCAGAATGCATCAGGACTGAAAAGCCCATAGTTCATATCTCCCTGAATCCGGACCCCAAGGATGAGATTGACGACGAGCTACTGATCACGATGGCCGAAGAATACCTGGACGGAATGGGTTGGGGAAACCAACCCCATATCATCTATAAACACACCGACATCGAACGGGTTCACATCCATATTGTTACGACACAGGTTGATATAACCGGGCGCAAGATCAATGACAGCCATCGCAACAGACGAAGTGTTGCCGTGACCGAGGAGTTGGAGAAGAAATACCACCTTCATCCGGCGAAAAAACAAAAACAGGTTACTCTATGGCAACTCAAACCCGTAGATTACCACAGAGGCGACTTGAAGAATCAGATCGCCGCCGTGGTTAAACCGGCACTCGCCATGTATCGGTTTCAGACCATGGGTGAATTGAGAGCGCTACTCGCCCTGTATCGTATCGGTGTAGAAGAACTGCAAGGATCACGTGCAGGAAGACCATACCACGGTTTAGTATATACCGTGCTGGATGAGAATGGGGAAAAAGCACCCGTAACGCCGCTGAAAGCATCCAGCCTGGGAGATGACGCCTCCTTGAAAAAGGTCGAGACCATTCTGGCAAGTTCCCCGGAGAAGATCAAGTCCGCCAATCTTCATAAAATGATATTACATCATGTGGATGAGGCACTGATTGCGGCGCCATCCGAAGAGGAGTTGTGCAAACGTCTGAAAACCCATCACATCGATTTGTTCCTGCGCCGAAATGATCAAAACCGAATCACCGGCGTCACATTCATCGATCACGAGAATCGCTGTGTGCTCAATGGTTACCGACTCGGGAAAAGGTACTCGGCAAACGCCTTCAATGAAAGGTTTGGCAAGACCATGAAAAAAGAGACATCGACTAAAAAAATATTGACGAGAAAATTATAACCCCAACTCAATCTGAAAACGCAGCTGCCAGCGGTTGTAATTGTCGGGAATGATGAGCGGATTACGTTCGGCATAGGTGTCGTACGAAAGATCGGCCTGCACCTTCAGCCCCCCAATCTTCCGCTGCGGGAGCTGCTCGACGAATTGGAGAATATTGCACCGATCCGCTGCTCAGTCAACCAGGGCGTCGTCACGATCAGCAGACGATAGCCGCCAGGCCCCATTAAAAACAACGCACCGGTTTACGCCCTAGTTCCAGTCCGCAGAGAACGTCGAGCGAGCTGGGACAGCCGTCCGTGCGGAGCGCGTAGACGCTCTCCTCGGCCATCGTGGCGATGGTGTAGTTGCGGGTCTGGGCGGTCTGCCAACCGGTTCGGCGGGCGTTACGAACGGCAAAGATCAGAATGCGCTGCTCGGTCAGGGCCTCTTCGACGGCGGGAGGGTAGCGGCTATAGAGGGCGCGCCCCAGGGCCCAGATCATCGGGTGACGGGCTTTCAGCAGAAGTTCAAAGACGGATTTTTCGAGCGGCGACTGGAAACCGCTGATTACGACACGGTCGGTTGCGCAACACGCCTCGGCCCAGCGCAAGGCCTGCTCCTCGACGGCCGGTGAGACGACGCGCGAGGCGAAGAAGGCGACCTTTCGGCGGTCGAGCAGGGCGGGGTTTCCGGTGTAATCGTAATCGAAAGCCATAAAAAAACGTGGGTTGCCGCATTGACTTACCACGCATTCAGGCCTTCGCTGCCCACACCGAAATAAGCAACACGGACAGCCCACGCGAAACGTGTATCATGCACATAGCAAGCCAAAGGCCTGCGGGCACAATACAAGCGTCCACGGAGCGCCCCTGTTACATCTCTTTCGGTGTATCCAAGGTTGCGAAGTTTGAATGCGAAAGAAAACGTAACGAAACGTTCGTATAAAATGTCTGGCTCCGCGGATCGGCACGGAACCATCTACAAAAATAGGAAATTAAATCGGAAAACCGCCAACGGTTGCCGATTTTTGCGGTAGAGCGTCTGTCTGGCGGTGTGTATCGTTGTAGTTTATTGCCGCAGGCGGGTCGACCAGCATTCCGACTGTCGGCAAATTTCGTATCTTTGTCCGAGACGGATGTCGTCCATAAACCGAGCAAAGCATGAGTACCCTGGAACGAGCCATAGAGATTGCCACCGAGGCGCACCGCGGCCAGCGCGACAAGGCCGGGAACGACTATATCGGCCACCCGTTGCGGGTTATGGCCGCCGGCAAAACCCCCGAAGAGAAGATCGTCGGGGTGTTGCACGATGTGGTCGAGGACAGCGACTGGACGCTTGAGGAGCTGGCGGCCGAGGGGTTTGCACCTGAAATCATCGAGGCGCTGCGCTGTTTGACCCACGCCGAGGAGGAGCCTTACGACCGTTATATTGCCCGAGTTAAGGGTAATCCGCTGGCCGTGGCGGTCAAGTTGAACGACCTCACGGACAACATGGATATCCGCCGCCTGCCGTACCTCTCGGACAAGGACGTCAAGCGACTCAAACGCTATTTGCGGGCCTACAAGCAGTTGACCGGCGAGCCGACCTACTCGGTCTATGCCTGTCGTCAGGAGTATCCGAACGCCTACCTGCCCTGGACCGAGGCGGAGGATCTGGAACTGACGCGCCGGTGGTGTGAGGGGGCGACGGAGGTGGAGCTGTCCGCTCATTTTCAGCGCAAGCCCGGCGCCATCCGTTCGCGCATCGAGAAGCTCGATCTGGAGCGACTCTACGGAAAACCAAACAGCCATGACTGAACTGCGTAAAATACCAAACGTCGGGCCGCGGACCGAAGCGGATCTGCTGGCCATGGGCTATACGACCATCGAATCGCTGAAGGGCAAGACGGCCGAGGAACTCTATGCCGAGGAGTGTCGGCTGCGGGGGTGTCAGATTGACCGCTGTCAGCTGTATCTTTATCGCGCGGTCGTCTATTTCGTCAACACGGAGAATCCCGATCCGGCGAAGTGCAAGTGGTGGCTCTGGAAGGATCGGCCTGCGGCGGAAGCGAACCCCGAGCGCAAATAGACCGGTTGGGCCGATATACGCCGCAGCCTCGGGTGCCGTCTGCGAAGTGCGGCGAAACGATAAAATGATTCGCGATGATACTGAGCGTCAGCCGAAGAACCGATATTCCCGCCTTCTATTCGGACTGGTTTTACAACCGGATCCGGGAGGGGTATGTGTGCGTCCGAAATCCGATGAACCGGCACCAGGTCAGCAAAATCCGGCTATCCCCCGATGTGATTGATTGCATCGTCTTTTGGAGTAAGAATCCAGCGCCGATGTTGCCGCGTCTGGGTGAACTTGCGGACTATATGTACTATTTCCAGTTTACGGTCACTCCATACGGCAGGGAGCTGGAGACGGGGCTCCCGCAGAAGGAGTCCGTGATCGAGACGTTCAGACGGCTGTCCGACCGGATTGGCCCCAAGCGGGTTATCTGGAGGTATGACCCGATTCTGTTCACGCAAAGCATGGACGTCAGCTATCATCTGCACGGTTTTGAGGCAATCGCCAAACGGTTGGCATCTTGTACCCAAACCTGCGTGATCAGTTTTGTGGATCTGTATCAGAAGACGTGGCGCAATTTAAGGACGACGACGGCCCGGGAACCGAGTGCGGATGAAATCACCCGATTGGCTGCGGGGCTGGCGGCCATCGCATCAAGCTATGGCATTCGGATTCAGAGCTGCGCAGAGCGGATAGACCTGGAGCCGATGGGCATCCGGCATGGCCGATGCATCGACCGCATGCTGATTGAAGAGTTGCTGGGGTGCAGGTTGGAGGTCGCCAAGGACAGGAACCAACGGCCGGAGTGTGGATGTGTGCAGAGTGTGGATATCGGGGCCTATGATACATGCAGCCACGGCTGTTTGTATTGCTATGCCAACACCGATACGAAGACGGTGTGTCGGAACCGGGGGTTGCATGACCCGTCGTCGCCGTTGTTGATCGGCCATATAGAGGAGGATGATGTCATAAAGGAGCGGGCGATCCGCTCGTTTAAGGTGAGCGATGCGCTTTTTTAAGGGTAGATAATCCGGCCGCCCCGATGGGCTTGGGACCGGTCGGACCGATGCGCGCCGCTATCTCGGACGCCGTTTGCGAAGGACGAATTCGGTTGCCTCGCGATCCTTCTGTTCGGCGGTCCGCACGGGATTCTGTAGCAGCCACTGTTCGAGCTCCTCGCGCAGGAAGTAGACATTCTTGCCGTGAGGCTTGTAGTGGGGGATGCGGGCGCTGTGGGTGAGTTTGTACATGTAGCTCGGTGAGATGCCTGTGAAGTCGCAGGCTTCGGAAAAGTTCAGGACATTCTTCTGTCCGCGCAGCAGTTGTTCGATGCGGTCGAGACGTTCCTCGACGGTTAGACTCATTTGCATAAAAACACAATTTAAAAGGTTTGACAAAGGCGTTGCGCAACGCACGGGTTTGTAATTACAGAGACAAAGAAACGAAGAAAAAAAGCTGACGACATTGTCTGCCAACGTTTCCGCTTGTTTGGACAATCTTTCCCATACATTGCCTGCGTGCAGACGCTTTGCAAACACGAAAACGGAGCCCTTGTGAAGGACTCCGTTTGTTCTTTTGGCGCGCTGCGGACTATGACTGCGCAGCCTCCAGGGCCCGGATGCAGTCGAGAATCTGCTGCTCGCGTTTCGCGTCGATGATGTCGGCCATCTGCTTGGCCGCCGAGAGATCCTTGGCCGTAAGCGGCTTGCCCAGCTTCGAGAGGAAGCACCCCTTGGCTCCCGCCACGCGCTGCCACTTCGGGGTGATGAACCGCGCGGCACTTAGCGATTCGAGTAGCAGCGCCAGCAGCTTGTTGTGGGTCGTCTGCAACGGTTCCGGGAGTTGGCAGGCGAGCAGCAGTTCGACCTCCGGGCGGGTGACGTCGCGCCGGAAGAGGCCGATGCGATTGATGTGTTCGGTCAGCAGGTCGAGCTGGCGGTCGGTAAGGCGCGGTGAGAAGTCCTCCGGCGTAGGATCGAATCCCGTGCGGCTGCGGTTGATGGCGCGGCGTTTCTCGGCCTGCGCCTGCAGGGCGGTTTCACGCTCCCGGGCCTGCTCCAGCTCCTCCTGCCGCTGCCGCGTGAAGCCGGCAATCTCCGCAACGGCGCTCTGCACCTCGTCCAGTTGGGTCTTGAGGTCGTCCCGAGCCGGGGCGGGGTAGCGGTTGTAGAGGTACGCGAAGGTCTGGTCGATGCGCCGCTGCTCGTCGCGGGTGAAGTTGCCGTAGGCCAGCCGGCGTTCGTAGTCGCGGTGCTGCTCGTCGAGGTAGCGGCGGGCCTCCGCACCGGAGAGCCCGCGGCACTCGATTTCGCTCTCCAGATAGTGGAGCGTAAAGCGGGGATCCCGGAAGAGGACGACGCAGAAGGTGAGCCAGCTGAAGAGGACGACCAGCGCGTAGAAGATCGACGCCGGCACCATCCATAACCAACCCAACAGTCGGCTCAGACGCGCGAGCCGCATGCGTACGCTCCCGATCCATGCACGGACCCGGCTGTTGGCACGACGGTGCGAGTAGCGGATGTATTCGATGCGGTTCATGGACGGTCGGTTTAGGCGTGGGTACGGAGGTGGCGCGGGTGGGCGCACCATCTTCCAAAGATAATCATAATTCCGGAATCCGGTTCACCGCTTCGCGTTTCTTCTCGTCCATAATTTGCGCATAGACCTGTGTGGTCTTCAGCTCGCGGTGGCCGAGGAGCCTCGAAAGGGTGTAGATCTCGGTACCCAATGATAGCTGGAGCACGGCGAAGGAGTGTCGCCCGCAATGGAAGGTGATGTGCTTCGTGATGCCCGCCTTCATGCACCATTCGCGCAGCGCGAGGTTGTGCCAGGCGGAGTATTTCAGCCCCGTGAAGACCCGCTCATCGGCCCTGCCGCGCGGCCCCATATAGCGTACGGCCTGCTCGGCGATGTCGAGGTACTCCAGACCGCGGGTCTTCTTCTGGCGGAAGACTACGCGCGTGCCGCCGTCGAACTCCTGCACCTCGCCCCACGTCAGCTTGTTGATGTCGCTCCAGCGCATACCCGTCAGGCACGAGAAGATGAAGGCGTCCTTCAGCACCGGGTAGGAGCAGTCGGTCTTGACCAGCCGCTGCAGCTCCTCGACCGTGAGGTATTCGCGGTGCACGTCTTCGGTTCGTGTGGCCTTGACCCCCATGGCGGGCGAGTGGGTGACGATCCCCTCCTCGACGGCCCGGTTCAGCGCCGCCTTGAACTTCAGGAAGTAGCTGTTCTGGCTGTTGGCCGAGAGGGCGGTGCCGCTCTTTGTGCGGGCCCGCTTGGCGAGGTAGTTGCGGAATCCTTCGACGAACCTTCGGTCGACCCGCTCGAAGGTGGTCTGCGTGCCTGCATAAGCAATCAGGTGTTTCAGCATGCTGTCCCAGTTGCCCCAGTTGCCGGGCGAATCCTTGCGCTGCTCGATCATCCCGCGGATAAACTCGACCAGGTTGGTGCGGATCTTGAACTGTCCGGCGAACCCGTACTGTTCGTTCTGTTCGTCAAGCAGCCGTTTGGCCTTGACCTTCTCGGCCATCTCGAGGTTGATCTTGTTGTGGTCGCGCTCGGCTTTGTTGCGGGGCGTGGTGTAAAGGAAGTATTCGAGGGTCTCGAATCTGCGGCGGTGTTTGATCCGCCCCTCCTCATCGCGCGTGTAGCCATAGTAGTACTCCAGCACCAGCGAGGTGCGTCCCGTCGAGCGCTGCGGTTTCTGATGAAGTTTGATTTCCATGGTGTCGAGGTTTTGGTTCAGGGCAAAGATAGGAAAATATTTTTACACTTTTTTACACCTCGGCGTTTTCAAGGTGTAAATGGAATGTAAAATTTACACCTCGACGGCAAAAACGAACTCTAGAAAATCGCTCTATTTTCTGTTGTAATTCGTTGATTTATTGGTGATTATTCTGCGTTTTGCTCGATTTTTCTTCGGTCGAGTTACTTTCCGATGCAGAACTTTGAGAAGATATTTTCCAGAACTTCGTCCGGGGCGATGGCGCCGCGTCCCGTGATCTCGCCCAGATGCCGGATCACCGGCCGGATCTCTTCACTCAACAAGTCTGCCGGAAGCCCTTCGTCCATCCCCGCCAGCGCACGATCCAGCGACTCGCGGGCTGCCGTCAGCGCCTCGTAGTGGCGGCTGTTCGAAACGACGGCGTCGCCGTGATACAACCCTTCGGTATCCACCGCTTCCCGCAGCGCCTCGCACAATGCGTCGATACCTTGCCCCCGTTTGGCCGAAATACCAATAGCCCCCTCCGGCAACCGAAACCCTTCCGGAGCTGCGTCCAACTTGTTGTAGATGGTCAATAACCGTTGGTCGGGGCGCAATTCGAACTCCAGAGCCGGTGCCGCCGAATCCCCTTGAGCCTGTGCGTCGATCAGACGGATCACCACCTGCGCCCGACGGATGCTCTCCATCGTGCGGTCGATTCCCATGCGCTCCAGCCGGTCCTCCGTAGCCCGGATTCCTGCCGTGTCGAGAAACCGGAACAGCACACCTCCGATGTTTGCCCGCTCTTCGATCACGTCGCGCGTCGTGCCGGCAATCTCCGAAACCATCGCGCGATCTTCGTTCAGCAACCGGTTCAGCAGCGTCGACTTCCCGACGTTCGGAGCCCCCACGATCGCCACGGCAACCCCTTGCTTGATCGCATTGCCCAGGGCAAAGGAGCCTCGCAACCGGTCGATCTCCGCTCCGATCCGCTCCATTGTTTCGCGTAACGCCCTCCGGTCCGCAAACTCCACATCCTCTTCCGAAAAGTCCAGTTCGAGCTCCAACAGCGAGGTGAGGTTCAATAATTGGTCCCGAAGTCCCTCCAACTCTTCGGAGTATTCGCCGCGCATCTGGTTCGTGGCCAGCGCGTGAGCCGCACGGTTCGACGAGGCGATCAGGTCCGCCACGGCTTCGGCTTGCGACAAGTCGAGTTTCCCGGCCAGGTAGGCGCGGATCGTGAACTCCCCGGGCTGGGCCATGCGCCCGCCCGCGGCGATTAGCAGCCGGAGTATCTCCGAAACGATGTAGGAGGAGCCGTGGCACGAGATTTCAACCGAATCCTCGCCCGTGTAGGAGTACGGAGCCCGGAAAACGGTCGCCAGCACATCGTCCACGACGCGTTCGCCGTCCAGAATCCGTCCGTAATGAACCGTATTTCCGGCCGCGGCCGCCAGCGGGGTCCGTCCGCGGAAAATCCGGTCGCAGAGCACAAAAGCCTCCGACCCGCTCACGCGGACCACGGCAATGGCACCTCCCGGAGCCGTTGCCGGAGCGACAATGGTATCGTGATCGAGGATCATCGGCCTTCGATCCGGAGGCGCTGGCCGATCCGGAGTTTGTGGGCGCTCTTGAGCTTGTTCCAGCGCATCAACTGCGAGGTCGTCACACGATAACGCCGTGCAATGGCCCCCAGCGTGTCGCCCTTCTTGACTATGTAGATCGTGCCGCTGCGCTCCTGGCGCTTCTTGTCGATGTTCGCCGGGTTGATGTACTCCTTCAGGTACATCGAGTCTTTGGCCTGGATCTCAGCCTCGTGGGCGATGTATTGCGTGACGTTGCGCTGCGGAACCACCAGCGTATAGGTTTTCGTGGTCGCCGGGATGATGTCGAGTTTGTATTGCGGGTTGAGTTGGCGCAGCGTCTCCAGCGGCAGGTCGATCGTCGAGGCGATCTGGTTCAGGTGCATCAGTTTGTTGATGCGCAGCGTGTCGACCGACAGCGGAATCGGGGCTTCGGTGGGCTCGATTCCGTGGAGCTGGTGGTAGGCATAGGCGTAGGTCGCGCCGATGAAGGCCGGGACGTACCCGCGGGTTTCGCGCGGCAGGTAGTCGTAGATCTCCCAGAAGGTCTTGCCGCCCGACCGTGCAATGGCCTTGTTCACATTCCCCGGACCGCAGTTGTAGGCCGCAATGGCCAGCGTCCAGTCGTTGTAGATCGCATAGAGGTCCTTCAGGAAGCGGCAGGCGGCCTCCGTGGAGCGGTGCGGGTCGCGGCGTTCGTCGACCAGCGAGTTGATCTCCAGCCCGTAACTCTTTCCCGTCGTGGGCATGAACTGCCACAGCCCTACGGCGCCCATCGGCGAAACGGCCGTGGCCGAGAGGGCCGATTCGATGATCGGCAGCGCCCGCAGCTCTACCGGCAGCCCTTCGCGGAGCAACTCCTCCTCGATGATCGGGAAGTAGTATTGCGACATGCCGAGGATGCGGCTGATCGTCCCCGAACGCGGGTCGATGTAGCGGTTGATGTAGTTCTTGACGATTGCGTTGAAGGGCAATTGGATCGGCGAGGCGAGGTCCAGCAGACGCCGGGCGTAGATCGAATCGGGGGTCTGGTCGGCAATGGTCGTGGTGTCCTCCAGCACGTAACGCTTGAAAAACTCCTCGTAGGCATCCTGCCGCTGCCGTTCCCGCCACTCGGCCAGCAGCGAATCGGCCTGTTCGGCCGTCAATCCCAGCGTGATGTCATTGACCGGGGGCTCTTCGACCGGGGCCGGGCCGGGTTCCGCCACCGGTTCGGGGCAGACCGTGCGTGCCGTGTCCCGGGCGATGGCCGCCTCGGTCTGTTCGGTGCGGGCCTTCTTGTTGCGTTTTTTCTTGCGGGGGCTGCGGTCCAGGGCCGAGGCCGTCCCGGCCATGGCGAGCAGCAAGGCGAATATCAGGAGTTTTCTCATCGTCTAAAAGTTGAGGCAGAGGTTGAACCCGAAGACCGGCCGGTTTCCCTGCAGCGTCGGGACATAGGTGTAGTCGACCAGCGGTTCGAGGTTCATCGACAGGTCGTCCGAGATGTCGTAGTCCTTCAGGTGGGCATCGACATGGGCGTCGATGATCTGCAGGACGTACAAGGCACCCGAAAGGATGATACACAGGTCGCGGTTACGCCGGTAGTTGTCCCGCAGGTTTTTGATGAAGTCGGCCGAATAGCGGCCGCGGAACTCGTCCGTCGGACCGTTGGGGTAGTTCTCGGGGTGCTGTTCGTAGTCGGCCAGCAGGTTGTAGGCCTTCTTGAAGCGCTGGAAGCCGCGGTTGTTCCAGTCGATGCAGTAGATCATCGAGGCGAAGCCTCCGACGACGAACGGCACTTTCCAGTAGCTGCGGTTGTAGATCTGCCCCGCGCCGGGGAAGATGCAGGCCAGCGTGGTGGCCTTCTTGACCGACGAGACGTCGTTGGTTTTGTAGCTCACGGCGGCGTCGCCGATGAAGTAGATGTACGAGGCGATCGTAATCCCGAGGTAGACCTGCCGGCGCGTATTGCTGCGGATCATCTTCTCCTGCAGGGCGTCGAGTTCGGGGGTCCGCGAGAGGCTCACGTCCGTATAGGAGTTGTACTGGCGGCGGAGGGGTTTGTAGATCTTGTTTTCGTGGATGTAGAGCCCCAGGCCGGTTCCGACCAGTCCGTAGAGGATCGGGAGTTTCCAGTATTGCTTGTTGTAGATCTGGCCGTATCCGGGCAGGACGGTCGAGGCCCAGCACACCTTCGAGAGCGACATCGAGTCACTCATGAACCACCCCTTTTTCCGGACTTTGCGTTTGGTGGTGGTGTCGATGCCCTGCAGAGCGGCGTCGTAGCGCGCCAGGGCGATCGAGTCGAGCAGGCGCAGGTCGTCGGTGCGCAGGGCGGCCACGGCGGCCGAGTCGGCGGCATAGTCGGCCGTCTGGGCCGAATCGATCCGCAGGGCGAGTTCGGCGAAGCGTATCGAGTCGCGTTTGGCGCGCAGCGAGTCCGGTTTCTGGAACATACCGCCCCGTACGATGCTGCGGGCACCGCGGGGGAGTTGGGCCTGGGCGGCGTGCATTCCCAGCACGGCGGCCGCAACGAGCAACAGGAGAAACCGGATCTTCGCCATAGGGTTCCGAGGGTGTTTGAATGCGTTCAGGAGCGGTTGGCAAATCGTTCGAGGAAGCGTTCGATGTCGCTGTCGTCGCCGAAGCCGATGACGATCTTGCCGCCGCCGTTCTTCGAGCGTTTGATCGAGATATCCTCCGAGAAGAGGCTTTCGAGCTGTTCGACCAGCCGCGAGTAGCTTTCGGGATACTCTTCATCCTCGGCGTTCCGGGCCGCCCGGGCCGGAGCTTCGGCGAGCGTGCGGGCCAGCTCCTCGACCTGGCGGACCGAGAGACCCTTCTTGATGCAGCGCTTCAGAAGGCGCAACTGCTGGTCGGCGGGTGCACCGGCAATGGCCTTGGCGTGTCCCATCGAGATCAGCCCCTCCTTCAGTGCCAACTGCACCTCGTCGGGGAGTTTGAGCAGGCGCAGGTAGTTCGAGACCGACGAACGCTTCTTGCCGACCTTTTCCGAAAGGGCGTCCTGCGTGAGATGGCACTCGTCGATCAGGCGCTGCATTCCCAGGGCGATTTCGATGGCGTTGAGGTCCTGGCGCTGGATGTTCTCCACGAGGGCCATGGCGTGCAGGTTCTCGTCATCGACCTCGCGGATGTAGGCCGGGAGGGTCTTCAGGTCGGCGCGCTGCGCGGCACGCCAACGGCGTTCGCCGCTGATGATGATGTATTTCCCGTCGTCGGCCTTCTTCACCGTGACGGGCTGGATGACCCCCAACTGGCGGATCGAGTCGGCCAGTTCGTCGAGGGCCTCCTCGTCGAACTGCGTTCGCGGCTGCGTGGGGTTGGGAATGATGTCGGCGATCTCGATTTCGGCCATTTGGCTCATCGGTTTGAGCTTCGCATCGACGGCTTCGCTGCCGAATATCGCATCGAGCCCCCGGCCTAATCCCTTCTGTGGTTTCATAGCTTGCCTTTTTATTTATGGTGCCGGAGCGGGCGGGCCGTAGCCCGGGCTCCGGGGAGCGTCTCAGTTCCGTTTCTTGCGGTTTCGTTTCAAAAATTCGCGCGCCAGGTTCAGGTAGTTCTCCGAGCCCATGGCCCCGGCGTCGTAGAGCATGACGGGTTTTCCGTGTGAGGGTGCCTCTCCCAAACGGATATTGCGCTGGATTATTGTGTCGTAGGCCAGCTCTCCGAAGTGCTCGCGGACCTCGGTGACGACCTGGTTGTTCAGGCGGTTGCGCATGTACATCGTCAGGAGGAACCCTTCGATGTCGAGCGACGGATTGAGGCTCGACTTGACCTTGCGGATCGTGTTGAGCAGTTTGGAGAGTCCTTCGAGGGCGAGGTATTCGCACTGCACGGGGATCAGCACCGTGTCGGCGGCCGTGAGGATGTTCACGGTGGTGTATCCCAGCGAGGGGGAGCAGTCGATGAAGATGTAGTCGAAGCGTTCGCGCACGGAGTCGACGATGCGTTTCATGACGAAGTGCGCGTTCTCCATCTTCGGCAGTTCGGTGTCGGCGGCCACCAGGTCGATCGACGAGGGCAGGACCCAGAGGTTCTTCACGTCGGGGCTGCGGAGGATCACCTCGTCGGGCTGTTTCTCGCCGGCGAGGCATTCGTAGATGCCTTCGAGGTTGATGTCGAAGCCCAGCCCCGAGGTGGCGTTGGCCTGTGGATCGGCGTCCAGCAGCAACACCTTTTTGCCCAGCAGGGCCAGCGATGCCGCCAGATTGATGGCCGTGGTGGTTTTACCCACGCCGCCCTTCTGGTTGGCTAAAGCGATTACCTTTCCCATGTTTCAGATTCGGTTTATAAGCAGGCAAATTTACGCAAATAATATCGCTCGTGCAAATCCGGGGCGGAGCTTTTCGCAAAATGACGCCTGCAGGCCGGTGTGACGCATACCGGGGCGGTTCGGGCAATAAATTCGGATTTCCGGGAAGTCGTAAGCGAATTTTTCGTATCTTTGGAGGCTGTATGCCGGGAAACGGTTTTCCTGCGGCCCGCACCCGAAAACGGGGCGGGCGGGAGCGGGACCCGGGGTGCGGAGCGCCCCGGAGGCCGAAAGGCCCGGATCGGTCCATGTACGCTATGACGGATAGGAGAGAACACAAGCAAGAGGAGCCCGTGCGGGAGAACCCCGCAGCGAAGCCCCTGCCCGAAACAGACCTGAAACGGGACCCGAAATCGGATGCGGGATCGAACCCGGAGGCGGCGCCGAAACCGGCTGCCAGCCGGTTCCCGACGGCCGGCGATCTGCTGGCCATGCTCGGCATCGCCCTGGCGGCCCAGATCCTGATCGGGATCGTCGGACAACTGTTGGCTGCCGGGTTCGGAATCGACTTCCAGACCGCCGCTCCGAACATTCAGGGGCGGATGATGGCCGTCCTTTATTTCATCTCGATGTCGGTGGCCCTGGGCGGCGTCCTCTATTACCGCCACGTGCGCGGAGGGCGCGGGCGCTGGGCGCGCTTCTCGCTCCGGGGGCTCAATCCCACGCTGCTGCTCTGGTGCTTCATTCTGATTTTTGCCGTCGGAATCGTCCTCGAACCGCTGCTGCGGGTGCTGCCCGAACTCCAGCTCGAAATCGGACGCGGATTCTGGACGCTGCTGTCGCTGGTGGTTTTCGCCCCGATCTTCGAAGAGCTCCTTTGCCGGGGCGTGGTGCTCGGGAGTCTGCGTGACCGCTACGGCGTGACGGCGGCCTGGCTCGTCTCGGCCCTCTTCTTCGGACTGCTCCACGTCCAGCCCGTGCAGGTCATCAACGCCACGGCCGTCGGATTGATTCTCGGCTATGTCTATCTGGCCACCGAGTCGATGTGGTCGGTCATGATCCTTCACGCCCTGAACAACGCTGCCGCCTATCTGCTTATGATTCTCGTCGTTACCCCCGAATCGGGCCATCAGAGCGCCCTGTTGATCAACCTGATCAACAGCCCGGGCCTCTATTGGTGCATCTATGCCGTGGCGGTCGGCCTCTGCGCCGTGTCGGGCTGGATGATGCTCCGGACGCTCCGCCGCATGAAGGAGTCCGGGAAAAATCCCGCCCGGGCGTAATAATCCGGCCGGAATGTGCGTTACTTACGAGTAAAAACCCTATCTTTGCCCTTTGGATGATGAATTGGCGAGCGAAAATAGCGGTCGCAGCGGGTGTGCTGCTCCAGGCGGGATGCCGGGAGTTGCCGCGTTATTTCGCCAGCGATACGACGATCGCCCGGGCCGGCGGCAAGGAGCTGCGCATGGGGGACGTCCGCTCGGTGGTCCCGAAGGGACTCTCGGGGGAGGACAGCGCGGCCTTCATGCAGGTCTACGTCGACCGGTGGATCGTCAAGCAGCTCAAGCTGGCGGAGGCCGAAACGCTCTTCTCCTCGTCGGCGGGCGATATCGACAAGATGGTCGAGGAGTACCGCCAGGCGCTGCTGATCCGCCAGTTGGACCAGCACTACGTCGACCGCTCGATCGACACGCTCTTCACCGAGGAGGAGATCGCCGCCTATTACAATGCCCACAAGGCCGATTTCAAACTCGACCGTACGATCGTCAAGGGGCGGATCGTCCAGTTCGATGCCGGGTACCGCCAGGCCGCGAAACTCAAGACGCTGATGGCCTCGAAATCGGAGGCTCAGCAGCAGGATTTTCGGGACATCTGCGAAAAGAACGACTTCACGGTGAGCGATTTTCGGGAACAGTGGATCGATTTTCCGGAGTTCCTGAGCTATCTTCCGACGCTGCGGTCGCAGAACTACGACTCGGTGCTGGCCTCGACGGCCGTGCAGGAGATGCGCGACAGCCATTCGCGCTACTATTTCCAGATCGAGTCCGTGATGCGTGAGGGCGAGCCGATTCCGCTCGAACGCCTGCGGAGCAACATCCGCCGCATCCTCTTCAACCGCCGCAAGGGCGAGATTATCCGCCGGCACGAGGAGGAGTTGCTGCGGCGTGCCGAGGAGGAGGGCGACGTGAAGGTCTTCGGCGGGAAACACGACCCGCAGGAGGAGGCGGTGCCGTAAGGCGGAACAAACAACGAAAACGAAGCAAAACGATAAACGAAACCGATACGAAATGCTGAAAAAAGGGATATTGGCCGCGATGCTCGTCCTGCTTTTTGCAGGCGTTGCGGCGCAGAAACGCGAAGTGATGCTCGATAAGGTGGTTGCCGTGGTGGGCGGCTCGTCGATCCTCTACTCCGAGGTGGACGAATACGCCCGGCAACTGGTCGAACAGCGCCGTCAGGAGGGTTACACCTCGGACCGCGATCCGATGAACGAGGCGCTCGAAGCGCTTCTGACCCAGAAACTCCTCTACAACCAGGCGCAGATCGACTCCGTGGCGATCAACGACGGGGACATCATGTCGCGCGTCGAGGAGCAGGTGCAGCAGATGGTCGACATGGAGGGTTCGATCCCGGCGCTGGAGGCCAAGCACCACATGCCGATCTTCAACATTCGGGAGATCATGCGCCAGCGTTACGAGGAGCAGGCCTATGCCCAGGCGATGCAGAGCGAGGTGGTGAACAAGGTTACGGTGATCCCGGGCGAGGTGGAGCGCTTCTACAAGTCGATCTCGAAGGACAGCCTGCCGACGATCGCCGACCAGTATGTCTATGCGCAGATTACGAAGTTCCCCAAGTCGATGACGGCCGCCAAGCAGCGGACCCGCGAGCGGCTGCTGGACATGCGTGAGCGCGTCATTACCGGGGCCGCGAAGTTCGAGAACCTCGCGCGGATGTATTCGCAGGACGGGACGGCCATGCGGGGCGGAGAGATGGATCCTTCGCCGCTGGCGAGTCTCGATCCGGCGTTTGCCGCCGCCCTCGAAAACCTCAAGCCCGGGCAGATCTCCGAGGTCGTGGAGTCGCAGTTCGGGTTCCATATCATTCAGATGCTGGACAAGCGCGGGCAGCTCTACCACTTCCGCCACATCCTGCTCCGCCCGGTCTACACGTCGGAGGAGCTGGGCGAATCGTTGAACCTGCTGGACAGCATTGCCGATCTGATTCACAAGGATTCGATCACTTTCGAGAAGGCCGCGCTGAAGTATTCGGACGACGCCTCGTCGAAGATGAACGGCGGCGTGGTCTCGAACCACGACATTCTGGAGCGCTTCAACGCCTTCGATGCGAAGCTCACCGTGACGAAGTTTCTCAAGGAGGATTTCGGCCGCTTCAAGAGCCTCGATGACTACAACGCCCTCAGGCGTCTGAAGCCCGGGGAGGTGTCGGACGCCTATCTCACGGAGGACATGCTCGGCAACCAGATGGGCAAGATCGTCAAGCTCGTGGAGGTGATTCCCACGCATACGGCCTCGCTCAACGAGGATTACCTGCGGCTCGAAGAGATGGCCCTGCAGGACAAGCAGAACCGGGTATTCAAGGAGTGGCTTTCGAAGAAGATCGACGCCATGTATGTCTATATCATTCCCGAATTCCGCAACGGGGAGTTCGAGAACAAACGCTGGGTGAAGTAGTCCGTGCGCAGGCTTCTGTCCATAGTTGCCGTGTTGCTGGCCGTCGCCGGAGTGGTGGCCCGGGGTTCGATGCAGGCTCCCGAGGAGCCCGAAGGCGAGAAGAAGCTCATCGACCTGAAATCGGACCTGATGGGGCCGGTGGCTCCGGGGGATTCGGTGGTCTTTCTGGTGGGGAACTTCGCCGCGCAGCACAACGGGGCGGTCATCACGTGTGACTCGGCGGTGCGCTATTCGGACATGCGCATCGAGTTCTTCGGGAACGTGCTGATCAACAAGAACACGACCTATATCTACGGCGACCGGGCCGAGTACGACGGGAATGTGAACGAGGCGCGGGTCTATTCGGATATCGTGAAGGTCGTCGACGGCGATGCCACGCTCTACACCTATAAATTCCTCTTCAACACGAAGACCAACGTGGGCGAATTTGCCGACGGCGGCGTGCTGACCAATCGGGAGAACCTGCTCGAAGCGGTCCGCGGCTACTATTATGCCGACACGAAGGAGCTGGTGGCGGTCGAACGGGTGGAGATGCGCAACGACGAGTACGAACTCAAGGGTGACTCGGTGGTCTACAACATGGCTACGGACAACGCCTATTTCTTCGAACATACGAACATCTGGAACCGTGACGGCGATTACCTTTACGCCGACCGGGGCTCTTACGTGAAGGCCGATTCGCTCTATATCATCACGCGCAACGGCTATATCCTGACCGAGAAGCAGGAGATCTGGAGCGACAGCCTCGACTATTACCGGGCGGAGGATCACGTCATCATGCGCCGCAACCTGCAACTGGACGACGCCGAGCACAAGGCGGTCGGGTTCGGGGATTACGGCGAGTACTGGAAGAATCCCGGAAATGCCTTTCTGACGCGCCGTCCGGCGGTCATCAGCTACGATCTTTCGCAGGGCGACTCGCTCTTCATGCGGGCCGACTCGATGTATCTCTTCACGATCAACTCCGCGGAGGAACAGCGGGCTGCCGAGAGAGCCCGCCGGGATTCGCTGGCTGCGGGCGGCGAGGCCGTTCGGGAGCCGGAAGCCGGAGCGAAAGACCCGCTTGTCCCGGAAGATTCGCTTGCCGGGGAGCGTCGCGTGCGGTTGGATTCGCTGGGACGTCCTCTTCCGACGGCTCCGGGTGTCGATCCCGGAAGTGTCGGGCTGCGGGATTCGCTGGGGCGGCCGGAGGTGCCCGATTCATTGGGTGCAACGTTGCCGGCCGATTCGCTGGCAACGCCCGTCAACCCGCTGGATACGCTGGTCGGGGATGCCCGGAAGGCCTACCTTAAGGAGCAGGCGCGCAAGGCCAAGGCTGCCGAGAAGGCTGCCAAGGCTGAAGCCAAGAAGGAGTTGCTCGCCAAAATCGCCGCCAAACGGCAGGAGAAGGCTACGGCGAAACTGCTGGCCCAGAAGGAGCGTGAGGAGCGGAAACTGGCGGCCCGCAAACTGAAACTCGAATCGAAACTCCGGGCGCGGCAGCTTCGGGCGGCCCGCAAGGGCAAGAAGCGCCCGATCGATCCGGCCGAACTGGCGGCGTTGCGCGAACTCGATTCGCTGATCCTGCGCAGTGCCGAGGAGCAGGATTCGCTGATGCTGCTGATGGCCGATTCGCTGGCGGCAGTGGATTCCGCGGCCCTGGCGATTCCGGCCGACACAGTCGATTCGCTGACCGTACCGGCCGACTCGATCTACCGGCTGATGAAGGGCTTTCGTGATGTGCGGATTTATCGCTCCGATTTTCAGGCGGTCTGCGACTCGATGACCTCGATCAGCATCGATTCCACGATCCACCTCTATATCGACCCCGTGCTGTGGAACGAGGCGAACCAGATCACCTCGGATGTGATGGATATTTACACGGCGAACCAGCAGATCACCCATGCGGAGTTCGTGGGGAGCCCGATGATGGTCTCCCAGATCGATACGGCCCATTATAACCAGGTGGCGGGCAAGCAGATGACGGCGTGGTTCCGCAATAACGAGATCTACCGCGACGACGTGAACGGCAACGCCCAGACGATCTACTACATGCAGGATGGCGAACCGCCTCAGATTACGGGCGTGGGGGTGATCGAGAGCGGCGATGCGTCGTTCTATATCGAGAAGAAGCAGATCGTGACGATCGTCTACCGCAAGGACCCGGTTTGGAATATCTATCCGATGGACAAGATCCCGGTCGATCAGGAGCTGCTTCTGAAGGGCTTCAAGTGGGAAGGCGAGCGGCGCCCGCTGCAGCGGGATGTCTTCGACCGGACGATCCGCCCCTCGCTGCGGCGTGAGAAGTCGGAGCTTGCTCATCCGAGATTCCCGTTGCAGCGGGCGCTGGAGGAGCGCAAGAAACGCTATATCGAGGAGCGGCGCTGGACGGACCGCAACGATCTGGTCGACCCGGCCACGGTGGAGTGGATGCACGCGCTGGGCTTCGAGGTCGGGCAGCCGCGGGAGTCGGGCCCGGAGCTCTGAGACTGAAACGACGCCATAAAACGCAATCCTGTTTTCTCTTTTTTCGAACCATATGCCTGCAGACAATCGATCGGAGCTCTTTCCGGTGGTCGACCTCTCGGGACGGGTCGTCGGACGGGCCACGCGCGGCGAATGCCACAGCGGCTCGATGCTGTTGCACCCGGTGGTGCACCTCCATGTCTTCAATTCCCGCGGGGAACTCTACCTGCAGCGCCGCCCCTTGTGGAAGGATATTCAGCCCGGGCGCTGGGATACGGCCGTCGGCGGACACGTCGATTATGGCGAGACGGTTGAGGAGGCCTTGCGGCGCGAGGTGCGCGAGGAGCTGGGTATCGTCGATTTCGAACCCGAAGCCGTGGCGGTCTATCCCTTCCGTTCGGAACGCGAATACGAACTGGTCCACGTCTACCGCACGGTTTATGACGGGGCGATCCGCCCGAGCGACGAACTCGACGGCGGGCGCTTCTGGTCGCCGGACGAGATCCGGGAAAAACTCGGAAAGGGCGTTTTTACCCCCAATTTCGAAGGCGAACTGCCTCGAATCCTGAATTAGTTCGCATCCGGCCCGGAAATTGCGTGCTCCGGGCGTATGCAAGCACTCTTGAAACGTTGGACGCACGCCCTGTTGGAATGGCTGGGCGTCACCTCCTCCTCCAGCGACACGTTGGATCGCTGGGTAGCCCTTTTGTTGGTTCTGCTGGCGGCTGCGCTGCTCGATCTCTTCCTGCAGTTGGTCGTCGTACGCGCAATCCGGCGCCTGGTCGAGCATACCCGCGTGAAGTGGGATGACAAACTCTTCAGCGTGCCGGTGCTCAACCGTTCGTGTCATGTCCTGATCGCCATCCTCCTGGCAATCGTCCTTCCGATGATTTTCGACGAGGGATCCGCGGCCCAAACCGTCACCCTGCGACTGACCCAGATCGGCATCGTGGTGACCTTCATGCGGCTGATCAATGCCCTGTTGTGCGCGGCCTTCCACATCGTTTCGCTGCGCCCTTCGTGGCAGAACAAACCCATCAAGGGGTTGCGGCAGACGGCTCAGGGCATCGCCTCGCTGATCGCCGTGATCCTGATCGTCGCCATCCTGATCGACAAGTCGCCGGTCAAGCTGCTGACCGGTTTGGGGGCGTCGGCGGCGGTGCTGATGCTGATTTTCCGCGACAGCATCATGGGTTTCGTCTCGGGGATCCAGCTCTCGGCGAACAACATGCTGCAGGTCGGCGACTGGATCTCGGTCCCGAAATACGGCGCCGACGGCACGGTCGAGGAGGTGTCGCTTACGACCGTAAAGATCCGCAACTGGGACAATACGCTGGCCATGCTGCCGCCCTACCTGCTGACGACCGACTCCTTTACGAACTGGCACGCCATGCAGCTCTCGGGCGGGCGGCGCGTCATGCGTTCGGTCTCGATCGACATGACCAGCGTGCGTTTCTGCACCCCCGAGATGCTGCGTCACTTCCGCAAGATCGACCTGCTGCGCGACTACATCGACCGGACCGAACAGCGGATCGAAGCCTATAACGCGTCGCACGGCATCGCCCCCGGCGAGCGGAAGATCAACGGCCTGCATCAGACCAACCTGGGGGTGTTCCGCGCCTACCTGGTGCGCTATCTGGAGCACGAAGTTCCGGTAAACAAGACGATGACGTTGATGGTAAGGCAGTTGCAGCCGACCGAGACGGGCATTCCGCTCCAGCTCTACTTTTTTACCGATACGGTGGTGTGGGAGGAGTACGAGGGGATTCAGTCGGATGTCTTCGATCACGTGCTGGCGGCTGTCCCCGAGTTCGGGCTGCGGGTGTTCCAGAATCCCGCCGGATCGGATGTTGCGGCGCTCGGGGATCTTTTCCAGGGGGATTCGGACACGGCGGACCCGCTGTCGCCGCTTCCGTCGAATCCCTCGGAACCTCTGCCGGCTTCGTCGTCCGACGCCTTCACTCCGGGACCGGAGGGGGCGAAGCCCGGGGAGGGGGTTGCTCCGGAGACGATGTCGGCTCCGAAGACTACAACGTGAGCATCAGCAGCACCTGGATGATGATCACGCGCAGGAACATGCAGACGGGATAGACCGTGGCATAGGAGACCGAGGGGTTGTCGCCCTCGATGGTGTCGTTGGCGTAGTTGAGGGCCATGGGGTTGGCCATGCTGCCGCAGAGCAGGCCCGAGACGGAGCCGAAGTCGACCTTCAGCACGCGCAGGGCGAACAATCCCACCAGCACCACCGGAACGAAGGTCAGGGCGAATCCGGCCCCGAGCCAGAGGAGCCCTTCGGGACGCATGACCGTTGCGAAGAAGTGCTGTCCGGCGTCGAGCCCCAGGCAGGCAAGGTACATCGAGAGCCCCAGGGCGCGCAGCATGAGGTTGGCGCTCTGCGTGGTGTAGGTGATCATGTGCAGACGGGGCCCGAAGGTGCCGATGAGGATGCCGACGATGATCGGGCCGCCGGCGAGTCCCAGCTTGACGGGAATCGAGATGCCGGGGATCGAGACGGGGATGCTGCCGAGTGTCAGACCGAGGATCAGTCCGATGAAGACCGAGACGAGGTTGGGCTCGTTGAGGCTCTTCACGGCGTTGCCGAGGATCTTCTCCACGTTGCGGATCGCCTGGGCCTCGCCCACGACCGTAAGCCGGTCGCCCAACTGCAGCCGCAGGTCGGGCGTGGCCAGCAACTGCACGCCCGAACGGTAGACGCGGCTGATGTTGATGCCGTAGTTGTTGCGCAGGCGCAGTTGCGCGAGTTTCTTGCCGTTGATTTCGGGGCGTGTGACGAGGATGCGCTGCGAGATGAGCTGGCTGTCGACGGCATTCCAGTCGATGTTCTCCTTGTTCCAGTCCTTTTGCTCCTGCTCGCCGAAGATCATCCCGAGAGCCTGGGCTTCGCCCGGGGTGGTGATGACCAGAATCACGTCGTCCTGCTGGAGCGTCTTGTCCGAGGTGGGGATCGAGACCTGCCCGTTGCGCCAAAGGCGGGAGATCACGAAGTGGTGGTGGCTCTGGACGGCGATGTCGTGGACGCTCCGGCCGAAGAGGGCGGGGTTGGTGATGTGGTAGCTGGCGATGAAGACGTTCTTGCGGTGCTCGGCATCGGGCCCGGGGAGGTCCGAAGGGCGGACGAAGAGCCTGCGCAGCAGGGCGATGGCCAGAATCACGCCGATGACGCCCAGGGGGTAGGTCACGGCACAACTCAGCGCCGCACCGCTGTCATCCATCCCCAACTGCTTGAGAACCTGTTGGGCGGCACCCAGGGCCGGGGTATTGGTCGTGGCGCCGCACAGGATGCCCGACATGTCGGGCATGGCGATGCCCAGCGTATAGCTCATGGCAGCCGCGAGGAGTGTGCCGAGAATGATGAGCCCGATGGCCGGGGAGAGCAGGCGCAGGCCGTCGGCCCGCATCGAGCTGAAGAATCCGGGACCGACCTGCAGGCCCAGGGCGTAGACGAAGATGATGAGTCCGAAACTTTCGGCATAGGTCAGCATCGCGGGATCGAGCCGCAACCCGAAGTGTCCGGCGAGGATGCCGGTGAAGAAGATGAAGGCCGTGCCGAGGGAGATGCCGAAGAAGCGGATCTTACCCAACCCGATCCCGATCGAGGAGATCAGCGAAATCACCACGACGGCCTGCAGGGCCGAGGGTTCGAGAAGCAGGTCTTTGAGCCATTCCATCAGTCAATCGGTTGAAACAGTTGCAAAAGTAGGTCAAATTTTCCGGATTGCCGCCGTTTTCGGGCTGAAAAGTGCGAGGCCGGGCGGATTCAGAGCAACAGCCGCCGCAAGGCCTCGACATCTGCGGCGAAGTGTCCGGGGCGTGCGGCCTCCAGTTCGCCGGGTGCGGCGTATCCCCAGCCCACGGCGATGGAGTCGAGGCCTGCGGCGGCGGCACCCTCGATGTCGTAGCGGCGGTCGCCGATCATGACGGCCTCCTCCGGGGCGATTCCCAGCCGGGCGATGGCGTGGCGGATCACCTCGACCTTCGAAGTGCGGGCGCCGTCGAGGGCGCTTCCGGCGATGAGGCGGAAGTGGCGGGCGATGTCGAAATGTTCGGCGATCCGCTGGGCGAAAGGCTCGGGTTTCGACGTCGCCATGACGTTCACGCACCCGGCCGCTGCGGTGTCGGCCAGCAGCTCCGGGATTCCCGGGTAGAGTTCATTCTCGAAGATCCCCTTCGGGGCGAAGTATTCGCGCATCTTGGCGATGGCCGTGGCCGTATCGGCCTCGTTCATGCCGTAGCGTTCGCGGAACGAGTCGGCCAGCGGAGGCCCGATGAAGGGGCAGAGTTCGCGGCGGTCCGCTACCTCGATGCCGAAGTGGCGCAGGGCGTACTCCACCGAGCGGGTGATCCCCTCCATGGGGTCGGTCAGCGTGCCGTCGAGGTCGAAGAAGAGGTATTTGCGGAGCATGATTGAAAATCAGGTCGGGTTTGGTGGGGCAAAGATACGCAAAAAGCCCGATTCCTGTTGTAGAAACCGGGCTTTTCGTGGATGTGAGTGGCGGTTTGGGCTGGTTTGCGGATGCCGAAGTGGCCCTGAAGCGGCTTTTGGACCGCCCGCCGCGCCCCCCCCCTTCCTCTCGGATCACCCCTTCATGCGCAGGAACGAGTAGCCGTAGCGTTCGGCAGCGGCGCGTTCCAGCTCTTCGCGGACCGACGGGTGGGCGATCGAGATCAACGCCCGGGCCCGTTCGGCGAGGTTCCTGCCCCGCAGATGGGCCACGCCGTACTCCGTGACGACGTGCTGGATCATGTGGCGTGTCGTCACTACACCGGCTCCGGGAGTCAGCAGCGCCTTGATCTTCGACTCGCCTTTCGGGGTCATCGACGGCATGGCGATGAAGGTCTTGCCGCCCTCGGAGAGCGCGCCTCCGTACATGAAGTCGTGCTGGCCGCCGACGCCCGAGATGATGCGTACGCCGACCGAATCGGCGCAGACCTGTCCCGTGAGGTCGACCTCCACGGCCGAGTTGATGGCCATGACCTTCGGATTCTGACGGATGCGGAACGGATCGTTGGTCCACGCCACATCCTTCAGCACCAGATCCTTGCGGTAATCCATGTAGTCGTACAGGCGGCGCGACCCGAGGGCCAGCGACGCCACCGAGACCCCGGGCATGACGACCTTCTGCGAGTTGTCGATCACGCCGCTCTCCAGCAGCGGCAGTACGCCGTCGGTCATCGCTTCGGTATGGAGTCCGAGGTGTTTGTGATCTTTCAGCGCTCCCAGCACGGCATTCGGGATTCCGCCGACGCCGATCTGCAGCGTGGCGCCGTCGGGGATCATCTCGGCGATGTAGCGCCCGATGCGGAGCTCAGTCTCGGTCGGCACGGCCGTCGGAACCTCGACCAGCGGCGAATCGACCTCCACGGCTGCGGCGAAGCGCGACGAGTGGATGACGGCATCGCCGTAGGAGAAGGGCATGGCACGGTTGACCTGTGCGATGATGATCCGGGCGCACTCCACGGCCGAAACCGCCAGGTCGGCCGAGACGCCGAACGAGCAGTAACCTTCGGCATCCGGGGGCGAGACGTTGATCAGTGCCACGTCCAATGGAATCGTGCCGTCGCGGAACAACCCCGGGATCTCGCCCAGGAAGGCCGGAATCGACTGTCCGTATCCGTCGGCGAGCCAGCGGCGGATGTTGTTGGCGACGAAGAGGCTGTTGACGAGGAACGATTCGCGGAATTCGGGACGGCAGTAGGGAGCGTCGTGAGCCCCCACGGCGAAGGCCGAGTAGAGCTTCACGCCGTGCAGCTCCCCGCCGCGTTCGGCCAGGGCGGCAACCAGCACTTCGGGAATCGACGTGCTGCCCTGAATGTAGACGCTTTGGCCTGACTGGATGAGTTTTACCGCCTCCGCGGCTGTCGTGTATTGCATGGCAGACGGGGTTTTCTTGCTTACAGGGGATGGTTTTCGGCAAAGGCTTCGAGACGCCGGTCGAGCAGTTCGAACTGTTCGGGGCGGTTCATCTGCGAGACGCAGACCCGAATGCCGTGCTGGCGGCTTCCGGTCGAGGAGAGCGAGATGGCGCAGACACCGCACAGCAGCAGTTCGCTCAGCAGCTCGGCGCTGGTCATCTCACCGTAGCCGATCGTGTAGAAGAATCCGTCGCCGATCTTTTCGTTGCGGTCCTTGTCGTAGACGATGCGGAATCCGTGGCGGAGGAAGATCTCCTTCGTCAGCCGGGCCCTGCGGCCGTATTCGGCGATCTCGCCCACGAAATCCAGCTCTCCGTCGGCCGCCGCGCGGAACATTGCCGCCAGGGCGTGCTGGGCTGAATGGCTCGTGCCCGACGAGGCGGCGTAGAGGAACGTCAGGACATAGGCATCGCCCAGATGCCCGATGGCGTAGCGTTCGCGCAGCGCCGCATATTCGCGGTGGAACAGCGCGTCGGAGATCGCCGCCACGGCGATCCGCTGGCCGGCATAGCTGAAGATCTTCGATCCGGAGATCATCAGGATCCAGTTTTTCGTGTAGCGGGCCACGGTGGACTGATACGGCGCTTTGAAGGGGCGGCCGAGCGGTTTGCGGAAGTCCATGCAGAGGTAGGCCAGGTCCTCGATGACGATGGCGTCGTAACGCGTGGCCAGTTCGCCGATCGTGCGCAGCTCCTCTTCCGTGAGGCAGACCCACGACGGGTTGTTCGGGTTCGAGTAGACGATGGCCGCCACGTCACCCTGGGCGAGATAGCTTTCGAGTTTCGGCCCGAGCTTCTCGGCCCGGAAGTCGTAGATGTCGAACGAGTCGTTCGGGATGCCGAGGATGCGCACCTGGCTCCGCTGGACGGGGAAACCGGGGTCGATGAAGAGGATCTTGCGACGCTTCGGGTCGAGTTGCGAACACATCAGGAAGGTCGTGAAGCTCCCCTGCATCGATCCGACCGTAGGAATGCAGCCCCGAGGGTCGATCTCCACATCGAGGTAGGCCTTGATGAAGCGCGCGGCCTGGCTCTTCAACTCGGGAATGCCGTACATGTTGGGGTACTGCGAGGCGACACCCTCGGACAAGGCCCGGCATTCGGCCTCGACGCCCACCCGCTCGGGCGGCAGTCCCGGGACACCCATCTCCAGGTGAAGAAACTCTTCACCCGTGGCGCGCTCCATGATGCGGGCAATGTCACCCGACTGGCGGATCGTTGCCCGGGCGATATCGGCGATGTCCATCTGCTTCAATGCATCCTGCAGGAAGCTGCGATCGAAAGGTATCTTCATCGTTCGGTCTGTTTTTGAGCGGTTTCGTATCCGGCGCGGAAGGCGGCGAGATTTGCCTCGACCACGGCCTCGCCCTTGCGGGCGAAGATGTCGCGGATGCCGGCTTCGAGCCGTTCGGCGGCGATCCCCAGCAGCGGTGCGGCGGCTCCCAGCAGCGCCATGTTGGCCGAGCGCGGCGATCCCGCCTCGCGGGCCAGTGCGTCGGCATCGAGCGTGATGACCTGCGGCAGCGCCTTCAATTCGGCTTGCAGGGCCGTTTCGTCCGGATAGTTCGGGATGTTGATCACCGGTACGGTGCTGGTCACCACCCAGCCTTCGGCCGCGAGCCACGGCAGGTAGCGCAGCGACTCCATCGGTTCGAGCGAGATGACGAGGTCGGCGCCGCCGCGTGGAATGAGGTCCGAATGGATCTCCGACGAGGAGATCCTGAGGTGCGACTGCACGTCGCCGCCGCGCTGGCTCATGCCGTGGACTTCGGCCTGCTTGATCTGCAGCCCTTCGGCCAGGGCCGCACGGCCTATTACGGTGGCGATCGAGAGGATTCCCTGTCCTCCCACGCCCGAAAGTATGATGTCTTTTTTCATGGCGTTTGCGGATTTATTTGTTTTTGGCGGCGGCGTGGCGTTTGGCGGTCTGGATGCACTCGCGGCGCGGGATGATCACCGAAACGCCCTTGTAGGCGATCTCTTCGCGGAGAATCCGCTTCATCTCCTCGCGGTTCTTCGGCAGCGGAACCACCACGCGGATGTGGGCCGGATCGACGCCGATTCCGGTGCAGATCTGCTCCAGACGTCCCGTTCCGGCCGAATCCTGGCCGCCGGTCATGCCCGTGGTGAGGTTGTCGGAGATCACCACCGTGATGTTGGCCCCTTCGTTGACGGCATCCAGCAGGCCCGTCATGCCCGAGTGGGTGAAGGTCGAGTCGCCGATCACGGCTACGGCCGGATGCTGCCCGGCGTGTGCGGCACCGATGGCCATGGTGATCGAGGCGCCCATGTCGACGCAGGTGTCGATGGCGTGGAACGGTGCCAGCCATCCCAGCGTGTAGCAGCCGATGTCGCTGAAGACCTTTCCGTCGGGGAATTCGCGTACGACTTCGGTCAGCGCGGTGTACATGTCGCGGTGCCCGCACCCTTGGCAGAGGGCGGGCGGACGCGGTACGACGATCTCACTGGCGGCATGGGCGCGGTGCGGGGCGAGTCCCAGTGCGGCGCGCACGCTGTCGGGGGTGAGTTCGCCGGTGCGGGGCAGTTCGCCGGTCAGGCGCCCGCGGATCTTCAGCGGTGCGGGCAGTACGCCCCGCACGGCCTGTTCGACCAGCGGCTGTCCCTCCTCGATGATCAGCAGCTCCTGGCACTCCGCCGCCAGCCGCCGCACCGACTCCTTGGGCAGCGGGTATTGTGCGATCTTCAGCACCGGATAGGGACACCCTTCCGGATAGTTCTCCATCAGATAGTTGTGGGCGATGCCGCAGGTGATGATTCCGAGACGGCGGTCCGTTCCTTCGCTGTAACGGTTGAAGGGGCTTTGTGCGGCCTCGTTTTCCAGCCGGGCGTAGTCGTCGATCAGCGCCTTGTAGCGCAGGCGCGAGTTTCCGGGCATGAGCACCCACTGGCGGGGTTGTTTCGGATAGCTCAGCGGGTTTACCTCCTGCGGTTCGCCGACCTCGACCACGGCCCGCGAGTGGGCCATGCGGGTTGTCAGGCGCATCAGCACGGGAATCTGATAGTGTTCGGAGAGGTCGAAGGCCTTGCGGACCATGTCGTAGGCCTCCTGCTGGGTGGCGGGTTCGAAGGTCGGGATCAGCGCGAACTGTCCGTAGAAGCGCGAGTCCTGTTCGTTCTGCGAGGAGTGCATCGAGGGGTCGTCGGCCACGACGACCACCACTCCTCCGTGTGCTCCGGTCATGGCGGAGTTGACGAAGGCGTCGGCGGCGACGTTCAGCCCGACGTGTTTCATGCAGACCATCGCGCGCTTGCCGACGAACGACATGCCGAGTGCCTCCTCCATGGCGGTCTTTTCATTGGTCGACCACGTGCGGTGGACGTTTCGTTCGGCGGCCAGCGGGTGACCCTGAATGTATTCGGTGATTTCGGTGGACGGAGTGCCCGGGTAGGCGAAGACGCCAGACAGGCCTGCGTGGAGTGCTCCCAGCGCGAGGGCCTCGTCTCCGAGCAAAAGTTCTCGTTTTGGCATAGCTAACGGTCGGTTTGTCTTTCGATTTTTACAAAGTTACGAATTTTTTGCAAAAACCCAACTTCTCCTGTCGAATTATCACGCGGTGTGTTCGAATTCGGAAAAATCGTCTTTTGAATTTCGCTTTTTGTTCTAAAATGTAAAAAGATGATTTTCTGGGATATGCTCTTCGGGGGTGGAAAGGTGTCGTCGGTCGGAGTGAAAAAGGGTGTTTTTTAATTTTGGTTTGATTGGTTTTTTTTCGACCTTTGTGGTGCGAACAGAAAATTAATCCATACCGATGAATTATTCACCCAATATCAAACAGGTGGAAACCGTCCTGAAATATATCAAGGAGCAGCTCTATTCGGGCCGTCTGCAGCCAGGTGAGCGCCTGCCCGCGGAGCGGCGTCTGGCCGAGAAGCTGGGGGTTGGCCGGGCGCATGTTCGAGCCGCATTCCAGAAGCTCGAATTCTACGGCATCGTGCAGACCTTTCCGCAGAGCGGAACGGTCGTTGCGCAGGAGAAGATGCAGGTTCTG
>DXDA01000063.1 GCA_019115745.1 Candidatus Alistipes intestinigallinarum
CCATCGTAATCATATCCGATGAATGATATCAGCTATTATTGTCGTTGTAATGATATTTCACTAAAGCGTCAAGATCTCCGTCTTCATCGTATGTCGTTTCCTTGACAATATTGTGGTTTTCGTTAAATTCAATCTTGACGACTTTTTCAAGATCATCAACTTGTACTTCTCCAAATTTTTCTACAGCTTCGTATATAGAAGCTGTTATTGAAACAATATTGCCTTGGTAATCCGGTTTGAATTCTTTGTTATTAGTACAATTTGTGCAAACGAGAATTGTGTATATGAATAAAAAGAGGAATATTTTTTTCATATTGAGAAAATTAGAGAGTGTAGCTAATCCTTCTATCTGATTCGAACATCGATTATTCATGTTTATTCAATCAGAATCTCGATTTAAACGATCTTCTTCGTACATGACAGCTACCGGACGTAACGGCGCATTTCGGCAACCAGTTCGGGAGCTCCGGCGAGGATCGAGACCCCGCGGTCGGGGCGCAGCCGTTCGACGACGCCTCCGGCCTCCGAGACGATCAGCTCCCCGGCACAGATGTCCCAGACGTGCAGGGCCAGTTCCCAGAATCCGTCGATCCACCCGGCCGCCACGGCACAGAGGTCGTAGGCCGCCGATCCCATGCGTCGCAAACCGCGGATGCGGGGCAGCATCCGGGCGACGTTGTCGCAGTTGTTGTCCGGATTGAGATCCTTGTCGTAGGGGAATCCCGTGGCGAGGACCGCCGCTGCCAGCGACTCCTTCCGCGAGACGCGGATCCGCCGGGGCTCCTGCCCGCGACAGGCAAGCCAGGCCCCACCGCCCTTCACGGCCGTGTACAACTCGTCCAGATAGGGGGCGTACACCACTCCGACGACGGTCTCGCCGTCCTGCTGCAAGGCGATCGAGACGGCGAAGACGGGCAACCCCTGGCTGTAGTTGGTCGTTCCGTCCAGCGGGTCGACCACCCAGTGCCAGCGGCTTCCGGCCGCACCGCGTTCGCCACCCTCCTCGCCCAGCAGGGCGTGCTCCGGAAAACGCTCCGCAATGCGCCGGGCAATCAGCGCCTCACACTCCTTGTCGACGCGCGTCACCACATCGTAGAGGTTCGATTTGGTCTCGATGCCGAGATCCCCGCTGCGGAACGCGGCGAGTTGAATGGCCCCGGCCTCGCGGGCTGTGGCGACGGCAAAATCCAGAAATTCTTCGTACATGACCCCTACCGGCTTTCGGCGAAATACTTGTAGAAGAGCGGAATGGTCTCCACGCCGCGTTCGAACTGTTCGAGTCCGAAGCTCTCGTTCGGGGAGTGGATGGCATCCTCGGCCAGTCCGAAGCCGATCAACAGGGACTTGATGCCCAGAATCGACTCGAAGCCGCTGATGATCGGAATCGACCCGCCGGAGTAGAAGGGCAGGGGTTTCTTGCCGAAGGTCTCCACAATGGCCTTTTCGGCAGCCTTGTAGGCGGGCATGTCGGTCGGTGCGACGTAGGGCATACCACCGTGCAGCGACTTCACGACGACCTTCACGCTCTTGGGCGCGATCTTCCGGAAATGGCGTTCGAAGAGCTTCGAGATCTTGCGGTAGTCCTGATTCGGAACCAGCCGCATCGAGATCTTGGCCGAAGCCTTCGACGGGATGACGGTCTTGGTACCCTCGCCGATGTATCCGCCCCAGATGCCGTTGACATCGAGCGACGGACGCACGCCCGTACGTTCCAGGGTCGTGTAACCCGCCTCGCCCTCGACATCGCCGATCTCCAGCGCCTTTTTATAACTGGTCAGGTTGAACGGGGCCTTGTTGAAGGCCTTGCGCTCGGCGGGCGTCAGCTCGCGCACGTCGTCGTAGAAGCCGGGGATCGTCACGCGGCCGTTCCCGTCGATCAGACTGGCCACGAGCCGCGTCAGGACGTTGGCCGGATTGGCCACGGCCCCGCCGAACAACCCCGAATGGAGGTCCTTGTTGGGTCCCGTCACCTCGACCTCCATGTAGGCCAGCCCGCGCAACCCGCAGGTGATCGACGGCGTCTGCATCGAGAGCATCGAGGTGTCCGAGACGAGGATGATGTCGGCCTTCAAGAGTTTCTTGTGCTCGCGGCAGAAGTCATAGAGGCTGGCCGAGCCGATCTCCTCCTCGCCTTCGAGCATGAACTTCACATTGCAGGGCAGCGAATCCGTGGCGCACATCGCCTCGAAAGCCTTGGCGTGCATCCACAACTGCCCCTTGTCGTCATCGGCACCGCGGCACCAGATGCGGCCGTCGCGGATGACGGGTTCGAAGGGATCGGTGCGCCACTCCCCGCGGGGATCGACCGGCATGACGTCGTAATGGCCGTAAACCAACACGGTTTTGGCCTTCGGACTGACGATCTTCTCGGCATAGACCACCGGATTCCCGGCCGTAGGCATCACCTCGGCCCGGTCGGCACCGGCCTTGACCAGCGCCGCGGCGAGGAACTCGGCACAGCGCTGCATGTCGGGACGGTGCTCCGACTGGGCGCTGATCGACGGAATGCGCAACAGGTCGAACAACTCATTGACAAAGCGCTCCTTATTGGCGCTTATATAATCCTTCACTTTATCCATTTCTCCCTATTTTTTCTGCAATACGTAATGCTCGGCCAACTCGCCCGTGATCGGCTGGCGGTCGCCGTCGAGATGGCGCAGGCGATTCTCCTCGACCTTGTAGTACCCGGGCTGCCCGCCGTCAGAGGGCGTCAGCGTCAGCAGGTTGCCCTTGACCTCGAACGAGCCCTTCTCATCGTAGGCCGTGTCACGTTCGAGATACTCCATGTGGAGGGTATAGCTGCCATCGGCGGCCAGGACGATGGTTGTTCGGATGCCCGGGCAATCAGCACCGGGAAGGGTTCCCTCATAGGTTCCCAGATAGTCGAGCGACGTCTCGGCCGTGTGCATGTCAGGGGCCTGGAGCGTCACCTCCGTCGAAGCGGAGGCCGCCGGGTCGGTCGCTGCGGCCTGCTTGCGACCATTCCCGCCGCAGGCGCTCAACAGCCCCGCGGCGGAAAGAATCAACAAAGTGCGTTTCATCGGCTTCAAAGGTTGCAGATCGACTTGATTTCGGCAATGAAGCGCTGTGCCAAAGCATCGGCCTCCTCCATCGACTTGGCCTCGGTGTAGACACGGATGATCGGCTCGGTGTTCGACTTGCGGAGGTGTACCCAGTTCTCCGGGAAGTCGATCTTCACACCGTCGATATCGTTCACGTTTTCATGGGCATAACGTGTCTTTACCTCACGCAGCACTTTATCCACGTCGATGGCCGGCGTGAGCTCGATCTTGTTCTTCGAGGCGTAGTAGGCCGGATAGGTGGCGCGCAACTGGGTCATCGTCATGCCCTTCTTGGCCAGCCAGGTCAGGAAGAGCGCCGTGCCGACCAGCGCATCGCGTCCGTAGTGGAGTTCGGGATAGATGACTCCGCCGTTTCCTTCGCCGCCGATCACGGCGCCGACCTCCTTCATCTTGGTGGTGACGTTCACCTCACCCACGGCCGAAGCGTAGTATTTGCCGCCGTGACGCTCCGTGACGTCACGCAGGGCGCGCGACGAGGAGAGGTTCGAGACGGTCACGCCGCCGGGGTTCTGCGAAAGGATATAGTCGGCCACGGCTACGAGCGTGTACTCCTCGACGAACATCGAACCGTCCTCCGAGACGAAGGCCAGCCGGTCCACGTCGGGATCGACCACGATACCCAGATCGGCCTTCTCGCGGACGATCACCTCCGAAATCTCGGTCAGGTGCTGCGGCAGCGGCTCGGGGTTGTGGGCGAATTCGCCCGTAGGATCGCAGTTGAGCTCGATGACCTCGCAGCCCAGTTCGCGCAGGAGCTTCGGCATGACGATGCCGCCCACGGAGTTCACGGCGTCGATGACCACCTTGAAACGGCGTTTGCGCACGACCTCGACATCCACGAGCGGCAGGGCCAGTACCTGACGGATGTGTTCGTCGTTGAAATCCTCGCGGGCGATGACGTGTCCGATCTCGTCGATCGAAGGGTAGTCGAACGCCTCCTCCTCGGCCATGGCGAGGACCTGCTTGCCCTCGACGTCGGAGAGGAATTCACCGTGGTTGTTCAGCAGTTTGAGGGCGTTCCACTGGCGGGGATTGTGCGAGGCGGTGAGGATGATGCCGCCGTCGGCCTTGCGGGTGATGACGGCCATCTCGGTGCCGGGCGTGGTGCAGAGTCCGACGTTGATGACGTCGGCGCCGCAGGCGAGCAGCGTACCCTCGACCAGATCCATGACCAGTTCGCCCGACAGGCGGGCGTCGCGGCCGATGACGATGGTGAGTTTCTTGCCCGGATTGCGGCTTGCGATCAGGCGCGTATAGGCGGTCGTGAATTTCACGATGTCGAGCGGCGTAAGGTTCTCGCCCGCGGGGCCTCCGATGGTGCCACGGATTCCCGAAATGGATTTGATAAGCGTCATGTTACGTTCGGTTTTATGGGTCTTTTACAGAAATAAAATTTCGCGGTGAAGTTTTGATATTCGAGGTAAATATATTACTTTTATGCCAATTATGGAAATTTAAAAGCAAGATTTTATGAGGACGATTCCGGCTTCCGAATTGATTATCAACGACGACGGTTCGATTTTCCATCTTCACCTGCGTCCCGAGCAGATGGCCGACACGATCATCCTGGTCGGCGACCCCGGTCGGGTGGCCCTCGTGGCGGAGCATTTCGAGACCCGGGAGTGCGAGGTTTCGAACCGCGAATTCCGTGCCGTAACGGGCTCCTACCGCGGCAAACGCATGACCGTGCTCTCGACGGGTATCGGAATCGGCAACATCGACATCTGCGTCACGGAGCTCGACGCCCTGGCCAACGTGGACTTCGCCACGCGGCAGGAGAAGGCCCCAAAACGGCAACTGACGCTCGTCCGACTGGGCACTTCGGGAGCCCTCCAACCCGACATCCGGATCGGAGAGTTCCTCTTTTCGCGCACGTCGTGCGGCTTCGACGGCCTGCTGAGCTACTACAAGGGGCGCGATGCGGTCTGCGACCTGGCGCTGGAGGAGGCTTTTGTCCGCCATACGGGCTGGTACGAGAAGATGCCGCGCCCCTACTTCGTGGATGCCGACAAGACCCTTTTCGAACACTTCCGCGACACGACGCGCGAGGGTATCACCATCGCCGCACCGGGCTTCTACGCCCCGCAGGGACGTTGGGTGCGGCTTGAGCCCCACGACGCACACCTGAACGAGAAGATCGAGTCGTTCGAATTCGAAGGCCGCCGCATCACCAACTTCGAAATGGAGGGTTCGGCACTGGCCGGACTGGCCGCACTGATGGGCCACCGCGCAGCGACGATCTGTACGATCATCGCCCAGCGTGTCGCACACGAGGCCAATACCGACTACAAGCCCCACGTGAAGCGGATGATTGCCATGGCTCTCGACAAACTGGCTACCCTGGAGTAACGGGGGGGGGCCAGAGAGGGGCAGGAATGAGGCGATAAGAAGAGCGCGAAAAAAACAGCCCGATTGACACCAAGGAGCCTCACGCCCGCCCGACGACGCCTGGATAACTGAATAAAGAGAGGTAAAATAAAGGAAAATCCGAATGCCGGAAAACCCTGCATCCGGAGATTCGAAGATACTTATTGAAGAAAAGAGATAAAAACCAAAAAACACTATGAAATTTTCCGTATCAAGTTCGGCACTGCTGTCGCTTCTGGCGACGACCGGCAAGGTAATCAGCAATAAGAACACGTTGCCCATCCTGGATTATTTCCTCATGGAGCTGAATGGCAACACCTTGAAAGTCACCACGTCGGACCTCGAAACGACGCTCGTCGGCCAGATCGAGGTGGAGAGTGTCGAGAGCGAGGGTACGATCGCGGCCCCGGCCAAACTGATGCTCGATTCGCTGAAGGAGTTCCCCGAACTGCCGCTGACGATCGACGTCAACGACAAGAACTGGGAGATCAAGATCAACTGGAAGAGCGGTTCGCTCTCGATCCCCGGAGCGAGTGCCGTAAGCTACCCGGCCGTCCCGCAGTTGAGCGCCGAGAAGAAGGAGTTGCGGATGGATGTCGACACGCTGGTGAACGGCATCAACAAGACGATCTTCGCCACGGCGGACGATGAGCTGCGCCCGGTAATGAACGGTATCTACATCAACCTGGCCCCCGGCGTGCTGACCTTCGTCGGCACGGACGCTCACAAACTGGTGAAGTACGAGTCGGAGGCCGAGAACGAGGTCACGGCATCGTTCATCCTGCCGAAAAAACCGGCCAACCTGCTGAAATCGGTGCTGCTGAAGGAGGATGACGCCATCGAAATGGCCTTCGATTCGAAGAATGCGATGTTCAAGCTCAAGAGCCATACGCTGGTTTGCCGCCTGATCGAAGGCAACTACCCGAACTACAACGCCGTGATCCCGGCGAACAACCCCAACAAGGTGCTCGTGGACCGTATCGAACTGGTCAACGGCATCAAGCGCGTGGCGGTCTGCTCGAACCCGACGACGAACCTCATCCGCATGGACATCGCCGACAACCGGATCAACCTCACGGCCCAGGACATCGACTTCTCGGTGTCGGCCAACGAGACGATCTCGTGCAGCTACGACGGACAGCCCATCTCGATCGGCTTCAAGTCGACGTTCCTGGTCGAGATCCTCTCGAACATGGACACCCCGACGGTGGTGATCGAACTGGCCGACTCGACGCGTGCCGGCGTCTTCAAACCGGTCTATGACGACAAGCAGACGAGCTCGACGCTGATGCTTCTGATGCCGATGATGATCAACGCATAAGGAGGCGCAAGATGAAGTTGAACCTCAAACGCCCGATCGTCTTCTTCGACCTCGAAACCACGGGCGTGGACACGGCGCGGGACCGGATCGTGGAGATCTCGATGATCAAGGTGATGCCCGACGGCGAGGAGATCACCCGAACGCGCCGGCTCAACCCGGGGATGCACATCCCCGAGGAGGCGACGGCCGTACACGGCATCACGGACGACGACGTGCGGGATTGCCCGACGTTCGCCCAGGTGGCCAAGTCGCTCGAACAGTTCATCCGGGGCTGCGACTTCGGAGGGTTCAATTCGAACCGCTTCGACCTTCCGGTGCTGGTGGAGGAGTTCCTGCGCGCGGGCGTGGACGTGGATCTGAAACGCCGCAAGTTCGTGGACGTGCAGAACATCTTCCACAAGAAGGAGCAGCGCACGCTGGTTGCGGCCTACAGGTTCTACTGCGACAAGGATCTCGACGAGGCCCACTCGGCCGAAGCCGACACGCGGGCAACCTACGAGGTGCTGCAGGCGCAGTTGGACCGCTACGACGACCTGGAGAACGACGTCGACAAGCTGGCGGAGTTTTCGAGCCGGGGCGAAACGGCAGACTATGCCGGGCGGATCCTCTACAACGAGAAGGGTGAGGAGGTCTTCGGTTTCGGGAAGTACAAGGGACGCTCCGTGGCGGAGATTTTCCGCATCGAGCCGAGCTACTACGCGTGGATGATGAACGGCGATTTCCCGCTCTATACGAAAAAGGTGATCACCGAGATCCGGATGCGGGACAAAATGCAGAACAAATAGACGATGAAACGACTCTGTGCCACTCTTCTGACGATCATGTGGGGATTTTCGGCCCTTGCGGGCGGGAAGTCCGAGACGATCGTCTACATCAACGGAGCCAAATACTACATCCATACGGTGCAGGCCGGGGAGACGCTCTACGGGCTCGCAAAGACCTACGGCGTGGGCGAACAGGTCATCCTGGAAAACAACCCCTCGATCGCCCGGGGTCTGCAGACCGATACGAACATCAAGATTCCCTATGTGGCTGCGGCCCCGGAGCCGAAGTCGGAGCGCAAGCTGCGCAAGACGTTCGATTTCCACTACGTAGCCAAGGGTGAGACGCTCTACGCCATCTCACGGCAGTACGAGATTCCGGTGAAGACGCTGCTGGAGGACAATCCGAACCTTGATCCGCTGCACATGCGCCTCGGGGAGCGGATCCTGATCCGGAAGAAGCAGATCGGCTCGGAGGATGAAGCAGGCACGCAGGAGCAGTGGGAGGAGTACCGGCAGTCGCTGAACAGCGTGGCCGATGCCGGGACGTCGTACCACATCGTGCATCCGGGCGAGACGTTCTATTCGCTGTCGCGGCGCTTCGGAATCACGGAGGAGGAGCTGAGCCGGCTCAACGGAGGGCTGAAACCTGCGGAACTGAAGGCCGGGGCAATGATCGTGGTCCCGGGAACCGGCAGGACGGAGATCGCGGCGGCCGATACGCTGCGTCAGGACTCGCTGCCGGCACTCCGGGAGGTGGAGCCGATCGAGTTCCGGGCCCTGCGCCGGAGCGACCCGCTCAACGTGGCGCTGCTGCTGCCCGTCTCGGTCAACGGACAGGCCAACGACAACTACCTGGATTTCTACCAGGGTTTTCTGCTGGGGTTGGACAGCGTGAAACAGAAATCGGGCTACTCGGTGAACGTGGAGCTCTTCAACACGGCGCGCGACACGGCCCGCATCCGGGAGATCGTCTCCGACGCAGCGTTCCGCAAGGCGGATCTGGTCGTGGGGCCGGTCTATGAGGAGGGGCTCGAAACGGTGGTCCGCTTCGCCGAGGAGAAGCGCATTCCGGTGGTCTCGCCGCTGGCAAACATCGAACGGATGAACAGCGACGTCCTGTTCCAGTTGGCCCCGGATCCGGCCCGGAAATATGAGAAGGTGGAGGATCTGGTCGGCGACGGCAAGCGGGTGACGCTGATCTACACGTCGACCACCGACAAGGAGTTCGAGCGTGAGGTGCTCGCGCTGCTCGGCAACCGGCCCTTCGAACGCTACAACTACCGCTACGAACACCCCTCGTCGCGGGGTGCGAACAGCCCGAGCGACCTGACGCCGCTGCTGGAGAACGACGCGGACAACGTCTTCGTGATCCTCTCGGACAGCGAAGTCGACGTGGACCGTATCCTGGCGGCACTGGCTTCGGCCGATACGAGCATTACGGCGCGCGGACGCACGGCCCCGCGATTCACGGTGCTGGGCAACGCCCGCTGGAACCGCTACAACAACCTCGACCGGGCGATCTTCTTCAAGGACCGCGTGGTCTTCATCTCGACCTACCATGCCAAGCGTGATTCGGAGGCGGTGAAGGCCTTCGACCGGGTTTACCTGCGTTCGTTCGGGATGCTGCCGACGCTCTTCTCCTACCGGGGTTACGACACGGCGATGATCTTCGCCCCGGCGATGTACGGCGACATCGAGTACGACCTCGAAGACCGCCGTTTCACGCCGCTGCAGACGACCTATCTGTTCAGCCAGCCCGAGGGGCGTGCGAACCACGTCAACCACAACTGGACGCGGGTGAACTACCACAACGACTTCACGATAACGATCGAATAATCATGGCATCACTGACGAATACGATTCCCGAAAAGACCATCGAGCGGCTGAGCGAATACCGTCGGACGCTGCTTTCGTGTCACCGGCAGGGCATCACGCACGTCTTC
Source organism: Candidatus Alistipes intestinigallinarum (assembly GCA_019115745.1). Classification (GTDB taxonomy): domain Bacteria; phylum Bacteroidota; class Bacteroidia; order Bacteroidales; family Rikenellaceae; genus Alistipes; species Alistipes intestinigallinarum. The sequence continues at coordinate 9,479 of DXDA01000063.1, forward strand.
TCGCACGTGCTGGCGGGCATCCACGGCATTACGGCGGTGCAGGTGCGGCGCGACCTGATGCTGATCGGCTTTTCGAGCGACACGAAGAAGGGCTACGACGTGCAGGTGCTGATCGAGTACATCAGCAACATCCTCGACAGCCCGACGCCGATGAATATCGCCGTGCTGGGTATGGGCCATCTGGGTCAGGCCATCACGAAGTACTTCAACGGCAAGGGGCTGAAACTGAAGATCACGGCGGCATTCGACGTCGATCCCGAGAAGGTGGGCAAGACCATCGACGGGATTCCGTGCTACCACATGGACACCTTCGAGGAGCGGGTCGAGGACCTGGACATCTCGATCGTGATCGTCTCGTCGCCGACGAAGGTGGCCCCGACGCTGGTGCTTCCGATCATCAACGCGGGCATCAAGGGGGTGCTGAACTTCACCTCCACGCCGCTGAACTTCCCGCAGGGGATCGTCGTGGAGAACTACGACATCACGACCCTCTTGGAGAAGGTGGCCTATTTCGTCAAGGAGAACGACAACAACGCCAATTCATAGGGGCTGCGGAGAGGGGAAAGGTAGAGCGGAGATGAGCGTTTTCACGGGTATGTACGAGCCAGAGACTCCCCGAAGTGCAAGAAAAATATGCTGCGGAGAAGCATGAGGGTATTCCACGGATTCGAAGAACTTCCGCATTTCGTCCACCCGGCCGTTACGGTCGGGTCCTACGACGGTGTGCACCGGGGCCACCGGATGCTGATCGAGCGGCTGGTGGCGGAGGCCCGGGCGCAGGGCGGCGAGAGCATCGTGCTGACCTTCGAGCCGCACCCGCGCATCACGCTGGGGCGAGCCGAGGGGCTTCGGCTGCTGACAACCCTCGATGAGAAACTGGCCCTGCTGGCCGAACTGGGGGTCGACAATGTGATTGTAATCCCGTTCGACCGGCGATTCAGCGCCCTGTCGGGCCGGGAGTTCGTCGACCGCTACCTGACAGGAGCCTTGGGCGCCGAGACGCTCGTGGCGGGCTTCAACCACCGCTTCGGCCACGACGGTCTGGCGTGCGACGCCCCGGAACTGACGGCCAAAATGCGGATCGTGAAGTTGGAAGCCTGTACGGTCGACGGTGTGCGGGTCAGTTCGACGGCGATCCGCCGCCTGCTGGATGCGGGCGACCGGGCTGCGGCCGAGCACCTGGCGGGCCATCCGCTGCCGGAACATCCCCGCATGGAAGGAGTGAAAGAAGAATCGAAATCATTCAAATAGCATTATGTTGAGCCACGACTGTAAAATCCGGGTCTGGTACAAGCATACCGACCAGATGGCGATCTGCCACCACTCGAACTACATCTGCTACTACGAAGCGGCACGAAGCGAGCTGCTGCGAGAACTGGGCATGTCGTTTGCCGAGGTCGAACGGCGGGGGATCATGATGCCGATCCTCGAAGTTCAGTCGAAGTACCGCAAACCGGCCTATTTCGACGAACTGCTGACGGTGCGGATCATCCTCCGGGAGATTCCCTCGACGCGCATCAACTTTTTCTACGAGATCTACAACGAGAAGGGGGAACTGATCAATACGGGCATGACGCAGTTGGGCTTCATCCACAGCGATACGCGGCGCCCGTGCCGCTGCCCGGAGTGGTTCCTGGAGCTGCTGCGGAGCCGCTGGACGGAGGAGCCGACGGAGTAACACCCGGGGCCCGAAGAGAGAAAAACCCGGCCCCCCGAACCATCTGTAGAAATGAATCCGGGCAGGAGCCGACATCCCGACTCTCTTGCGGAAACAGCTCCGGCAAGAGCCGACATCCCGACTCCCCCGCGAAAACGAACCCGGACAGGAAGCGACATCCCGATCCTCCCCGGACAATAAAAGAGACGCCCCGCATACGGGAGCGTCTCTTTTCATGAATTCCCGAACCGGATCCCGGATCCGGCGTACGATTACTTCTCGATGAGCGAGATCGACCGCTGGATGAAATCCGTAAGGTTCTTGCCCTTCAACATGCCGTTCGTCAGCAGCGCGAGGTCGATGATCTGCTTGACGAGTTTGTTCTCGCCGCCGATCTGACGCAGCCGTTCGTTACGCTCGTCGCGCAGCGTGACGACCTTCTTCGAAAGCTCCTCGCGCATGGATTTCTCCTCGGACGTGAGGTCGGCCTCCTTTTTATCCTTCGTGACCTCCTCGAAGCGTTTCTCCTCGGCGACGGCGGCATCGATCTTCTTGGTCATGGTCTTCAGCTTGTCGCCGTAAGCCTTCTCGACGTCGGCGAGGATGTCGATGACGATGGGGTGGTTGCCGTTCACCGCAATGGTGAAGTTGTCGGGCATCTGGCCGTAGAACTGGCTCATGCCGCCACCGCCCATCTGGGCCATCTCCTTCATCCGGCGCATGAACTCATTCTGCGTGATGACCACCGGGGCCTCGTCCGGAGACATGGCCTCGAACGAGATGTTGTAGTGAATCTTCTCGTCCTTGGGCATCTGGCTCTCGAAGACGGGCGTCAGCAGCTCCTGCTGAGCCTCGGAGAGCGACATCTTGATGCTGTCCTCCTTCTGGATCAGCTTGTCGATCACATCGCTGTCGACACGCACGAAGCGGCTCTCCTTGTTCTTCGACTCATACCAGTTGATGTAGTGGCTGTCCAACTGACCGTCCATGACGAGCACGTCGTAACCCTTGGCCTTGGCGGCTTCGAGCGAGGTGTACTTCTCCTCGGGATCGTCCACGTAGAGGAAAACCACGGTCTTGTTCTTGTCGGTCTGGTTCTCCTTAACCTTTTCGGTGTACTCCTTGGCCGTGAAGTATTTGCCCTCGATGTTCTTCCAGAGCATGAAGTTCTCGGCCTTCTCGGCGAACTTCTCGTCGGTGAGGATACCGTACTGGATGAAGATCTTCAGGTCGTCCCACTTCGATTCGTAATCGGGGCGCATCGTGTTGAAGAGCTCCTGCAGCCGGTCGGCGACCTTGCGGGTGATGTAGCTCGAAATCTTCTTCACGTTGGCGTCACTCTGCAGATAGCTGCGGGAGACGTTCAGCGGGATGTCGGGCGAGTCGATCACACCGTGCAGCAGCGTCAGATACTCCGGCACGATCCCCTCGACCTGATCCGTGACGTAAACCTGATTGCAGTAGAGCTGGATCTTGTTGCGTTGAATATCGAAGTTGTTGTGGATCTTCGGGAAGTAGAGGATACCGGTCAGGTGGAACGGGTAGTCGATATTCAGGTGGATCGAGAAGAGGGGCTCGTCGCTCAGCGGGTAGAGCTCGCGGTAGAACTCCTTGTACTGCTCCTCGGTGATCTCCGAGGGTTTGCGGGTCCACAGCGGGTCGACATCGTTGATGATGTTGTCCTTGTCGGTATCGACGTACTTGCCGTCCTTCCACTCCTTGACCTTTCCGAAGGCGATGGGCACGGGGAGGAAGCGACAGTACTTCTTCAGGAGCTCCGAAACCTTCGACTCCTCGGCGTACTCCTTGGTGTCGTCGGCGAGGTGCAGCACGATCATCGTCCCGCGGTCACGCGCCTCGTCGGTCTCCTCCATTTCGAACTCGGGGGTGCCGCTGCAACTCCAGTGCACGGCCTTGGCGCCCTCCTGCCACGATTTCGTGAAGATTTCGACCTTGTCGGCGACCATGAAGGCCGAGTAGAATCCCAGTCCGAAGTGTCCGATAATGGCCTGATCCTTATACTTGGCCATAAACTCCTCGGCACCCGAGAAGGCAATCTGGTTGATGTAGCGGTCCAGCTCCTCGGCCGTCATACCGATACCGCGGTCGGTGACCGTGAGGGTCTTGGCCGCGGGGTCCACCGAGACGTGAATCGTCAGGTCGCCCAGTTCGCCCTTCATCTCGCCCTTGGCCGAGAGGGTTTTCAGCTTCTGCGTGGCATCCACGGCGTTGGAGATCAGCTCGCGGAGGAAGATTTCATGATCCGAATAGAGGAACTTCTTGATGACGGGGAAGATGTTCTCCGTTGTTACACCGATTTTTCCGTTTTTCATAACAGGTTGTATTTTGTTTTTCGATTTTTCCGCCCTGAAGAGCAACAAACGGTGTGCCAGCCCACGATTCCTGCCAGATTGTCAGTCGCAACTGACACGCTCTGACGCATGGCGGACATACCCGCCTCGGACCCGCTTGCCGACAGCCGACGCGCGCGTCGGAATTTGTACGCGCGCGCCGGAATTTGTACACGCGGCAAATTTTCGCTATCTTCGCGGAAAGGAACCAAAAAACAAACCAGATACCATGGATTTTCTCGCATTGGCCAAACGGCGCTACGCGTGCCGACAATACAGCGACCGGAAGGTCGAACCGGAAAAGTTGCAACAGATCCTCGAAGCGGGTCGAGTGGCCCCGACGGGTGCGAACCGCCAGCCGCAGCGGTTGGTGGTCGTGCAGTCGAAGGAGGGGCTGGAGAAGCTGACGCACTGCACGCGGGATTTCGGGGCGCCGCTGGCGATCATCGTCTGCGCTGACACGGACGAGGTCTGGACGCGGAAGTACGACGGCAAGCGAATCGGGGACATCGACGCCTCGATCGTCACGGACCACATGATGCTCTGCGCCGCCTCGCTGGGCCTCGACACGCTGTGGATCTGCATGTTCAAACCGGAGGCGGTGCGCGAGGAGTTCCACCTTCCGGCCCACGTCGAGCCGGTGAATATCCTGCTCGTGGGCTACGGCGCCGGGGAGCCCTCGTCGCCCGACCGCCACGACACACTCCGTAAACCGCTCTCGGAGACGGTCTTCGAGGAGTCGTTCTAAAGCGAAGCGGGAGGTCTTTTCGGAGACCTCCCGCTTTCCTTCCATCCAAACGGCATAAAACCGTCTTTTTCAAACTCTTGTACCTACAAAATACCGATCCGGCCCGTTAGCGGACGTACAACCGGTATTTCGCGCTCCACGATTCGCCGGGGGCCACCGACTGAAAACCTTCAGCCGCGGGATCGGCGGCATTCGGAGCGTTGGTCACCCACGACTGCGGTTCGGGACAGCAGTAGGGAACCTGCCCGCCGTTGTTCCAGATCGTCCAGTAGGTCGTCTGACGGTCCACCTCGTAGAAGACCCGCACGCCGGTGCGGAGATTCTCAACCACGGCACCGCGATAGGGTTTTCCGTTGACCTCGATCTCGCGCAGCGTGAAGCCCGCCTCGATCGGCTCGCACCCCGTCACCCGGAGCCCTTCGCCGCGCAACTTCGCAAACTGTTCCGAAAGCGGCAACTTCCTACCTGTCGGAAGGTTGCGGCCGCTCAGTTCAACCTCTTCTCCAACTGCCACGCGCATCACGTAATCGGCATCTTCACCACCCGCAAAGGGGATTCGCAGCGGGGTATGGAATCCCACGCCTAACGGCATCCGCTGCCGGCTGCGGTTCGTGAAAACCACCTCCTGCTCCAGCCCTTCAGCCGTCAGCCGATAGACGATCTTGCACTTGAACTCGTGCGGGAAGTCGCGGAAGATGGCGTCGTTGCCCGCATTGGCGTAGTAGCGGCACTCGACCAGCACCTCGTCGTCCGTCTCCACGGCTTTCGAGACCTGAAACGGCTGGCTTTTCAGGATGCCGTGGTGGTAGTTGTGCTCCTTCTCGATCGTGATCGGGTATTGATAGGTCCGCCCTTCGAAGGTATAGCGGCCGTCGGCGATGCGGTTGGGCGGGAAGAGAATGGGCAGTCCGAAGACCTGCGGACGCCGGAGAAAGGTCTCGATCTCCTCCTCGGCCGGGGTATGCAGCACCTCGACACCGCGCCGCGTGTCGGCCAGGCGGATAAGGTTGGCACCCATCCCGGGGATCAGCAGCGCCGTATAGTCACCCTTCGAAAACTCCACGGCCTGCAGGCCACAGTAATCCACGCTCCGGAGCATCGCTTAGAGAAGTTTTTCGATCTTCGCCTTCAGGGCATCCTTCGAGCAGGCGCCGACCTGTTTGTCGACCTGCTGACCGCCCTTGAGGAAGATGATCGTCGGGATGTTCCGTACGCCGAACTTCATCGTGATGTCGTCGTTGGCCTCGACGTCGCATTTGCCGATGACCACGCGGCCTTCATACTCGGCAGCCAGTTCGTCGACGATGGGGGCGATCATGCGGCAGGGTCCGCACCACTCGGCCCAGAAGTCGATTACTACGGGCTGATCGCCTGCGATCAGCGCTTCGAAATTGTCTTTGTTGATTGCCAGTGCCATTTTCTTTGTGTTTTTAAGTTGTTGTTATGCAATGGAATAGTGTATTTCATTATCATCCAGGTAGTCGACCAGTTCGGGCGTGAGCGAGATCTTGTGGCTCTTCGAGAAGAGGCTCAACGACACCTGCGCCTTGCGGTCGACGAGGCTCACGCGCAGCAGCGTGTTCCCCTTCGATTTGCGGACCCGGTCCGAAAGGTCGCGGATCAGCGTTTCGGTCAGCTCCTCGATGGGGAGTTGGATGTTCATCTCCTTGATCATCGTGTCGCGCAGCTCCTGCAACTGAACCATCGAGACGATCTTGAATTCGAGTTCCTGATCGTTGTAGGGTTTGGGCTGGACCTTTCCGCGGATGAAGAGGAAGTAGTCGGCGAAGAGGTACTTGCGGAAGTTCTCATAATCCTTGCCAAAGAGGGCGAATTCGTGCGAACCGTTGTAGTCTTCGAGTTTGAACTTGCCCCAGGGCTTCCCGGTCTTGGTCATGAGGTTCTGCACGCTGACGACCATGCCGGCCACGGCAATCTCCTGCCCCTTGAGCGGTTCGAGGTTTTCGAGTTCCGTGAGCTGGGTCTTGCACATGTGGTCGATGATGATCTTGTAGTCGTCCAGCGGATGCGCCGAGAGGTAGAGCCCGACCATTTCGCGCTCGCGGGTGAGTTTTTCGAGCTGGCTCCAGTCGGCGCAGGCCGGGATCACCGGGCGCTGGATGTCGACATGCCCGCCCCCGCCGAAGAGGCTCTGCTGGGCGTTGTTCTGCTCGTTCTGGTAACGCTGCCCGTAGCGCATCAACTGCTCGATGAAGGTGACGCCGCTCGAATCGCGGGAGTCAACGCCGAAGAACTTGCAGCGCGCAAAATCGGTGATCGAATCGAAGGCCCCGGCGTAGGCGAGGTTTTCGAGACACTTGCGGTTGACAAGCGAGTAGTTCACGCGCTCGATAAAGTCGTAAATATCCTTGAAGGGGCCGTTTGCCTTCCGCTCGGCGATGATGCTCTCCACGGCAGCAGCCCCGACGCCCTTCACGGCGGCCAGTCCAAAACGCACATCGCCGGCGAGGTTGGCCGAGAAGGCTTGCATCGACTCGTTGATGTCGGGACCCAGCACGCTGATGCCCATACGCTTGCACTCGTTCATGTAGAGTGTCAACTGCTCGATGTTCGTCAGGTTTCGGCTCAGCACCGCCGCCATGTACTCCGAGGGGTAATTGGCCTTGAGGTAGGCGGTCTGGTAAGCGACCCACGAGTAGCACGTGGCGTGCGACTTGTTGAAGGCGTAGGAGGCGAACTTCTCCCAGTCGGCCCAGATCTTTTCGAGGACTTCGGGGTTGTGTCCGTTCTTCTTGCCGCCCTCGATGAACTTGGGCTTCAGGTGGTCCAGCTTGTCCTTGAGCTTCTTACCCATGGCCTTTCGCAAGGTATCCGACTCACCGCGGGTGAAGTTGGCCAGCAGACGCGACAGCAACATGACCTGCTCCTGGTAGACCGTGATGCCGTAGGTGTCCTTGAGGTACTTCTCCATGATCGGGATGTCGTACACGATGGGGCTGCGTCCGTGCTTGCGGGCGATGAAATCCGGGATGTAGTCCATCGGGCCGGGCCGATAGAGGGCATTCATGGCGATGAGGTCCTCGAAGGTCGAGGGCTGCAGCTCCCGGAGGTACTTCTGCATACCCGCGGACTCGAACTGGAACGTTCCGACGGTGCGGCCCTCGCTGTACAACTTGTAGGTCGCCGGGTCGTTGATGATCGAGAAGTCGTCGATGTCGATCTTCACCCCCTTGGTCTGGCGGATGTTCTCCACGGCATCCTTGATGATCGAGAGGGTCTTCAACCCGAGGAAGTCCATCTTGATCAGACCCGTATCCTCGATCACCGAACCTTCGTACTGCGTGACGAGCATCTTCTCGCCGGTCTCCTTGTCGTCGGCCGTCGAGACGGGCACCCAATCGGTGATGTCGTCGCGGCAGATGATCGTACCGCAGGCGTGCACGCCCGTATTGCGGACGTTGCCTTCGAGCATCTTGGCATAGCGGATCGTGTCGCGCAGCACGGGATTGTCCGACTGCTCGGCGGCCTTCAGCTCGGGGACCAGCTCGATGGCCTGCGCCAGACTCTTGACGGCCTTGCCCTCGGGGGTCTTGTCGGGGACCAGCTTGCAGAGACGGTCCGACTCCGAGAGGACGAGTTTCTGCACGCGGGCCACATCCTTGATGGAGAGTTTGGTGGCCATCGTGCCGTAGGTGATGATGTGGGCGACCTTCTCCTTGCCGTACTTCTGGGTCACCCAGTTCAAGACGCGGCCGCGGCCATCGTCGTCGAAGTCGACATCAATATCGGGGAGCGAGATACGGTCGGGGTTCAGGAAACGCTCGAACAGCAGGTCATAGGCGATGGGGTCGATCTGCGTGATGCCCAGACAGTAGGCCACGGCCGACCCGGCCGCCGAACCACGTCCCGGACCTACCGAGACGTCCAGCTCCTCGCGGGCCGCGCGGATAAAGTCCTGCACGATAAGGAAGTAGCCCGGGAAACCCATCGTCTTCATGATGTGCAGCTCGAAGCGCAGCCGCTCCTCCTGCTCCTCGGTCAGATGCTCGCCGTAGCGGCGGTGAGCACCCTCCATGGTGAGTTTGGCCAGGTAGTCGGCCTCGAACTTGATGCGGTAGAGCTTGTCATAACCGCCCAGCTTCTCGATCTTCTTGCGCCCCTCCTCCTCGGACATGACGACATTGCCGTTCTCGTCGCGCGTAAATTCGTTGTAGAGGTCCTCCTCGGTAAAGCGCTGCCGGTACTCCTCCTCGGTTCCGAACTCCTTCGGAATCTCGAAGTTGGGCATGATCGGCGCGTGGTCGATCGAGTAGTTCTCGACCTGGTTGCAAATATCCACGGTCGTGGCCATCGCCTCGGGGTCCGTCTCGCCGAAGATCGACTCCATCTCGGCGGTGGTTTTGAGCCACTCCTGCTTGGAGTAGAGCATTCGCTTCGGGTCGTCGAGGTCCTTGCCCGTCGAGAGGCAGATCAGCCGATCGTGCGCCTCGGCGTTGTCCTCGTCGACGAAGTGCACGTCGTTCGTACAGACCATCCGCACGTTATACTTGGCAGCCAGCTCCCGCAGATGCTTGTTGACATGCAACTGCATGGGGTAGGCCTCGTGGTTGGCGCGCTCGACGGTGGCCTTGTGGAGCTGCAGCTCCAGGTAATAGTCATCCCCGAAGAGGTTCTTGTGCCAGCGGATCGCCTCCTCGGCCTTTTCGAGATCGTTGGCCGTGATGGCGCGGGGGACCTCCCCGGCCAGGCAGGCCGAACAGCAGATCAGCCCCTCGTGGTACTTCTCGATCTCGGTGCGGTCCGTACGCGGACGCATGTAGAAACCTTCGGTCCAGGCCTTCGAGACGATCTTGATGAGGTTGTGATAGCCCTTGAGGTTCTTGGCCAGCAGGATCAGGTGGTAACCGCTCTGGTCGGGTTTTCCCTCCTTGTCGTAAAGCGTGCGGCGGGCGACGTAGACCTCGCAGCCGATAATGGCCTTGAAGGCGGCCTTGCGGCGCAGCTCTTCCAGCTCCTTCTCGCAGCGGGCGATCTCGGCGGCAGGGTCGTCCACGACCTCCGAGCCGTCGCGCAGGGCGGCAATCCGGGCTTCGCACGCCGCGGCCTTCTCCTTGAACTTCCCCTTGACCTTCTTCGTGTAGTTGTAGAACTCCTTGATTCCAAACATGTTGCCGTGATCGGTCACGGCAATGCCGGGCTGACCGTCGGCGAGGGCCTTGTCCACGAGTTTCGGGATACTGGCCTGCCCGTCGAGGATCGAGTATTGCGTATGTACGTGAAGATGTACGAATTGGGACATTTTCGAAGTGTTTTCCAGGGGTTTTCCAGGGGTTTTCCAGGTTTTTGGCGACGTAAAGATAACGATATTTACAGAGATTTCCCGGCCGGGTTCTTGTATTTTATCAACAAAATGCTTAACTTTAAATATCGAACCAAAACCGAAAGACTTATGCAAGACGACTCGTTGGTTGTATTGGCGGAGTACAACACCGTAACGGAGGCCGAGATCGCCAAATCGATGCTCGACAGTGCCGGGATCTGGTCGACAATCCGCAACGAATACATGTCGGCCATCTATCCGATCGGCACGATGCCCGCCCAGATCGTAGTCCGTGCGGAGGAACTGGAGAAGGCCCGCACGCTGCTGCAAAACCGGTAAACGCACGGCTGGGCGCAGATACGGAGACCCTCGCCGTGTGCAGCACGGAGCGGGAACCGGCATACATGCAAAAGGCTTCGTCCGTATGGGACGAAGCCTTTGTTTTTCACGATACTGCCAGGTGTCAGCTAAAGCAATTCTTCACCATTCCAGATGCGCCACGACGCCTCGGCCTGTTCGACAAACATCGTCCGCCCGTTTAACGTATGGGCCCCGCGCTGGCGGCCGTAGTCGAGGAACTGCGTCACCTCCGGGTTGTAGACCAGATCGAGCAGGTAGTGGTCCGGCGTGAGGTAGGCGTAGGGGATGCGCGGCGCCTCCGTGACGTTGGGGTAGGTTCCCACGGGTGAGGCGTTGACAATCAGCCGGCTCTGCTCCACCACCTCGCACGGCAGGTTGTCATAGGTGTAGTTGCCCTTCGCCGGGTCGCGCGAAACCAGCGCAAAGGGGATTCCCCGCTCGGCCAGTGCATACTGCACGGCCTGCGAAGCCCCGCCGGTCCCGAGGACAAGCGCCTGCTCGGGCTCGGCAAAGCCCAGCAGTTCGCTCAACGCCTCGCGCAGCCCGATGATGTCGGTATTGAATCCCTCCAGCCGCCCCTCCGGCGTGCGGCGGATGCAGTTCACCGCCCCAATGGCCCGCGCCTCGGGCGACACCGCATCCAGAAAAGCCATCACTTCGCGCTTGTAGGGGATCGTGACGTTCAGGCCGCAGAGCTCCGGGTGCTGCTCCAGCAACCCGCTCAGCGCCCCGATCTCCGGCAGTTCATAAAGTGCATACGCACAATCGTTTATCGCCTCTTTAGAAAACTTCTCCGTGAAGTAGGCCGCCGATGCCGAATGGCCCAGCGGACGGCCGATCAATCCGAATTTTCGCATGGCTCAATCCTCCTTTCTTTGCGTTGTGATGAAGCGGGCCAGGGTCTCGATGCCGTAGATGGTCAAAAATCCCACGACACAGAGAATCACGGCCTCGGCCAGCAGGGCCGGTTTGTCGTAGAGCGTCTCGAATGCCCCCGGCGTGATGTTGCTCTCAACCAGCGGCTGCACCTTTCCGTGGCTGTCGACATAGGTCTCCACAACCTTCTTCCAGGGCCATACCTTGTTGAGCGAGCCGACCATGAATCCCATCAGGACGGCCACCGTCAGGTCGTGCCAGTGCTTGAGCAGCCACGACAGCAGGTGCGAGAAGGAGATGATGCCGGCCGCAGCCCCCACGATGAAGATCGCCATGACCGGAATGTTCAGATCGCCGACGGCCTGCATGATGTACTGATACTTGCCCAGCAACAGCAGGATGAAGGCACCGGAGATGCCCGGGAGGATCATGGCGCAGATGGCGATGGCGCCCGACAGCATGACGAACCACCAGTCGTCGGGGGTTTCGGCCGGGGTTGCGACGGTGATCCACCACGCCACGACGGCCCCGACGATAAACGAGAGGAGGACCTGCCAGTTCCAGCGTTCGATTTGCCGGGCGATGAGGATCGCCGAGGCGATGATCAGTCCGAAGAAGAACGACCAGATGGCAATGGGGTGGTGTTCGAGCAGGTAGGTCATCAGCCGGGCCAGCGAGAAGATGGCGATGGCGATACCCGTCAGCACGGGCAGCAGGAACCGTCCGTTGATGTGGCGCCAGAACGCTCCGAGCCGGCCTTTCAGCAGCAACTTGAGGGCCGTGGCATTGACGCTGCGGATCGAATCGAGAAGTTCTTCGTAGATGCCCGAGATGAAGGCGATCGTACCGCCCGAGACGCCGGGCACCACGTCGGCCATACCCATGGCGCATCCTTTCAGGGCGAGGAGGATGTAGCGGGAAACGTTCATAATTTCAGCATAAGCGGTTTAGAGAGACTCCAGGAGGGTTCGACGGGCGAGATCCGGACCGGGATTCCCCGAGGTCCATCCGCCCGAACTCTTCGGGGCTTTTTTCGGAGGGCAAAGATACGAAAAGGTGTGAGGATCGCCAAACGAAAACGAAGTTTTCGAGAGGGGGCTCTCCCGAGGCGTATCCGCTTCGCAATGCCCGGGATACGGAAAATCGTCCGGCGCGCTCCGTTCCGGGCGTGGCCCACGATTGCGCCCGCGGCGACCGATGGATACGGAAAAGGCCGTCCGGCACGATTGCCGGACGGCCCTGTTCCGAGGTGTCACGGGCCTCATTTCACCGGCTCGGGAATACCTTTGCTGCGGCGAATGAATTCGACGACTTCACCGAGTCCTTCCGAGAACTTCGTAAAATCTTCCTTATACAGAAAGATTTTGTGTCGGTCGTAAGAAGACGAGCCATCGGGAGCCGTAATTTTCCGGCTCTCGGTGATGGTCAGGAACCAGTCGTCGCCGCGTGTAGCCCTGACATCGAAAAAATAAGTACGACGGCCCGCCTTTACGGCTTTGGAGAGGATCTGATCTCCATAATCCTCATTGTCGCGTCGTGGTTGGGTTGGGGTTGACATGGGACTTATTTTTTGGGGTTAACTCCGAGGGGTCTTCAACCTGTCGGATTCGTATAGACGAATATACGAAAAAGTTTACAAAATGCAAAAAATCCCGGTTATTTTTTCGGCTCCAGGATCGGTTTTCCCCGTTGGTCCCAGGCTTCGAGGAGCTCCACGGCCTGCCGGTAGGCCGTACTCAGCCGGGGATTCACCACCTGAAAATAAGCTCCCGTGCCGAACAGGCGCTGAGCAGCAAGGGCTTTGAGCTGCGTCCGCACGAGGGATTCCGAGACGGCGAAGCCCTCCGGATCGAGCTCCACACCGCGCCGCACGCCCAGCTCCGTGAGCGCCCCGAGCACCTCGTCCGAGGGTTCGAACCCGGCGTCGAAGGCCTCGAAAGAGGGGTAATGCCGCGAGAGCGTGTCGCGTGAACGGTCGAGCCAGTCGTTGACGAATTCGGCCACGACGCCGCGCCGGATCAATTCTGCATAGTAGTCGGAGTAGCCCGCCGTATCGGCTTCGACCACAATATCGGGGCGGATTCCGCCACCGCCGTAAACCGTGCGGCCGGTGCGGAGCGTGCGGAAGGCCGGGGCCCCGGCATCGAGCGAATCGCGCACGGCATCGTCGTAGCGCCGCAGATGGTCGAGGTAGTATTCGCGGCGCTTGCCCTGCTCATAGGGGCGCTGGATGACCCGCCCCGAGGGGGTGTGGTAGCGGGCCACGGTGATCCGCACGGCCGAGCCGTCGGGCAGTCCGATCTGCCGCTGCACGAGCCCCTTCCCGAAGCTCGGGCGCCCGATGACGACACCCCGGTCCCAGTCCTGCATGGCCCCTGCGACGATCTCCGAGGCCGAGGCCGACGCCTCGTCGATCAGCACCACGAGTTTTCCGCGGAGATCCTCGCCGTTGGTCGGTGCGCGGAACGACGAGGAGGGTACGGCCCGCCCCTCGGTGGAGACGATCGTCGCACCGCGCGGCAGGAAGAAACCCGCCATCCCGATGGCCTGTTCCAACAGCCCGCCGCCGTTCCCGCGCAGGTCGAGGATCAGCTTTTCGGGGCGCCCCAACTCCCGATACCCCTTCGAGAACTCCTCCATCGTGGTGTGGCCGAAGCGGTTGACCTTGATGTATCCGATGCCTTCCGGGGTCCGGTAGGCGGCATCCACGGTATTGAGCGGAATCTTGTCGCGCACGATCACGAAGTGGAGCAGCCCCGGGGTTCCGTGACGCACGACATCGATCTCAACCTTCGTACCGCTCCTGCCGCGCAGGTGCTTGGGAACTTCGGTGCGGGTCATTCCCACGGCCGACAGCGTGTCGATGCGCACGATACGGTCGTTGGCCCTCACGCCGACCCGCTCGGCCGGGCCTCCGGCGATGGTGTTCACGACGATCACCGTGTCGCGCAGCGTATTGAACTCCACACCGATCCCGCTGAACTCCCCCTCGAAGCTCTCCCGCACGCCCTTCATCTCCTCGGCATCGAGGTAGGCCGAATGGGGGTCCAGCTCTTCGAGCATCCCCCGGATAGCCCCCTCGACAACGGGTTTCATCTCCACGTCATCGACGTAGAGGCCGGTCAGATAGCGGTAGACCTGCATCAGTTTCTGGAACTGCTGCAGATTCTCCTCGCTCGGTTCGGGATTCGCGCCCCGGGCAGCCAGCGGCAGCGTCCCGAGCAGCAGCAGGACAACGATAAGGTAATTTCGCATGGTCGATTGGCAATATATCATTTATAAAAAGGGCCCCGCGCTGCGGAGCCCTGTATCGAAGTGTCAGGCGAGCGCGTCGGCAAGTTCTCCGAAAGGCACCTGTCGCTGGTCGCCCGTGCGCATCTCCTTGACGGTAGCAGCTCCGACCTCCAGCTCCTGCGAGCCGACGATCACCACATAGGGGATTCCGCGCCGGTTGGCATACTCCATCTGCTTCTTCATCTTGCCCGCCTCGGGGTAGATCTCGGCGGCGATACCGCGGTTGCGCACTTCGCGCAGCAGCGGAAGCACGGCTGCCTCCTCATCGGCGCCGAGGTTGGTGAACAACACGCGGGTCGTGCAGTTGACCTCCTCGGGGAAGAGGTTGAGTCCGGTCATCACGTCGTAGATGCGGTCGGCACCGAACGAAATGCCCACACCCGACAGGTTGGGCATTCCGAAGATCCCCGTCAGGTCGTCGTAACGCCCTCCGCCGCAGATCGAGCCGATGGCGAAATCGAGGGCCTTGACCTCGAAGATCGCACCGGTATAGTAGTTCAGACCGCGGGCCAGCGAGAGATCCAGCTCTACCTGCAGGTCGATCCCCAGCCGCTCGACATACCCGAAGAGGATCTCCATCTCCTCAATGCCCTTCAGCCCGGTTTCCGAGGATGCCAGCACGCTGCGCAGTTGATCGAGCTTCTGGTGGTTGTCACCGCTCAGTTCAAGAATCGGTTGAAGCCGGTCGACCGCCTCCTGCGACAAACCGCGCTCCAGCAGTTCGGCCTTGACGTTCTCCAGCCCGATCTTTTCCAGTTTGTCGATCGCCACTGTAATGTCCATCATCTTGTCGGCATGGCCGATTGCCTCGGCAATTCCGAAGAGGATCTTGCGGTTGTTCATCTTCAGCGCCACGCGGATGCCCAGCGCCTTGAAGACCCGCTCGACGATCTCCACCAGCTCGACCTCGCACAGCAGCGAGCGCGTGCCGATGACGTCGACGTCGCACTGGTAGAATTCGCGGTAACGCCCCTTCTGCGGCCGGTCGGCCCGCCACACGGGCTGGATCTGGTAGCGCTTGAAGGGGAAGGTCAGCTCGCCCTGGTGCTGCACGACGTAGCGGGCGAACGGGACCGTCAGGTCATAGCGAAGGCCCTTTTCGCAGATCTTCGAAGCCTGGCGCACCTCGTCGTCCGCAAGTCCTGCGGCGTAATCGCCCGAATTGAGGATCTTGAAGAGGAGTTTGTCGCCCTCGTCGCCGTACTTGCCCAGCAGCGTCGAGAGATTCTCCATGGCCGGGGTCTCCAGCGGTGCGAAGCCGTACGAGCGGAAGACCCGCTTCACCGTGTCGAAAATATACTGCCGGCGCATCATCTCCGCCGGGGAGAAGTCGCGCGTACCTTTGGGTATGGAGGGTTTCTGTTGTGCCATATTACATAAATTTTTGTTTTATTTTCAGGTATTTTTCCCAACCTACGTGATCCCTTGCATCCATGTATTTGGGTTGTTCCCCGAGCAGGCGCTTCAATGCAGCCTCATCGCGGCGAAAGAAAAGGAGAACCATTTCGCGGATCGCTTCCATTTGTTCCACCTCATACAAGCTCACGTAGCGCCGTGCCCGCATTCCCTCTTCTCCGGGATAGACATAGCCGACGAAATAGCCCAACCGGTCGCTGTCATCAACTGCGGACGAAATGAAAAGCGAACGGTCCGTCTTCAAATCCGTCACTGACAGGGTGGGGGAGTTTTTCTTGATTTTCAGCGCCTCGCGTGCTTGCTCATGCCAGGGAAAACGCGCCATCTCGGCGAGGAATTCGTCGACCTCGCACGTTCCGACCGGTTCCACACGCTCCGGGTCTTCGTGGGCACGGAGTTGGTCCCAGACAAACACATCGACCGGACGGTTTGTCGGCCCCCCGCATGAAAAAAGCCCCAGAAAGAGCAGAAAAAAGGTTACAATACGCATTCTGTCAAGCCATTAATTTCTTGTAACGCACACGGTGGGGTTCCGTATCGCCGCCCTGGGCCCTCTTCCACGCCTCGTACTCGGAGTAGGAGCCCTGGTAGAAGACCACCTTCGAGTCGCCCTCGAACGAGAGGATGTGCGTGGCGATACGGTCCAGGAACCAGCGGTCGTGCGAAATCACCACGGCGCATCCGGCGAAGTTTTCGAGGCCCTCTTCCAAAGCCCGCAGCGTGTTGACGTCGATGTCGTTCGTCGGCTCGTCCAGCAGCAGGACGTTGCCCTCCTCCTTGAGCGCAAGGGCCAGGTGGAGGCGGTTGCGCTCACCGCCCGACAACATGCCGCACTTCTTCTCCTGGTCGGCGCCCGAGAAGTTGAACCGTGCCACGTAGGCCCGGGCATTGACCTGCCGGTTGCCCAGCGTGATGAGGTCCGTACCGCCCGAGATCACCTCGAAGACCGTCTTTTCGGGGTCGATCGACTTGTGCTGCTGGTCGACGTAGGCCAGCTTGACGGTCGGGCCCACGCGGAACGAACCGCTCGTAGGCTCTTCGAGCCCCATGATCATGCGGAAGAGGGTGGTCTTGCCCGTACCGTTCGGACCGATCACGCCGACGATGCCGGCGGGCGGCAGCGAGAACTCCAGATGTTCGTACAGCACGCGGTCCCCGAAGGCCTTCGAGACGTCGTGCGCCTCGATCACCACGTCGCCCAGACGCGGACCGTTCGGGATGAAGATTTCGAGCTTCTCCTCCTTCTGCTTCGTATCCTCGTTCATCAGCTTGTCATAGGCCGACAGACGCGCCTTCGACTTGGCGTGACGTCCCGAGGGCGACATGCGCACCCACTCCAACTCGCGTTCGAGGGTCTTGCGGCGCTTCGACTCCTGCTTCTCCTCCATGGCCATGCGCGTGGTCTTCTGTTCGAGCCAGCCCGAGTAGTTGCCCTTCCAGGGAATGCCTTCGCCGCGGTCCAGTTCGAGGATCCAGCCGGCGACGTTGTCCAGGAAGTAGCGGTCGTGCGTTACGGCGATCACCGTACCCTTGTATTGCTGGAGGTGCTGTTCGAGCCAGTCGATCGATTCGGCGTCGAGGTGGTTCGTGGGCTCGTCGAGCAGCAGCACGTCGGGCTGTTGCAGCAGCAGGCGGCACAACGCCACGCGGCGCCGCTCACCACCCGAGAGTACCTTCACCGACTGGTCGGGATCGGGACACCGCAGGGCATCCATCGCACGTTCCAGCACGCTGTCCAGTTCCCAGCCGTTAACGTGGTCGATCTGCTCGTACAACTCGCCCTGACGTTCGATCAGCTTGGCCATCGTGTCGTCGTCCATCGGCTCACACAACTTCATGTTGATCTCCTCGTACTCTTTCAGCAGGGCCACCGTCGAGGCGCACCCCTCCTCGACGACCTCCTTCACGGTCTTCGAGTCGTCCAGTTTGGGTTCCTGTTCGAGATAGCCCACCGTGTATCCGGGCGAGAAGACCACTTCGCCCTCGAAATTCTTGTCGATGCCAGCGATGATCTTCATCAGCGTGGACTTGCCCGCGCCGTTCAGACCGATGATACCGATCTTGGCCCCGTAGAAGAACGAGAGGTAGATGTTGTTCAGCACCCGTTTCTGGTTGGGGAAGGTCTTGCTTACGCCGACCATCGAGAAGATGATTTTTTCGTCTGCCATATTTTCCAGCGAGATTTTTTCAGTTTTCCGCCAAAGATACGCAGAAAATCCGGATTTTCCCCTTCCCGAAGCCCGAATATTTTCCCGGGAAGCGGCGAATCGGTGCTGAAAGGGCTCCGGAGCCTCGAAAAGCAGGGCCCGGTGCCGGGCCAATCAACCCTTCCGAAACGAAAAGCCCAACTTCCGGGCGGGAAGCTGGGCTCGACAAACGATCGGCGACCGATCTCCGGTCGGATCAATAGTTCTCCTTCTTGGGCTCGAAGTAAGCCTGCGGGTGCTTGCACGCCGGGCAGAGTTTCGGAGCCTCCTCGGCCTCGATGACAAAACCGCAGTTGCGGCACTGCCACCAGATCTTGCCGTCGCGCTTGAAGAAGTTCCCGTCCGTCAGGCGGCTCAGCAGCTTCAGATAGCGGCGCTCATGCTCGGCCTCGACGATCGAGATCATGCGGAACGCTGCGGCGATCTCGGCAAAGCCCTCCTCGTCGGCCACCTGGGCGAATTCACGGTAGAGCACGTCCCACTCTTCGTTCTCACCCTTCGCGGCAGCCAGCAGATTCTCGGCCGTCGTGCCGATCGGGCCGGTGGGGTAGCTGGCCGTGATCTCCACCTCGCCGCCTTCGAGGAACTTGAAGAAACGCTCGGCGTGCTCCTTCTCCTGCTCGGCCGTCTCGGCGAAGACACCTGCAATCTGTTCGTAACCCTCCTTCCTGGCCTTGCTGGCGAAGAAGACGTAGCGGCTCCGGGCCTGGCTCTCACCGGCGAATGCCTTCAACAGATTCTGTTCGGTACGCGTACCTTTGATGCTCTTTTCCATACTCCTGTAATGTTTAAGTGTGTTGTTTTCCGTTTCTGTTGCAAAGATAAACTTTTCCCGCACAAATTACCAAAATTTTTCGATTGGTAGTTTTTATCCCGCTATTCGGTTTTCCTATACGGCGCGTCGCCGTCCCCGGTCAGCGCCTCGACATCGGCCCGGAACACGCCGTAGGCCGCCGGCAACGCCATCGTATCGGCCGCTTCGGGCGGCAGGATGCGGTAGCGCGGCAGCGCCACCCACACGGGCGTCACCTCCAGGCCGTAGGACATCCGACCCTCGGGGTGACGCACGGCCTCGACCTCGGCGACCAGTCCGCCGTCGGTGTAGCGGCGGCGCTGGTTCGAGACCAGGTTGCCCAGCGAGTAGAGCACCACGTGTGCGGAGTCGGCCTCCCAGGGCTGCACCACATGGGGATGGCTCCCGACCACCACATCGACGCCGTGACGCCGCAGGAAGGCCGCCAGATCGCGCTGTGCGGCATTTGCCCGCCGTTCGTACTCGTTGCCCCAGTGGAGGCAGGCGACGATGAAATCGACCCTTTCGGCCCGTGCGGCGGCCAGATCGGCGGCCATCTGCACGGTATCGATCCGGTTGACGATCATCCCCTCCGGAACGGGCATTCCGTTGGTGCCGTAGGTGTAGTTGACCAGCGCCAGCCGCACGCCGCACCAGGTGAGGTAAAGCGGATGGTTCCTCCGGTAGTCCAGGCTGTCCGCAAAGACGCCCGTATGGCGGATCCCGCAGCGGTCGAGCTCCTCGATGCTCGTACGAATCCCTTCGGCACCTCCGTCACAGCAGTGGTTGTTGGCCATCACCGCCACGTCGACCCCCGCTTCGCGCAAGGCGTCGGCCAGCGCCACCGGCGAACGGAACAACGGATAACCCGTATAGCGTTCCCGACGGGTCAGCGTGGTTTCGAGGTTCACAACCGCGAGGTCGGCGGCCCGCATCCGCGGAGCCAGTGCCGCAAAAACGGGGCCATAGTCGAAACCTTCGCCGCTGCGGGCCGCCTCGACCTGGGGGAGATGCTGCATGACATCGCCACCGAACCACATCCGCATCCGTTGCGGGGGCGGCACACGTCCCGGGCCCGACCAGCCGTCCGGACGGTCGGGTGCGGTCTGCCGGGGCGAGCCCGCGGGGGTGCAGCACGTGGCGACGAGCAGCAGGGCTATCAGGATTCGGGTGCGGCGGCATTTCATGGCTGCGGGTTTTCGGATTCGAGGTTTTCGGAGAGGGGTCTGGAGAAGGGCGGGAGGGGAGGAAGGGCGTTATTTGCGGGCGGGGTTCTTCGGGAACCACCCCTTGGCGACCCGTTTGCGCTGCTCGAACAACTCGCCGATGCTCCACAGCGACGAGGCACCCCAGACGGCCAGCAGCGTCGACCACAGGAGGTGCCGCACGGCAATCGACCCGGCGATCGCCGCGAGCCCCATCACGAGGAACACCCACCAGATCCGTACGCCGAAGTAGTATTCACCCTTGATGACCAGCGGGTGAAACAATCCGATAATCAGGAAGGTGGCGATGCCGATTACGATTCCCGTCAGGTTGTATTGTGCCAGAAAGTCCATTTCGAAATGTTCAATTATCCATACCACGTTTCAATAAATCCGACCCGGAGGGGCGCTGGAAGACCCGCAGCCCGAACTCCGGCAGCACGGCCAGCAGGTGATCGAAGATCTCCGACTGCAAAGCCTCGTAAGCCACCCACTCCGTACAGCGCGAAAAGCAGTAGACTTCGACGGGCAGCCCCTCCGACGTGGGTTGCAACATCCGCACCATCTGCATCATCTCGGGATGAACCTCCGGATGCTGCTTCAAGTAGTGCCGGACGTAATCCCGGAAAAGGTGCAGATTGACAATCGGTTGCCCGATCGGTTCCGGCTCTTCGACAACAAGGCCCTTCGCGCGGAGCGCCGCCAGCTCCTCCGCCGTGCAGAAACGCACCGTCGTGGCGTCGACCGGCAGCGAGCGCTTGATCCGCCGTCCGCCGCTCTCGCGCATCCCGCGCCAGTTCTGGAACGAATCGCTCACCAGCGCATAGGGCGGAATCGTCGTGATCGTCTTGTCGAAGTTCTGGATCTTGACCGTCGTCAGCGTCACCTCCGTGACGTAACCGTCGGCACCGTACTTCTCCATCGTGATCCAGTCCCCCGGTCGCAGCATGTCGTTGGCCGAGAGCTGCACCCCGGCGACCAGTCCCAGAATGCTGTCCCGGAAGATCAGCATCACGATCGCCGCCGAGGCGCCCAGTCCCGCCAGAATCGCCGTGGCATCGCGTCCGATCAGGATGCTCACGATGAGAATCGCCCCCACGCAGAAGGCCAGCAGCTTGATCATCTGATAGATACCCTTCAGCGGGCGGTTGCGCAGGGTTTCATGCTCCGTGGCGATGTCGTGCAGCGTATCCAGAAAGACGTTGACCAGCAGCAGCACCGCCACGATCAGGTAGATCAGACACACCTTCCGGAGCAGTTCCAGCAACTGCGGCATGTCGTAGAAGGCCGCCGCCAGCAGGATGTACCAGATCAGGGGCGGGATCAGCCGCGCCGCGGCCCGCATCACGCGATCGCTGAACAGGTGGTCGTCCCACGCCGCTTTCGTACTCCGGCTGAGGCGCTGCAGCGCCGGGACAACCAATCCCCGGAAGAGTTTCGCCGCGCCCCACGAGAGGAGGACGATCCCCGCCAGGATGATGATCTTGACAGTCCAGTCGATATGAGCCTTGCTCCATCCGATGCCGGCCAGCCACTCGGCAATCGGTCCGTTGAGTTCTTCCATCGTTTCGTTCGGGTCGTTCGCTGCCGGGGATTGCAACTCGCGCCTCTCCATTTCTTCTCGCTCGCTCTTTCCTTCTCCCCCCCCGGTCAGCAGTTCATGCTTGCCGTCGGCAAAGATACAAAAAAAAACGGCCCCCGCAGGGGCCGTCTCCAAGAGAATTCGAGCGAGGGTTTAGAAATTGTACTGCACCATCACCTGTGCCCGGTTGGCATGGCCTTCGACATTGTTCATGTCCTTGCGCGTACCGTAGAGGTATTCGGCGGCGATGCGGCAGCGGGAGTTGAGTGCGTAGAAGATGTTGCCGAAGATGTACTGTCCCTTCTTGTATTCGTCGTCGGCATAGAAGCCGTTCTTCTTCTCGACGTTGACCTCCGAATAGCCTCCCGAGATGAAGAGCCGCGGCGAAAGGTTGAACTGCGCGGCCATCTGCCAGCCCCACATCGGCATGGTCTGGATCTGGTCGGCATTCTCGGGATTGGGCGTGAAGTCGAGACCCGAACCCGTCAGGTCCTGGATGTAGGGCGTGATGCCCTCGCCATAGACACCGTTCATGAAGAGCTGCATCCACCGGCACGCCTTGATCGTGCCGCTGAACTGGGCACCCCAACCCAGCAGCGAGGTGTTGTTGCCCGTGCGGAGGTTGTGCAGGTACATGTTGCGGATGACTCCCGAAGCGCGGATATGGCTCTCGCGGTTGGGACCCCAGGCGAACTGCAGGTAGGCCGGAATGTCGGGAACCCGCTGGCGCATCGGTGCGAAGTTGTCGTTGTAGGTGGCGCTCACGTCCGGCAGCTCGGCGGCGATTCCGAAGGTCATCTTGTCACGGGCGAAGCTCTTCTCGTAGCGGATCATCGTGGCGAAGTTGAAGTTATAGGCGTTCGGGCCCTGGAAGTCGATGGTCGTGGGGGCGGCCGTGAGGTCGCAGAAGGTCGTCACGTCGCGGCCCAGGGTGAAACCCAGCATCGAGATGTAGGCCGAGCGCAGACGCGGGGTGTAGCTGCCCGGCGCTCCGCCCCGGAAGTCGGCATCCATAAAGATCACGACACGTCCCAGCGCCGAGGTGTTCGAAATGGCCTTCATATAGAGGCGCGAGGTCGAAGCATCCATGAGCAGTTGCTGGCGCGTGTTGTAGTTCCCGACGGTCGGGATGTCGTAGGGGATGAAGTCGAGGTTGTCGGAGATACCCTCGAAGTCGTAGCCCGCACGGAGCTGCACGAAGCCGCCCAGCGCCAGCGAGAAGCGGTTGTTCTTCGTGGCGAAGAGGAACTGCGGTTTGTCGACCTGCTGGAAGCCCGGACGATGGGTGTCGAGGTAGTCCTGCGTGGCGTTGTTCACGGCCTGGTTGTTCATCGCCACGGCCCGCTGCACGGCCTGCGGCGAATAGTAGATGGTATCGGTCTGATGCAGCGATACGAGGTAGACCGTGGGTGAATAGTCGCCGCGCATGGCCTTGCGGTGGTGATGCTGTGCCGAAGCGGTGCCCGCAAGCAGCAGGGCTACAAGAAGAAGTCGAAATGTTTTCATAAGCTAAGTTAAGTAATACAAAAATGGTTTCGTGAATGTGCTGTCGTTCTCAAGGATTTTCAGGTTCACCGGCAAGTTCGCAAGTTGTATGCCAAAGAAATGCGGGGTCTGCGCAATTTTTCCTACCTTTGCCCTTCGGAGAATGGAGAATTCCGGATTGGTCATTCCCCGCTTGCCGGGCCCCGTTAAGAAAGGGGGGGGGTCATGGGCGAAGAAGGCAAAGCATGGTTTCCGGGCCGGTTCTGCGCCTCGATGATCCTGGATTCCCGCCTTGAGCGGGAATGACGGAGGGAGGGGGTAAAAAAATTGGAAGTTGAAAATGGAGAATAGAGAATAGGGAATTGAAAATTTGAGGAGAACGGCAATTCGAAGGCTTCAGCGTTCCATCTCCGAGAAGAGTTCCCCCATAAAGTCCCCTCCGCGGAGGGGATTTAGGGGAGGGTAGATTTGGATACGCGGCCACGGGCCGCGAGCAACGACGGTCGGAAGCATCCCAGCCTCCCGCAAACTTCAGATTCCCAGGCTTTAGGAACAGAAAACACGCATTATGCTCTTTACACTTACCTTGATTCTTACCCTGGCGGCCTTTGCCGCCGACTGGATACACCTCCGCCGCCAACGCCGGCGGGGAACCCCGGCCCTGCGGTCTTTCTTCGTCTGGGTCCTGATAACCGACGCCCTGCCGCTGATCTCCGCCATCGTCGGATGGATCAGCCGCGACAACGGCCCCGGACTGATGAACCTCTACATGTGGCTCTTCTGGGCCTGGATCGTCACCGTTCTCCCGCGGCTGCTCTACTACGTTTTCCACTTCTTCCGGCTGCCCCGTACGGGACTGCTGCTGGCTGCGCTCTTCACACTCTACCTGCTTTGGGGAACCACCTTCGGCCGCACGCGTATCCACGTGTCGCGGGTCGAAATCTGCTCCGACCGCATTCCCGCGGCTTTCGACGGATTCCGCGTCGTGCAGTTCTCCGACGCCCACGTCGGGACGCTCGTCCGCCCCGAGCGCGAACTGACCCGTCTGGCCGATACGATCAACGCCCTGCGGCCCGATGCCGTCTTCTTCACAGGCGACCTGGTGAACATCCGTTCCGCAGAGCTCGACGACCGCACGATGGCCCTCCTGCAGCGGATCGAGGCGCCGGTCTGGTCCGTCCTGGGTAATCACGACGTGGGGAGCTACATCCGCGATTCAATCCGGTATCCGGCAGCCGCCGAGGCCCGCAAGGTCGTCGAACGGCAGCGGGCAATGGGGTGGTGCGTACTGGAGGACACGACCGTCTACCTGCGGCGCGGTGCGGACAGCCTCGCACTGACGGGTATCTCGTTCGACCCGGTGTTGCGTGAACGCCGCCACGACCGCCACCTCCCGGCCGACAACCTCCCGACGATCTACGCCGGGGTGCCCGATTCGCTCTACAACATCACGCTGGCCCATATCCCGCAACTCTGGGAGCAGATCACGGCGCTGGGGTACGGTGACCTGACCCTCTCGGGACACGTCCATTCGATGCAGATGAAGATCCGCCCGTGGGGGCGCGGATGGTCGCCCGCCGTATGGCTCTACGAACACTGGAGCGGCCGCTACGACAACGGCCGACACACCCTCTACATCAACGACGGCACGGGATATGTCGCCTATCCGATGCGCCTGGGCGCCTGGCCCGAAGTCACCCTTTTTACCTTGAAACGATGCGAATAACCCTCTCCTTTGCCACGACGGCCGACGGATACCTCGACGACAACACAGACCGGCGGCTGATGATCTCCACCCCCGAAGACTGGGAGGCGGTGCTCCGCCTGCGGGGCGAGTGCGATGCCATCCTGGTCGGGGCCGAGACGTTGCGGCGCGACAATCCGGGGCTGCTGCTGCGCGACCCCGCAGTCCGGGCGCGGCGTGTGGCCGCGGGGCTGAAGCCCGACCTGACGAAAGTGACGCTGACCCGCTCCGGAAGGTTGGACCCGGCGCTGCGCTTCTTCACGGAGGGGAAGGCCGATCGACATGTATTTTCCGAAAAGAAAATACCTGCTGTTGAAAATCTTGCAACGGTTATCTCAAGCGAAGGTTCCATAACACCGGCCTTCGTCGTCGCCGAACTCGAACGGCGCGGAATCCGCCACCTGCTCGTCGAGGGCGGCGCCGAAATCCTGCGGATGTTCCTCGATGCGGGGCTGGTCGATACGGTTCGCCGGGCCGTCAATCCCCGGTTGCGGCTCGGACCCGAGAGGGGTGGGGCGCAGTTCCGCTTCGAGCCTCCGCAGGGTGCTCCCTGCACGCTGGAAAACCTCGGAGGCATGGAGGTGTTGACCTGCACGTTGCGGCCCGACACGGCGGAGGAGGATCGTCGCTGGCTGGCGGAAGCCGTCCGCGAAGGTTTCCGCTGCACCCCCTGTGCATCGTGTTATTGCGTGGGAGCCGTCGTCGTGCTGCCCGACGGCCGCGCATTCCGCGGATACACCCACGAGACCTCCCCGACCCATCACGCCGAACAGGAGGCCATCGCCAAAGCCCTCGCGGCCGGTGCCGACCTCCACGGCGCCGCCATCTACTCCTCGATGGAACCCTGCTCGCAGCGCAGCAGCGAACCCGAAAGCTGCTCGCAACTCATCCTGCGCCACGGATTCGCCCGCGTGGTCTTTGCCGGCTATGAGCCCGCCTGTTTCGTCCATTGCCAGGGCGCCCGGATGCTGCGCGAAGCCGGGGTCGATGTACGGGTTTATCCCGAACTGGCCCGCGGCGTACAGGAGGCCAATGCGCATCTGAGCCGGTAAACAGGCGCAATTTGTGTCCATAAAGGCATAAAAATGTCCTGAATTACCGGTCGTCCGCCGTTTTTGCCCGAAGATTGCATATCTTTGCCGCATTCGGAAAGCAGGGCTTGCCCCCGACCCGAACCGGCTGTTTCCGGACCACACCTCGACACCCGGTTCGGAAACAGATGCGAAAACCTTCGTTTTCATTTGTTTTCATGGCCGACTTTTTGTATATTTGTTGAATACGGGAGGAGGCTGCTGCAAAAGCAGACGGAAAACAACGGTTTCGAAGTCGGCGCACCCCATCTTTCCCCCAATTGGCAGAACGAAGCAAACAAACCATTTTTCGGATCCCCACGATGAAAAAAATTCTCTCGATCGTCGTCCTGGCTGCGGCCGTCTCCGCAGCCCCGGCTTCGGCCCAGCAGCAGGAACAGATGATCTCGCTCGAAGAGGCCATCACCGTGACCCTCACGGAAAATCCGGCCCTGAAGGCTGCAGCCTATGAGGAACGCGCCGCACAGCAGGAACGACGCGCCGCCATCGGACTGCGGATGCCGCAAATCAACCTCACGGGTGCGTATGCCTACATGGCCAAGGACATCGGACTCGATTTCAACGACATGAAAGGCCCCGTCAAGGATCTCACGGGCAAGATTCTCGGCAGCGGAATCATCACCGACCCGGCACTTCTGCAAGGTATTCAGGGGCTGCTCAATCCGATGATGAATGCCGACTGGTTCCTGACGCCTCAGGACCAGAGCCTCGGGTTCGTGGGCGGCGAGGTGACCCTCCCGATCTGGATGGGCGGCAAGATCAACGCCGCAAACCGCGCCGCGAAGATCAACGAAAAAACCGCCGTCGAACAGGGCAACCAGACCCGCAACGCCCTGATCTCCGAACTCGTCGAGCGATACTTCGGGCTGGCGCTCGCCACACAGGTCGTGGCCGTGCGCCAGCAGGTCGTCGACGGCGTGAAACGCCACCTCGAAGATGCCCGGGCCCTGGCCAAGAACGGCATGATCGCCCAGAGCGAACTCCTCTACGTGGAGTTCAAGATGGCCGAGGCCGAACGCGAACTGGCCAACGCCCGCCTGCAGGCCGAAACCATCGCCAGCGCCCTGTCGAACACCCTCGGGAAAGAGAACAACTGGAAGCCCGTCACGGCGATGTTCATCCTCTCCGAAGTCGAGGAGCTGGCCTACTACCAGGATCTCGCGCAGGCCCGCAACCCGTTGCTGACGCAGGTCTCGCTCAAGCGGCAACTGGCCGAAGAGGGGATGCGCGCCCAGCGTTCGGCCTTTCTGCCTCAGGTCGTAGCCATGGGCGGCGGTTCGTTCTACAACTACCAGGTCGCCGGATTCGTGCCCCGCTGGGCCGTCGGCGTGGGGGTCAACATCAAGCTCTTCGACGGTCTGAACCGCGAATACAAGTATTCGGCCGCCAAGCAGACCGTCCGCCGCGTGAGCGAGCTGCAGAACAAGGCCGGGCAGGATGTTGCGGTCCTGGTCGAGAAGCTCTACAACCAGATGATGAACTACCGCAACCAGATGACCTCGATCGACGCCTCGCTGGCCTTCGCCGAGGAGTATCTCCGCATGAAAAACGCCGCCTTCCTCGAAGGCATGAGCTCCTCGTCGGACCTCATAGACGCCGAGCTGAACCTCGCCGGAGTCCGCACCGAGCGCCTGCAGGCCGCCTACAACTACGACCTGCTGCTGGCCCAGTTGCTCGAAGCCGCCGGAATCAGCGAGGAGTTCCCGGCCTATGCCCGCCGCACCGACGCTCGGCAGATCCTGTTCGATAAGAGATAAAAACGCACATACGATATGAAACGAAACAATGTAATCGGAATCGTGGCCGCCGCTGCGGTCATCATCCTTTCGGTCGTCCTGATCAGTTGGTACCTCGACAAACGGACCCCGATGCTGATTCAGGGTACGGTCGAATGCACGACCTACAAGGCCTCGTCGAAGGTTCCCGGACGCATCCTCGACATGAAGGTCGAGGAGGGACAGCGCGTCGAAAAGGGCGAGCTGCTCTACACGCTCTCGACCCCCGAACTGGATGCCAAACTCCAGCAGGCCGAAGCCGTGAAGAGCGCCGCATCGGCCTTGGACCAGGCCGCGGTGGCCGGCGCCCGCGTGCAGCAGATCGAAGCCGCGCTGAACATGTGGCAGAAGGCCCAGGCCGGGCTGGAACTCGCCCGCAAGACCTACGAACGCGTGCAGAACCTCTACAACGAAGGGGTCGTTCCGGCGCAGAAACTCGATGAAGCGACGGCCAACTATCAAGCCATGGAGGCAACGGCCCAGGCCGCCAAGGCACAGTACGACATGGCTTCGGACGGCGCCCGCAAGGAGGAGAAGGAGGCTGCCGCAGCCCGTGTCCGCCAGGCCGAAGGGGCGGTGAGCGAGGTCGAATCCTACATCAGCGACGCCATGGTCTACTCGCCCGTCACGGGTGAGGTCTCGACGATCATCGCCGAGCAGGGCGAACTCGTCGGCAGCGGCTATCCCGTCGTCGCAATTCTCGACATGAGCGACATGTGGGTGACCTTCAACGTCAAGGAGACCCTGCTGCCCGGAATCTCCATGGGGATGCACATGATCGGCTTCGTCCCTGCCCTCGACGCCGACGTGGAGTTCGAGGTGACCTACATCGCCCCGCAGGCCGACTTCGCAACCTGGGCCGCAACCCGCACCCAGGGAGGTTTCGACATCCGCACGTTCGCCATCAAGGCCAAACCGGTCTCGCAGGTCGAGAACATGCGGCCCGGCATGAGCGTTCTGGTCGACTGGGAACAAATCCAGCAGTAGAAAATGCCCGGATTCCTGCAACATACCTGTGCCGTCATGCAGCGCGAGGCCGCGCGTCTGGTCCGTCAGCCGATGTATCTCGTGCTGATGGTCATCCTGCCCGTGGTGTCGTTCTCGTTCTTCGCGCTCCTGTTCGGGCAGGGCGCCATCCGCAACATCCCGATTGCGGTGCTCGACCAGGACAACACCACGCTGTCGAGAAAGGTCGTGCAGATGATCGACGAAACCCCCACGGCGCTGGTCGCATACGGCATTCAGGACATGACCGAGGGCGAACGGCTCATGCGCGAAGGGAAGATCATGGCCATCGTCCTCGTCCCGCCCTTCTTCGAGAAGTCGATCCTGAGCAACACCCAGACCCATCTGGAAAACTACGTCTCCGGAACCAACATCACCGTCAACGGTCTGCTCTCGAAGGATATTCAGACCGCCGTGACGACCTTCTCGGCCGGCATTCAGTTGCAACTGCTCATGAAGAAGGGGCTTACCGAACGGCAGGCCATGGCCCAGTTGATGCCCGTGCGCTTCGACAAGCACGTCCTCTTCAACCCGCACATCAACTACGGCTACTACCTCGCACCGAGCTTCATGCCCATGATGCTGATGATCTTCGTCGTCATGGCCACCATCTTCGCCATCGGCACCGAACTCAAGAACGCAACGGCCAACGACTGGATGCAGACTGCCGGCGGTTCGATCCAGGCCGCCCTGCTCGGGAAACTCCTGCCCGTCACCACCGTGATGTTCCTCATCTCGCTCGTGATGCTGGTCATCAACTTCAAGGTCGTCGGGACTCCCCTGAACGGAAGCCTTGCGATGATTCTCGTCGGAACGCTGCTCTTCATCCTGAGCTACCAGTCGATCTCGGTACTGATCGTCTCGCTGCTGGCCAATCTGCGCCTCTCGCTCTCGATCGGCGGAGGATACTCCGTCCTGGCCTTCACCTTCTCGGGCCTCACGTTCCCGATCATGGCCATGTGGAAGCCGATGCAGTGGGTGAGCTGCATCTTCCCGTTCACCTTCTACACCGACCTGTTCGTCGATCAGATGCTGCGCGGGACCCCCTGGGTCTACTCGCTGCCCGACCTCTGCTACATGTCGCTGTTCATTGTCTTACCGATGCTCTGTCTGCCGCGCCTGAAGCGCGTCGCAACGGAGGAAAAATTCTGGGGGAGGTTGTGATATGAGCCGATTTTCCAGACAAATAACCTCGTACTGGCAGCAGGCCGGCGTGGTCATCCGCAACGAATTCCGCACGATCTTCACCGACAAGGGCGTCATGCTGGTGCTGATCTTCGCCCTGCTGATCTACGCCACGGCCTACTCCCTGGCCTACGGATCGCAGGTCCTACGCAACGTCCCGCTCGGTATCGTGGACGAGTGCCGCACGCCCACGAGCCGCGCCCTGATCGACGCCTTCAACTCCGGGCCGAACGTCTACACGGCCTACACCCCGACCTCCATGGAGGAGGCCAAAGAGCTCTTTCATGCCCGCAAGATCTACGGCGTGGTCTACATTCCGGCGGATTACGAACGCTGCCTGCTCGGCGGAGAGCAGGCCAATGTGGCCGTCTACTGCGACGCCAGCTACTTCCTGATGTACCGCCAGGCGTTTCAGGAGCTCGTGACGGCCATCGGGAAGACCGGGGCCATGGTCCAGTTCCAGCGGCTGATCGCCAAGGGGGCCAACATTCCCCAGGCGCAGGCCACCACGCAACCCGTCATCTACGAGTCGCACAACCTCTTCAACCCCTATCTCGGATACGGGACCTTCGTCATGCCCGCGATCATCATGGTCATCATCCAGCAGACGATGCTCATCGGCATCGGCATGGTCGGCGGCACCTGGCGCGAATTCGGGCTCTACCACAAGCTCTGCCCGCCCTCCCGGCGCCGTATGTCGACCCTCCCGATCGTCATCGGACGCTCGCTGGTCTACGCGCTGATCTATGCCGTGACGTGCGCCTATGTTCTCGGGATCCATTACCGGCTCTTCCACTTCCCGATGAACGGGGATCCCTGGACCGTCGGGCTCTTCATGTCGGCCTACATGGCCGCCTGCATCGCCCTCGGAATCGCCGTCTCGACGCTCTTCCGCTACCGCGAGAACTCCCTGCTGCTCCTGCTCTGGACCTCGATCCCCGTATTGATGCTCAGCGGCGTGTCGTATCCCCGCGAAGGGATTCCCGACTGGCTCTACAACCTCGGGCAGCTCCTGCCCAGCAGCCACGGCGTCAACGGATTCATCCGCATTCAGACCATGGGGGCATCGACCGCCGAGGTCTTCGCCGAGATCAAGTGGCTCATCATCCTCACGGTCGTTTACGGCGGTCTGGCCTGCATCGGCATCCATCAGGTGATCCGTCGGGAGCTGAGGCAGATAAAAGCCGCGAAAGCATCCGAAAATCGCCCGCCTGTCAAATAAGAAGGAGGAGGGGGGGGGCGATGAAACAGGAGACCGCCCTCCATTCAAATACCACACAAAAACAGCCGGGCTGCAAACCCGGCTGTTTTTGTGTCGATTAATGGAAATGACCCATCGGAGGAGGTCCTCCGGGACCCGGACGACGACGCGGCGTATCCATTCCTTCGTAATCCCGGATGTTGCGCGAACCCTTCTTGCCGAAACGGCGCAGATTGTAGGTGAACTGAATCATGTAATAACGTCCGATGACGCTGTTCGTAGCATTCTGCGTCCAGCCCGAACCCGTCGTGCGGGCAAAGGCCTTGTTCTGGTTGAAGAGGTCGTTCACGCCGATCATGATCTCGCCCCGCTGGTTGCGGAAGATCTTCTTGCCCAACCAGGCATTGCACAACAGGTAATCCTCCTCGTAATCGTTCGTGAAACCGATGTACTGCGTGTAGGCGGCACTCGCCGTCAGCGTGAAGCCCAACGGGAAGATCAACTTCAGATTACCCTGTGCCGTGTGATTGAAATAGCGGTTCTTCGCATTCGACGTTCCCAGCGAGTTGGTCGCCTCGTTGTAGGTTCCGTTCCACGAGAGCGTGAAGTCGACATTCTCCGAAATGTTGCTGCCCAGCACGGCCCGGAAATCGTAACCCAGATTCTCCGCATCGTTCCGCTCTCCGCCCGTAATGCTGCCGTCGGCATTCACCGTACCGCCCAACATGCTCGGCGTCGTGGTGTAGGTCACACCCGCCATGACGTTGAAGTTCGATTTCAGGAACCCGATCGGGAATCCGTAGCTCAGGTGCGTGCGCAACTGCCAGTAACCGTCGAGGTTCGTCGTCGTCGAATAGTAGTTCGGGGTATAGGTCTTGTCGTCGATCTGGATATTGATCGGATTCGAGCTCGTGCTCTGCACCAAGTGCGTCGCCGTATAATCCTGTGTCGTGCGCGCCGAGAACATCCACATGAAGGTTCGGCCCTTCTCGACGTTCGAATTCACGTAGTGGAAATTCAGCCGGTGCGAGTAGGTGGGGCGCAGGTTCGGATTTCCGTGGGTGATGTTCTGCGCATCCGAGACGTCGAAGACGCTTTGCAGTTCGGTCACCGTCGGGCTGTCCGTGTACGAAGAGACGAAGAGCCGCAGCGTATTCTCCCGGTTGATGTTCAGTTCGCCCATCATGAAGTAGGTCACGTTGTCGTACGAATGGGAGATCTTCTCGGCTTCACCGCGCACGACCTCGCCGTCGAGCGTCGAGCGCTGGTAGTAGACGTTGGCGATAAAGCGGCTGCGGTCCTTCGCATAGCGGAAGCCCGGGCCGACGCTCTGCGTCAGGTAGCCGCTCCGGTAGGAGTTCGACAACTGCGGGTCGGGAGTCAGTCCGGCGATCGAAAAGTCGTCGCCCGTGACGTAGGAACGCGTGTCGCGCTCCTGCGAATTGTACGACATGCGGTACTGGAAGCTCACCTGTGCATATTTGGCCACCGGCTCGGTGTAGGTGAAGTTTCCGCGCACGCTGTACGATGACGACGGAGCCATGTTGCGCAGGTAGCGGCGCGTCAAATAGGCCGCGGGGTCCCACGTGAAGGGCTGGTCGCCCTCGGCTCCCGCCATCACCTCGGGGCGATCCTCCGAACTGGACTGGATGTTCGACCACGAATTCGAGTTGTTCGTATTGTCCGAGTAGCTGCCCGACCCGTCGACGGTGATCGTGCGGCCGTCCTTGCCCAGCTTCGCCCGGTAGACGGCACTCGCTCCGGCATTGTAACCGTGACGCAGCCCGTCGTTGAAGTTGTCCGTATAGCTGTATCCGCTGCCGCCCATCTCCGGAGCACCGAACTGCCAGCCGGTAGTCGAGCTCACGGGGTCGTTCGACTGGTAGCTGAAGCGCGGACGTACCATCAGGTTCTGGTTCTCCGAGATCTTCCACTCCAGGCGGGCATTGAAACGGTGGTTGTTGCCCTTCGTGTCGGAGTAGCCGCGCGTCATCAGCGTATCGAGTGCCATCGGCGCCTCGTACCACTTGTCGGTCGTCGAATGGTTCTCCGTATCGGTATTGTTGAAGAAGTAGCTGCCCTGGAACGACACCTGATCACGCTTGCCCCATGTATCGGTGTAGTTGACGCCGATGGCGTTGACCGTTGCCACACCGCTCTGCGGGCGCATCATGTACTGGCCCACGCCGCCCCGACGGCCGCCTCCGCCGCCCGAGACACCCAGAATATCCTCGAACGAGAAGTTCTGCTGGTTGACGTTATTGAAGAGCCCGATGAACGAAATGCGGCTGTCGCCCGAGAAGATGTTGGCATTACCGCCGGCCAGGTATTTGAAGCGCTCCTCGGTCGTCGGCTCGGCATCGTAACCGAAGCCGGCGTAGAGTTTTCCGAACTGTCCCTGGCGCATCCCGGGTTTGGTGACGATATTGAGGGCCTTGTACCCCTCGCCGTCGTCCATGCCCGAGAACTCCGCGGCATCGGAGAGTTTGTTGTAGACCTCTACGCGGTCGACAGCCTCGGCCGGCAGCGACTTGATCGCCGTGGTGACATCCTCGCCGAAGAACTCCTTGCCGTCGACGAAGACCTTCTTGATCTCCTCGCCCTGGGTCTCGACCACGCCGTCCGTCACGGTAATACCCGGCATCTTCTTCAGCAGCCCCTCCACGTCGGCATCGTTCGTCACCTTGAATGCCCCGGCGTTGTAGCTCACCGTATCGCCCTTCTGCGACGTACGCATGGCCTTCACCTCCTTGACCACCGTTTCGATCTGCACGCCGGGTTTGAGTTTCAGCGTCCCGAGGTTCAGCCGCGAGGTCGAGAGCCGGAAGGTCGTGTCGAGGTTGTTGTAACCGATAAACGACACCGTCAGCGCATACTCTCCGTACGCCAGCGAGGGGATCGACGCCACGCCCTTGTAGCCCGACGCAAATCCCTGTTTCTTCTCCGGAGACTTGGTCGGGGCCACGGTCAGCACGGCGCCCACAACGCTGTTTCCGGTCTCCGCATCGACGATCGTCGCCGTGACATTGCCCTTCTGGGCAAAGGCGCCCGCGGCAAGGAGCGTCAGCAGGGTAGTCAATAACAAATGTTTCATCTCTTCTGTTTGGTAATAAATAGCAAGCAACTGGATTCAACGAACCATCCGGGGTTGCAGGAACGGCTCTGCGGCAACGTTGCCTGGCGGCATCGCACCGTGGTTTTCATTCCTCACGCGCCGGGCCTAAAAGGCCCGCAAATTTACCTTTTTTATAACGTAGTTCGATCGAAAACCCGGTGAATCGACAAAAAAAGGGTGTCAGTCGACCGGACCGACACCCCCTCCGGCAGCTTCCGGCTGCGGATTCCTGCATTTTTTTTACTTCTTGCGCGGGCAATCCTTGCGCGGGCAATCCTTACGCGGGCAATCCTTCGGGCAGTCACCGTGTTTCTGGCCCTTCTTGCCCTTCATGTGGGGAGCCTTGCCGTGCTGGCCCGGGCGGGGACCCTGCATCTGCGACCACTGCATGAACTGCTCGGTCGTGAGGATCGACTTCATCTTGTCGGCCTCGGCCTTCCGGGCTGCGCGCATCTTCTCGCGCATGGCCTGCATCTCCTTGACCTGGGCCAGATTCAACTCATAGACCTGCTTGGCCTGAGCCTCGGTGAGTTTCAGACGCTCGGTCATACGGTCGGTCTGGCGCTGGGCGATCTGCTCGGCCGTGGGCGGCGTCTTGGGTTCGGCCTTCGGTTTGCTCTCCTGAGCGAAAAGGGTCGTCGTAGCCATCAGGCAAAGGGCCGTTACGGCCGCAAAAATCTGCTTTTTCATATTCTACACTTTTTTTAGGTTGGACTTCCGGTGTGTCGGCTTCCATGTCCGACATCCTCCGGAGGTCTGTTGCAAAGGTAGGGCCAAACACCCGGAATCGGAGCCGCCTGAGGGGTCAAACGCCCGAAGCCGACGGTCAACCGACTACTCCTCGGGGTGAACCGACCGCAGCCAGGCCTTGAATTCCGGCACCCGGGCCTTCGAAATGATGATCCGTTCGGGGGTTTCGACCGTCAGGTGCAGCGCCAGCCGGCTCCCGAACCACACGACGATCTCCTTCACGGCCCGCCGCGCCACGATGAACTGACGGTTGGCCCGGAAGAAGTCCGTCTCGGGCAGAAGCGACTGAAGCGCTTCAAGCGTCCGGTCCAGCGGATAGACCGTGCCGTCGTAGTCGCAGGCCGTGACGCGCTCGTTCGACGTATAGCAGTAGGCGATCCGCTCCCGCTGCAGAGGGATGATCCGGTCGCGCACGTGCACCAGGAAGACCTCCTCGCGGTCGCGGCGCTCCGTGGCCAGCGTGCGGACCCGCGAACCGTAGCTGCGGCGCTCCGCGGAGGTCAGGCGCCGCAGTTTGGTCAGCGCACGGAGCACGTCGGCCTCGTTGAGCGGCTTGAGCAGGTAGTCGATGCTGTTGACCTTGAAGGCTTCGAGCGCATAGCGGTCGTAGGCCGTGGTGAAGATCACCGGAGCGGTGATCTCCACGGCATCGAAAATGCGGAACGAATCGCCGTCGGCCAGGTGAATATCCATGAAGAGCAGGTCGGGCTGCGGGTTCGCCCGCAGCCAGTCGATACTCTCCGCCACGCTCTCCAGCGTCGCCACGACCTCCACCTCCGGGGCCGTTTGCCGCAGAATGGCCGCCAGGTTCCGCGCAGCGGCGGTCTCGTCTTCGATAATCAGCGCTTTCATCGTCTTGTCAGGATTCGGGGTTCAGCAACGGCATCCGCACCCGGAACGTCTTCCCGTCGTCGAGGATCTCGATCCGGCGCCCCGTGATCAGTTGCCAGCGGTTGTTCAGGTTCTCCAGCCCGATTCCCGTCGAGGGTTCGGGCTCCAACTTCGGGATCTTCGGGTTCGAGATCTCCAGCCAGCCGCCGTCGGTGCGGATCGAGATGTGGAACGGATTGCTGCGCGTAATCGTGTTGTGCTTCACGGCATTGCCGATCAGCGGCTGCAGCGACAGCGCCGGAAGCCGCCACGTCCGGTACTTCGCCTCGACGTCGATGTCGAAGAAGAGCTTGTCGGCATAGCGGATCTTGAAGAGGTAGCTGTACGCCTCGACGAACTTCAGCTCCTCGTCGAGCGTCATGAGCGTCGCCTGTCCGTTCTGGATGATGTAGCGGAACGTGTAGGAGAGCTGGTCGATATAGGTGAGGGCCTTGTCATCCTGACGCTCCCGCACGAGCATCGCCAGCGAATTGAGCGAATTGAAGAAGAAGTGGGGGTTGATCTGCCCGACGAGCATGTTGTAGCGCGTCGTGAGGTTCTCGTTCTTGAGCCGTTCGTTCTCCACCTCGACGGCCTGGCGCTGCGACAGCAACACGTAGATCCGCCCGTAGAGCATCGACGCCACGACGGCAAACGAACACTTCAACAGCAGCATGTAGTCGAACATGTGGCCGCTCATGCAGTTGAGCAGGATGCGCCCCGTGTGCCACTCGGTGACGGGCGCCACGCAATAGAGCCCCACGGCCGCCACACAGCACCACAGACAGCGCCGCAGGTAGAGCGACATCGAGTAGTTGCGGCGCACGGAGGTGAGGATCGAGAGCATCACGAACGACACGACCAGGTAGTAGAAGAGCTGCAGGAAGAGCTCCGTACTGCGCGAGGGGCGGTTGTAGAGCGTGCTGTAATCGAATTCGCAGCCATTGCGCCTCAGCACCTTCTGCATCATCGGGTGAGCCCCGGGACGCCGCGGAGGAGCCAGTTCGGCGACGATCCGGTCACCCGGCGCGAGGCGCAGGCGGTTCATCCGCTGTGCGGGAACATAGACGCTGTCGCCGTTCTCGTAGACCAGGTATCCGTAACCGTCGGGATGCACGACAAGGCGAGCTTCATCCTGCCGCACCCGGGCCCGTCTGGGCGGATTCTGCTGCTGGGCGTTCTCGTTGTTCAGGTCCACGAGCATCAGCAGCACGTAGGAGAAGTTCACCACCAGGCTGATCGCCACGGCAACCAGCAGGTTCAGCACCACATCGGCGTATTTCGATCGCAATTTCATGGTCGGCATCTTTTCGGGTTTTCCGTCGGCAGCGGGCCGCGGTGCGCCGCCGGAAGGCGGCAGGGGAGAGCCCTGCGGGCCGCAGGCGTCAGCAGCCCGGAACAGGCTCGGAGGCAATTACTCCTCCTTGTACCACGAGGCGTAGAGCATGTAGTCGTGGGCCGTACGGCGGACGATTTCGTCGCGCTGTTCGGGCGTGATCTCCTTGACCTTGCGGGCCGGAACTCCGGCGTAGACCGAATTGGGCTCCAACTGCGCGTTGGAGAGCACCAGCGCATTGGCGGCGATGATGCAGCCCGAGGGGACGTGGGCGTTGTCGAGGACCGTGGCGCCCATGCCGATCAGGCAGTTGTCGTCGATCACGGCGCCGTGGATCGTGGCGTTGTGGCCCACCGAGACGTCGTTGCCGATGATCGTCTGCGAGGGGTGCTTCGCCTTGTCGTAGATGGTGTGCAGCACGGCACCGTCCTGGATATTCGTACGGTCGCCGATGACGATACGGTTCACGTCGCCGCGCAGCACGGCGTTGTACCAGATCGAGCAGTCGCGGCCGATGGTCACGTCGCCCAGAATGACGGCCGTCTCGGCCAGGAAGGTGTTTTCGCCGATCACGGGTTCGTGACCGCGGACTTTACGGATCAATGCCATATTTTTCGAGATTTTCGAGATTTTTCGGGATTCTTTGAGCGGTTTCGGAAGTTTTCGGGATTTTTCGGGATTTTTCGGGATTCTGGGAGAAGCGCTGTTGGGCGTTTTTTTGGGGGCGTTCCAAGCGGCCGGGACTCGAATGCAAACGGATCGGGCTGCTCCGGACGCTGTTCGGATCACTCCTTCACCTTGGCCTGCTGCCAAAGCGCCTCCATTTCGTCGAGCGTCATGTCGTGCAGCATACGGCCTTCGGCTGCAGCGTGTTCCTCCATGTAATTGAAGCGTTGCATGAACTTGTTGTTCGTACGGGCCAGGGCCGATTCTGGATCCACGCCGTAGAGCCGCGCCGCATTGACCAACGCAAAGAACAGGTCACCGAATTCGGCTTCGAGATCGGCCGTGCGGCCCGACTTCATCTCGGCCTCGACCTCGGAGATCTCCTCGCGGACCTTCTCCCAGACATCCTCCTTGTGTTCCCAGTCGAAACCCGCTCCGGCAGCCTTTTCGCCCATGCGGTAGGCCTTGACCAGCGCCGGCAGCGACCGCGGAACCCCACCCAGCGTCCCGCTCTTGCGGTTTTTCTTGCGCAATTTCAGCGCTTCCCAGTTGGCCATTACCTCCGAAGGGGTATTGGCGTGGATATCGCCGTAGACGTGTGGATGGCGGTAGATCAGCTTGTCGCACAACGCATTGGCTACGTCGCCGAAGTCGAATGCGCCCTCCTCTTCGCCCAGTTTCGAATAGAATACCACGTGCAGGAGCAGGTCGCCCAACTCCTCCTTGATACCCTCCAGATTATGGTCGGTGATGGCATCGGCCAGTTCGTAGGTCTCCTCGATGGTGTTGCTGCGGAGCGACTCGAAGGTCTGCTCCCGATCCCACGGGCACTCGCGCCGCAGGGTGTTCATCACCTCCAGCAGCCGGGCCGTGGCCTTCAGACGTTTGTCTTCCATGCTGTAAATCGTATTTCCGGTTCCTGCAAAGGTAGTGTTTTCGGCGAAAAAATCGTAACTTTGTTTTCGACAAATTCGCTTCCCGACATGAAACGTTTGTTTACGACCCTCTGCGCCGCGCTTCTCTGCGCCATTTCCGGAGCTTCGGCACAACCCGCCTCCGGCCACCGGACACCCCGCCCGGGACACTTCGCATTCGGCCCCGGCACGACCGTCGCCGCCGATGCGGCGCTGCAGCCGCTGGCCGGTTACCTGGCCGAATTCCTCGGTTGCGAGGTCCGCAACGACCGCACCGGAGACGGAGCCGTGGTGCTGACGCTCGACACCCCGGCCGGGGATGAATCTCCGGAGGCTTACCGGCTGGAAATCACCCCGGAACACATCCGCATCGGAGGCGGCACTTACGGTGGGGTGTTCAACGGCGTGCAGGCCCTGCTGCGCCTCCTGCCGCCCGAAGTCTATACGCGCGAAGGGCTTGCTCCGGGGACCGAAGTGGCCTGTGCCGAAATCGAGGATGCGCCGCGTTTCGCCTATCGGGGCATGATGCTCGACGTGGCGAGGACCTGGATCGGACCGGCGGAAGTAAAGCGTTATATAGACCTGCTGGCCTGGCACAATATCAACAAGTTGCACCTGCACCTTTCGGACGACGAGGGGTGGCGAATCGAGATCCGTTCGCACCCCGAGCTGGCCGAGGTGGGCGGATTCCGCGGCGGCGATTCGCCCGTGAGGGCCGTCTACGGCAAATGGTCGGAGAAGTACGGCGGTTACTTCACGCAGGAGGAGATGCGCGAACTGATTCGCTACGCCGCCGTGCGCAACATCGAGATCATCCCCGAAATCGACCTCCCGGGCCACAGCCGCAACATCGCTTCGGTCCATCCCGAGATCCGCTGCAACTATCCGCCCGACACCGTCTCGACCAACGGCTACGACTACCGTTCGGCGTGGTGCGTGGCCCGCGAGGAGAACTACCGGCTGCTGGAGGATATTTTGGGGGAGATTTGTGAACTCTTCCCCTCGGAGTACATCCATGTGGGCGGCGACGAGGTTGACATGTCGCAATGGAAGCGCTGCCCGGACTGCCAGGCCCTGATGCGGCAGCACGGCATGAGCGACCCGCACCAGTTGGAAGACCTCTTCATGGAGCGCATGGCCGCCATCCTCGCCCGTCACGGCAAGCGTCCCGCCGTCTGGAACGAGGCCGTACGCACGGGCCAGTTCACCCGCGAGAGCCGCGTGCACGGCTGGGAGAGCGTCAAGGCCTGCCTCGATGCCACGGCCAAGGGCTACCGCACCGTCATCATGCCCGGCGAATACTTCTATTTCGACATGCGCCAGACTCCCCGCGAGGAGGGGCACGACTGGGCCGCCATCTTCGATGCCCGCAAGGTCTACGGCTTCGACCTCGCACGCGCCGGTTTCTCCGCCGCACAGATGCGTTTCGTGGAGGGACTGCAGGCCACGTTCTTCAGCGAGGCCTACGTCTCGCACGAGCCCGAAAAACCCGACTACCTCGACTACATGACCTTCCCGCGCATCTGCGCCCTGGCTCGCATCGCCTGGAGCGGCAACGACGAAGGGTGGGAGGCCTACTACCGGGAGTTGAAGGAGGAGCATTACCCGCGGATGGTTGCCATGGGCATTCACTTCCGGCTCTTCCCGCCGAAGGTCGCCTATGCGGCCCCGAAGGCGGCGGGCGGCAGCGGGGTATTCACCGTCACGACCGACGACGGGGCCGAGATCTTCTATCTCGTCGACGGTTCCGACACCGAGCACCGCTACACGGCTCCCGTCCGGACCGACAAGCCCTGGACCTATCGGTTCTACACCCGTTACGGTCCGGCCCGGAGCCCCTATGTGGCGGATGATTCGCGCTGGCGGACGATCCGCCCGGCGGTGGTGATCGAGACCTCGATGGGCGAGAGTGCGCAGTTCCCCTACACCAATGCCGCCACCTACCGCGGATTGTCCCGCACCCGGCGCGCCTGCCGCCAGCAGGACTGGATCCGCTACACCTTTGAAAAACCGGTAGTCTGTCGCGAGATGTTCCTCCAGACCGGCAACCGGCAGTTGCCCAAGACGATCATCACGACCGGCTATGCCGAAGTATCCTACGACGGCAAACAGTTCGAGCGTGTGGTTGAGTTGGAAAAGGGGTGTGCGACGATTCGTCCCGACCGCCCCGTGAAGGCCGTGCGGATCGTCTCGACCTGCGACGACAACGGGACTCCCTACGTGACCATTCAGCCCCCGCAGGTATTGCCGCGATTATAGACGGCGGAGCCGGTTGGCGTGTCGGGCGGGCAACAGACCGACAACTGGTGAGGCTGCCGGGATGCAAAGGAGGGAAGGGTCAAAAATCGAAGCGCAACTGGATGCAGTCGGTGCAGGCTTCGGGCGTGTTGCCCACCGTGAGGCCGATCAGCCGCACCTTCCGGCCGTGGAAGTTCACCCCGGCGAGCAGCTCCTCCGAAATGCGGGCCAGTTGCTCCTCGCTCTCGATGGCCGTCAGCAGGGTTTTCGAGCGGGTGATCTGCCGGAAATTGTCGTATTTGAGCTTCAGGACCACCGTTTTGCCGCGGAATTCATGGCGCTGGAGCCGCATCCACACCTCCTCGCGCACGCCGTCCAGCTCCTGCAGCAGTCGGACCCGGTCGTCCAGGTCCTCGGCGAAGGTGGTCTCGGCACCCAGCGACTTCCGGACCCGATTCGGGGTCACCTCCCGGTTGTCGATCCCCCGCGCATAGCCGTAGTAGGCGTGGCCCGCCTTCCCGAACTGGTGCACAAGCGCCGACTCCTCCCATTCCCGGAGGTCTGCACCCGTGCGGATTCCCAGGCGGTGCATCCGTTCGGCCGTCACCGCCCCGATGCCGAAGAAGCGCTCAACGGGAAGCGTCGCCACAAAGGCTTCGATCTCGCCGGGAGCGATGGTGAACAATCCGTCGGGTTTGCGGTAGTCCGAAGCGATCTTCGCCAGCATCTTGTTCACCGAGACCCCGGCCGAGGCCGTGAGGTGCGTCTCGGCCAGGATCCGCGACTTGATCTCCCGCGCCACGAGCGTCGCCGAACGGACATGCGAGACATCCAGAAAGGCTTCGTCCAGCGACAGGGGTTCGACCAGGTCGGTATATTCGTGGAAAATGGCGCGGATCTGCTGCGAGACCGCCTTATAGACCTCGAAGCGCGCCGGAACGAAGATCAAATCAGGGCACAGGCGCCGCGCCTGGGTCGACGAAAGGGCCGAATGCACTCCGTAGGGGCGTGCCTCGTAACTCGCCGTGGAGACCACGCCGCGCGGTCCGTCGTGCCCCACGGCGATCGGACGTCCCCGCAGGGCCGGGTTGTCGCGCTGCTCCACCGCGGCAAAAAAGGCGTCCATGTCGATATGTATGATCTTGCGCGGCTCCATTCCAAATGATTCGTTTCGCTCCGTGATCGCCGTTCCGGCTGTCACCCCCGTTCCATCTGGCGCACGATCCATGCCATCAGCACCCGCACGACATACGCCTCCTCCTCCGCAGTCAAAGGACGGCCCGCCGGAATACCATGCCACTTGCCGAGGCAGCCCCGGCAGCAGCAGCCCGTAGCGTGTTGAGCCACGAAGACCGGGTGCCCCCGCATCGGAGTTTGGCGTCCGTCGTTCGGCGGAAAGGCCGGGGCCAGGCGCGTATGCACGAAATCCGCCGCGTGGCCCCGAATCGCAGCCAGTCCCTTCGCCGCGACATACGCCCGCTCCGCAGCCCGCAGTCGGAAGCGGCTCCGGAACTCCGAGCGGGCAAGCCGTGCAAACAACGGCTCCAGATCGTCGGCCGGTTCCGGAGCGGCGTCCGGAGTTCCGGGCTGCTTCGAGGCGGAGGCGTCGCACGCCGCCTTCGAAGCAGACTCCGGAGCGTTCTCACGCTCCGGAGCCGCTTCCGTGGGGAAGAGTTCGGGGTCTGGTGACGGGGCCGTCCGCGTCGATCGGGTATGTCGTCTCGGAACGGGCATTACTCGATGAAGCGAACCTTCGAGGCATCGCGCGGTTTGGCCTCCGGAGCCTCGTCCGGATAGCCCACGCCGATGGCGTAGAGCAGCGTATAGTTCTCCGGGAATGCCAGTTTTTCCAGATAGGGGGCCGCCGCTGCGTCATCCTTCATGAAGCGAATCGGAGCGCCCAGGCAGCAGGTCCCCAGCCCCAGCGACTGCGCCGCGAGGAGCATGTTCTCACCCAGCAGCCCGCAATCCAGTTGTCCGCTGCCGTCCGAAGGCGACGCTATGAAGATCACCGCCGGGGCGTTGCGGAACATATTCTTGAAATTCGGGTCCTCGGCGGCTTTCGGGTTGGCCTTGACATAAAGGGCCGTCAGGCCGTCGATATAGGCCGCGTCGTCCACCACACGCACCTCCCACGGCTGTTTGTTCATCCCGCTCGGGGCATTGATGCCGCACTTCACGATCAGTTCGAGTTTTTCGCGTTCGACAGGTTGTGCGGTGTATTTGCGGATGCTGCGGCGTGCAAGGATCGTTTCGATCACCGCATTCTCCGCGGTCGGCGTCGTCTCCTTGGTCTGCGATCCGCCCTGCGGGGCACAACCGCTCAAGGTCAGCAGCCCGGCGCATAGCCAGGTCAGATTTCGTGTTTTCATCGTTCTTTGCTATTTGGATCGCATAAATTTACGCATAAAATATGGTTTATGCCGCCTGACCGTCCTGTTTTTTCGCACATCCGGACAAAAAAAGAGCCGCCCGCAAGCGGGCGACCCTTCTTCGTATCGGCATATCCGGCCCCGTCAGGCTCGGACCGTAGCGCCGCAGCGTTGTTCGAACTGCCGCGTCAGGTTCGCCATCACCCGCTCGATGGTCTTGTCGTCGAGCGTGCGGCTCTTGTCCTCCAGCACGAAGCTCAGGGCGTAGGACTTCTTCCCCTCGGGGAGTTTGTCGCCCTCGTAGACATCGAACAGCGAAACGCGCTTCAAGAGTTTCCGCTCCGTCGAGAAGGCCACCTCCCGCAACTGGGCAAAGGTCGTCTGGCGGTCTACCAACAGCGCCAGGTCGCGCTTTACCTCCGGGTATTTCGACAGCTCCTCGGCCGTGATCTTCAGCTTTTTGGTCGACTTGCAGAGCGCCTCGAAGTTCATCTCCAGGTAGTAGACCTCCTGCTTGACATCCGTACGGCGGCGGATCTTCGGCGACACCGTGCCGATCTGCAGCAGCGGCTTGCCGTTCAGCTCCACCGAAAGCCCCTCGCCGAAGAGGTCGCTCTGCAGCGGCTCCGTCTTCAGGGCGTAGATATCCAGCCCGAAGCGGCGCAGCAGCTTCTCGGCTACGGCCCGCAGCGTGAAGAACGAAGCCTTTTCGGGTTTCGTGTTCCACGACTGGGGTTCGGTCGTACCCGTCACGGCCATCGCCAGCCGGTACTCCTCGGAGTAGGCCGCCAGGTGGTTCTCCTCCGAGCGTTTGGTCGCGTCGTGGAAGTAGCAGTTGCCGAATTCATAGAGCATCAGGTCACCGTTCTTGTGGTTGATGTTCAGCGCAACGGCCTCCATCATGTTGAACAGCAGCGTCTGGCGCATGACGTTCAGATCGGCGCTCAGCGGGTTCAGGATCCGCACGCAGCGATCCGCCGGGCACGCCGTCAGGTCGTCGTAGTAGGAGGCCTTGGTCAGCGAGTTCGACATGATCTCCGTAAAGCCGTTGGCCGTCAGGAAGTCGGCCGCCAGGTTCATCAGCTTCGAGCGGTCCGGGCGCGGCGCATAGGAGAGCGTCGAGCGGACCCGTGCGGGAATCTCCACGTTGTTGTAACCGTAGATGCGCAGGATCTCTTCCACCAGGTCGGCTTCACGCTGCACATCCACCCGGTAGGGCGGTACGGCCACCGTCAGCACGTCGCCCTGCTCCGAGAGAATCTTCACCTCCAGGGCCGCCAGGATCGTACGGATCGTCTCCTCGGGAATCTCCTTGCCGATCAGCATCCGGGCCCGGGAGATCGAGAAGTCAAAGACGAAATCCGCAGCCGGCTGCGGGCAGATGTCCGTGATGTCGCTCGAAATCGTACCCCCGGCCAGCTCCTTCATCAGCAGTGCGGCACGCTTGGCG
The DNA here is from genome assembly GCA_019115745.1 of Candidatus Alistipes intestinigallinarum. Taxonomy (GTDB): domain Bacteria; phylum Bacteroidota; class Bacteroidia; order Bacteroidales; family Rikenellaceae; genus Alistipes; species Alistipes intestinigallinarum. The sequence goes on from DXDA01000063.1 coordinate 54,446, forward strand.
GCGTAGACCTGCAGGTTCGGGTCCACACCCCGCTCGAAGCGGAACGACGAGTCGGTATTCAGTCCGAAGCGTTTGGCCGTCTTGCGCACCCAAACCGGGTTGAAGCAGGCGCTCTCGATGAAGACGTTGGTTGTCGTATCGCTGATGCCCGAATCCAGCCCGCCGAAGACGCCCGCAATACACATCGGGCGTTCGGCCGAGCAGATCATCAGGTCGCGGTCGGTCAGTTTGCGCTCCACGCCGTCCAGCGTCACGAACGGGGTCCCCTCGGCGCAGGTCCGGACCACCACCTCGTGTCCCTCGATCTTGTCGGCGTCGAAGGCGTGCAGCGGCTGGCCCAGTTCGAACAGCACGAAGTTCGTGATGTCGACCAGGTTGTTCTTCGGGTTGATACCCGCGGCGCGCAGGCAGTTCTGCATCCATTCGGGCGAAGGACCGATCTTGCAACCCGTGACCGTCACGCCCGTATAGCGGGGGCAGGCCTCCGCATTCTCGACCCGGATCTTCACCTCCAGGTCGTGATTGTCCACGGCGAAGGCCGACACGTCCGGCCACTGCACCTCGACAGCCTCCCCGCGGCTCCGCAGCCAGGCCGCCAGGTCGCGCGCCACACCGATGTGCGAGGCGGCATCCACCCGGTTCGGGGTCAGGCCGATTTCGATCAGATAGTCGTCCTCGATGTGGAGGTACTCCTTGGCGCTCATGCCGACGGGTGCATCCGCCGGGAGCTCCATGATCCCTTCGTGCGACGTCCCGATGCCCAGCTCATCCTCGGCGCAGAGCATACCCAGCGACTCCACACCGCGGATCTTCGAGCGTTTGATCTTGAACTCCTCGTCGCCGCCGTTGGGGTAGAGCACCGCGCCCACCGTGGCGCACAGCACCTTCAGTCCGGCCCGGCAGTTCGCAGCCCCGCAGACGATCCCGAGCGGTTCGCCCGTGCCGACATCGACCGTCGTGACGTGCAGGTGGTCCGAATCCGGGTGGTCCTCACAGGTCAGCACCTCGCCGACCACGACCCCCGCCAGGCCGCCCTTCACGGTCTCGATCTTCTCGAAACCCTCGACCTCCAGGCCGATGTCCGTAAGCACCTCGGCGATCTTCTCGGGCGAAAGGTCCGTCGCCAGGTAGCGTTTGAGCCAGTTGTACGAAATATTCATATCGTCGAATTTTGATTTTGCAGATTATCACGCAAAAATAGTAATTTTTCCCGAAAGTAGGCCGCTTTTATTCCGGGATTTCACGCCTCCCGGCCCATATTATTAGGTATCGAAAATAATTCGTAAAAAATTTGCTTTTCTCGATCCGCCGTTTTATATTTGCAAAAAGCAATTCGGAAACATGCTTCGAAACTTCAACATACAGGCTTGGTGGTGGCGCCCGTTGACTCTCGTGAACAATGAGTGCGCCCCGTCGCGTGTATGGTAAAGCCGAATCGAATACACAAAAGCCCGTTGTTTACGAACCGTAAGCAACGGGCTTTTTTCTTGCTCGAATCTCCAAAAATCAAATAATTCAAATTTCCAAACGCCATGAACACGAAGAAATTCTGCCTCGCCGAAAACCAGATGCCGACACAATGGTACAACATCGTGGCCGATATGCCCACGAAACCCCTCCCGCCGTTGCATCCCCAGACCAAAAAGCCCGTCACCAAGGAGCAGATGTCGGCAATCTTCGCCGAGGAACTCATCGACCAGGAGATGTCCACCGAACGCTTCATCGATATTCCCGAAGAGGTGCAGGAGATCTACAAAATATGGCGTCCGACTCCGCTGGTGCGTGCCACGGGGCTCGAAAAGGCCCTCGACACCCCCGCGAAGATCTACTTCAAGAACGAAAGCGTCTCGCCGGTCGGATCCCACAAGCCCAATACCGCCGTGCCGCAGGCCTACTACAACTACAAACAGGGCATCAAACACCTGACCACCGAAACCGGAGCCGGACAGTGGGGCGCCTCGATCGCCTTCGCTTCGAAGCACTTCGGAATCGACCTCCAGGTCTTCATGGTCCGCGTCAGCTACGACCAGAAACCCTATCGCCGTCTGATGATGAACACCTGGGGGGCCGAGTGTGTGGCTTCGCCCTCGACGATCACCGAGTCGGGACGCGCCGCCCTCGCCCGCGATCCCCACTGCTCGGGAAGCCTCGGGCTCGCCATTTCGGAGGCCGTTGAGATGGCGCTCCGCCGCCCCGAAGATACGCGCTACTGCCTGGGCAGCGTCCTGAACCACGTGCTGCCGCACCAGACCGTCATCGGGCAGGAGGCCGTCACGCAGATGGAGATGGCCGACGCCGAACCCGACATCGTGATCGGCTGCTTCGGCGGCGGCAGCAACTTCGCCGGAATCGGATTCCCGTTCCTGCGCAGGAACTTCGTCGAGGGCAAGCGGATCCGCGTCGTGGCCGTCGAGCCGTCGAGCTGCCCGAAGCTCACCCGCGGGCAGTTCCAGTACGACTTCGGGGATGTCGCCGGCTTCACGCCGCTGATCCCGATGTACACCCTCGGCCATGACTTCCAGCCATCGGACATCCACGCCGGAGGTCTGCGCTACCACGGCGCCGGATCGATCGTCAGCCAGCTGCTCAAAGACGGCCTGATCGAGGCGCAGTCGGTGCCGCAGGTCGAGACCCTCGCCGCCGGGGTGCTCTTCGCCCAGACCGAAGGGATCATCCCCGCCCCGGAATCGACGCACGCCATCGCCGCGGCGATCCGCGAGGCGCAGAAGGCCAGGGAGGAGGGGACGCCGAAGACCATCCTCTTCAACCTTTCGGGAACGGGCGTCATCGACCTCTTCGCCTACGAGCAGTATCTGGCCGGCGTGCTGAAAGACTATACGCCGTCCGATGCCGAGATCGCAAAGACGGTCAACCGGTTGGAGAAGCTGATTTGAAGCATCGGTTGAAGCAATGGAAGGGGCGGGCCGCCGGATGGGGTCCGCTCCTTCGTTTTTTTCGAAAAACCCTGTT
>DXDA01000064.1 GCA_019115745.1 Candidatus Alistipes intestinigallinarum
ACCGGCCACGGAACCGCTCTGTGTAAAACGTTCCGACCTGCTGTTTCGGGAATTCAAAAAACTCTCGGTCGAACACTACCGGATGCACCACGATATCGGCTTCTACGCCGAGGCGCTGCACATCTCGCCGACCTACCTCTCGCGGATCGTCAAGCGCACGACGGGGCATACGGTCTATGCCCATCTCTCGGGATTGCTTGCATCCGAAGCGCGGCGCTATCTGGAGAGCACCGACAAGGATATCAAGGAGATTGCCGACCGGCTCGGTTTCTCGGACCAGTCGTCGTTCGGGAAGTTCTTCAAGGCGCAGAGCGGCCTTTCACCGCACCACTACCGGCGCCAATTCGGGCGGCAATCCGACGAACCGGCGTCCGACGCGTAACCATGCAACAGCAAGCCCGACCCGGCCACAGCCGGATCGGGCAAACGGAACGCAGCAATATCGCTTGCTCCTTATATCGCTTGCACCTTATATAAAGAGAGCGGCGAAGGCCTCGGGCGAGATCTTCCGCACCTCGCAGTCACCAATACCTACGGGCAGGACGATCCGCAACATGCCGTCTTCGTTTTTCTTGTCCTTGCCGACCTCCTTCAAGAGCCGTTTCATCTCGACGGGGGGCGTGAGGTCGAAGCCCAGGCGGACAAGGAGCGCCTCGATGCGCCGCCGGTCCTCGTCCTTCAGCACGCCGAGCTTCACGGCCGCCCCGGCGATCAGGGCCGTTCCGACCGCGACGGCTTCGCCGTGGTTCATGCGGTTCGAGGACTTCTCGATGGCATGGGCAAGGGTGTGTCCGAGGTTGAGTTTGCGGCGTTCGCCGGTCTCCTTCTCGTCGTATTCGACAATATCGGCCTTGACGCGGATGGCCGCCGAAATGACATCGGCCAGCAGATCGGTATCGGCACGCAACGTCTCGAAGGAGACCTGTTCGATGCGGGCGAAGAGATCGGCATCGGCGATGATGGCGGCCTTGACCACCTCGGCGAGCCCGGCGCGGAACTCGCGGTCGGGCAGCGAGCGCAGCAGCGCCGGGTCGCAGACGACGAACTGCGGCTGGGTGAAGGTCCCGGCCATGTTCTTGTACCCGTCGACATTCACGCCGTTCTTGCCGCCGACCGAGGCATCGACCTGTCCGAGCAGGGTCGTGGAGACGAATCCGAAACGCAGGCCGCGCATGTAGGTCGAGGCGGCGAATCCGGCAACGTCGGAGACGATCCCGCCGCCGACGGCCAAGACAAAGGTCGCGCGGTCGACGCCGAGTTCGATGAAGCGGCGATAGATGGTCTCGACGGTCTGCAAGGTCTTGATGCTCTCGCCCGTACCGATCAGCACGGCGTCGTATCTGGTCAGCAGAGGATGGTACAGGCGGTCGATGGTGGCGTCGGAGACGACCACGACACGTCCTTCGGGGAGGAGTTCGGGGAGCAACTCGGCAGCCGAACCGATATAGACCTGGCTCTGTTGGCGGACGTTGAATGCGGGTTTCATTATTTAACTTTTTTAGGAAGTAAGCAAATGTAGTACATTTTCCGGAGAAATTGTTACCTTTGCACGACAAAATACGTATTTATGCAAAAACTGCGCAACATTGCGATCATCGCCCACGTCGACCACGGCAAGACGACGCTTGTCGACAAGATGATCCTGGCGGGCCACATCCTGCGTGACAACCAGCAGACGGGCGACCTGATTCTGGACAACAACGATCTGGAGCGCGAACGGGGGATCACGATCCTCTCGAAGAACGTCTCGGTGATCTACAAGGACTACAAGATCAACATCATCGACACGCCGGGCCACGCCGACTTCGGCGGGGAGGTGGAGCGCGTGCTGAACATGTGCGACGGAGTTCTGCTGCTGGTGGACGCCTTCGAGGGTACGATGCCGCAGACGCGCTTCGTGCTGCAGAAGGCGCTGGCGCTGGGCAAGAAGCCCATCGTGGTGATCAACAAGGTGGACAAGCCGAACTGCCGTCCGGAGGTGGTCAACGAGCAGGTCTTCGACCTGATGTTCTCGCTCAACGCCACCGAGGAGCAGTTGGACTACAAGACGATCTACGGCTCGGCCAAACAGGGCTGGATGTCGCACAAGTGGAACGAGCGCACGGATTCGATCGTTCCGCTGCTCGACGCGATCATCGACGAGATTCCCGAACCGGCCCAAGTCGAGGGTACGCCGCAGATGCTCATCACGTCGCTCGAATACTCCTCCTATACGGGCCGCATCGCCGTGGGCAAGGTGACGCGCGGAAGCCTGAAGGCGGGTCAAAACGTCACGCTGGCCAAGCGCGACGGCGTAACGATGCAGAAGACGAAGATCCGCGACCTGATGGTCTTCGAAGGTCTGGGCAAGAAGAAGGTCGACGAGGTTCCGTGCGGGGAGATCTGCGCGATCATGGGTATCGAAGGGTTCGAGATCGGCGACACGATCTGCGACTACGAGAACCCGGAGCCGCTGCCGCCGATCGCCATCGACGAACCGACGATGTCGATGCTCTTCACGATCAACAACTCGCCCTTCTTCGGCAAGGACGGCAAATACGTCACCTCGCGCCACATCAAGGAGCGTCTGGACCGCGAGCTGGAGAAGAACCTCGCGCTGCGCGTGACGCCGGGACCGTCGGCCGACTCGTTCAACGTCTACGGACGCGGCGTGCTGCACCTCTCGGTGCTGATCGAGACGATGCGCCGCGAAGGCTACGAGCTGCAGGTGGGCCAGCCGCACGTCATCATCAAGGAGATCAACGGCAAGAAGTGCGAACCGATCGAGGAGATGACCGTGGACTGTCCGGACGAATATTCGGGTACGGTGATCGACCTGGTGACGCGCCGCAAGGGCACGCTCACGAACATGTCGTCGGACGGCGAACGCACACGCCTGGAGTTCGACATTCCCTCGCGCGGCATCATCGGGCTGCGTTCGAACATGCTCACGGCCACGGCCGGCGAGGCGATCATGACGCACCGTCTGAAGGACTTCGAGCCGTGGGTCGGCGAGATCGAGATGCGGACCAACGGTTCGATCATCTCGGGCGAGACGGGCACGGCCTACGCCTACTCGATCGACAAGCTGCAGGACCGGGGACGCTTCTTCATCAGCCCGATGGACCAGGTCTACGAGGGGCAGGTGATCGGCGAGCACACGCGGCAGAACGACATCACGGTGAACGTCACCAAGTCGAAACAGTTGACCAACATGCGTGCCTCGGGCTCGGATGACAAGGCGGTGATCGTGCCGCCGAAGATCTTCACGCTGGAAGAGGCGCTGGAGTATATCCAGGACGACGAGTACGTGGAGGTTACGCCGCACGCCATGCGCCTAAGGAAGATCCTGCTGAACGAAAACGACCGCAAACGCGCGGCGAAATAGCGACCTTCCCTACCTGCCCTGGTGGGCCGACGGCATGGAGAGGGGAATGCGAAAGAACGGACTTCGGTCCGTTCTTTTGTGTATTCATGCCATATTGCGGCATCCGAAATATTTTTTTGTGTTTCCACGCAGTATTGCGGCATCCGAAGCGTTTTTTTCATGAAAACCTCACACTCAAAAAAACCAGGAACCATGAAACGACTTCTTCTTTTCCTGTTGCTGCCCTTCACGCTGGGCTCCTGCAACAACGACGACGAATCACGCACCGAAATCTGGACCATCGCCCCCGAGAAGGGCGTGGCGGGCATCACCATGGGCTTCGGGCATGTCCCGGCCTACATCGTCCGCAAGGGCGAGAACGCCACCTGGGAGACCACGGCGGCCCGGATCGAGGGCTTCACCTTCGAACGGGGCTACCAGACGACGCTGCGCGTGCGGATCGAGCCGATTGCCAACCCGCCCGCCGATGCGCCGGACAAGCGCTATACGATGGAGGAGCAACTTTCGCGCACGGCAGCCGAAATGCCGGTCGACCCGCTAACGCTCAGCCCCGAATGCGAGGTGCTCGTCGCCTCGGAACGCCCCGCCGGAGAGACTCCGTCCTACTGGATCCGAGACCTGCGTTACGGAGATGATGCGCCGTGGCAAACTATCTCGGGAGCGATCGAAGGATTCGACTTCACACCCGGACACGAATACCGGCTGCGGATCCAACCGGTCGCCGTCTTCGACGAGAGCGCCACGACCGACGACGCATGGTCGGTGAAATACCGTCTGAAGGAGATACTTTCGGACGAAGAGAAGGCTTCCGAGGGACTTCCGGAGTAGATTTTCCGAGAGGGGCGGGGCTGAGCGGGAACGGTGCGAAGCCGGGCCGACAAGACCAGCCTCCGTCAACCCCGTCAGCCCCAACCCCGTCAACCCCAAGCGCCTCCAGAGGGCCAGAATCTCCCCTGCCACCCCCTACTTGCGCAGCGTGGCGAACGAAAGGATGTGCCACGTAACGCCGACGGCCACGGCCAACAAGGACAACTGCGCCCACCACCAGGCGTTGACCACCGCCACGATACAATAGAGGAGCGTTCCCCAGAGCAGCGTGACGGAGAGGATCTTGGCGTGGAGCGGAATGGCGCGGTTTTCGCGGAAATTGCGGATATAGGGCCCGAGCCGTCGGTGAGCCAGCAGCCAGCCGTAGAGCTTCGGGGAGGAGCGCACCCAGAGTGCCGCAGCCAACAGCAGGAAGGGCGTGGTGGGGAGCAGCGGCACGAAGATGCCGATCAACCCCAGAAGGAGCGCCAGCGCGCCAAGGATTACGAGCAGCGTTTTCACACGGCAAAAATAGGAAAAGGAGCGTAGCGCAGCAAACGAAAGCAGGCTTTTCGGGACTATTTCGTTCCGAAAGCCTTCGAAATTCCATCGAAAAGGCAAAATTCGCCGTTTTGGAGGATGTCCGGAGCGATATTTTCGTTAACTTTGTCGAAAAGAGAACCAAAAACACGAGATACGATGAGCAAGATCGGAATTGCCAGCGACCACGCCGGCTATGAAATGAAGGAATTCCTGGTAGGCTACCTCGATGCCATGGGCTACGAGGTGCTGGATTTCGGAACGGACTCCCCGGAGAGTGTCGACTACCCGGACTTCGCACACCCGCTGGCCGAAGCGGTCGAGAAGGGCGAAGTCGCGCTGGGCGTCGCGCTGTGCGGCTCGGGCGAGGGGATGGCCATCACGCTGAACAAGCACCAGGGAATCCGGGCGGGTCTCTGCTGGGATCCGGAGATCGCCACGCTGATCCGGCGCCACAACGACGCGAACGTGATCGTCTTCCCGGCGCGGTTCATCACCAATGACGAGGCAGTGCAGATGCTCGACGCGTTCTTTGCGGCGCAGTTCGAGGGGGGCCGCCACGCCAACCGGATCGCCAAGATTCCGGTTTCGGCCGACAAATAGAATCGGAGAAGGGGGGGGCCGAAGACTCGAAATCCCAACGACAAAGATTCCCGGAGGCTCGAAATCCCGGAGGCAAAATTCCCGAAAAATTCCCCGCAGCAGAGCGGTAAAAGAGACGGATCAAATCTCGAACACAAAGGGCGAGAGGGCTTTCAGCTTCTCGCCTTTTCCGTGTCCGGCAAAGAGCCCGAAAAGAGCCGAACCGCTTCCGGACATCGAAGCGTACACCGCCCTGGCCGCCAACAGTCGCTCCTTGAAGCCCCGGATCGCGGGGTGTGCGGCGAAGACCGACTCCTCGAAGTCGTTGGTTACCAGGCCCTGCCACTCCCCGACGGGACGCCGCAGCCGCTCAACCAACGGCACCTCCGGCACCCGGGGCCGCACACCGGCATAAGCCTCGCGGGTCGAGACCCCTTCGTCGGGTTTTACGATAACGAGCGTCATACCGCTCAGTTCCAGCGGGAAAGGCTCCATCACCTCACCCCGCCCGGTACATAACTGCGGGGAGTTTCTCACGAAGAAGGCGGTATCGCTGCCCAACTCGGCGGCACGTGCGATCAGCTCCTCCTCGGAGAGCCCTAACGTGAAGAGGTCGTTGAGCGCCAGGACCACGGCCGTGGCGTCAGCCGACCCGCCGCCCAGCCCGGCACCGAACGGCACGCGCTTCACCAGCCGGATGCGCACACCGTCCACGCCATAACGGTCGCGCATCAGGCGGAAGGCTTTCAGACAGATGTTGTCCTCGGCCGCACAATCCACCGCGAGCCCCTCGGCCCGAAACGTCACACCCGGAGTGTCGGTGCGCACGACCTCCACGTCGTCATACAGCCCCCGCACGGGGAACATCACGGTCTCCAGATCGTGATAACCGTCGGCCCGGCGGCGCAGGATGTCCAGGCCCAGATTTATTTTGCAGTTTGCTCGTAGAATCATAGGACAAATATACGAAATTTCCTATTTTTGCCGCATGAAATTCCGTACCGAAATCGAACCGGCACCCCTCTCCGTGCGCATCGGTTATGACAACCGCATCCTGACCCTCGGGTCGTGCTTTGCGGCACACATTGCCGGACGGCTTGCCGCAGCGAAGTTCCACGTCGTCGAAAACCCGTCGGGCATCCTCTTCAACCCGTTGTCGATTGCCGCGGCGATCCGCAGCTACGCCTCTCCCACGCCCGTCACCCGCGAAGAGCTGGGTTTCGACGGCGAGATGTGGTACCACTACGGCTTCCACGGCGACTTCTCGGCCCCGACGGCCGACGAGGCCCTGCGCCGCATGAACGCCGCGCGGCAGGCCGGGGCCGAAGCGCTCCGCACGGCCGACCGCGTGATCCTCACCCTCGGTACGGCCTGGGTCTACGAACACAACGGCAAGGTTGTCGCCAACTGCCACCGGCGCCCCGCCTCTGAATTTACAAGACGAAGACTCGGCGTTGCGGAGATCGTCGAGAGTCTCGGCAGTCTCGTCGAAGGTCCGCTCGCCAGGAAGCAGATCCTGCTGACCGTCAGCCCCGTACGCCACCTCGGCGACGGACTCGAAGGAAACTCCGTCAGCAAGGCCGCGCTGCGACTGGCCGCCGAGGAGTTGAAGCAGCGCTTCCGGTGCGTGGACTATTTTCCAGCCTACGAGATTCTTACGGATGACCTGCGCGACTACCGGTTCTACGCCGACGACCTCATCCACCCCGCCCCGCAGGCCATCGCCTACGTCTGGGAGAAGTTCATCCCCGCGGCGCTCGACGACCGCGCCCGGCTGCTGCTCCCCGAAGTCGAAGCGATCGTTGCCGCAGCCGCCCATCGGCCCCGCAATCCCCGCAGCGAAGCCCACCGGGCCTTCTGCCGCCGCCAACTGGAGCGCATTGCGGCACTCCCGGAGATCGATTTTCAACGCGAAAGCGCGCTTTTCCGGCTATCTATCGAAATAAATTCGTAAATTTGCCGACCAATCCATCCGCAACGATGAACAAACGCCTCATTCTGCTCCTCATAGCCGCGCTGGCGGCCCTCCGGACCGCTCCGGCACAACCCCGGCTGATCATCCAGATCGTCGTCGGGTCGATGCGCGCCGGGGATCTCGACCGCTATGCCGCCAACTTCGGAGAGGGCGGGTTCCGACTCCTGACCGAACGCGGCACGGTCTACACCGACGCCCGCTACGACTGCCTCCAGACCACGACCCCCGTGTCGCTGGCCACCCTCGCAACGGGGGCCATGCCCTCGACCCACGGCGTGATCGGGTCGCGCTGGGTGGACTACACCACAAACCGCACCGTGGAGCTCATCGACGGCCGACAGGGCCCCGGAGCCTACCACCGGATCGCCCCGACGCTGGCCGAAACCCTCGTGCAAGAGGACTCCGGAAGCCAGTCCGTGACGATCGCCGCCGAGGCCATGTCGGCCGTCGTGCTCGCAGGACGCAGCAGCGAGGTCTTCTGGCTCGACTCCCTGCGTTGCGACTGGGTCACTTCGCCCTACTACGCCTCCGAGCTTCCGGAGTGGATCGCCCGCAGCAACCGCGAGCGCTACAACCTCTCCTACATCGGGCTCGAATGGCGGTCGCTGCTCGAAAAGAGCCGCTACCTCAACACGCGCCAGCACGACATCGTGCTCTCGGGGCGCAGCAAACAGGAGGAGGACCGCGACGGAAACCAACGACTGAAACTCACGAACGACTACGAACGGCTGCTCTACACCCCGGCGGGAAATACCGCCGTCCTGGGGCTGGCCAAGCAGGCCATCGCCCAGTACCGCCTCGGGGCCGACGCCACGCCCGACCTGCTGAATATCTGTCTTGACTCGCCGCGCCGTATCGCCGAGGCCTACGGTCCCGAATCGGTCGAGGTCGAGGACATGTACTACCGGCTGGACCGCGATCTGGCCGATTTCCTGACCTTCGCCTTCGCGCAGGTCAAGGAGCGCAAGGTGCTGGTCGTCGTCACCTCCGACCACGGCACAAGCCCCTCGTACGACGCCGGCCGGGAGCCTGCCGAACGCTTCAACAACCGGCAGTTCGAGGTGATCGTCAACGGATTCCTCAACGTCCGCTACGGAACCGGCAACTGGGTGCTGGAGTATGCCGACAAGTCGCTGTGGCTGAACCATAACCTCATCTACGAACGGGGACTGAACCTCGCCGAAGTGCAGAACGAGGTGGCGATCTTCGCCATGCAGTTCAGCGGCGTGTCGCACGCCCTGGCCGCCTCGGCCATGCGTACGAGCTACTTCGGAAGCGGATACGCCCGCAAGATGCAGAACAGTTTCTATCCCCGGCGTTCGGGAGACGTGATCCTCAACCTGATGCCCGGCTGGATCGAGGAGCAGGAGCGCTGCTGGTCGATGTCCGGATCGATGTACGGCTACGACACCGAGGTGCCGCTCCTCTTCTACGGCGAAGGGGCCGGGCCGCTGCGCGTAAACCGCCGCGTGGAGATGACCTCCGTGGCCCCCACGCTGGCCCGCATGGCCGGGGTGCGCGAGCCCGTCGCCACGGAAGGCAACGCCTTGGAGGAGATCGTGGAGATGTAGCCCCCGCAGCGACCCGGAGCCGCAGAAACGGGCGGACCGGAGTCAAACGGGGAGGGGGGGGCAGAAGCAGAAGGTCCGGAACGTCGGAAAAGGGCGGGCCGGAGGTCGGAAGCGGACGGCCCGGATATTGGATTAAGAAAAGTTGAAACAGGAAAAAATATGGATAAGATTCAGGATGAAATCATCGAGGAGTTCTCGGTCTTCGACGACTGGCTCGACAAATACGACTACCTGATCGGTCTGAGCGAGACGCTCCCGGCCATCGTCCCCGAGCACCGCACGGAACAGTATCTCATTCAGGGGTGCCAGTCCCGCGTGTGGGTCGACGCCCGGCTCGACGGTGGACGCGTCTACTACGCCGCCGACAGCGACGCCATCATCACCAAGGGGATCATCGCCCTGCTGATTCGCGTGCTCAACGGACGCACCCCGAAGGAGATCCTCGATACGGAACTCTACTTCATCGACGCCATCGGGCTGAGTGCCAACCTCTCCCCGACGCGCGCCAACGGACTGCTGGCCATGGTCAAGCAGATGCGGCTCTACGCCCTGGCCTTCGAGGCCAAGGTCGAAGCCGGGGAGCAAGCGCCGAAAAAGGAGGAGTAACCCTCCGACAACTTCCCAACCCTCCCGAGCCCGCAGCAGGGAGGGACGACAGGTAATGCATGAAATCCAGGAAAAGATGACACCCGAAGAGATTCTTGAGGTCGAGAAGGAGATCGTTGCGACGCTCAAGAACATATACGATCCGGAGATTCCGGTCAATATTTACGATCTCGGTCTGGTCTACGAAATCGACTACACGCCCGACGGCGTGGCCACGATCCGCATGACCCTGACGGCCCCCAACTGCCCGATGGCCGACATGCTCGTCGCGGATGTCAACCTGCAGGTCGCCAAGGTCAAGGGCGTGAAGTCGGTGAATGTCATTCTCACGTTCGATCCCGTCTGGGACAAGAGCATGATGTCCGAAGAGGCGCTGCTCGAACTCAATATGCTGTGACGATGGGCGGCGCAACGGACGGGAGAAACGGCGGAAAAGCCGGCGATGCCGCACAGCGGATGGCCCGACGGCTCGAAGCCCGGGCCGGAGAACACGCCTGCGGCGGGTATCTCGCGGCCCTCGACCCGCTCCAGCGGACCGAAATCTGCACGGCGCTGCTCTTCGACCGCCTCCAGCGCAAGATGCGTACCGTGGAGGCCCTCCGGACGGAGGCCGTCGAAAACTGGAACCAGACCTTCTACCTGCTCTATTTCCGCACGCTCGGCGACCGCCGCAATCAGGAGGCCTATCTCGAACTGGCCCGCCGCGTCCCCTATCGGATCGTCCTGCGCGAACGACGCGTCCCGCACGCCATCGAGGCGATGCTGTTCGGGGCCTCGGGGCTGCTGGAGCTCTACCGGCACGACGAATACACGCTCAACCTCCGCCGCAACTTCGAGCATCTGGCCGCCAAATACGAAATCAAGCCCCTGGATGCCGCAGCCTGGGAGCTGTCCGAAATCCGCCCCGCAAACCATCCCGTACTGCGGCTGGCCCAGGCTGCGGAGTTCTTCGCACAGGATGATTTTCTCGTGGAGCGGACGATGGCCTGCCGTACCGAGGAGGATGTGCGCCGGCTCTTCGGCGTCGAAGCCTCCGACTACTGGAAAACCCACTTCATCCCCGGCTCCGAAAGCGACGCCCGTCCGAAACGCATCGGGGCTTTCAAGGCCAACATCATCGGAATCAATCTCGTAGCGATCCTTCAGTTCGCCTACGGAAGCTACACCTCCAGCGAACGGCTGCGCGACAGCGCCCTCGCTCTCCTCGAACGGCTCCCGGCCGAGGACAACCGCTACATGCGCGAATGGGCCGCCGCCGGCGTACGGCCCCGCAACGCCTTCGAAAGCCAGGCCCTCCTGCAACTCGCAACGGAGTATTGTGCGGCACACCGCTGCACCGAATGCCCCGTCGGGCGTCGGATCCTTCGGGAAATCCCCGAAATGCACTGAAAAAACACCCTTCAGGCATAAAAATCGCCCCTTGCGGAAGAGTGAGGCGGATTAGACGGCCATTTTTTTCGCATTTCCCGAAAAATGAGTATCTTTGTAGGATTTACAACCGAAAATCCGAAAATAACTCAAAACTTATGGATATAGTTGCCAGTATCATCAAAGCCCTCTTCGGTTCGAAAGCCGACAAGGACCGCAAACTGATCGAACCCTATCTGCAGAAAATCAAGGCCATCTACCCGACGATCGAGGCCCTCTCCAACGACGAGCTCCGCGCCCGCAGCGAAGACCTCAAAAAGCAGATCGCCGACTTCATCGCCGCCGACGAAGCCCGCATCGTCGAACTGAAGGCCGAACTCGAAAAACCCGAAACCTCCCTCGAAGAGAAGGAGAAGATCTCCAAGGAGATCGACGAAACCACCAAGCGCATCGACGAGCGGATCGAGGAGATCCTCGACCGGATCCTCCCCGAAGCCTTCGCCATCATGAAGGATACCGCACGCCGCTTCGCACAGAACGACACCGTCGTCGTCACGGCAAACGACTTCGACCGCGAACTCGCCGCTTCGAAGGATTTCGTCACCATCGACGGCGACAAGGCCGTCTACGCTACGCACTGGATGGCCGGCGGCAACGACGTCAAGTGGGACATGATCCACTACGACGTCCAGCTCTTCGGCGGCGTGGTGCTCCACCAGGGCAAGATCGCCGAGATGGCTACGGGTGAAGGCAAGACCCTCGTCGCAACGCTCCCCGTATTCCTCAACGCACTGGCCCGCAAGGGCGTGCACATGGTTACGGTGAACAACTACCTGGCCAAGCGTGACTCCGAGTGGATGGGCCCGATGTACGAGTTCCACGGACTCTCGGTCGCCTGCATCGACGACACCCAGCCCAACTCCGACGCCCGCCGCAAGGCCTACATGGCCGACATTACGTTCGGTACGAACAACGAGTACGGTTTCGACTACCTGCGCGACAACATGGCCTCTTCGCCCAAGGACCTCGTGCAGCGCAAGCACCACTTCGCCATCGTCGACGAGGTCGACTCGGTGTTGATCGACGACGCCCGTACGCCGCTGATCATCTCCGGTCCCGTGCCCAAGGGCGACGACCAGATGTTCGAGCAGTACTGCCCGGCCATCGACCACCTCTACAACCTCCAGAAAAACCTTGTCACGCAGCTCCTGGCCGAGGCTCGCCAGCTCATCACCGCCGGCAAGACCGAGGAGGGAGGCATCAAGCTCTACCGCGCGCACAAGGGTCTCCCGAAGTACAAACCGCTGATCAAATACCTCTCGGAGCAGGGTGTCAAGGCCCTCATGCAGAAGACCGAGAACGTCTACATGCAGGACAACAACCGTCGGATGCCCGAGATCACCGACGACCTCTTCTTCGTCATCGACGAGAAACTCAACTCCGTCGAGCTGACCGACAAGGGTCACGAGGTGCTGTCGAACTACTTCAAGGAGGACGGGTTCTTCGTCCTTCCCGACATCGGAGCCGAGGTCGCCGAACTGGAGAAGAGCACGCTCTCGCCCGAAGAGAAGGCGGCCAAACGCGACGAGGTGATCAACGACTACGCCGTCAAGTCGGAGCGCGTGCACACGGTGAACCAGTTGCTGAAGGCCTTTGCGATGTTCGAAAAGGACATCGAGTACGTCGTCATGGACAACAAGGTCAAGATCGTCGACGAGCAGACCGGACGTATCCTCGAAGGCCGCCGCTACTCCGACGGACTCCACCAGGCCATCGAGGCCAAGGAGCACGTCAAGGTCGAGGCCGCCACGCAGACCTTTGCGACCATCACCCTCCAGAACTACTTCCGCATGTATCACAAGCTGGCCGGTATGACCGGTACGGCCGAAACCGAGGCTTCGGAGTTCTGGAGCATCTACAAACTCGACGTCGTGGTCATCCCCACGAACCGCCCCGTCATCCGCGACGACCGCCAGGACCTCATCTACAAGACCAAGCGTGAAAAGTACAATGCCGTCATCGAGGAGATCGTCCGGCTCGTCGGCGAAGGCCGTCCGGTCCTCGTGGGTACCACCTCGGTGGAGATCTCCGAGCTGCTGAGCCGCATGCTCAAACTGCGCGGAATCAAGCACAACGTCCTCAATGCCAAGCAGCACGCCCTCGAAGCACAGGTCGTCGCCGAAGCCGGACGCTCGGGACAGGTGACCATCGCAACGAACATGGCAGGTCGTGGTACCGACATCAAGCTCACGCCCGAGGTCAAGGCCGCAGGCGGTCTGGCCATCATCGGTACCGAGCGCCACGAAAGCCGACGCGTAGACCGCCAGTTGCGCGGTCGTGCCGGACGTCAGGGTGACCCCGGATCGTCGCAGTTCTTCGTCTCGCTCGAAGACGACCTGATGCGTCTCTTCGGCTCGGGACGTATCGCCACCATGATGGACCGCATGGGGCTGAAGGAGGGCGAGGTGATCCAGGCCGGCATGATGACCAAGGCCATCGAGCGCGCCCAGAAGAAGGTCGAGGAGAACAACTTCGGAATCCGCAAGCGACTGCTCGAATACGATGACGTGATGAACTCCCAGCGGGAGGTCATCTACACCCGGCGCCGCCACGCCCTCTACGGCGAACGCATCGAAATCGACCTGAACAACATCATGTACGATTTCGCCGACAACTTCGTCGAGGAGTGCCGCGGCATCGAATACGACGAATTCCGCATGGAGCTGATCCGTCAGGTCGCCGTGGAGCCCGCACTCGATCAGGCTGCCTACGAGGCTGCAAAACCCGCCGAACTGGTCGAGGCGATCGTCAAGGCGCTCAAGGAGGCCTATGCACGCCGCGCCAAAGCCGTAGCCGACACCGTGCGTCCCGTCATGCAGCGCATCTACGAGGACCGCAAAGACCAGCTCGACTCGAACATCTACTTCCCGATCACCGACGGACACCTCGGATACAACGTCCCGGTCAACCTCCGCAAGTGTCAGGAGACCGACGGCGCCGAAATCTACAAGGTTTTCTCCAAGGTCGTGATGTTCACCACCATCGACGATGCCTGGCGTGAGCACCTGCGCGAGATGGACGACCTGCGCCAGAGCGTGCAGAATGCAACCTACGAGCAGAAGGACCCCCTGCTGATCTACAAGTTCGAATCCTTCGGGCTCTTCTCCAAGATGCTCATCAAGGTCAACCGCGAGGTGCTCTCGATCCTCAACAAAGCCTACATCCCCGTCCGCGACCAGAACGTCGACGAGGCCAAGCGTCAGCAGATGGAACGGGAACGTCGGGCCAAGGTCGACGTCAACAAGCTCCAGGCTTCGAGAATGCAGGCTGCGGCGCAGGCCGGGCAGCAGGAGCGCCAGAAGCCCATGCCTCTGCATGTCGAGAAGAAGGTCGGGCGAAACGATCCCTGTCCCTGCGGCAGCGGCAAGAAGTACAAAAACTGCCACGGCAAGGGGCTCTAAGAGAGCCCTTTTATGGGGGATGGAACCAAAACGGGGCTCTGAGCCGCCGTTGCCCCGTCCCCCGGATGAAGCCACAACAGTTTTTTGATCCTTTGTTGCCCCTTCCAGGGGGGGGTGGCTTCACGAAAACCCTTTTGTGGGGGATGGAACCAAAACGGGGTTCTGAGCCTCCGTTGCCCGACAACCGCGCGAAAACGGTCCGGAAGGTCGCTGGGAACAGCGCTTTCCGGGCCTGTTCATAACCAACAAAAACCGAAAACCATGGGTTACCAGGAAGAAAAACAACACCAACTCGACCTGCGCTATCTCCGCATGGCGCGTATCTGGGCCGAAAACTCCTACTGCGTCCGCCGCAAGGTCGGAGCACTGATCGTCAAGGACAAGATGATCATTTCCGACGGCTACAACGGTACCCCTTCGGGTTTCGAGAACATCTGCGAGGACGAAAACGGAAAAACCAAATCCTACGTCCTTCACGCCGAGGCAAATGCCATCACCAAAGTCGCAAAATCAGCCAACAACTGCGACGGTTCGACCCTCTACATCACCGCAGCTCCCTGCATCGAGTGTTCGAAACTCATCATCCAGGCCGGAATCCGCCGTGTGGTCTATTCGGACGACTACCGCTCGGAAGAGGGGCTCGACCTGCTGCGCCGCGTGGGGATCGAATGCGTGCAATACCGGCTCGACGATAAAGAGTAACCCCAACTTCCGGATAACAACGACGGAATGGAGTTGCAAATCCCGAAAAGAAGGCCTATCTTGTCGTTACAAACCAAAACCTCTCCGTCATGAAACGGATCGTCATCGCAGGCGCCACCTCCGGACTCGGGCTCGAAACCGCCCGGCTCTGCATCCGTGAAGGGTGGCGCGTAGGGGCTGCCGGACGGTGGCTCGAAGCCCTCGAAGCGTTGCGGGCCGAAGCGCCGGATCAGGTCGAGATCGAGCCTCTGGATGTCACGCACGAAGATGCCCCCGAACGGCTGAATCGGCTCATCGAACGCCTCGGAGGTATGGATATCTACCTCCATTCGTCGGGAATCGGAAGCCGCAACACCGATCTGCGCCCCAATATCGAACTCGAAACCCTCCGGACAAACGGCGAAGGATTCGTAAGAATGATCGTCGCCGCTTTCCACTACTTCCGCAGCCATGGCGGCGGACATCTGGCCGTCATCAGCTCGATTGCCGGGACCAAGGGCCTCGGAGCTGCACCCGCCTACTCGGCTACCAAACGGATGCAGAACACCTACATCGACGCCCTCGCGCAACTCGCCCGCATGGAGGGGTACGAAATCCGGTTTACGGACATCCGACCCGGATTCGTCGCCACGCCCCTGCTCGCCAAGGACGGAGACTACCCGATGTTGATGAACACCGAAAAGGTCGCCCGGAAAATCATGCAGGTATTGCGAAAACCCCGTCGGCGGGTGGTAATCGACCGTCGCTATGCCTGGCTGGTATTCGGTTGGAAGTTGATTCCGCAGGGGTTATGGGAGCGGCTGAAGATCCGAAAAAAAGAGTAACGGCAATGGACCCGAAGGAACGCGAAAGAAAAATCGAACATTGGTTCGGCATGTGGCTCCGCAAGGAGGAGCCGGCGATAGAGGAACTTTTTACTCCGGATTGTCTCTATACCGAGAGTTGGGGACCCGAATACCGGGGAAGCAAAGCCGTCGAACACTGGTTTCGGGAGTGGAACACCCGAGGCCGGGTCATTGCCTGGGAGATCCGGCGCTACACCCACTCCGAAGAACGGAGTTATGTCGAATGGTTCTTCGAGGACCGCATGGATGACGGACGGACGGAGCGTTTCGACGGCATCTCGGTCATCGAGTGGCAAAACGGTCGAATAGCATCCCTGAAAGAGTACGGCTGCCGCATTCCCCATTATGATCCTTATGCTCAAGAACGACCCGCAGCCAGCGAAACAGAGAAAAGTTGGTTTTAGAGGGGCTCGATTCCGGGAGCGGAGTTGAACGAAAAGAGGGACAGAGACGACTTCTGCGGGGAACTCCCAGTCGTTCTTTCCGGAACCCTGCAAAAACTGCCCCTGCCGGATAACCGGCAGGGGCAAAAAGTATCTTTCAGAGCATTGTTCGTCGGTGTGGAATTCCCGAACGCACCCTCCAAACACCCGTCTCAGAACGGGCTTGCCGAATGTTTCCTCCGGACGGTCCCGCCGGACGGTCCCGCCGAAAGCTCCCCCCCCAGACAGTCCCCTCCGGACAGCCCCTCTGCACGGCCCCCGAACAGGCCGTCCGTCAGAACGGCAGGTCGTCCGGATCGTCCGCCGGAGGCGTAACCGGCTGCTGAGGCTGTGCCTGCGGCTGCGGTTGCGGTTGCGAATATCCTCCCGTCGGAGCTCCGCCCTGCTGGTAACCGCCTTGCTGATAGCCGGTCTGTTGGTAGCCACCCTGCTGATAGCCGCCCTGCGGTTGCGCGCCGTATCCCGCCGGAGCGCCATCCGAAGCCGGGTTATCCGAGCGGCGACCCAGCAGATTCATCGTATCGGCCAGAATCTCCGTCGTATAGCGTTTGTTGTTGTCCTTGTCCATCCA
The DNA here is from genome assembly GCA_019115745.1 of Candidatus Alistipes intestinigallinarum. Taxonomy (GTDB): domain Bacteria; phylum Bacteroidota; class Bacteroidia; order Bacteroidales; family Rikenellaceae; genus Alistipes; species Alistipes intestinigallinarum. Next base: position 16,839 of record DXDA01000064.1, read on the forward strand.
CTCCCGGGTGCGCAGACGCCCTTCGACATAGATCTGCGTTCCCTTGCGCACGTAGCGGTCCACCACATCGGCCAGACCCCGCCACAGCGTAATCGTATGCCACTCGGTGTGTTCCTTCGTTTCGTTCGACTGCCGGTCGTACAACCGTTCGGTCGTAGCCAGACGCACGCGGGCCACCTTTGCCCCGCCTTCCAACGTGCGGACCTCCGGGTCCATACCCACGTTGCCGATCAAGATCACCTTGTTTACCATTCTCTTATTTCAGATTTTCGATCATCCGTTTGAAGAGCTGCTCCATCTTCACGCCGGCCTTCTTTCCCTGGCGCTGGACATCCTCGTGGTCGCCCACCTCGTCCGAGAGCCCGCAGTTCGTAATCACCGAGACCCCGAAGACCGGAATCGACATGTGACGCGCCACGATCACCTCCGGGACCGTCGACATACCCGCCGCATCGCCTCCGATGGCCTTGAAGTAGCGGTATTCGGCCTGCGTCTCGAACGTCGGGCCCGTTCCGCCCACATAGACGCCGTACTGCAGCTTGATCCCCTCCTCCTCGGCAATCCGCGTCGCCGCGGCGATCAACTCCTTGTCGTAGCAGTTGTGCATGTCCGGGAAGCGGGGGCCCAGCTCTGCGATGTTGCGACCGATCAGCGGGTTGGGCATCAGGTTGATATGGTCCGTGATGACCATCAGGTCGCCCACCCGGAACGAGGTGTTGATCCCGCCCGAAGCGTTCGACACGAAGAGGTAGCGGATGCCCAGTTGCTGCATCACCCGGATCGGGAAGGTCACCTGCTGCATCGTATAACCCTCGTAGTAGTGGAAGCGCCCCTGCATGGCCACGACCTTGCGACCGGCGACCCGGCCGAAGATCAGGCGTCCCTTGTGCCCCTCGACCGTCGAGACCGGGAAACCAGGTATATTCTTGTATTCCAGCGTATAGAGGGTCTCGATCCCGTCGGCGAAGCCGCCCAGGCCGGTTCCCAGCACAATACCCACTTCGGGAGCAAAGTCCCCCGTATGTTCCTTGATGAAGGCTGCGGTTCGTTTAATTTCCTCTAACATCTTCTTCCAGTTTTTGCAGAAAATCCGTTGCCGAATCCTCTATGAATGAAATATTGATCGGTTGGTAGTAGAGCGCCCGGCGAACTTCCGGCGGGATTTTCGCCCGGTTGGTCATTTTTACGGCATCCTTCTCCGTGGTGACGATCACCGCTCCGGGATACTTCGCCAGCAGCGCCTTCAGCGCGTTCATGTCCCGGACCTTATAGACATGGTGGTCGTCCAGCGTCATCTCCGCAACCACCTTGTAGCGTTCGCGCAGCGACTGCAGGAACGGAGCCGGATTTCCGATTCCAGACAGGGCGATCACCGCCCGGCCCTGGGTCAGCGAGCCGTCCGCCGCCTCGTCGGCATAGAGCGGCTGGGGCATAAAGCTCTCGAAACGCGTGAAGTAGACCCGCTGGTAGGCCACCTGAATCAGCACCTTGCGCAGAATCCGGCGGTCGATCGGCGCCATGTGTTCGGGGCACTTCGTCACCACGAAGTAGTGGGCCCGGTGCAGCTCCTCCGGAAGATCGCGCAGCGTACCCACCGGAAGCATCCGGTCGTGCTGAACGGGGCGCGTGGCATCGATCATCACGACGTTGATCTTCGGCTCCACGTAGCGGTGCTGGAATCCGTCGTCCATGATGATCAGGTCCACCTCGGGGTGTTCGGCGCGCAAGCGCCGGATTCCCTCCGCGCGTTTCTCGCACACCACGACCACCGTATCCGGAAACTTGAGTTTGATTTGCAGCGGCTCGTCGCCCACATCCCGGTAGTGGGAGTCGGTGCTCACCTCCAGATAGCCCTTCGTACGACGTCCGTAGCCCCGCGAAAGCAGCGCCACACGGTGCATCTGCGACATGTAGGCGATCACCATTTCGGCCATCGGGGTCTTGCCCGTTCCGCCGACGGTGATGTTGCCGATGCAGATGATCGGGATGTCGAACTTCTCGCTCTTGAGCAACCCCCAGTCGAAGAGGCGGTGACGGAACGTCACCCCCATCTTATAGAGAAACGCCGCAGGCGCGAGCAGGCATTTGAGCATCTTTCTACCGGTTTGAACAGATAACTTTCAAAGATACGAATTATTATCCGGACCGCCAAACCAAACACCGCAAATCTGGCCTTTCCCCGCAAAAAACAGACCATCTCCAAAACCTGACACGGAAAAACCGCCTCCGGGTCCCCTCCGCCGCGCCCCGGAAAACTTTCTCACGCCACACGGCGAAAAGCCGGGGCCGCGACCCTCCGCAATCCGTTTTTTTTCGTATCTTTGCCCGTAGCTATGAAAAATCCGAAAATCCTTTTCGCCGCACTGCTCCTCCTCGGAGCCACCGCTTGCGGCCGCCACACGGCTGAAAACGAGGATGCCGCCGAAGCGGCCGCACCCGAAAACCTCCTCTATGGAATCAATGCAGACAACTACCGAACCGAAACCGGCGAAGTCGGCAACGGTGAGACCATGGGCGGAATTCTCAACCGTTTCGGGGTCTCGGCCGTAGTTGTCGACCGCCTCGACAAAGCCTCCCGGGAGACCTTCCCGCTGCGCAACATCCGCGCCGGACACAAGTACACGGCCTTCATCCACGAAGACTCGCTCTATGCCCCCCACCTCGACTGGCTCGTTTACGAAACCTCCGTCACGGACTATGTCGTCTTCGGATTCCACGACAACGACTCCGTCTCCGTGCGCAAGGACTGCAAGGAGTACACCCTGCGCCGTACGAAAAAGAGCGCCGTGATCAACTCCTCGCTCTGGGGCGCCATCATGGAGCAGGACCTTCCCTTTGCCCTGGCCGCCGAAATGGAGGAGATCTACCAGTGGACGGTCGACTTCTTCGGCATCCAGAAGGGCGACAGCTTCACGGTGATCTACGACGAGCGGTTCATCGACGACAGCGTCTCGGTCGGCATCGGGCGCATCTGGGGCGCAAAATTCGTCCAAAGCGGCAAGGAGTTCTACGCCATCCCGTTCCGCCAGGGCGGCAAGATCCAGTACTGGGAGGCCGACGGCGGCAGCCTCCGCAAGCAGATGCTCAAGGCTCCGCTGAAGTATTCGCGCATCAGCTCACGCTTCACCTACGCCCGCAAGCACCCCATTTACAAGGTATACCGTCCCCACACCGGGGTCGACTACGCCGCACCGAAGGGTACCCCCGTACATGCCGTGGCTGACGGCGTGGTGATCTTCAAGGGCTGGGGCGGCGGTGGCGGCAACACCCTCAAGATCAAGCATCCGGGAAACCTCCAGACCGGTTATCTCCACCTGAGCGGATATGCCAAGGGCATTTCGAAGGGGACGCGCGTCTCGCAGGGGCAGTTGATCGGCTACGTCGGATCGACAGGCGCCTCGACGGGGCCCCACCTCGACTACCGCGTCTGGAAAAACGGCACGCCCATCGACCCGCTGAAGATCCCCTCGGAACCCGCCGAGCCCATCTCGAAGGAGAACCGCGCCCTGTTCGAATTCGTCCGCGACCGCATCATGGCCGAACTCAACGGCGACGTGAAACCCGAAGAGCGGATCACCCAGCTCGACTCGCTGACGCTGCCCGATGCCGCCGCAGCCCCGGTTGCCGAAGGTCAGAAATAGTCCGCTCATGGAACGCATCGCAGTCATCATCGTGGCCGGAGGAAGCGGCCGCCGCATGGGAGAGGGACTTCCCAAGCAGTTCCGACTGCTGGGCGGGATGCCCGTGCTGGCCCGCACGATCGGGACGTTCGCCGCAGCACTGCCCGGAGCCGAGATCGTCGTCGTGCTCCCCGAACAGCACATTCCCTTCTGGGAAAACCTCAAGGCCCGTTTTGACGTCGCACCTCACCGCATCGTGGCGGGTGGCGCCGAGCGGTTCGACTCGGTGCGCTGCGGGCTGCAGGCCCTGAAGAGCGACCCCGATCTGATTGCCGTCCAGGACGGTGTGCGCCCCCTGGGGACGGCGGAGATGATCCGCCGCGTGGTCGAGACGGCCGTACGGTACGGCGCCGCCATTCCCGTCGTGGAGCCCGTCGATTCGTTCCGCGAGATCGAGGCGGATTCGGAACCGGCTGCGGATCCCCGTTCGCACCCCGTAGACCGCAGCCGTCTGCGCATCGTACAGACCCCGCAGGTCTTCCGAAGCTGGCTCCTGCGCGAAGCCTACGGCGTTGAGTATCAGAGCCGCTTCACCGACGATGCCTCGGTCGTGGAGGCCGCCGGCTACCCCGTCTCGCTCGCACCGGGCGAACGCGGCAACCTCAAGCTCACCACCCCCGAGGATTTTGCCATCGCCGAGGCCATCCTCACCGCCCGCCAGGAGGCCGAAGCAGAGGCCGCAGAGGCCGAAACAGAGAAGCGGGGCTCCGAGCAGGTGCAATAACCCCGACCGAACAAACTCCGAATACCAACCTTACGCAAACCAGCCGATGCAGAGCGTCTACAAATACCGGTTTTCCCGTCGCACGATCTACGTGTCGATCATCTACCTGATCGTCTTCGCACTGTTGGGTTGGGCGCTCTACCACCTCTACGAAGGCGGGTATCTCTCGGCGTGGTTCACCTCGTTCATCGTCGCACTCATCGCCCTGATGGCCCTCTCGATTCCCCGCAAGATCGTCGTCTCGGAGGATCGCATCGAAGTACGCTGTCTGCTGGACATCACCGAGATCCGCCGCGACGAAATCGCTTCGGTCCGACGGGTCGAGACTCGCCGCATGAAGTGGTTCATCCCGATCTTCGGAGGATACGGGTTCTTCGGGTACTACGGCCACTTCATCGACCTGCGAAGGCTCGACCGCGTGAGGATTTACGCCTCGGAGTGGCGCAATTTCGTTGAGATCACCGATATTTACGACGACCGGCTCTACGTCTCGTGCGCCGATGCCGACCGGCTGGTCGCCGAACTCACCCCGCCCGGCGGGAACCGCCCCGACGACGAGGAGATCGACGAGGAGGAAGAGGGCCCGGAACAGGAGGTTTCGGGGCAAAAGGACGCGGAACAAAAAGGCTCGGAACTGGAGGCCACGAGGCAAGAGGTCACAGAACAAAAAGGCTCGGGACAAGAGGCTACGGGGCAGAAGGACGCGGAACAGAAGGACGCGGAACTGACGGTCCCGGAGTCGGGAAACAGCCGGAATGGCGCCGAAAAACGCCGGGAAAAGGCGGGCGAAATTCCCGAAAACCGGCCGGAGCGATCCCGGCAATCTATTTGCATATCCACACCATTATTCACCATTAAAACACGAAAAAAGATGAAAAAGTATCGTTGTGTAGTCTGCGACTGGGTTTACGACCCGGCAGTCGGCGATCCCGACGGAGGTATCGCCCCCGGAACCGCCTTTGAGGAGATTCCCGAAGATTGGGTTTGCCCCGTTTGCGGTGTCGGCAAGGACCAATTCGAAGAGGTCGCCGAATAATCCGGCAACGGACGGAGGATTGAAACGCCTCCGTAAAACATGAAACAGGGAGCGGGCTTGTGAAGAACAAACCCGCTCCCGCTGTTATGCGACAAGCCACAAACGGTCAACATTCAGAAATTCCGAATGCCGCCGGATAGCGAACCACGCCGGAGCTCCCGTTCAACGCCCCCGGAACCAGTTCGACAGCCAGACAACAGTCGTCCGGAGCATCGAACGGGAACCGGATTCCGAATCGACTGGCCGGCTGATACCCCAATCGGGCATAATAGGCGGCATGGCCAACCAGCAGTGCCGAAGTGAATCCAAGCCGGCGGGCCCGCCGGTGCGCCTCACGCATCAGCGCCGTGCCGATTCCCTGCCGCTGGAACTCCGGAGCCACGGAGAGCGGAGCCACCCCCAACGTATCGAAAATTCCCGATTCACCCACAACCGCAATCCGGGTCAGAAGCACCTGCCCCACGATCCGGTGCGGAACAATCTCGGCGACAAGCGACAAAGCGGGGATAAAGGCCTCCGAACGACGCAACGCCGCAACCAGCAGGTGTTCCGTATGGTCGCTGATCGCCAACGGACGAAAAGCCTCCTCGACCAGTCGTTCAACCGTCGAGAAGTCGTCCGGATGCTCCGGACGGATCGAAATCTCCCAGGCCATACCTCGCTAAAAACAAAAACGGGCCCCGCGCAGCGTGCGGAGCCCGAGAAATGGACCGCGTCAGTTGACGTTCGGCAGGAAGGAGTAATCCTTCGAGTAATGGAGCATCTGCTCGACGTAATTGGCCGGGTAGCTGATCTTCACGTCGACCACCTTGCCGTCCTGCTCGACAAGCTCATACTCCGGATTCACGAAACCGCCGTAAGGCTCGATGTTCAGAGCCGCGTAGCGCTCCAGCACCTCGTTGTGAAGCGTCGGGTCCACTTGCACGCCGTAGCGCTCCACGAGCTCCTTGCCCGCTTCGTAGTCTCCCTCCGACTTGATGCGCTGCACCTCGCGGAGCAACTCCCCGAAGAGCCCGCGCAGCTTCTCGAAGTCGTTCACCACCACGTAGGTCTTGCCGTTCTCCTTCACCAGCTCGATCACCTTGTCGGCCTTGCCGCGCTCGTAGCACCACTCCGCAATCAGTTTGCGGTTGCGCATGTGCGACTCCTCGATGTTCTTGCCCGGCTCGATGCGCGCCAGTTGCGTCATCAGGCCGTTCATCACGTAATCCGCATAGCCGGCCTTCGCCACGTCGAACGACGGAACGAGTCCCAGCTCGACGAGTTTCGCATCACCCAGGTAGTAGAGCCCGAAGAGGTCGGCACGCGCCTCCTCCAGCGTCGAGCCGTAGCTGCGCAGCTCGGAGCCCGTCACGCCCGGCGCCAACTGCCCCGAACCGTGGCCCAGGCACTCGTGCAGGTCCGTATGCAGGTCGTCGGCCAGTTTGCCGTACTTGTCCATCCGCTCGCGGTCCTCGGCCCGCAGCACGAACTCCTCGTTGAAGCCGTTGCCGTGCGCCGCCTGATCATAAGCATAGGTGATGTTGTCGATCGTCACCGATTTCGAACCGTACTCCTTGCGGATCCAGTCGGCATTCGGGAGGTTGATGCCGATCGGCGTCGAGGGGTAGCAGTCGCCGCCCAGCATCGCCACGGTGATGACCTTGGCCGAAACGCCCTTCACCTCCTTCTTGCGGTACTGCGGATCGACGGGCGAGTGGTCCTCGAACCACTGTGCGTTCGACGAGATTGCCTCCGTGCGGTGGCAGGCCGCCGAATCCACGAAGTTCACGTTCGCCTCCCACGACGCCTTGTAGCCCAGCGGGTCGCCGTAGGTCTCGATGAAGCCGTTCACGAAATCGACGTTCGAAACCGTATCCCGCACCCAGCCGATGTTATAGCGGTCGAACTCCTTCAGGTCGCCGCTCCTGTAGTAGGCGATCAGCGCCGCGATGTTCGACTTCTGCGGCTCCTGCGCTACCGATTCGGCCTTTTCCAACCAGTAGACGATCCGTTCGATGGCCGCCGAGTACATGCCGCCGACCCGCCACGTCCGCTCGACCAGTTTCCCGGCCTCGTCCTTCGTCAGTTGGCTGTTCAGGCCGTAGGAGACCGGTTCGGGGTCCTTGGCGTCGGCAGCAGCCATCCCCGCATAGAAACTCTCGGCCTCCGCCTGCGAAACACCCCGGTAGTAGTTGCTCGACGAGGTCAGCAGCAGGTCGTCGCCCGCCCGCTGGTTCAGCCGCGTGGGGTACTTCGCAGGGTCGAAAATAGCCACGCAGACCATCTCCCGCAGGGCGTTCAGTTCACCGAACTTCTCCTCGGGGATCGTCTCGATGACGTCCAGCAGGTAGCCCTCCGTAAACTCCGGCGTAAACTTGTCGTTCGAATAGTGATGGTGGATGCCGTTGGCGAACCATACCTTCTTCAGATACTTCTCCAGCGCCTTCCACTCGGCGGTCGTGCGGTCCCCGGCGTAGTTTTCGTAGACCACCTCAAGGGTCCGGCGCACCGGCAGGTTCGCCACGCAGTTCTGATCGAAAAGGATGTCGCGGCCGCACTTCGCAGCTTCCGAAAGGTAGTAGACCAACTCCTTCTGTTCGAGCGGAAGCGTCTCGAAGCCAGGAACTTCATAGCGGATCACCTTGATGTCGTCGAACCGGTCGACGATCCACGGCGCTTCGCCCTTCGGCCCTTCGCCGCACGACGTGACGGCGCTAATCGTAATACTCATGGTTGCAATGGTAAAAAGCCTTTTCATGCTGGTGAAAACGTTAGTTTCCGTCAAAGATAGTGCATTTTTTGAAATTTTCCTTCGTTATATCTGCGGGAATTTCTACCTTTGCCCCCGCAACTCGGTAATCTTACAGAGATGAAAGTATTTACAAGCGTCAAAGAGCTTCGCGCCGAACTCGATCGCACGGAGCAGTCCGGGATCGGTTTCGTCCCCACGATGGGTGCCCTCCATGCGGGACACCGCTCGCTCGTGGAGCGCGCCCGGCGTGAAAATCCTACCGTCGTCGTGAGCGTCTTCGTAAACCCCACGCAGTTCAATGACAAAAACGACCTGAAGCACTATCCCCGTACCCCGGAGGCCGATGCCCGCCTGCTCGAAGAGGCCGGCGCCGATTTCGTCCTGATGCCCTCGGTCGAGGAGATCTACCCCGAACCCGATACCCGCGTCTTCGATTTCGGGCAGATCGACAAGGTCATGGAGGGTGCCACGCGCCCCGGGCACTTCAACGGCGTGGCCCAGGTCGTCAGCCGACTCTTCGACATCGTACGCCCCGCCCGCGCCTACTTCGGTGAGAAGGACTTCCAGCAGATCGCCGTCATCCGCGCCATGGTCGAACAACTCGCCCTCCCGGTCGAGATCGTCGAGTGCCCCATCGTCCGCGGAGAGGACGGACTGGCCCTCTCGTCGCGCAACCAGCTCCTCGATGCCCCGCACCGCGCCGCAGCACCCCACATCTACGCCACGCTGCGCCGCGCCGTCGAAAAATCGCAGGAACTCTCGCCCGAAGCACTCAAACAATGGGTGGTCCGCGAAGTGGAGAGCAATCCCCTGCTCAAAGTCATCTACTACCAGTCGGTCGACGCCCGCTCGATGCAGGAGGTCCGCGCCTGGAGCGACTCCGACCGCATTCAGGGCTGCATCGCCGTACAGGCCGGCGACATCCGTTTAATCGACAACATCCGTATCCGATAATGAAATTCCAGATCGAAGTCATCAAATCGAAGATCCACCGCGTAACGGTCACCCAGGCCAACCTCAACTACGTGGGAAGCATCACCATCGACGAAGCGTTGATGGAGGCCGCCAACATGATCGAAGGCGAAAAGGTCCAGATCATGGACATCAACAACGGAGAACGTTTCGAAACCTACATCATCAAGGGTGAGCGAAACAGCGGCTGCATCTGCCTCAACGGCGCCGCGGCACGCAAGGTCCAGGTCGGCGACGTCGTCATCATCGCCTCCTACGCCCTGATGGATTTCGAGGATGCCAAGCAGTTCCGACCCTGGGTCATCTTCCCCGACACGGCAACCAACCGTCTCGTCGAATAACCCGCCAACCGGTCGCCGCAAGGCGAAAAACCGTAAAAATCTCCCTCCCAGAGGGAGATTTTTACGTATAAATTTCTATCTTTGTCCCGGTTGACTACCGACCCTGATATGGATATCCTGCTCTCGATAAGCGCCTTCCTGCTGGCCATCCTCGGAATCGCCGGATGCATCGTCCCGGCTCTCCCCGGAACCCTGCTCTCCTACGGAGGACTCCTGTGCGCATACTTCACCTCCTATTCGCAGATGGGACTCGCAGCACTCTGGGTGTGGCTCGCCGTCTGCATCGTCGTCAGCGTCGCCGACTACTTCCTCCCGGCCTGGATGACCAAGCGGTTCGGTGGATCGCGCGCCGGATCCATCGGTGCGACCGTCGGCGTTTTCGTCGGCTTCTTCTTTCTGCCGCCCATCGGAATCATCCTCGGGCCCTTCCTCGGTGCTGTCATCGGGGAGCTCCTCCACGACCGCAACGACCGCGCCAAAGCCCTCGTCGTCGGCGTCGGATCCTTCCTCTCGTTCATCGTCGGAACCGGCATCAAGCTCATCGCCTCAATCGGGATCCTCGTCCACGTCGCAGCCGATACCTGGCCCGCACTCCGCAACTGGTTCGCAACCGTTTTCTAAAAATAATCGTCTATGAAAAAATTCCTGGCTCTGACCGTCGTCGTCGTGGCCCTGCTCGCCTCCGCGTGCAGCAAGTACAAGTACGAAACGGTCGAAGGGGATCCGATGAACACCCGGATCTACACCCTTCCGAACGGTCTGAAGGTCTACATGAGCGTCAACAAGGAGACGCCCCGCATCCAGACCTACATCGCCGTACGCGTCGGCGGCAAGAACGACCCTGCCGAAACTACCGGACTGGCCCACTACTTCGAACACCTCATGTTCAAGGGTACGCCCAACTTCGGAACCTCGGACTATGCCGCCGAAAAACCCCTGCTCGATGAGATCGAACAGCTCTTCGAGGTCTACCGCAAAACCACGGATGAGGCCGAGCGTGCCGCCATCTACCACCGCATCGACTCGATCAGCTACGAGGCTTCGAAGATCGCCATCCCGAACGAGTACGACAAGCTGATGGCCGCCATCGGCGCCAACGGAACCAACGCCTACACCTCGCAGGACATGACCGTCTACGTCGAGGACATTCCGGCCAACGAGGTCGAGAATTGGGCGAAGATCGAGGCCGACCGCTTCCGCAATCCCGTGATCCGCGGCTTCCACACCGAGCTGGAGACCATCTACGAGGAGAAGAACATGTCGCTCACGCGTGACGCACGCAAGGTCTGGGAGGCACTCGACGCCGCACTCTTCCCCAACCACCCCTACGGCACGCAGACCGTTCTCGGTACGCAGGAGCACCTGAAAAACCCCTCGATCACCAACGTGCGGAACTACCACAAGACCTACTACGTGCCGAACAACATGGCCATCTGCCTCTCGGGTGACCTGAATCCCGACGAGGTGATCGCCACCATCGACAAGTATTTCGGCGACATGCAGCCCAACGAGAACCTGCCGAAACTCGAATTCAAACCCGAAGAGCCCATCACCGAGCCCGTCGTGCGCGAAGTTTACGGCCTGGAGGCTGCCAACGTGATGATCGGCTGGCGCCTGCCGGGCGGCTCGACCGATCCGAACGACGTTGCTCAGATTGCCAGCGCCATCCTCAGCAACGGACAGGCCGGACTGATCGACCTCGACCTCAACCAGCAGCAGAAGGTCCTCAGCGCCTACGGAGGATACTCCGGACAGCCCGACTACAGCTCGTTCCTCCTCGGCGGAAGCCCCAAGGCCGGACAGTCGCTCGAAGAGGTCCGCGACCTGCTCCTCGGCGAAGTGGCCAAACTGCGTTCGGGCGATTTCGACGAGAAGCTCATCGAGGCTTCGATCAACAACTTCAAACTCTACATGATGCGGGCCTACGAGGACAACGATTCGCGCGCCGACATGTACGTGCAGTCGTTCATCGCCGGGACCGACTGGGCCGACGAAGTCGCTCAGATAGACCGCATGTCGAAGATCACCAAGCAGGATGTCGTCGACTGGGCCAACCAGTACCTCGGGGAGAAGAGCTACGCCATCGTCTACAAACGCGAAGGCGAGGACAAGAGCGTGCAGAAGATCGCCGCTCCGAAGATCACCCCGATCGTGACGAACCGCGACATGCAGAGCGCCTTCCTGACCGAGATCCAGCAGTCGAAGGTCAAACCCATTGAACCCGTCTTCGTCGACTACCAGAAGGAGATGGCGCAGTTCGACCTCCGCGACGGAATCCACGTCCTCTACAAGAAGAACGAACTGAACGACATCTTCACGCTCAACTACGTATTCGATACGGGCACCGAAAACAATCCCGCCCTCTCGCTGGCCTTCGACTACCTGAGCTATCTCGGAACCGAGGCCATGAGTGCCGAGCAGATCGCTTCGGAGATGTACGACATCGCCTGCACCTTCTCGATGCGTGCCGGCAGCAACCAGAGCTTCATCTCGATTTCGGGTCTGAGCGAGAACATGCCCAAGGCCATGGAGATCGTCGAGGGGCTGATCGCCGGAGCCGTTGCCGATGAGGCCATCCTCGAAAATCTCAAGCAGGACCTGATCAAGTCCCGCGCCGATGCCAAACTCAACCAGAGCCAGAATTTCGGAGCCCTGCAGCGCTACATGTTCTACGGCGAGGAGTACATCAAGCGCACGACCCTCTCGAACGAGGCGCTCATGGCACTCGGTTCGGAGGAGCTGATCGCCGCAGTCCGCGACCTGATGAACAAACAGCACGAGGTGCTCTACTACGGCCCACAGGATGAGAATCAGGTCAAGGCCAGCATCGCCGAGTGCCACAAGGCGGCCGAGGTGCTTGCGCCGCTCGAAAAGAGCCACCCGAAGATGCAGCCGACGGACCAGAGCAGCGTCGTGCTGGCCCAGTACGATGCCAACCAGCTCTACTACCTGCAGTATTCGAACCGCGGCGAGGCATTCGACGTGAAGAACGAGCCCGAAATCACCCTCTACAACGAGTATTTCGGCGGCAGCATGAACTCCATCTGTTTCCAGGAGATGCGCGAAGCCCGCGGTCTGGCCTACACGGCCCAGGCATGGCTCGGAACCCCCTCCTATGCCGATGACAGCTACAACTACATCGCCTTCATCGCCACGCAGAACGACAAGATGCAGACCGCCATCGAGGCCTTCGACGAGATCATCAACCAGATGCCCGAATCGGATGCAGCCTTCCACATCGCCAAGGAGGCCATCCTCTCCCGGCTGCGGACGGATCGTACCACGGGAATCGACGTCCTGAACTCCTACCTCGCCCTGCGCCGTCTGGGGCTCTCGGAGGATCCCAACCGGCTGGTTTTCGAACGGGTGCAGACCATGACGCTCGACGACGTGAAGGCCACGCAGCAGAAGTGGGTCAAGGATCGCCCCTACACCTACGGTATTCTGGGTGACATCAAGAATCTCGACCTCAACTTCCTCAAGACGCTCGGGCCCATCCGCACCGTTTCGCAGGAGGAGATCTTCGGATATTGATCGGATCGGACCAGATCGGGCGGCCCGGCAGACTCCATTCCGACCGACGCCCGCTTGCATAAAGAAGCCCCGGAAGCAATGCTTCCGGGGCTTTTCGTGGCAGGTGGTGCCGGATGCCAGTCCGACGTCGTGGGGGGGGGCACCCCAGCGTATCGCTGCAGGCCGCAGTCCGACAGCTGCGCCCGCGACCCAAATAGGACCGCCCCATGAAAAACGGGAGTGCCCGACAAAAAGCTGCAGCCCGACGAAAAAAAACGGTGCAGCCGTCCTTATCGGGAGTCTGCACCGTATCCGGTTCCGGCCGTCACGGAGAGCATCAATAGCGGTAGTGCTCAGCCTTGTAGGGGCCCTCTTCCGGGACGCCGATATAGTCGGCCTGCTTCTTCGTCAGGTGCGTCAGTTCAACGCCCAGGTTGTCCAGGTGCAGCCGCGCCACCTCTTCGTCGAGGTGTTTCGGCAGGCGGTAGACATCCACCTTGAGATCCTGCTCCCACAGCTCCATCTGCGCCAGGCACTGATTCGTGAAGGAGTTCGACATCACGAACGACGGGTGGCCCGTCGCACAGCCCAGGTTCACCAGACGCCCCTCGGCCAGCACAAAGATCGAGTGTCCGTCGGGGAAGGTATATTTGTCAACCTGCGGCTTGATATTCGTCTTTACGGCCGACGACGCCTCCAGACGCGCCATCTGAATCTCGTTGTCGAAGTGGCCGATGTTGCAGACGATCGCCTGGTCGCGCATCCGCTCCATGTGCTCCAGCGTGATGATGTCGCAGTTGCCCGTGCACGTCACATAGATGTTGCCCTCGGCCAGTGCGCTCTCCACGGTCTTCACCTCGAAGCCCTCCATCGCCGCCTGCAGCGCGCAGATCGGGTCGATCTCCGTGACGATCACCCGCGCGCCGTACGAGCGCATCGAGCGGGCGCAACCCTTTCCCACATCGCCGTAACCGCACACGACAACCACCTTGCCGGCAATCATCACGTCCGTCGCCCGCTTGATACCGTCGGCCAGCGACTCGCGGCAGCCATAGAGGTTGTCGAACTTCGACTTCGTGCAGGAGTCGTTCACGTTGATGGCCGGGACAAGCAACTCCCCGGCAGCCTGCATCTGGTAGAGGCGGTGCACACCCGTCGTGGTCTCCTCGCTCACGCCCCGCCATTCGGCCACCGTGCGGTGCCACTTCTCGGGATCCTCGGCCAGAATCCGTTTCAAGGTGTCGAGGATGACCTCCTCTTCGTAGGACGACGGTGCATAGTCGAGCGTCGCGGCGTCGTTCTCGGCCTTGTAGCCCTTATGGATCAGCAGCGTGGCATCACCGCCGTCATCGACGATCAGTTGCGGGCCCTTGCCGCCCGGGAACGACATCGCCATCGCCGTGCACCACCAGTATTCGGGCAGCGTCTCGCCCTTCCAGGCGAAGACCGGAACCCCGGCCTTGGCAATTGCCGCCGCGGCGTGGTCCTGCGTCGAGAAGATGTTGCACGAGCACCAGCGCACATCGGCCCCCAGTTCCACAAGCGTCTCGATCAGTACGGCCGTCTGGATCGTCATGTGCAGCGATCCCATGATCCGCACCCCTTTCAGCGGTTTGCGGGGTCCGTACTTGCGCCGTACGGCCATCAGGCCCGGCATTTCATGTTCGGAGATTTCGATCTCCTTGCGTCCCCACTCGGCCAGCGACAGGTCGGCAACCTTGTAAGGAAGCGTGTTGTCCAAAAACATATGCTTTTCTTTTTTAGGTAAATCCTCTTTTTCGGGGCCTCCGCAACAGCGCGGAGCCCTACCTCAACGGCTCCCGGCGTCATCGTCCCAACAGATGCAGGACCGTTGCCCGGTCCTCGGCAATCTGCGCCTGCAACTCCTCCAACGTAGCGAAGCGGCGTTCGCCGCGGATCTTTTCGAGGAGCTCCACCCGCAAGTGCCGTCCGTAGAGCTCCTCCGAGAAATCGAAAATATGGGTCTCCAGGCGTCGTTCGGCCCCTCCGACCGAGGGATTACAGCCCAGATTCGACATGCCGTCGTACCAGCGGCCGTCGATTTCCGCACGCGAACGGTAGACACCGTCCGCCAACGAAAAACCCTCCGGAACCGCCAGGTTTGCCGTCGGGAAACCCAGTTCGCGTCCCAGACGCCGTCCGTGCTCCACCACCCCTTCGATCACCACGCGTTCCATCAGATCTTTTCAGTCAGTTTGCGCACCAGGCTGAACTGCGAGAAGAACTCCTTGGCGAAGACCCGCAGCACCGTATAGGAGGGAATCGCCAGCAGCATCCCCACGATCCCGGCCAGCGAGCCCGCAATCAGAATCACCAGAAAGACTTCGAGCGGATGGGCCTTGACCCGCTCCGAATAGAGCGTCGGTTGCAGCACAAAGTCGTCCAACCCCTTGATGACCAGCAGCGAGCACACGATGACCAGCACCGTATGGCCCACGGGCATCCCCTCGATCGGCGTCACGATCCCCACGAAAACCGAGAAGATCCCGCCGATCAGCGGCCCCGCATAGGGTACGACGTTCATGATGCCCATCGTCAGGCCGATGAAGGCGGCATCCGCCGTCTTCATCCCGAAGGCCATCATCACCAGCGTCACGGCGATCGTCAACAACAGGCTCTCCGACAGGATGCCCGTAAAGTAACGCCCCAGCAGCAGCGTCACCGAATCCAACGCCCGGGTGATGTTTTCGTGGTAGTGCTCCGGAAAGACCGACGTCACCATCGCATAGAACAGCCCCTCTTCCTTCAGGAAGAAGAAGGTGATGAACGAAATCGAGAAGATGGCGATCACCGACGAAAGCACCACTCCGATGATCGACGAGAAGATCCGGTTGAGCGAATTGATGTCGATGATGCCCCGAAGCGCCTCGGTCAGCTCCTCGGAGAGCGAAAAGGTGCTTTCGGGCAGGGCGAACAGGTGCTGCAGGTCGTGCTGCGCCCGGGCCAGCGGTTCGCTGATGCTCGCCATGACAGCCGTGAAGTCCACGTGCGCAAACTGGTTGATCTTGTTGAAAACCAACGGCACGAAGAGCGAGAAGCACGCCGCGAAGATCGCCCAGATCACCACCAGCGTCACCAGTGCCGCCAGCCAGCGCGGGATCCGCCAGCCGCGGATGTGCAATCCCGAGAGGCGTTTGACCAGCGGGCGCCCCATCACGGCCAGCACCGCCGAAACCAGAATGTAGACGACGATCGACGAGAAATACCACACCAGGAACAGCACGGCCGTAGCGATGGCCGCACTCACGATGAATTTCAGAACCGTCTGAGGCGTCGTCTGCATGGCTGCCGTCTATTGGTTGTCCGTCACCTTGCGCAGCCGCGCAATCGGAGTCTGCGAACCCACCGTCGGGTCACCGATCTCCACCAGCAGCTCGCTCTCCTTCGGGATCAGGATGTCGACCCGCGAACCGAACTTGATGAAGCCGCAAACGCTGTTCTGCTCCACGGGGTTGCCCACCTTCATGTAGGAGATGATCCGCCGGGCAATCAATCCTGCCACCTGCCGGAACAGCACCCGCTGTCCCGAGGCCATCTTCACCACCGTCGTCGTACGCTCGTTCTCGGTCGACGACTTCGGGTGCCAGGCCACCAGGAAGCGACCCGGGTGGTATTTGAAATACTCCACCACACCGCCCACCGGAACCCAGTTCATATGGACGTTCGTGATCGACATGAAGATCGAGATCTGCAGCATCTCCTCCTGCAGATACTCCGTCTCCTTCACCACCTCGGTCACCACCACGCGGCCGTCACACGGCGCAAAGACCAGATCCGCGTCGTGGATTCTCACCCGGCGCGGCTCGCGGAAAAACGCCACGATGAAGAACCAGAACAGCAACAGGAATATCGTCCCGCCCCACAGCAGGGCGACGCCCGATTCGTTGACCAGCATCCGGTAGAAAAACCACCAGATCAAAAGGCACACGGCGCCCGAAATCCCGATGATCTTATATCCTTCCTTATTGATTCTCATATGCGGTTAGGTTTGCGGTTACATGACGAAAAACAGATAGACGAAGACGAAGGGCGCCGAGAGCAGCATGGCATCGAAACGGTCCAGCACCCCTCCGTGGCCCGGGATCAGCGAGCCCGAGTCCTTGACTCCGGCAGCCCGTTTGAACATCGACTCCACCAGGTCGCCCAGCACGCCCGTGACCGCAGCCACGACAGCCAGACCTCCCCATGCGGCATAGTCACCCTCCAGCACCCGGGCGGCAACCAGCCCCATGGCCACGGCGCCGATGATCCCGCCGAAGAAGCCCTCCCACGATTTCTTGGGCGAAAGGCGTTCGCACAGGCGGTGACGGCCGATCGACATCCCCACCAGGTAGGCAAAGACGTCGTTGGCCCAGATGATGAAGATATAGAAGAGCATCATCCAGGGATTCCACGCCTCGCTGGCGATGATCGGGAAGTAGCACATCAGCGACAACGGCATCGCCACGTAGATCACCCCCAGGAGGGTCGTACCGATATTGCCTGCCGGATTCTCACCCCGGCGGTAGAGCTCGCAAATGAACATCACGGGCAACAGCAGCAGCAAAAAGGCCAGTCCGCATCCGAAGGTTCGGCTGGCGGAGCCCAGGATCTGAATGTCATCGCTGACAAAGGCGAAATTCAACGCAAAGAGCACCAGTCCCGTCACGATTCCGACCACCTTCTGCGGGCGGCTGCCCCGTTTCTCGGCCAGGGTGTAAAGCTCCGTCATGCCGACTGCCAGCAGCAGCGCCAGCAGGAGCCCAAAGCTCCACTGCGACCAGAGGATCGCTCCCAGGACCACCACCGCAAGCACCGCACCGCTCAACGTGCGGACCCACAGGTTCTTCATCTTTTCACTCATCGGTTTTCAAGAGTCTAAGTAGGTTTTACGACGCCCGTTCGGAATCGGTCGGAGGAACGGTCTCCGAGGTCGCTGAAGCCGGTGTCGCAGCCGGTGTCGAAGCATCTCCCGCGGCCGACACGGCGGCACTCTGCGCCCCCGCACGCTTCTCATCGGACGCCGCAGCCGGAGTCTCCGCCGGAGCATCTCCCGCTTCGGACTTTGCCGCAGCCTCGCGGCGTTCCCGCTCGATATCCTTCTTCCGCTTGCCGAAGATCCGCTCCACATCCTCCGTGAAGACCACCTCGCGCTGCAACAGCAGTTCGGCCAGCTCCTTCAATCCCTCGCGGTGCTCTTTCAGAACCTGCTCGGCCATCTTGTAGGCCCGGTCGATGACCGCCCGGGCTTCGGCGTCGATCTGCTGCGCCGTCTTTTCGGAGTAGGGTTTCGTGAACGACATGTCGCTCTGCCCCGTCGAGTCGTAGTACGACAGCGTACCCACCTGCTCGCTCATGCCGTAATAGGCCACCATGGCGTAGGCCTGTTTGGTGACGCGCTCCAGGTCGTTCAGCGCACCGGTCGACACCTCGCCGAAGGTCAACTGCTCCGACACGCGGCCGCCCAGCGTCGCTGCCAGTTCGTCCATCATCTGCTCGCGCGTAGTGATCTGACGCTCTTCGGGCAGGTACCACGCCGCCCCCAGCGCCTTCCCGCGCGGAATGATCGTCACCTTGATCAGCGGACTGGCGTTTTCGAGAATCCAGCTTACCGTGGCATGGCCCGCCTCGTGGTAGGCGATTACGCGCTTCTCCTCGTCGGTGATGATCTTGTTCTTCCGTTCCAGGCCGCCGACGATCCGGTCGATGGCCGCCAGGAAATCCTCCTTCGAGATGTATTTCTTGTTGTGGCGCGCCGCAATCAGTGCCGCCTCGTTGCAGACATTGGCGATGTCGGCCCCCGAAAAGCCCGGAGTCTGGCGCGCCAGGAACGAACGGTCCAGTGCCGGATCAAGCTTCAGCGGACGCAGGTGCACCTCGAAGATCTCCTCGCGCTCCTTCACGTCGGGAAGCCCCACCTCGATCTGGCGGTCGAAACGCCCGGCACGCATCAACGCCTTGTCCAGAATGTCGGCGCGGTTGGTGGCCGCCAGGACGATCACGCCCGTATTGGTCTGGAAACCGTCCATCTCCGTCAGCAACTGGTTCAGCGTATTTTCGCGTTCGTCGTTGCCCGAGAAGCCGGCATTCTTGCCGCGCGCACGGCCGATGGCGTCGATCTCGTCGATGAAGACGATGCACGGGGCCTTCTGTTTGGCCTGCTCGAAGAGGTCGCGGACACGCGAGGCGCCCACACCCACGAACATCTCCACGAAATCCGAACCCGAAATCGAGAGGAACGGAACGTTCGCCTCGCCGGCCACAGCCTTGGCCAGCAGCGTCTTACCCGTTCCCGGAGGACCTACGAGCAGCGCACCCTTCGGAATCTTGGCACCCAACTCCTTGTATTTGTCGGCTTTCTTCAGAAAATCGACGATCTCCATGATCTCGACCTTCGCCTCCTCCAGTCCGGCCACATCCTTGAATGTCACCCGTTTGGAGTTGTCCTTGTCGAAGACCTGCGCCTTGGCCTTGCCGACGTTCATGATTCCGCCGCCGCCTCCGGCTCCCGCCCCGCGGGCCATCGAACGCATGATGAAGATCCACACCCCGATGATCAGCACCCACGGCAACAGATTGACCAGCAGTGACGTCCAGTCGTCACGCTTGTTCACATACTCCACCGGGACAACCGTTTCGGAACGCGTCTCGGCGGCATTCAGGTCCTCGCGGAAGGCATCCACCGATCCGATCGTGAAGATCAGTTGCGGGCCCACATCCGGCAGGCGCCGGAAGCGTTTCTCCGTCGCATCGTTGCGGTATTTCTCGACGGCCTCTTTGGTCAGGAAGACCTGAGCCTGATCCTTGTTCACCACCAGGATCTTCTCCACATCTCCGGCCTCGACCATCGGTTGAACCGTCGTCCAGTTGCTCTCAACCGGCTGGTCGGTCGAGGGATTGAGCAGGTAGTAGCCCACGATTGCCGCCGCAATGATCCCGTAGATCCACAGCAGCGAGAACCGCGGCATATTCATTTTCGGATAGTTACTATTATTCCGGTTTTGTTTCTGTGCCATAAATACTTACTCTTCGTATTCGTATTTCACCATCGGCGCATCCGCCCACAACTCCTCCAGGCGGTAGAAGCTGCGCAGCTCCGTCTGGAAGATATGAACCACGACATCCACATAGTCCATGGCGATCCATACGGCATTCTGCTGTCCTTCAATGCGCCAGACCTTTTCACCCAGCGTTTCGAGCACCTTCTCCTCGATGCCGTCGGCGATGGCCGCCACCTGCGTCGTGGAGTCCGCATTGCAGACCACGAAATGCGAACAGATGGCTCCGTCGAAACCCGAGAGGTCCAACGATACGATGTTTTTTCCTTTTTTATCTTCAATCGCGCTGACGATCGTTTCGATCAGTTTGTCCATAAATATGCAATAGGTGTCTATAACCTTGCAAAGTTACGAAATAGATTCAAATTTTGAAAATTTTTCATACCTTTGACTCCAAAACATACATCCATATGCTGACTACCGCGCTGTGTGCCATCGCCCGGCATGAAGAGGACTACCTCGCCGAATGGATTGACTACCATCTCGACCTGGGATTCGATCACATATTTATATACGACAACGACGACCCCCGGGATGATGCCATCGAACGGTTATGCCGCCAAGAGAAATGGCAACAGAAGGTCTCCGTCATCGACTATCGGGGCCGTCACGCAGCGCAGCTCGCAGCCTACAACAACTGCTACGAAACATACGGAGAGCAGTTCGACTGGTTCGCGTTTCTCGACGTCGACGAATTCCTGACATTCGGACCCGAAACCCGCGAACAGAAAATCGGACGGTTCCTCGAAAATGCCGGATCGCTCGACATGATCCTCGTCAACTGGCTCTATTACGGCGACAACGGCAAGGTGCATCAGGAACCCGGCAAGGTGACCGAACGGTTCCCCGAAGGATTGCCCGACGCTCCGGCAAACCGACACGTGAAGACCCTCGTCCGAAGCGGTCTGCCCGTACGCTTCGTCCGGTCCCCGTACGTCATGGACGGAGCCGTGCGGACCGGCGACGACTGCCTGCGGACAATGCCCAACAACGGAACCCCGGAACCATTCAAAAATCCCTCTTTCGAGCAGCTCTATGTCCGCCACTACGGGACCAAAACCATCGAGGAGTACATCCGCAACAAGGTATTCCGCGGTGCGGCCGACCAGCTCGCCAACCCCTACCGGCTCGACCTCTTCTACTCCGTCAATGAACGGTCCCGGGAAAAACGGGCCGTCGAGAAGCAATATTTCCGGGTCGTCAACCGACACGAAGGCAAACCGGCTCCACTGGTCTCGGTCATCGTCCCCAACTACAACCACAGCGGATATGTCCGCCAGCGAATCGATGCGATTCTGGCCCAGACCTTCACCGATTTCGAGCTCATCCTCCTGGACGACTGCTCCACGGATAACAGTCCGAACATCCTGCTTGAATACCGCAACCATCCCGCCGTCAGCCACATCCTCCTGAACACCCGCAACAGCGGAAGCCCCTTCATGCAATGGGAAAAAGGAATCCGGCTCGCACGCGGACGCTATGTCTGGATTGCCGAAAGCGACGACCTGACCGATCCCGATTTCCTCCGGGCCTGCGTCGAACAGTTGGAAAAACACCCCGAAGCGCAAATCTGCATCACCGGTTCCCACGTTATCGACAGCAACGGGAAGATCATCCCCTGGAAAATCCGGTACGACCGCTGGGACGAGGACGGCAAGGTCGAGGTTTATCCCTCCTACGAATATCTGTTGACCCACATGCTGCAGGGGAACTCCGTCTATAATGCCAGCATGGTCGTATTCCGACGGGAGAACTGCCTGAAAGAGATCTGCACGGAGTATCGCCGGATGCGCTATGCCGGAGACTGGCTCTTCTGGATCGAACAGATCCAAAAAGGGGCACTCATCGAGATCCACCGCAAGCTGAACTTCTTCCGCAAGCACCAGACCAATACAACCAGTATCGGAGAAAAAGACGGCAACTCCCTGCGCGAAGTCTTCTTCATCCGGGAAAGGCTCGGGAAAAGGCTCTGCTCAACCTGGCTCATGAGGCTGCGGAACCGATACGAAATCTATGAACTGGCCTACAAATACGCCGTCTCCACGAAAGAGGGGCACAAAGAGTTGATCCGCCAGGCAAACCGGATCGGGAAGGCTACCTGGTGGCACTACCGACTCTGGAAATTCTACCGCTCCTGCCACAAACACATCCTCCGCAAGCCGATCCGGACCTATCTCGACATGGTCCGAAAGTAGCCTACGCCTTGGATTGCTCCACGCACGAGAGAATCGTCTCCGTCAGGGCCCGGATGATCGAATTCTTGACGTACGTACGACGCACCGCCACGGCAATCTTGCGCGACATCGCACCCTTGGCCAGCGTCTTCAGCCGGTCGCGGTGGTCCGCCGGAATATACTCGATCGACATCTCCGGGATGATCGTCAGGCACGACGTGCAGTCCACGATCCGCATCAGCGTATCCAGCGACCCCGATTCGAACGAGTAGTGCGTCGGCATCGAACGACGAGCCTGGCACAACTCGATGATCTGGTCCCGCATACAGTTGCCCGGACTCAGGATCACCAGATCCTTCAGGTCGATATCCTCGATGCGGATGTTCTGCCGTTCATAGAGCGGGTTCTCCGGAGAGACATACGCGTAAAAACGGTCGTTGAAAAGTTCCTGCTCGAAGATCCCCTCGCCGCACGTGCCGCTCGCCACCAGCGCCGCGTCGATCCGGTCGCGCTTCAACGCCTCGACGATCTCCGAGGTGATCATCTCCGAGATCTCCAGCTCCACCTTCGGGTACTCCCGCACAAAGGTCGGAATGAACTTGTGGAGCAGGTAGGGCGCAATCGTCGGAATCACCCCCAGACGCAATTTCCCCGCCGTCTCACCCTTCAATTCGGCAACCGCCTCCCGGATGTAGTTGTAGGCCTTGAGCGTCTCACGCGCCTGCTCCAGCACCACGGCTCCCGCCTCCGTCGGGATCACAGGCTTCTTCGAGCGGTCCAGCAGCACCACGCCCAGCTCCTCCTCCAGCGACTTGATCTGCATACTCAACGACGGCTGCGTCACGAAACAGTGCTCGGCAGCCTGCGAAAAACTGCCACAGTTGGCAACCGCCAACAGGTATTCGAGTTGAATGATGGTCATAACAGGCGTTTATTTCCTTCAGCGAAGATATAAAATTAATCTATATTCTACAACTTTTTTAGGTCGCCCGCCCGCTTTTTCGTATGTTTGCCGTTAAAATATATACTTTCTGAAATATGGCTAAAATCATACTCACCGGCGACCGTCCCACGGGCCGGCTGCATCTCGGACACTTCGTCGGCTCGCTCCGACGCCGCGTGGAACTCCAGAACTCCGGAGAATTCGACCGGATCTTCATCATGATCGCCGATGCCCAGGCCCTCACCGACAACGCCGACAACCCCGAAAAGGTGCGTCAGAACATCATCGAAGTGGCCCTGGACTACCTCTCCGTAGGTCTCGACCCCGCGAAATCGACCCTTTTCATCCAATCGCAGGTCCCCGAGCTGTGCGAGCTGGCCTTCTACTACATGAACCTCGTCACCGTGCAGCGCCTG
Source organism: Candidatus Alistipes intestinigallinarum (assembly GCA_019115745.1). Taxonomy (GTDB): domain Bacteria; phylum Bacteroidota; class Bacteroidia; order Bacteroidales; family Rikenellaceae; genus Alistipes; species Alistipes intestinigallinarum. Next base: position 40,430 of record DXDA01000064.1, read on the forward strand.
CAGCGCAACCCGACCGTCAAGGCCGAGATTCAGATGCGCGGATTCGCCGAGGGGGCCGTCGAGGGCGACACCACCCAGCGTCAGGGAATCCCCGTCGGGTTCTTCACCTACCCCATCAGCCAGGCGTCGGACATCACGGCCTTCCGCGCGACGACCGTCCCCGTGGGTGAGGACCAGGAGCCGATGATCGAGCAGACCCGCGAAATCGTACACAAGTTCAACACAGTCTACGGCGAGACGCTCACCATGCCCGAAATCCTCCTGCCCGACAACGCCGCCTGCCTGCGCCTGCCCGGCACCGACGGCAAGGCCAAGATGTCGAAGTCGCTCGGAAACTGCATCTACCTCTCCGACACGGCCGACGAGGTGAAGAAGAAGGTCATGGGCATGTACACCGATCCGGACCACCTGCGCGTCGAAGATCCCGGCAAGGTCGAGGGCAACACGGTCTTCACCTACCTCGATGCCTTCAGCCGCCCGGAGCACTTCGCCAAATACCTCCCCGACTACGCCTCGCTCGACGAACTGAAGGCCCACTACCGCCGCGGAGGTCTCGGCGACGTGAAGGTCAAGCGCCTGCTCATCGCCATCCTCAACGAGACGCTCGACCCCATCCGCGAACGCCGCCACTACTACGAGGCCCGCATCGGTGAGGTTTACGACATCCTCCGCCGGGGCTCCGAAACCGCCCGTGCCGCCGCAGCCGAGACTCTTGCGGACGTACGCCGCGCCATGAAGATCGACTACTTCGACGACGAGGAGCTCATCGCCGCACAGGCCCGGCAGTACACCGCCGGCTCCGAACGCTGATCCACCCGCCGCGCCGTCCCATGGAAATCCGCGCCGACCGCATCTACGCCGCCTTCCTGCGGCTGACCCGCAGGCTCTCGAACCGCCAGATGATGATGTTGCTGGCGGTGGTGGTCGGTGTGCTTGCCGGGCTGGGGACCTACTTCTTCGAAGTGCTGCTCTATGCGATCAAAACCGGACTGACAAACTGGTTCCCCGTCGACAGCGCTCACTTCCTCTTCCTGATCTACCCCGCCGTGGGTATCATCCTGGCCACGCTCTTCGTCAAGTACATCGTCCGCGACAACATCTCCGAGGGCGTCACGCGCGTCCTCTACGCCATGTCGCGCCGAAACTCCCGCATCGCCGCGCACAACTGCTGGACGTCGGTCGTCGGAGGTGCCACGACCATCGGATTCGGAGGTTCCGTGGGACCCGAGGCCCCGATCGTCCTCACCGGCGCCGCCATCGGTTCGAACATCGGCCGCCTCGCACGCCTCAACTACAAGCACACCACGCTGCTGCTCTGCTGCGGAGCCGGTGCCGCCCTGGCGGCCATCTTCAAGGCCCCGATCACCGGTGTGGTCTTCGTCCTGGAGATCCTCATGCTCGACATCACCGCCGCGTCGGTCATCCCGCTGCTCATCGCATCGATCACCGCCACCACGATGGCCTTCATGCTCCGCGGCTTCGACCCCATTCTGGCCGTGACGCTTGCCCCCGAGGATGCCTTCGAACTGTGGCAGATACCCCTCTTCATCCTCCTCGGCGTCCTGTGCGGACTCATGGCCTGGTACTTCACCTCGATGAACTCCCGCATCGGCGGATTCTTCAAGAAGATCGACAAGCAGTACAAGAAATGGATCTGGGGCGGAGCCATCCTCGGCATCCTGATCTTCATCTTCCCGCCCCTCTACGGCGAAGGATACGAGGGCTTCACCTCCCTGATGCACGGAAACGCCCAGGAGCTCTTCAACAACTCGCTCTTCTACCGCTTCCGCGACATCGACTGGGTCGTCATCCTCTTCGTCATCGCCACGATGTTCTTCAAGGTCATCGCCATGGCCTCGACCAATGCCGCAGGGGGTGTCGGCGGGACCTTCGCGCCGTCGCTGTTCGTCGGAGCCTTCACCGGGGCATCCCTGGCCCTCGTCTGCAACATCCTGTTCCACTGGAACATTTCGATCGTATCCTTCACGCTCGTCGGCATGGCCGGCGTGATGGCCGGCGTGATGAACGCCCCGCTGACCTCGATCTTCCTCATCGCAGAACTCTCCAACGGATACGGGCTCTTCATCCCCCTGATGACCACCGCCTGCATCTCCTTCGCCGTGAACTACTACCTCGATCCCGACTCGATCTACACCAAGCAGCTGCGCCAGAAGGGCGAATTGCTGACCCACGACAAGGATCAGTCGGTCTTCGTCTTCCTGAAGCTCGACGAACTGATGGAGACCGATTTCCTGCGCATCAAGGAGAACATGACCCTGGGCGACATCGTGCACATCATCTCCACGGCCCGCCGCAACATCTTCCCCGTGATCGACAACTTCGGGCGTCTGCTCGGCGTGGTGCAGTTGGACGATCTGCGCGAGGACATGTTCAAGCACGAGAAGTACGGACGGCCGATTTCCGACTACATGATTCCCCCGCCCGACAAGATTCTCGAACACGAGTCGATCCAGGGCGTGATGGAGAAGTTCGAGGACAAGCACACCTGGATGCTGCCCGTGGTCGACAAGCAGAATCACTACCTGGGGTTCATCTCCAAATCGCGGATTCTGAACGCCTACCGTGAACAGTTGGTCAAGATCCAGCAGTAGGAAGGGTCGGACGGGCAAAAGAAATAGGAAACACAGAACACAGCGGAATGCCGAAGCCCCGCGGCCGAAGCCGCGTTTCCAAATCTACCCTCCCCTAAATCCCCTCCGCGGAGGGGACTTGCAGGAAGGGTCGGACGGGCAAAAGAAATAGGAAACACAGAACACAACGGAATGCCGAAGCTCCGCCCCGTTCCAACCGCCCCGCTTCAAACAGGCCCCTTGACCGAAAACACGCGAAAACATATCGAATCATGATCTCTTTCGAAAAACCCTCGTGGGCCGATGAACTCGACTGTGCCGTCACGCTCTGCGACACGGAGGGTATCGTCTGCTATCAGAACGAACGCTCCAGGGCGGTGAACGGCGATGTCCGGGGCCAGTCGCTCCTCCCCTGCCACAACGACCGCTCGCGCGAAATCATCCGCCACCTGCTCGAAACCGGCAGCAGGAACGTCTACACGATCGAAAAACACGGCATCCGCAAACTCATCTACCAGACCGTCTGGCGCGAAGCCGGCGAGGTGCGCGGACTTGTGGAGTTCTCGATGGAGATCCCCGGCGAGATGCCCCACTACATCCGAAACTGACCACATAAGAGATCCAGGCAATGCTCCATTTTGATTGCGACTACATGGCAGGCGCGCATCCCGAGGTGATGCGCCGCCTCGTCGAGACCAATCTCGAAGAGACTCCCGGTTATGGCTGCGACCCCTACACGGCCCATGCCCGGGAACTCATCCGCCGGGAGTGCCAGGCCCCCGGAGCCGAGATTCACTTCCTGGTGGGCGGCACCCAGACCAACGCCACCGTCATCGACGGACTGCTGCGCCGTCACGAAGGGGTGCTGGCGGCCGAATCCGCCCACATCAACGTCCACGAGGCCGGGGCAATCGAGGCCGCCGGCCACAAGGTCCTCACCCTGCCCCAGTACGACGGCAAGGTCCGGGCCTGCGACGTCGAACACTTCATCGACGCATTCTACCGCGACGAAACCTGGCCACACATGGTTGCCCCCGGAATGCTCTACATCTCGCACCCCACCGAGTTCGGAACGCTGTACAGTCTCGAAGAGCTGGAAGAGCTCCACGCCGTCTGTCGGCGCCGTTCGATCCCGCTCTACCTCGACGGTGCACGACTCGCCTATGCGCTGGCGGCCGAAGGCTCCACGCTCGCGCTCCCCGACATTGCACGGCTGTGCGACGTCTTCTACATCGGAGGGACCAAGACCGGTGCGCTCTTCGGCGAGGCCGTCGTCATCTCCCGCCCCGAGCTGCTGCCCCATTTCTTCACCCTCGTCAAGCAGCACGGCGCCCTGCTGGCCAAAGGCCGACTGACCGGCATCCAGTTCGAGACGCTCTTCACCGACGGACTCTACCTGCGGATTGCCCGTCAGGCCATCAACACGGCCTTGAAACTGAAAGCAGCCATGCTCGACAAAGGATACCGGCTCTACATCGACTCGCCAACCAACCAACAGTTCTTCCTCCTGCCGAACCGCGAAATCGATCGGTTAAGCCAATATGCCACCTTCGAGTTGTGGGGGCCGCGCGGTGAGGAGGAGACGGTCGTGCGGTTCGTCACGAGTTGGGCCACCGAAGAGCGGCAGGTCGATGAACTGATCGCCCGGCTCTGAACAACCCATTTTTTTGTCGCGTTTACTTGCAAATATGTAAAGTTTATTTTACATTTGCAGAGCAGACGGGAGAAGTGCGCACCTCCGGCAGTCTGCACAAACCGACAAAAACAACCAGTCATGAACAAAATCCTGTTGCTGCCCTATTCGTTCAAGCGGATCGGATGGGTGCTTTTCATCCCGACGGCGTTGCTCGGCCTGCTGATGGCCATCGACGGATTCAACGGATTCCCCACCTTCCTGCTGCCCGACTCCACGGCCGGAAGCGAGACCCTCTCACGCGTCTCCAACAACATCGTCCTGATCGGAGTGCTCCTCGGGACGCTTCTCATCACCTGCTCCCGCGAGCGGATCGAGGACGAACTCATCACCCGCATCCGGCTCAATGCCTTGTTGGCCGCACTCTACGCTACCATCGGCATTGCCGTCATTGCGGCGCTCCTCCTCTACGACTTCGCTTATCTCAACTTCCTGATTTTCAACCTCTGCCTGCTGCCCGTGCTCTTCCTCGTCATCGAACGGGTCATGCTGTGGAGACTCGGAAAGGAGGCCGCACATGAAGAATAGGATCCGGGTCGAACGTGCCGAACGGCGCATGACCCAACAGCAGTTGGCCGAGGCCGTCGGGGCAAGCCGCCAGACGATCAATGCCATCGAGGCGGGGAAGTTCGTACCGTCGACCGTTCTGGCTCTGAAGATCGCCCGGCAGTTCGAAAAAAACGTCGAGGCCATTTTCCAACTCGAAGAGGGCGAATGACCCATCCGCTCCCGCATGTAAAAAGAGGAACCCGACGATCGGGTTCCTCTTTTTGGGTATCTGTCCGAGACCGGAGGGCTCAGAGCTTGATGTCGTAGATCTGGATCACGCCGATGAGTTTGCCCGCCTCGTCGGTCACCAGCAGCGAGGTCACCTTGTTGCGCGTCATCATCTTCTCCGCCTCGATCAGCTTCTCGGTCGGGGCGATCGTCTTCGGATGCGGCGTGGCAATATCCGCAGCCTTGATGTTGAAGAACTCACCCCGCAGGCGCTCCATGGCCCGGCGCACGTCGCCGTCGGTCACGATCCCCTCGATGCGGTCGCCCTCGCAGATGACGATCAGCCCCAGGCCGCCCTTCGAAATGGCATGGATCATCTCCGTGGCCGGGCAGTCCGGCGCAACGATCGGCAGGTCGTGGTCCCGCATGACATTCCCCACGGTCATCAGCAGGCGCCGGCCCAGGCTGCCGCCCGGATGCAGACGCGCGAAATCGACGCTCGTGAAGCCCCGCAGCTCCATCAGCGAAACGGCCAGCGCATCGCCCATGGCGATCTGGGCCGTCGTGGACGACGTCGGGGCCAGGTGCAGGATGCACGCCTCCTCCTCGACCCGCACGTTCAGGTGTACGTCGGAGTTCTTGGCCAGGGCCGACTCGGGATTTCCCGTCATGGAGATCAGCCGGTTGCCGTTCGAATGGATGAACGGCACGATCTTCAGGATCTCATCCGTCTCCCCCGAATAGGAGAGCGCCAGGATGATGTCCTCCTTCGAGATCATGCCCAGGTCGCCGTGGAACGCCTCCCCCGGGTGAAGGAAGAAACTCGGCGTACCGGTCGATGCGAGCGTCGCGGCGATCTTGCGCCCCACGAGGCCCGATTTGCCCATGCCCGTCACGATGCACTTGCCGTGGCTCGCCAGGATCAGCTCCACGGCCCGGGCAAACGAGTTGTCCAACGACTCCTCCAAATGCTGCAGCGACAACATTTCGGTATGCAACGCCTTGCGTGCCACCGCCAGAATCCGGGATTTCGAAATATCGGTCATTTTACCTGAAGTAAAGATTCGATCAAAGGCTCCAGATCATTGAGCCGGAGCATGTTCGCGGCGTCGCTCAGCCCCCGGTCCGGATCGGGATGCACCTCGAAGAAGAAGCCGTTGGCGCCGAACGCCCGGGCGGCATGGGCCATCGCCGGAACGAATTCGCGGTTGCCGCCCGTCTTGCCACCCGCAGCCCCCGGGCGCTGGACCGAGTGGGTGCAGTCCATGATGACCGTCGGGGCGATCTTCAGCATGTCGGGGATGTTGCGGAAGTCGACCACCAGGTTGTTGTAACCGAACGAATTGCCGCGTTCGGTGAGCCACACCTCCCGGGCGCCCGCCTCGCAAGCCTTTTCGTAGGGGTATTGCATGTCGACTCCCGAAAGGAACTGCGCCTTCTTGATGTTCACCGTCCGGCCCGTCTTCGCCGCAGCCACCACCAGGTCGGTCTGACGGCACAGGAACGCCGGAATCTGGATCACGTCGACCACTTCGCCCACCGGCGCGGCCTGCCACGACTCGTGGATGTCCGTCAGGAGCTTCAGCCCCCATTTCGCCCGCACGTCCGCCAGCATCTGCAGGCCCCGTTCGAGCCCCGGGCCGCGGAACGACGCGATCGACGTCCGGTTGGCCTTGTCGAACGACGCCTTGAAGATGATCTCCGTGCCAAGGCGGCGGTTGATTGCCACCAGGCGTTCGGCCACCGTATCCAACAGTTCGGCCGATTCGATGACACAGGGTCCGGCAATGAATTTCATAGCTTTAGCGGTTGAATTCGGGATGTTGTTTCAGGAACGCTTCGGCACGCGTCAGATCCTCCGGGGTGTCGATCCCCACGGTCTCGGCATCCGTAATGCCCACGCCGATCCGGAAGCCGTTCTCCAGCCACCGCAGTTGTTCGAGCGATTCAGCCTCTTCGAGCGGCGATTGCGGCAATGCCGTCACCTTGCGCAGCACCTCCGAACGGAATGCGTAAATGCCGATGTGTTTGTAGAAGGTGTGTTTCGACAGCCACTCCTCGCGCGGGACACTCCGCAGGTAGGGGATCACCGAACGCGAAAAATACAACGCACACGACTCGCCGTCGAGCACCACCTTCGGGGAGTTGGGGTTTTCGAGAGCGGCAAGTCCGTCGCTCTCCGAGAAGGGTTTTACCAGCGTGGCAATGTCGGTCGCGGGGTTTTCGAAACAGCGTCTCAACGCTTCGAGCTGTTCGCGGCGGATGAAGGGTTCGTCGCCCTGCACGTTGACCACCACGTCGTACTCCCGGCCCTGTTTGTCGTAGGCCTCCCGGCAGCGGTCCGTGCCGCTGCGGTGCGCCGTCGAGGTCATCTCGACCTTCCCGCCGAATGCCCGCACGGCCTCGTAGATCCGCTCGTCATCCGTAGCCACCACAGCGTCGTCCAGCACCCCGGCGACCTGTTCGTAGACCCGCTGGATCACGGGTTTGCCGCCCAGCATGGCCAGCGGCTTGGCCGGGAAGCGTGTCGACGCATAGCGCGCCGGAATAATTGCGATAAATGTCAAAGGCATGGTTAATTACAAATATCCTTTAAAATTACTTTTTCAGAGCAACACGCTCTCGACCGCTGTTGCTCGCGGCCCGAGGCCGCGTATTCAAATCTACCCTCCCCTAAATCCCCTCCGCGGAGGGGACTTTATGGAGCCCGTTTTCACGGAATCGGAGAATCCATCTTTCCGGAACGCCGTTATCTTACGACCGATTCCGGGCAATCCAGCCGTTTGCTCATCTTATAGTTCGTCAGCCACAAACGGTTAGCCTGCTGTCGTTGTTTTCCGTCCACCCGGAACCCCTGCCGTTCGAAGAAGCCTCGCGCCGTTTCACTCACCTCCGACGTAATCCGCCCGGCGCCCGCTTCGCGGGCAAACCGCTCAACCGTCTCATAAAGAGCCGACGCCACACCGCACCGCTGCCACTCCCGATGGACGAACAGCGCGTGCATGTAGCCCGTTTCGTCGATCGAAGCAAACCCCGTCATCTCCGCTTCGGGATTTTCAGCCACGAAATAGTGCTGCCGGGCAAACAACTCCTCCCAATGTCGCGGATCGTCACCGCACGAAGCCCAGTCGGCAACCTCCTCAGCCGTATAATGCTGTCGGTTGACCGCCAGCACCGTCTCCCGAAAGAGGCATTGCATCGCGGGGATGTCGGAAAATCGTGCGGGACGAATTTGGAACCGGGTTTTCACAACGTCTGTCTTATATTCACTTACCGTATCCGGCGATGGAGGCTCTGAAATGCTCACTTCAAATGCTCACACCTCCCCTTCCGGAAGGCTACTCCAGCGCCAGCTTCAGCACCTCGTCGTTCGTCCGCACGTAGTGGAACGTCAGCCCCTCTACGTACTCCGCCTTAATCTCCGCAATGTCCTTGCGGTTCTCTTCCGAAAGGATCAGTTCCGTAATGCCGGCCCGTTTGGCCGCCAGAATCTTCTCCTTCACGCCACCGACCGGCATCACACGGCCCCGCAGCGTCGTCTCGCCCGTCATGGCGATCCGCTCCTTCACCTTCCGGCCCGTATAGGTCGAGACAATCGACGTCACCATCGTAATGCCCGCCGAGGGGCCGTCCTTCGGAATCGCACCCTCCGGAACGTGGATGTTGATGTCGTTCGTTTCGAACAGCTTCGGATCGATACCCAACTCCTTATAGTGGGCCATGACCCACTCGTGCGCAATCGTCGCCGACTCCTTCATCACGTCACCCAGGTTGCCCGTCAGGCTGATCTTGCCCTTGCCCGGCGTCAGGCACGACTCGATGTAGAGGATGTCGCCCCCGACCTCGGTCCACGCCAGACCCGTCACAACACCCGTCATGCCGCCCACCTCGTACTCTTCACGCAGGAATTTCGGCATTCCGAGAATCTTTTCCAGGTCCCTCTTCGTGATCTCCGGGGCGAACGTCTCGTCGAAGGCGATCTGCTTGGCACGCGCCCGCGCAATCTTCGCCAGGTGCTTGTCCAGCGAACGCACTCCCGCCTCGCGCGTATAGCACGAGATGATCTCCTCGACCACCTCCGGCGTCAGGGTCATCTCCTGCTCCTTGATTCCGTGGGCCTCACGCTGCTTCGGAAGCAGGTGGTCCAGCGCAATGCGCACCTTCTCCTCCACGAGATAGCCCGGGATGTTGATCATCTCCATCCGGTCGCGCAGCGCCGGGGCGATATTCCCCACGTTGTTCGCCGTGGCGATGAACAGCACCTTCGACAAGTCGTACTCCATGTCGATGTAGTTGTCGTGGAAGGTCGTGTTCTGCTCCGGGTCGAGCACTTCGAGCAGCGCGCTCGACGGGTCCCCGTGGTTCGAGACCGTCACCTTGTCCACCTCGTCGAGAATGATCACCGGATTCGACGACCCGCAGCGTTTGATCGTCTGGATGATCCGCCCCGGCATCGCACCGATGTAGGTGCGGCGGTGTCCGCGGATCTCCGACTCGTCGTGCAGGCCGCCCAGCGAGATGCGCCCGAACTTCCGGCCCAAAGCCGTGGCCACCGACTTGCCCAGCGACGTCTTGCCCACGCCCGGAGGGCCGTAGAGGCAGAGAATCGGCGATTTCAGGTCGCCCTTCAGCTTGATCACCGCCAGGTGTTCGAGGATCCGCTCCTTTACCTCGTCGAGTCCGAAGTGGTCGTGGTCCAACTGTTCGCGGGCACACTTCAAGTCGAGGTTGTCCTTCGTGACGTCGTTCCACGGCAACTCCAGCAGCAGTTGCAGATAGGTCATCTGCACCGAATACTCCGCCACCGCGGGATTCAGCCGCTCGACCTTCTGCACCTCCTTCTCGAAGGTCTCGGCGACCTCCTTCGGCCAGTTCTTCTTCTTGGCATCCTCGCGCAGCTTCTCGATGTCGGCATCCGCGCCGTCGCCCAGTTCATCCTGGATCGTGCGCATCTGCTGCTGCAGATAGTAGTCACGCTGCTGCTTGTCGATCTCCTGCTTGACGCGCTCCTGGATCTGGCTCTTCAGTTCGGCCAGTTGCTGTTCGCGGATCAGGATCTCCAGCAGCTTGCGCGCCCGGGCCAGCAGACCCGGAGCTTCGAGCAGCGACTGACGGTCCTCGTCCGTGAGCTCCATGTTCGAGCAGATGAAGTTGATGATCCCCCGTTTCGAGTCGATGTTCTTGATGGCGAAGGCCGCCTCCTTGGGCATCGACGGCGAGACGTTGATGATGTTCAGCGCCACGTCACGGATCGAGTCCACCAGCGCCTCGAACTCGATGCTCTTCACATCGGGCGACGAGTCGCGCAGGGCAACCACCCGCGCCTTGAAATAGGGTTCCGTAGCGATATATTCCGTGATTTCGATCTTCTCCAGGCCGTTCAGGATCACCGTCAGGTTGCCGTTCGGCATCTCCAGGATCTTGATGATCCGAGCCGCCGTGCCGACCTTGTACATGTCGTCCGGCGAGGGGTCCTCCACCTCGCTCTCGCGCTGCAGCACGGCGCCCAGCATTCCGCCCTCGGCATTCACCGCGCGAACCAGCGAAATACTCTTGTCTCGCCCCACCGTAATGGGCGTGATGGCTCCCGGAAAGAGCACCGACGACCGCAGGGTCAGGATCGGAATGATTTCGGGGACTTCGACCTCCTCGACCGGTTCGTCACCGCCCGTCACGATCGGAATCACGCGGTGTTTGCCGTCGAGAAGCTCCGGGACGAGGTTCATGTCGTCCACTTCTACGGTTTCAATTTTATCTTTTTTGCTCATAATATCCTATATATAATGTTGCAAAGGTAACGTTTTTTCGCTGATTTTATTTCATCTTTGACAGAATGTTAATAACTTTGCGCTTCCGAAAAACCTGTTAAATCTCATACGCGCCATGCAAATCGCTGACAAATACGCTCCGCAGCAAATCGAAGCCAAATGGTACGAATACTGGATCGGCCACAAGCTGTTCCACTCGGAACCCGATGAACGCGAACCCTATACGATCGTCATCCCGCCCCCCAACGTCACCGGAATGCTCCACATGGGGCACATGCTCAACAATACCCTGCAGGATGTCCTCGTGCGCCGCGCCCGCATGTCCGGCAAGAACGCCTGCTGGGTCCCCGGCATGGACCACGCCTCGATCGCCACGGAGGCAAAGGTCGTTGCCATGCTCCGCGAAAAGGGGATCGAGAAATCGTCGCTCACCCGCGAGGAGTTCCTGAAATACGCCTGGGAGTGGAAGGAGAAGTACGGCGGCGTCATCCTCCAGCAGCTCCGCAAGCTCGGCGCCTCGTGCGACTGGGACCGCACCTGCTTCACCATGGACGACACCCGCACCGAAAGCGTCCTGCGCGTCTTCTGCGACCTCTACGACAAGGGCAAGATCTACCGCGGCGTGCGCATGGTCAACTGGGACCCCGCCGCACAGACCGCCCTCTCCGACGAGGAGGTTGTCTTCAAGGAGTCCCACGGCAAGCTCTACTACCTGCGCTACAAGGTCGAGGGTTCGGACCGCACGATCATCGTCGCAACGACCCGTCCCGAGACCATTCTCGGCGATACGGCCCTCTGCGTCAACCCCGAAGACCCGCGCTATCAGGACCTCCCGGCCGATGCCCGCGTCATCGTGCCGCTGGTCGGGCGCTCGATCCCCGTCATCCGCGACACCTACGTCGACATCGAGTTCGGTACCGGTGCCCTGAAGGTCACCCCGGCCCACGACGTCAACGACTACATGCTCGGTGAAAAATACGGCCTGGAGACCATCGACATCTTCAACGACGACGGCACGATCAACGATAAGGTCGGCATGTACGTCGGCCAGGACCGTTTCGACGTCCGCCGTCAGATCGAAAAGGACCTCGATGCCGCCGGGCTGCTCGAAAAGGTCGAAGAGTATACGAACAACGTCGGCTATTCGGAGCGCACGGGCGTGGCCATCGAACCGAAACTCTCGATGCAGTGGTTCCTCTCGATGAAGGAGCTCGCAGAGCCCGCCACCAAGGCCGTCCTGGAGGATGCCATCCGCTTCGTGCCCGAGAAGTACAAGAACACCTACCGCTATTGGATGGAGAACATCAAGGACTGGTGCATCTCGCGTCAGTTGTGGTGGGGTCAGCGCATCCCGGCGTGGTATCTGCCCAAGGGCGGATTCGTCGTCGCCCCGACGCCCGAAGAGGCGCTCGAAAAGGCCCGCGCAAAGGCCGGCGACCCGACGTTGCAGCTCGCCGATCTGCGGCAGGATGAGGATGTGCTCGACACGTGGTTCTCGTCGTGGCTGTGGCCCATCTCCGTGTTCGACGGAATCCGCAACCCCCGCAACCCCCAGATCGAATACTACTACCCCACGAACGACCTGGTCACCGGACCCGACATCATCTTCTTCTGGGTCGCCCGCATGATCATGGCCGGGTATGAATACCGGCAGGACAAGCCCTTCGCCAACGTCTACTTCACGGGTATCGTCCGCGACAAGATCGGCCGCAAGATGTCCAAGCAGTTGGGCAACTCCCCCGACCCGCTCGACCTGATCGCCCAGTACGGCGCCGACGGCGTCCGCATGGCGATGCTCATCAGTTCGTCGGCCGGAAACGACGTGATGTTCGACGAGGCGCTCTGCGAACAGGGCCGCAACTTCGGAAACAAGATCTGGAACGCCTTCCGACTGGTCAACGGCTGGTCGGTCGACCCGGCCGCACAGCAGGGCGAGAACAACCGTCTGGCCGTGGCGTGGTTCGAGCAGGCTTTGAGCCGCTCGCTGCGCCAGATCGACGAGGACTTCAAGAGCTACCGCATCTCCGAGGCCTTCAAGGAGGTATACCGCCTCTTCTGGGACGACTTCTCGAGCCTCTACCTCGAAATGGTCAAGCCCGCCTTCGGACAGCCGATCGACGCCCCCACGCTCGATGCCACGAAGGGGTATTTCGATGCCCTGATGCGCGTGCTGCACCCCTTCATGCCCTTCGTCACGGAGGAGATCTGGCAGGCCATCGCCCCGCGCAGCGAGGGTGAGTCGATCTGCGTGGCGCAGATGCCGCAGCCCGCAGCCGAGGATGCCGCCCTGCTGGCCCGCTTCGAGCTCGTCAAGGAGATCGTCTCCTCGGTGCGCAACATCCGCAACCAGAAGAACCTCCCCCAGAAGGAGGCCCTCACGCTCCACGTCATCGCCGACGAGAACTATCCCGCGGAGTTCGCACCCGTCATCACGAAGATGGCCAACCTCGCCTCGATCGAGTGCGTCGCGGAGAAGGATCCCGCCGCTGCGGCCTTCCTCGTCAAAACGACCCAGTATTTCGTGCCGCTGGCCGGGAAGATCGACACCCAGGCCGAGATCAAGAAGCTCTCGGACGACCTGAAATACTACGAGGGATTCCTCGCTTCGGTGATGAAGAAGCTCTCGAACGAGCGCTTCGTACAGTCGGCGCCCGAGAAGGTTGTCGCCAACGAGCGCGCCAAGCAGGCCGATGCCGAAGCCAAGATCGCCGCACTCAAGGAGCAGCTCGCTGCGCTGAAATAGTCGACGGGAGGGCGCCCGAGGAGAGACAAAGGTCCCGCCCGCGGGTGAGAGCGTAAGAGGGTGAGGGGAAGCCCCGCCCCGAAACTCCGGAACAGCCCGACAACCCGCCCGTCCACCGCCCGATACCCGGACCGACCCCCGCCCCCTGTGGCGGGGGCCTGTCGCAAACAGGAATCCGAAAACCCGAAAAATGCCATCCATCACCATCTATACCGACGGCTCGGCCCTCGGGAACCCAGGCCCCGGAGGCTACGGCGTCGTGCTCCTCTCGGGCCCCTACCGCAAGGAACTCTCGCAGGGTTTCCGCCTGACGACCAACAACCGCATGGAGCTCATGGCCGTCTGCGTCGCCCTCGAAGCGCTCCGCTTCGAAGGCTCCGACGTCGTCATCTACTCCGACTCGAAGTACGTCGTCGATGCCGTCTCGAAAGGCTGGGTATTCGGCTGGGTGCGCAAGGGATTTGCCGGGAAGAAGAACCCCGACCTCTGGATGCGTTTCCTCCGCTCGTACAACCGCCACCAGGTCCGGTTCGTCTGGGTCAAGGGACACGCCGACACCGTCGAAAACAACCGCTGCGACCAGTTGGCCGTCGCCGCCGCCAACGACCGGGGCCGCTGGATGGAAGATACCGGATATACGCCGGAATAGAGGTTCGGGCGACGGGCAGGGGAAGAGCAGGGGAAGGAAGCACAATGCGGGCAGACTCCCGTTGGCGGAAAATGGTCTTTTTTCGCGCTTAACTCCCATTCATTGCCCGATTTTTCGCGCTTTTTTCGCTTTTCGGGTTATTATTCCTATATTTGCAGGAAATTGATACCGGCCCGGAGCGCTCCAATCTCCCCGAAAACCCCACGTAACAGATCGCGGGATTTCGCGGAACCGGAGACGCCGCCCCGGCTGTGAGATTGCGCAACCTCCAAACCTTACGGAATGTTCAAGACTTACATGCGGTTGTTGGGCTTCGCCCGTCCGATCAAGAAATACGCCATACCCTATTTCTTCTACTCGCTCCTCTACGCGTTGTTCAACTCCCTGACGTTCATGCTGATCATCCCGATCCTGAACACCATGTTCGACGCGAACTACTCCTTCGAATATGTCGAAAAACTCCCCCCCGTAGAGTTCAACCAGGAGTACCTGACGACCCTCTTCAACTTCACCTACTCCCACGTGTTCCAGGAATACGACCGCCAGAACGTCCTCATGCTCCTGGCCATCGTCGCCGTCTGCATCAGCTTCCTGAGCAACCTCTTCCGATACCTCGGAGCCTGGACCATGGAGAACATGCGAACCCGCACGCTCCAGAAAATGCGCAACGAGATGTTCTCACGTGTCATGGACATGAACGTCGGGTACTTCTCCGACCAGCGAAAAGGCGACATCATCTCGAAGATCACCTCCGATGTCGGCGTCGTCCAGTTCTGCATCACCAACACCCTCCAGGTCTCCTTCCGCGAGCCCTTCCTCATCATCGGATACATCGTCATGATGATCGCTATCTCGTGGGAGCTCGCCGTCTTCTCGGTGCTCTTCCTCCCCGTCGTGGCCCTGCTCATCGGCAGCATCGTCAAGAAGCTCCGCCACCCCGCCCGCACCAACCAGCAGCGCATGGGCGAGATGGTCGCCACACTCGACGAATCCCTCTCGGGAATCAAGGTCATCAAGAGCTACAACGCAACCGACTACATCAAGCAGAAATACTACGACATCAGCGAAGACCTCGCACGGCTCACCCTCTCGATGGCCCGCCGCCAGCAACTCGCCTCGCCCATGAGCGAATTCCTCGGCATCACGGCCGTCGGCGTGATCCTCGTCTTCGGAGGCTCGCTCGTCGCAGCCGGGTCGCTCGACCCCGGAGGGTTCATCGCCTTCGTGGCCATCTTCTCCCAGATCACCCGCCCCGTGCGCACGTTCATCGACCAGTTCGCGAACATCAACCAGGGTATCGCCGCCGGAGAGCGCATCTTCTCGATCATCGACACCCAACCCGAAATCCAGGACAAGCCCGACGCCCGCCAACTCGACGGACTGAAGGAGAAGATCGAATTCCGAAACGTGCACTTCTCCTACGACGGCTCGCGCGAGGTGATCGACGGCATCTCGTTCGAGATCCGGCGCGGGCAGACCGTGGCGCTCGTCGGACCCTCGGGAGGCGGAAAATCGACCCTCAGCGAGCTCCTGCCCCGCTTCTACGACCCCACCTCGGGCGATATTCTCATCGACGGCGTCTCGCTGCGCGACTACTCGCAGGAGAGCGTCCGCGCGCACATGAGCGTCGTGGCACAGGATACCGTGCTCTTCAACGACACCATCGAAAACAACATCGGCATGGGACGCCGCGGCGCTTCGCACGAGGAGATCGTCGAGGCCGCCAAGGTCGCCAATGCCGACGACTTCATCCGCGAATGCCCCGAAGGTTACGACACCAACATCGGCGACCGCGGCACGAAACTCTCCGGAGGGCAGCGCCAGCGCCTCTCGATCGCCCGCGCCGTGCTGAAGAACCCCGACATCCTGATTCTCGACGAGGCCACTTCGGCCCTCGACACCGAGAGCGAAAAACTCGTCCAGGATGCCCTGAACAAACTGCTCAAAGGCCGCACGTCGGTGGTCATCGCGCACCG
>DXDA01000003.1 GCA_019115745.1 Candidatus Alistipes intestinigallinarum
TATGACCAAGGAAATCTTTCTGAGCGGCATGACCGCCGACCAGCTCTCGGAGATGATTCGCGAATCGCTGCGCGACGAGTTGCGGCAGCTCCACCCCGAACCCTCCGCCGAGACACCAAATTATCTGACCCGCCGCGAGACGGCCCACCGCCTTCGTATCTCGCTCGTGACGCTCAACGACTGGGTGAACCGCGGCCGGATCCGCGCCCACAAGATCGGCGGGCGCGTGCTCTTCCGCGACAGCGATGTCGAGGCGGCACTGCACCGGATTGTCCCCATCAAAAGCCGATAGCCATGAAGACGACCTCAGATTGCATCGGCATCCGGGAGTATCTCCTCCGCCGAGGGCTGCAGCCCCACCACGAAACCGCCACCCACGGCATGTTCCTCTCGCCGCTGCGCGAGGAGCGTACCCCCAGCTTCAGCGTCCGCTACGACAAGGGGCTTTGGTACGACTTCGGGCTGGGCGAAGGGGGCACGCTCCTCCAGCTGGTCATGCGCCTCGAAGGGTGCAGCATGGCAGAAGCCATCCGGAGCCTGCGCAAAGGATCCGCAGACGAAGTTCCCTTCCAGCCCCTCCCGACCGCCTTGCCGCGCGAAGACTCCCCGCTGCGGATCCTCGGCGTCGGGGAGATTCGCCACCCGGCGCTGATCGGCTATCTGCGCGAGCGCGGCATCGACCCCGCCGTGGCCGGAGCGCTGTGCCGCGAGGTCCACTACGCCGTCGGCGAACGGCGTTTCTTCGCCATCGGCTTCCGCAACGATGCCGGAGGCTGGGAGCTGCGCAGCCCGCAATTCAAGGGGAGCAGCGCCCCGAAATCCATCACGACCTTCGACCGGCACGGCGACACGGCGCTGCTCTTCGAGGGCTTCTTCGACCTGCTCTCTTACCTGACATTGCAGCACAAGGCGACGCCAACCGCCGACACCGCCGTACTCAACTCCGTGGTCAACCTTCCCCGCGCCCTTCCGTTTCTCGCACGCCACACGACGATCCACGCCTTCCTCGACAACGACGAGGCGGGGCGCCTCACCCTCGAACGGCTGCGCAGCGCCCTGCCCGGTGCGACCGTCATCGACCGGGCGGAGAGTTACCGAGCCCACAAGGATCTGAACGAATCGCTCCGACCCTCCGCAAAGGTTTCCCGCACGCCGCGTCGTCGCGGCCGCAAGTTGTAACGTCGCCCGGAATGACGCCAGAACCGTCGCCCACCCATCGGCCGCTTCGCGACCGCGGCTTTTCCCCCGAGGAAAAAGCCATAGCCTATTAGGGCTTTTTCCAACGCATCGGCCCGCCGACGCTGAAAAAGCCCCAATAGGCCAAAGGGTCAAGCCCCTCTGGACACCCCCTGTCGTGCTGCGCACGCCGACCGCCGAGGCGGTCCCCTCTTCAACCACACAACCCTCCGAAAAACGACCGTACCATGGGATATGCCGTCCTGCATCTCGACAAAGCCCCGGGCAACGAGGTGGCGATGACCGCCCACATTGCCCGCACAAAGATACCCACCAACGCCTCGCCCGAGCGCACCTGCCTCAACGAGGAGCTTGTCGAGTTCCCCGAGGAGGTGGCCGACCGTACGGAAGCGATCAGCTACCGCCTCGAACACGCCGGTCTCACGCGCAAGATCGGAACGAACCAGGTGCGGGTGATCCGCGTCATGCTGACCGGTTCGCACGACGCGATGAAGCGCATCGAGGAGGAGGGGCGGCTTCCGGAGTGGTGTGCCGACAACCTCGCCTGGCTGCGCGAGACCTTCGGAGCGGAGAATGTCGTCTCGGCCGTCGTGCACCGCGACGAATCGACCCCGCATATCCACGCCGCCGTGGTGCCCATCGTCACGGGCGAGCGCCGCAAGGCCCGCACCGCCGCATCCGAAACACCCGGCAAACGACACTACCGCCCGAAATCCGCCGCTCGGCACCGTCTCTGCGCCGACGACGTCATGTCGCGCGTCCACCTCAAGCAGTATCAGGACAGCTACGCTGCGGCGATGTCCAAATACGGACTGGAGCGCGGTATTGACGGTTCGGAGGCGCGCCACATCACCACGCAGGAGTTCTACCGGCAGGCCATCGCCCAGCAGCAGGATCTGCAGGAGAACATCGACGCGCTGCTCCGTCTCGAAGAGCAGAAGCGGAAGGCCGTCGAGTTGCTCAAACAACAGGAGCGGCAGGTGCGCACCGAATACGAACAGACCGCCACGCTCCAGGCGCAGAAGAGCGCCGAACTGAACCGCACCGAGGCCGAGTTGAAGAGCGTGAAGGGCGAACTGAAGGGTGCCCGGTTGAAAAACGCCGCGGCGGAGGTCGGGTCGAACATCGTCGAGGGGATCGGGGCGATGATCGGCACCTCCCGCGTCAAGCGGCAGCAGCAGGAGATCGACCGCCTCAACGCGGAGAATGCCGCCCTGCACGAGCAGATCGGGACGCTGAACCGCACCAACCGCGAGGAGAAAGCCCGGCACGAGCAGGCCGAACAGCAACTGCAGGCGAAGCTCGACCGCATCGAACAGTGGCTGCCCGACACGCAGGCGCTCATCAGCTGGGGCGAATACTGCCGCGACATGGGGATCTCGAAGTCAGACGCCCGCGAGATTATCGCCATGAAACCCCTCTACGTCTCAGGCGAACTCCGCGCTCCAGAGTATTCGCACCGCTTCGACGTCTCGAATACCGAAATCCGCCTGCAACGCGACCCGAACGGTTCCGGAGGCTTCCAGCTGCTTATCGACCGCCAACCCGCACACGCTTGGTTCCGCCAACGGTATGTAGAGCTCATGACCCGCCTGGGCTACCCCGTCCGCCCCGAACGCCCCGTAGTCAGACGACATACCATCAAGCGGTAAATCGAGGACCGAATCTAACCCCCGGATGAAATAAATCCCGGGATTTTTCCTATCTTTGAATCCGTAAAACCAAGAAATAGAATAACGACAAGAGAAAAAGACAATATCAACATATAACTAATTGAGCTTTTAGCTCTTATTCTCGACTTTGCGAAATCTGGTAAATTTTTTGAAGTACACGAGAGTAAGCAGCGGAGGTTCACGTCTATGGGCGTGGACCGTTCGTGCTTATTTGTGTACATAGGTTTACCAGAGCCTGCAAAGTCAAATAAGCGACAACGAATGGTTTCACGCCTTCTTTATGTCGCTTAACGGAGGGTCGGGGCGAAGCTTTCAAGCCTATGCCCTCCACCAAATCCCATACACCGCAAATCATCTCGCGTCAGCGTGTGGCCGACCACGGCGAGGTCTTCACCGCCGAGCGTGAGGTCAAGGCGATGTGCGATCTTGTGAAAAATGAGACCGAGCGCATCGAATCCCGGTTTCTCGAACCCGCCTGCGGACAAGGCGCTTTTCTGATCGAGATTCTGCGTCGCAAACTCGCCGTCGTGTCGTCCCGTTATGCCGCGACGCAATCCGAATGGGAACGCCATGCCGCGATTGCCGTATCGAGTCTCTACGGAATCGACATTCTGGCAGACAACGTGACGCTCTGCCGCAATCATCTCTACGATACGTTCCTGACAGCATACCGGGCTCTCTTCCCAAAGACCATGAAGCCTGCCTGCTGCCACGCGGTGCGCTATCTGCTTGCGACCAACATTCTGTGGGGTGATGCCCTGACCCTCCAAACCCCGGACGAATCGGCGCGGCCGATTGTCTTTGCCGAGTGGTCGGACATTGGCGGCGGGCGGTTCAAACGCCGCGATTTCACGCTGGCCAACCTGCTGCAAAGCCAGCCGATGGAGGGCCCCAACCTCTTCTCCGACCTCGGAGATGCCGCCTTTATTCCGACCCCCGTAGCCGAATATCCGCTTGTTCACTTCCTCAAACTCGGAGCCGATGAAGAACTATAACCCCGATGTGCTGACCTGCCTGGCCAATCTGAGCAACGACGAGGTGTTCACCCCTCCGGTCGTTGTCAACCGCATGCTCGATCTGCTACCTGCGGAGTTGTGGAGCAATCCCGATGCGCGGTTCCTTGACCCCGTAAGCAAAACAGGGGTCTTCCTGCGGGAGATTGCCAAACGGTTGATGGAGGGGTTGAGCGAGCGGATCCCCGATCGGCAACAGCGAGCCGACCACATCTTCACCCGGCAGTTGTTCGGCTTGGCCATTACCGAACTGACGGCCCTTCTGTCGCGCCGTTCGGTCTATTGCAGCAAACAGGCGAACGGGCCCTATTCGGTTTGCTCGGCCTTTCACGATGCGGATGGAAATATCCGCTTCCGGTCTACGGGACACACCTGGCAGAACGGCCGATGCCGCTATTGCGGGGCCAGCCGGGAGGTCTACGACCGCGACGACACGCTTGAAAGCCACGCCTACGAATTTATCCACACCGAGAATCCCGAAACCATATTCCCCGATATGAAATTCGATGTCATTATAGGCAACCCGCCGTATCAGTTGAGCGATGGCGGAAACGGCGCCAGTGCAAGTCCACTTTATCACAGGTTCGTTCAGCAGGCGCAGAAACTCAAACCCCGTTATTTGACTATGATTATCCCCTCCCGGTGGTTCGGAGGCGGAAAAGGGCTGGACGACTTCCGCCGGGAGATGTTAAACGACAACCACATCCGGGTTCTTGTGGACTATGAAAATGCCTCCGACTGTTTTCCCGGTGTCGATATAGCTGGCGGAGTCTGTTATTTTCTGTGGGATCGGGATAATCCCGGACTGTGCGATGTCGTCAATGTCCGGAATAACAAAACGATGCACTCCGTACGTACGCTGAACGAGTTCGACACCTTCATCCGTCACGACCAGGCTGCATCCATCGTCAGAAAAGTCTGCGCATTCGGTGAGCCCATGATGTCCAATATGGTATCGAGCAGTAAGCCATTCGGATTGCGTACATTTGTGCGGCCTCAGGAATCCGGAGACATTCTTCTGAGGTGGCAAAACGGAGAGGGGCCCTATCGCCGTGATGAGATTACCGTCGGCCGGGAGTTGATTGACAAATGGAAGGTAATCACCTCCTATGTCGGCTATGACCATGCCGGCAATCCGGGCAAGGATGGAAAACGTCGGGTCTTTTCCAAGATAGATATTCTTCCGCCGGGGACCATTTGCACGGAAACCTATCTGGTCGTGGGCAGTTTCGACACGGAGCAGGAGGCAAAGAATCTGGTTGCCTATATGAAAACGCTGTTCTTCCGGTTTCTGGTTGCCCAGTGCATGTACTCGCACCACATTACCAAAGAGGCCTATCGGCTGGTTCCTATACAGGACTTTTCCCAGTCATGGACGGATGAAAAGTTGTATAAAAAATATTGTTTTATGGATGAAGAGATTAATTTTGTAGAAGAAACAATAAGAACAATAAAATAACTATTATGGGCAAGATTACTTACCTTTTAGGGGCTGGGGCTAGTTTTGGAACTAGAAGACGAGATAAAAGCAATAATACTATTGCAGGTGCCATCCAAAGAGGAATTCCTATAGTAAATGAATTTGAGACAACTATTAAATTATACAAG
>DXDA01000065.1 GCA_019115745.1 Candidatus Alistipes intestinigallinarum
TTAAATAATATTATTTCAGACATATTCCTCCACAAATATATTTTAAATATGATTTATTAATCCTATTTCACATAAAAAAGTGCATTTTTTCGCTAAAAAATCGCATTTATGTATTATTTATATCAAATTAATAGCTATATTTGTTCCGAGAGTGATTTTTCAACCTTTTTACACAAGCAGGACAGTTTATACCAAAATATATATAAAAACAGATTCTATTATGGAAAAAATCAAAGGTCTGATCGACGCCCCGTTCACCCCGATGCTGGCAAACGGAGACGTAAATCCCGCTCCGATTCCGGCCTATGCCGCCATGCTGGCGAAAAACGGCCTGAAGGGCGTATTCATCAACGGCTCATCGGGCGAGGGATACATGCTGACACCCGAAGAGCGGATCCTGCTGGCCGAGAAATGGATGGAGGCCGCCCCTGCCGGTTTCAAGGTGATCGTACACGTGGGCAGTTGCTGCCTGCGCGAAAGCGTCCGCCTGGCAAAACACGCCGCACAAATCGGAGCCTGGGGCATTGGCGCCATGGCACCCCCGTTCCCGAAGATCGGACGCATCGAGGAGTTGGCAGCCTACTGCGAGACCATTGCCGCCGCAGCTCCCGAACTGCCCTTCTACTACTATCACATTCCGGCTTTCAACGGGGCTTTCCTGCCGATGACCGAGCTGCTGAAGGCCGTGGATGGGCGTATTCCCAACTTTGCGGGCATCAAGTACACCTTCGAGAGCCTCTATGAGTACAACCAGTGCCGCCTCTACAAGAACGGAAAGTACGACATGCTCCACGGCCAGGACGAGACGATCCTCCCGAGCCTTACGCAAGGAACCGAAGGCGGCATCGGCGGCACGACCAACTACAACGGACGCGAACTCACCGGCATCATCGAGGCCTGGCAGCGCGGCGATCTGGAGACCGCCCGCGAGAAGCAGAACTTCGCACAGGCGGTCATCAACGTGATCTGCAACTATCGCGGCAACATCGTCGGCGGCAAACGGATCATGAAACTCATCGGATTCGACCTCGGGCCGAACCGCATCCCGTTCCGAAACATGACGGACGACGAAGAGGCCGCCATGAAACGGGAGCTGGAAGCAATCGGCTTCTTCGAGCGTTGCAACAAATTCTGACAAACGGTAACCTCTAAAACTACGAACCATGAACAAATTTTATCTCCTTGTCGCAGCATCCTGTCTGTTGGGGGCCTCTTGCAGCGAAGAGTCCTACAAGCAGGATTTTTCGACGCCCGGGACGAACCGCATTTCGTTTTCGTGCACGGCGGAGAAGAGTGACGGAAGCCTGACAATCTGGGATTCCGACAGCCAGATCGGTTTGTTCTGCGAGCAGACCGGCACGAACAATCAGAAGCTTACCATCTCCGCGGCCTCGGCCGGGAGCGAAACCGCCCTGTTCTATACCGATCTCGAATGG
The DNA here is from genome assembly GCA_019115745.1 of Candidatus Alistipes intestinigallinarum. GTDB lineage: Bacteria > Bacteroidota > Bacteroidia > Bacteroidales > Rikenellaceae > Alistipes > Alistipes intestinigallinarum. The sequence goes on from DXDA01000065.1 coordinate 1,437, forward strand.
AGGAGCGGCGCCCACAAGTTCGCACTGTACACCCCCTACGATGAGACAAACACGTCGACAGTCATCGGGGGAACACTCCCGACAACCTATGCGCAAACCGGCACTTCAGCCGACTACCTCGCCCGCTACAACCTGACCTACGGGCTCGTTGAGAGCGCTCCGACGGAGAAGAACACACCGGTAGCAGTGACGATGAAGTCGATGCTCAAGCCGGTGGAGATCCACATCCAGTCCTCGAACTACACCTCCGGCTGGACCGTCGAGCAAATCACGATCGAAGCACCGGCCGATCAGGTGCTGGCCGGCGACTACACCTTCGATCTGGCAACCGGGGAGCACGAATTCACCGCCGGACAGGTCTCCAAGGTAACGATCAATCTGCCGAGCCTTCCGATGTCGGAGGAGGGCGTACGCGCCTACATGCTGGCAGCCGCCGAAGAGGCGGTAACCTCGTCCTGCTCGTTCGAAATAACCCTCGCCAGCGAAGAGGAGGGCAACCTGCTGCTGCGCGGCACGCATGCGCTGGCCGCAACAACGGAGCTCTCCGTCGATGAATTCGACGCCACCATTGTCGACGACAATGCCATCGACCTGAGCAAACTGAACGGCCGGGACGAAACGGCCAACTGCTACATAGCATCCCAGCCGGGCGTGACCTACAAGTTCCCGGCCACGGTGATGGGCAACGGCTATACGACTCCGGCCGTTCCGGGCTACACCACCAACGACGGCATGGCTCCGGGCATTACGCCGGCACGTCTCGACCCGAAATCGGCCCAGGTACTCTGGCAAACGGAGCCCGATCTGGTCAGCAACATCAAGCTGCGGAACGGGTACGTCTACTTCACGCTCAACGGAGAAGCCGAAGGTGGTACGTTGACCGCCGGAAATGCCGTGATCGCCGTCTACAGCGACGCCGGAGCCGCCGGAGATATCCTCTGGAGCTGGCACATCTGGGTGACGGACGCCGACCTCGATAATCTGCTCCAGACCTGGACCGTACACGCCGATGCCGCCCAATACTCTTCCTACTGCGATCCGCAGCTCATGGACCGCAACCTCGGGGCTCTGACCTCGGCGGAGTTCAGCGAATCGGGAACCAACGAATCGCACGGCCTGCACTACCAGTGGGGCCGCAAGGATCCCTTCATCGGAGCCGATAATTCGGGCAGCCAGAGCCGTATCGCCGCTCCGACCTACGACAGCCAGAACAAGGAGCTGGGTGCCATGACGAAAGCCTCGTCGTTCTCGTCGGCCGCCGTCTGGACCCATGTGGACCAGAAACTTTCTCGGAGCGACATTGCGAAGTATCCGATGGCCTTCGTCGCAGGAGCGGACAACCACTTCTGGATGGAGGAGACGGCCCACGACCTGTGGGGGCTTCCGATCAGCGGCATCGAGTCCAACGATCTCGGGCACAAGACCATCTACGATCCTTGTCCTCCGGGTTATCGTGTGATGAATCCCTACGCCATGTCGGGTGTCACGTCGGCAATGGCCGGAGGTGCGCTGAAGAGTCTTACCCACCGGGTACTGAACGCCGCAACCTACCGTGACGATCAAACCGGGCTTCAACTCTACTGCGACGAGGCCCGCACAACAATCGCAAAACTTCCGGCCGGAGGTCTCGTCTATTACGAAAAGGCGGACAACTTCTTCCCCTTCGACCGAACCGGAACCTATGGATATTACTGGACGACGACGATGATGTCCTCGGGCAACAGCTTCCAGGCCTGCCGGATGCACTTCGACTGGAACAACTTCGTCTCGATCGAGAAAGCCTACGCCTCCTACGGGCACAACGTACGGTGTGAAAAGATCAAATAATCACAACCATGACCGAAGAAAATCTGAATTATCTGGAAAAGTGCCGGGAGCGCTGTGCCTCGGACCTGGTCGGCAACATCCTCCCCTTCTGGATGGAGCACGGACTCGACACCCGCAACGGCGGCATCTACACCTGCCTCGACCGCGAAGGAACACTGATGGATCCGACCAAATCGGTCTGGTTCCAGGGACGGTTCGGCTACATCGCCGCCTGCGCCAGCCTCTTCGACCGGAGCCATCCCGAATGGCTCGCAGCCTCGAAATCCGCCATCGACTTCCTCGAAGCCCACTGTTTCGACAAGGACGGACACATGTTCTTCTCCGTCACGGCCGACGGACAGCCGATCCAGAAGCGCCGCTACGTCTTCTCGGAGTGCTTCGCGGCCATGGCCATGGCCGAATACGCCCTGGCAGCCAATGACCGCAGCTATGCGGAGAAGGCCGCGGAGCTCTTCAAACGCATTCTCACGATGCTGGATACGCCGGGATTCCTCGAACCGAAATATCGGTTCGAGGCCCGGGGACACTCGATCACGATGCTGCTCATCAACGTGGCGAACGTCGTCGGGCAGGTCAGCGACGACCCCGCGCTGGAGGCTCAGATCAACCGCTCGATCGACGAGCTGAAACGCTACTTCATGCACGAAGAGTACCGGACCATTCTGGAGTGCGTCGGCCCGCAGGGCGAATTCATCGACACGGGAATCGGCCGCACGATCAATCCCGGGCACTGCATGGAGACCGGGTGGTTCATCCTCGACATCGCCCGCAAACGGGGCTGGGACCCCGCGCTGGTCGAGATGGGCACGACGATCATCGACTGGGCCTGGGACTGGGGTTGGGATGAGGCCTACGGCGGAATGATCAACTTCCGCGACTGCAAGCTCTTCCCGCCGCAGGACTATTCGCAGGACATGAAGTTCTGGTGGCCGCAGTGCGAGACGATCCTTGCCTCGCTCTACGCCTGGCAGGCCACGGGCAACGAGAAGTACCTGCAGATGCACCACCGGGCCTTCGAATACGCCTTCGGGGCCTTTCCCGACCCGGTCTTCGGCGAGTGGTACGGCTACCTCCACCGCGACGGCACGGTGGCACAACCGGCCAAGGGCAACCTCTTCAAAGGTCCGTTCCACATTCCGCGGATGATGCTGATCGCCACCCGGCTCTACGACGAAATTCTTACACCAAACAAGCAATGACCATGAAAAACTACTTGATCGGATTGAACCTCATAATCACCCTTTCGAGCCTCCCGCTTCTGGCGATGTCGTGCTCGGAGGAGATCACCCGCCCGGAGGTCACCACCCCGCTGATGCCCGACCTGGGACCCGAAGGGACCGGCGGCAGCGTCGGACTGAGCAACGTGACCCGGACAACGATCTGCCAGGCCGGCACCAATGCCGACGTCTACCGCATTCCGTCGATCATAACGGCCCGGGACGGCTCGCTGCTGGTCTTCTGCGAGTGGCGCCACGAGTCGTGGCGCGACAAGAGCTACACCGACATCGTCGTACGGCGCAGCACCGACGACGGCAAGACGTGGAGCCAGGCCCAGAACCTGACGGGCAGCATCAACAGCGGAGAATTCGCCTACATGGATCCCACGCCGGTGGTGGATGAGCAGACCGGGGAGATCTTCCTCTTCTGCACGCGCTGGAACGAACTCGATACGGACGCCACCAAAAACCGGGCTTTCCGTATCTCCTCGACGGACCACGGTGTGACGTGGAGCTCCCCGAAGGATGTCTCGGACGAGATCATCGTCCCGGGGCTTTACAGCGGCGGTTTCGGCCCGGGCCACGGCATCACGATCCGCGAAGGCCAGCACGCCGGGCGCCTGGTGGTCATCACGCGCCAGAGCAACGGCAGCCGCAATACGGGCTACGCCATCTACTCCGACGACCACGGCAAGACGTGGCACTACGGAGCCTCGACAAACGGAGCCGAAAGTCAGATTGCCGAATCGGGTGCCAACCGGCTCTATCTGAATCTGCGCCAGGGCGAATCGCGCTATACGACCACGTCGGTCGACGGCGGTGAGAGCTGGTCTCCGGCGATGATCGACAATTCGCTGCCGGTCGTCTCGGGCGGCTGCCAGGCCAGTGTCCTCGGGACGGGCAACAACATGGTCTTCTACTGCGGTCCGAAGGGCGGCGTACGAACCGACACCAACGACAACCGCAGCGGTCTGACGCTCTTCCGCAGCGCCGTGGGCGGCAGCGCCTGGACGCGCAAACAGGAGCTCTACACCCTGGCGTCGGGATACTCCGACATGACGCTGCTTCAGGACGGGCGTCTGGCCATCGTCTTCGAAGCCGGACCGGAACAGGGCTTCACGCTGAACGCCCAGCGCCCGGCGGGATGGATGCGCCTCGACCTGATCATCTGCCCGAAGGAAATCACGGATTACGACTACTGGTTCGAACAATAAAGCACTTACGATCATGAAAAACATCATACGGTTGATAACCGCTGTATTGACAGCGATATGCCTGTTCGTGTCGGTCGACGTGGCGGCCAAGGGACAGGTCCGGGTTTCGGGACGGATTCTCGATTCGTCGGGGAATCCGGTGGTCGGCGTGGCCGTCATCGAGAAGGGCACGGCCAACGGCACGATCTCCGACAGCGAAGGCAATTACACCCTGACGGTCGAAGGATCGGAGGCGGTCCTGACGTTCAGCTGCCTGGGGTACATCGGGCAGGATCAGACGACGGGCAATCGCTCGCTGATCAACGTCACAATGCAGGAGGACACGCTCAACATCAACGAGGTAATCGTCACGGGATACGGACAGACGGTGACCAAGGACAAACTGACGGCAGCCATCTCGAAGGTTTCGAGCGAGGTGCTGGAGCGCGGCGCCCACAGCAACGTCCTGCAGGCACTCTCGGGAAGCGTTACGGGTACGCGCATCTCCACAACGACCGGACAGCCCGGCTCGTCGCCCTCGATCGTCATCCGCGGCGGTGCGGCCCTCGACGGCAGCGGCACGCCGCTCTACGTGATCGACGGCATCCAGAAGCCGGACCTCTCGGACATCAACAGCAACGACATCGAGTCTATCGAGATCCTGAAGGACGCCGCCGCCACGGCACTCTACGGTGCAAAGGCCAATGCGGGCGTGGTGCTGGTGACCACCAAGCAGGGCAAACGCGGCATGGCCGAGATCTTCTTCAAGGCCAAAGTGGGTCTGAGCTACCTGCGCAACACCTCGGAGTTCCTCGCAGCCGACGACTACCTCTACTACCTGCGACTGGCAGCCTATCGTTCGGGGAATACGGCCTCGCTCTCGGCCCCGGGCCCCTACGGTACGGGCAACGTCTATGAAGCGGACGGCAACGCCTCGTCCGAGGGTGTCTACAGCACGATGTTCCTCACCGACGAGAACGCCTTCCTGCTCGACCAGGGCTACAAGAGCATGGTCGACCCGATCACGGGCAAGACGATCATCTACAATGAATTCTCGTCGCGGGACGTCTCGGTGCGCGACGTGGCCATCACCCAGGACTACAACATCTCGGCATCGGGAGGCAACGACCGCGGCAAGTATTACGCCAGCATCGGCTATTACGACGAGCAGGGTTTCCCGGTAATCTCCGGGTACAAGCGCATCTCGATGCTCGGCAACGGCTCCTACAAGATCACGCCGTGGCTCGAATCCACCTCGTCGTTCAACTTCAGCCAGTCGGACAAGCTCGGGGTTTCGGACTACATCAGCGGCGGTGAGAAGAACTTCTTCGGCATCATGTACTCGGCACCCCCGACCATGCGCCGGTACAACCTCGACGGCGAGGAGATCATCTGCACGACGAACTGGGAAAACGGCAACTGGGCGGCAGCACAGGACTTCTTCTACCGCCGCCACACCAACTACCGCTTCACGTTCAACCAGGGTCTGAAGTTCAACCTCACGAAGCACCTCTCGCTCAAGCTCAACGGAATGCTCTACATGAACATGACCGAGGTCGAGAAGTCGAACAAGGCCTACCTCTCCAAACCCGGCATCTGGAACGAGGACCGCGGGCGTTCGGACAGCTACGCCCGGGGCGTGACGCAGACCTACAACGCGATCCTCGGTTACGAGAACTCGTGGGGCGACCACAACCTGAACGTCATTGCGGGTTACGAATACTATGACAAGTACAATTTCGGGTTCAACGCCTACGGCCAGGGGGCCGATTCCGACGACTTCATCAGCCTGGGCTATTTCGACAAGACCGAGGAGGCGAACATCGCCAAGATCTCAATGAACTCGACGCACGTGCGCGAACGCAGCATGTCGTTCTTCGGGAACGTCATGTACGACTATCAGGGGAAATACCTCGCCTCGTTCTCGGCGCGTTACGACGGTTACTCGAAGCTAGTGAACAACAAGTGGGGCTTCTTCCCGGGTATCAGCGCCGCGTGGAACATCCACAAAGAGGATTTCATGAGCGACACCTACGACTGGCTGTCGAGTCTCAAGCTCCGGGCCGGTTTCGGACAAAACGGCAACGTGAACATCCTCTCGGGGGCCTACGACCTGCAGGGCAACTACGGCAAGACGGGCAACTACAACGGTACATACGGTATCTTGATCAACAAACTCCCCTATCCGGACCTGACGTGGGAGAAGACCACCTCAGTGGACGTAGCTCTCGAAGCGGTCTTCTGGAACCGGCTCAGCGCCTCGGTCGGCGTCTACAACAAGGTAACCTCCGACCTGCTGGCGACGGTGCCCTACCCCAGTTCGAGCGGCGTAGGCTCGCAGTACACGAACAACGGCAAGGTACGCAACCGCGGTCTGGAGCTCGAACTCGACGCCACGCTCTACCAGAGCAAGGACTGGATGGTCCGCATGGGCGTGAATGCAACCTACATGCGGTCGAAGATCCTCCAACTGCCCGACAACGGCAACGAGAACAACCGCCAGGGCGGCGAGCAGGTCTATGATCCGCATACCGGCAAGCTGATCTGGGTCGGCGGCAAGCAGGAGGGACAGGAGTACGGTGCGGCCTATGCCTTCCGCATGACGGACATCATCCGCAGCAACAAGGACCTCGAACGCTACGCCTGGTACAAGGACGTGACGCCGGCCGGCGGTACGATCTACGGCCCGGGGATCTGGGCGACGCTGACGGCCGAGGAGCAGCAGAAAGGACAGTTGCTGCAGCCGGGCGACGCAGTGTTCTACGACGTGAACGGAGACCAGGTCATCGACCAGTACGACCGGGTCTACATGGGCAATCTGATCCCGCGCTGGATCGGCGGACTCAACTTCTCGGTAGCCTGGAAGGGGCTCGAACTCTATGCGAAGTTCGACTATGCCCTGGACTACGTGGCAGTCAACTCGCGCAAGCGCTGGTACATGGGACTCTTCCAAGGGACCTTCAACACGATCAAGGAGAGCAAGGACACCTGGTCGGAGCAGCGTCCCGACGCCACGTACCCGATCCTGATGTATGCCGACAACAAATACCGGAACAACTACCGTGTAAGCGACATCTTCTACGATGACTGCAGCTACCTCTGCGCCCGCGACATCACGCTGAGCTACACGCTGCCGGACAAGATCTGCAAAGCGATCCGGATGAAGCGTCTAACACTCTCGGTGACGGGTCAGAACCTCTTCTATCTGACGAAATCGTCGCTCTACAGCCCGGAATACGGGGCCGATGACGAAAGCGGATACGGCATTCCGCGCACGGTGCTCTTCGGCATCCAGGCAACCTTCTAAATCCACGACCGTTTAGACGAATCGACCATGAAAACCATTCGAAACATCATACTGGCCCTCTCCGGCCTGCTCATGGGAGCCTGCAACGCCCTGGAGCTGGGGCCCATCGACCAATATTCGATCAACAACTACTGGAACACCGAAGAGCAGTGCGAACGCTTCATGATCGGCCTCCACTACCGCCTGAAGGAGAAGATGGAGACCATCATGGTCATGGGCGAGCTGCGCGGCGGAACGCTCTCCACCGAGGCCGTCACCTCGACCGGCGAGGCAGCCTCGAACCTCGAAGCCGTGAGCAACAACCTCTCGGTCTCGAACCCCTGCCTGACGAACTGGGGCGACTTCTACATGGACATCTACCAGATCAACCACGCCATCGAGAAGATCTCCGGCGAGTGTGACTTTCTGCGCGACGAGACGCGGAAGACCTATCTCGGACAGTTGTACGGTCTGCGGGCGTTCTACTACTTCCACCTGTTGCGCACGTGGGGCGGGGTGCCGCTCTGCGACAAACCCGACGTGCTGCAGACGGGCGACCTGACCACGCTCAACAAGAAACGCGCAAGCGAACAGGAGACCTGGAACTTCATCCGCAAGGACATCGACACGTCGTGCGACATGTACGCCGAACTGGCCTACGGGAACTACAACGGAGCGAACTGCTACTGGAACAAGGCGGCGTCGCAATGCCTGAAGGCCGAAGTCTACCTCTGGGGTGCAAAGGTGAAGCCCATCGGGGGCACGGGAGTTCTGTCGCCCGATCCGGCCGGAGACCTGCAGGCGGCAAAGGCGGCTCTCGAAAAGGTCGAGCCGCACTACAGCTACAATGCGAAGTTTGCCAACGCCTTCTCGCCGAAGGACAAGGACGCCAATCCGGAGACGATCTTCGCAGCCCGCTACATGCTCAACGAGAGCACGAACTACTTCGTGAACTTCACCTACAACATCGCCATCTTCACGAAATATTTCGATGCCGAGGGGAACAAGCTCGGGAACGTGCTCAACATCGGCAGCGGCTACATGCGCTACGAATATTCGCAGGCCTTCTACGACTCGTTCGAGGAGGGTGACACGCGCCGCGACGCCACCTTCCTGCAATTCTACCTCAAGGATACGGACAACGAACTCTACCCGGCGGGCCGGAGCCTGCGGAAGTTCCTCGGCGACGTGAGCAACGGAAAGGTGCAGTACACGAACGACGTGCCGGTCTACCGCTACATGGACGTGGTGCTGATGCTGGCCGAGATCTGCAACGAGCTCGACGAACCGGGCGACACGAAGAAGTGGATTGACATCGTGCGCAAGCGCGCCTTCGGCAAGGACCAGCCCTTCATCTACACGAGCAAGGATGCTGCCGAGGAGGCGATTCTTCGGGAGCGGAACGCGGAGTTCGTCGCCGAGAGCAAACGCTGGTACGACGTACGACGGATGTGCGGCGGGAAATACGCCCTGGAGCTGGTCGGCGGCGACGAACGGCGACTGCTGTGGCCGATCGACTCGGGCGTCCTCTCGAAAGATCCGCTCGTCGAGCAGAACGAAGCCTACAAGTAACGGTCTGAAAAACGAACGGCCGTGAAACGCTTCATTCTCTCATTTGCATTGCTGTACATCGGGTTGGCCGTCACGGCCGGAAACCGGGTGGAGATCTTTACCCCCGGGATCCCGGTCGTGACCGGCCGCGGGTACGGTATCGTCACGGAGATCTGCATCGAGTCGGACGGACGGGCAGATACGCTCGAAAGGATCGACCTGACGGTAGCGGATCTCGACCCCGCGCTGCTCCGCTCCGCACGCCTCGTCTACACGGGCACCCTGTCGGCCATCCGGTCGCGGACAACCTCCTATGTGCTCAGGGACCAGGGGAAGCGTCTGGGCGGCGGACAGACGCTCTACGCCGACAAAGGGTTCGGAATCGTGCAGAGCATCCTCCATCCGACGGAACCGGTCTTCGGATTTCCGGTCGGCAAGGCGCTCGTGAAGGGGCGCAACTACTTCCACGTCAGCCTCGACATCACACCCCGCACCGCCGGGGAACTCGCCCGACCCTTCACGCTGGAGGTTGAACGAGTGATCGTAAACGGGAGCGAACGCCCCCTCAACCGGCAAGGTGCCGTCAACTCACGGCTGGGCGTGAGCGTCCGCCAGCACGGTGACGACGGAGTCTGGGCCTACCGGATTCCGGGTCTGGTGACGACAAACGCCGGAACGCTGCTCGGGGTCTACGACGTGCGCCATACGTCGAGTCTCGACCTGCAGAACGACATCGACGTCGGAGTCAGCCGCAGCACCGACGGCGGCGTAAGCTGGGAACCGATGCGCATCGCCCTCGACATGGGCGAATGGGGCGGTCTGCCCGAAGCGCAGAACGGAGTCGGGGACCCGGCCGTCCTGGTGGACACGCAGAGCGGCGAGATCTTCATTCTGGCGGTCTGGACCCACGGCTGCGGAGGCGACCGGGCCTGGACGTCCGTCGGCGACGGGCTCGCCCCGGAAGAGACGGCGCAACTGATGCTCACCTCCAGCCGGGACGACGGCCGGAGCTGGTCCGCCCCGCGGAACATCACCCGGCAGATCAAACGCCCGGAGTGGTTCCTGACGCTTCAGGGCCCGGGGCGCGGCATCTGCATGAAGGACGGCACGCTGGTCTTCCCGATCCAATTCATCGGAGCCGACCGCATCCCCTGTGCCGGAATCATCTACAGCAAGGATCACGGCCAGACGTGGCACTTCCACACCCCGGCCCGGAGCAATACGACCGAATCGCAGGTTGCCGAACTGCCCGACGGGTCGCTGATGCTCAACATGCGGGACAACCGCAAAACGGGCCGTGCGGTGAGCGTAACGCGCAACCTGGGCCGCACGTGGCAGGAGCATCCGTCGTCGGGCGGGTTGATCGAGCCGGTCTGCATGGCGAGCCTGCTGAGCATCCCGGCCGAGCGGAACGTGCTCGGGCGCGACCTGCTGCTCTTCTCGAACCCCGCGACAACCAAGGGACGGCACAGCATGACGATCCGCGTCAGCCTCGACGGCGGATACACCTGGCTGCCGGAACACTCGCTGCTGCTGGATGCCGAGGAGAACTGGGGCTATTCGTGTCTGACACAGATCGACGCCGCGCACATCGGCATTCTCTACGAAAGCAGCGTCTCGCAGATGCTCTTCCAGGCAATCCGGCTGACGGACCTCGTCCGGGAGGAGCCCACGGAGCGAATCCGTTTCGCGGCCATGCCGGAGATTCCCGCCACCGCGAAAGGTTACGCCGACGGCGTCTCGGCCGCCTGCTGCGGAATTGCGAACGGGCGGCTGATCGTGGCCGGAGGGGCCAATTTCCCCGGCGACCCGCTGGCCGCGGATGCGAAAAAACACTTTTACAACGACATCTGGATGGTGAATCCCGGCGCCGCAACACCGGTCTGGTGCCACGCCGGAACGCTGCCCGACGAGGTGGCCTATGCGGCAAGCTACGTCTGCGGCGACCGGGTGATTGTGGCCGGAGGCGCAGGACCCGACGGATGTTCGGACCGGGTATACGCCCTTACGGTCAAGCGGAACCGGGTCGTCGTCTCATCACTGCCGCCACTTCCCTTCCCGGTGGAGCAGGCCGCAGCAGCACAGCTCGGGAACCGGCTCTTTCTGGCCGGGGGCCTGACCCCCGACGGGGCAAACGGGAAGCTTCTGGTCTGCGACCTCGACGCCGGAGCGCACTGGCAAGTGCTGGCCGAACTTCCGGAACGCATGGTACAGCCTCTTGCCGCCGCGTCGCACGACGTCCTCTACCTCTGGGGCGGTTTCGATCCGGTGACGAAACGCTGCTCGGAGAAGGGGTACCGGCTGGACCTCGCCACGGGAAGCTGGCACCCGACGGCTCCGGTTCCGGAGGGGGCAACCCTCACGGGCTCCACGCTCCTCGGAGCCGATGCCGCGGGAATCCTGGTCTCGGGAGGTGTGGACCGGAAGCGCTTCGAAACAGGGCTGGCGGCCTCCACCGCAAAGGAGCAGGCCGCCTATCTGGCGATGCCGCCCACCCACTACGCCTTCAACAACCGGATCCGCTACTTCCGCTTCGCCGACGAGACATGGCTGGAGCTGGGCCGCTCGGGGCGCTGTGCCCTGGCGGGAGCCGCAGCCGCCACAGACCGCAATCGTGGGGTGCACTACCTCGTCGGCGGGGAGATCAAACCACGGGTCAGAAGTCCGAAAATCTGGAAAATAGAAGTTTATGGAATCCCTGAAAAGACAAAATAACATTTATCCCTGGATCGTCGTGGGCCTGCTGTGGGTCGTCGCACTGCTGAACTACATGGACCGACAGATGCTCTCTACGATGAAGGAGGCCATGCAGATCGACATTGCCGAGCTGACCACGGCCACGAATTTCGGCCGGCTGATGGCCGTATTTCTCTGGATCTACGGCTTCGTGAGCCCCTTTGCCGGGGCCGTTGCCGACCGGATCAGCCGCAAATGGCTGATCGTCGTCTCCCTGCTGGTATGGTCGCTGGTCACCTACCTGATGGGGTACTGCACGACCTTCGGGCAGCTCTACTGGCTGCGGGCCCTGATGGGCGTGAGCGAAGCGCTCTACATCCCGGCGGCCCTCTCGCTGATCGCCGACTACCACACGGGACGCTCGCGCAGTTTCGCCATCGGCATCCACATGACGGGCCTCTATCTGGGACAGGCACTCGGCGGATTCGGAGCCACAATCGCCGAGAACCACTCCTGGCAGGAGACCTTCCACTGGTTCGGTATCATCGGCATCGTCTACGCCCTCGTACTGGTTCTCTTCCTGCGGGAAAAGAGCCCCGAACCGGCTCCGGCCGCCGCGACCGACCCGCAACCGGTACGCATCCCCTTCCTGAAGGGTTTCACGCTGCTCCTCACGAACATCTCGTTCTGGGTCATCCTCTTCTTCTTCGCCTCCGTCTCGCTGCCGGGCTGGGGCACGAAAAACTGGCTGCCGACGCTCTTCGCCGAGAGCCTTGGGGTGCCGATGTCGGCCGCGGGCCCGATCTCCACGATCACGATCGCCGTCTCGTCCTTCCTGGGCGTGATGATCGGCGGCCCGCTCTCCGACCGGTGGGTGAGCCGCAACCTGCGCGGACGGGTCTACACGAGCGCCATCGGGCTGGCGATGATGATTCCGGCGCTGATTCTCGTCGGGCTCGGGAAAGGGATGTTCTGCGCCGTGGGTGCCGGACTCTTCTTCGGCATCGGATACGGCATGTGGGACACGAACAACATGCCGATCCTGTGTCAGTTCGTCTCCTCGAAGCTCCGTGCCACGGCCTACGGCATCATGAACATGATCGGCGTGCTCTCCGGAGCGGGATGTACGATACTGCTCGGGAAGTGGGCCGACGGCGGCAATCTCGGCGTGGCCTTCGCCGTGCTGGGCGCCGTAACGCTCCTCGCCCTGCTCTCGCAGCTTCTCTTCCTGAAACCCACAACGGACGACATGCCCTGAAACGCACCATGAAACGAAGTCTGTTTCTCCTTCTTTGCCTGCTCGGCTTGCCGACCGCAGTGTCGCAGGCCGCCGAACCGCCCCTGCGGGTCGCCTGCATCGGCAACAGCATCACCTACGGCTCGGGAATCGCCCATCGGGAGCAGGACTCCTATCCGGCGGTCCTGCAACGGTTGCTGGGCGACGGTTACGTCGTGGGAAATTTCGGAAAACCCGGCGCGACGCTGCTTCTTCGGGGCCATCGCCCCTATCTGAAGCAGGAGGAGTTCCGCCGGGCGATGGAGTTCCGGGGCGACATCGCGGTCATCCACCTCGGCATCAACGACACCGATCCGCGAGACTGGCCGAACTACCGCGACGATTTTGTCGGGGACTACCTGACACTGATCGACTCGCTGCGGGCCGCGAATCCGCGGGTGCGGGTGCTCATCGCGCGGATGACGCCGCTGACGCATGAACACCGCCGGTTCCGCTCCGGAACCCGGCAATGGCACGAGGAGATCCAGGCGGCGATCGAGATCGTCGCCCGGGCCGCCGACGTCGAACTCATCGACTTCCACACGCCGCTGTATCTCCATCCGGACCTCTTCCCGGACGCCGTGCACCCCAACGAACAGGGGGCCCGCATCCTGGCTGAGACGGTCTATTCGGGGATTACGGGCGACTACGGAGGGCTCCGGATGGGGATCCTCTACTCCGACAACATGGTCCTGCAACGCGGCGTTCCGCTGGAGATTCACGGCATGGCGAATGCCCGTGAAACGGTAAGCGTGCGCTTCAACGGACAGCGGCGCAAGACCCGGGCCTCCGCCACGGGACACTGGAGCGTGCGTCTCGATCCGATGGAGGCCGCCGAGGGGCTGACCCTCGAAATCGCTACGCCGCACCGCCGCCTCACCTACCGCAACGTCGCACTGGGCGAGGTGTGGCTCTGCTCCGGGCAGTCCAACATGCAGTTCCGCGTCGCGTCGAGCCGCGACCCGCTCGACACGGCAGCCTTCACAAACCCGTCGCTGCGGCTATTCGACATGAAGGGGCGCTGGGAGACCAACAACGTCGCCTGGCCGCAGGAGGTCACGGATTCGGTGGCCCGGCTGGAATACTTCGCCCCGACCGTCTGGCAACCCAGCAGCCGGGAGCAGGTCCTGCGCTTCTCGGCCGTAGGCTACGCCTTTGCCCGGATGCTGCAGGACAGCCTGCGGGTACCCGTCGGGGTTATCTGCAATGCGGTCGGGGGTTCGACGGCCGAGTCCTGGATCGACCGGCATACGCTGGAGTGCACAATCCCGGACATTCTCACCGACTGGCTGCAGAACGACTTCATCCAGGAGTGGGCCCGCCAGCGGGCCGCCCGGAACATGAGCCGCTCGACCGCCCGTCACAAACGCCACCCCTACGAGCCGTGCTACCTCTTCGAAGCGGGCATTCTGCCGCTCGACCGCTATCCGATCCGAGGCGTCATCTGGTATCAGGGCGAATCGAACGCCCACAACTTCGAGGCGCACGAACGGCTGTTCAAACTGCTGGTCGGGAGTTGGCGAGCGTATTGGAACAACACCACGATGCCCTTCTACTACGTACAACTGTCGAGCCTGAGCCGACCGTCGTGGCCGTGGTTCCGCGACAGCCAGCGTCGGTTGCTCGCCGAGATAGACCACACGGGTATGGCCGTGAGCCTCGACCGGGGCGATTCGCTGGATGTCCACCCACGCCGCAAGGCCGACATCGGACACCGTTTGTGCCGCTGGGCGTTGAACCGCGATTACGGATTCGACCTGCTGCCTTCGGGCCCGCTGTTCCGGAGTGCCGAGGGGAAAGAGGGCAGCGTAGAGGTCGCCTTCGACTACGCCGAAGGACTGAAAGCCGCTGACGGCGACGCCATCCGCGGCTTCGAACTGGCCGGAGCGGATTGCCTCTTCCACCCCGCCACAGCCACCATCCACGGTAACCGGGTACACCTCCATTCGCCGGAGGTTCCTCACCCCGTCCATGTCCGCTACGCCTGGGCGCCCTTCACCCGAGCGAACCTCGTCAACCGGGACGACCTCCCGGCCTCGACCTTCCGGGCCGAAATCGGCACCGGAATCTCCCCACAGCAACAGGAGTAATCGAACGCCTCGCCACTCGGGAAACGCCGCTCAGGCATCCCCGAACGGTGCGGCCTGATGAAAATCGCTGGAAGCCGCCAAAACAAAGCGGAGGCCCGGAACGATTCCGGGCCTCCGCTTTGCCGCAAGAAAAGGGAGGGGATTTCCGTCAGAGGGTGAACTCATGCACCCCGCCGCCGACCGTGGCAACCGTTTCTCCGTCGATGCGGACCTCACCCGTCGTCCCGGCCGGAAGGGTCACCTTCAACAAGACCTTACCGCCCTTGCGGAGCCACTCCGAGCGGATTTCACCCCGGACCGAGCGGTAGGAGGCTCCGGCCCAGTCGAGCCCCTCCACGAAGTGCGGTGCAAAGAGAACGTGCCCGAACCCGGGAGCCTGCGGATCGAAATTGATCCCCGCCAGGTCGTTGACGTACCAGGCCGCCACATCACCCAGGAAGACGTGGTCGATCGAAGCATCGCGCCATTCGGGCGACAACAGCCACGTCTCGGCCAGCGTCGTGAAACCCTGCTTGACCCACCAGCCCCACGACGGGGCTTCGGTCTTCGCGGCCATCCGATAGGCCGTCCCGGCGTGTCCGTAGCGGGTCAGCATCCGCAGGACCGTTTTGCTGCCGATGGTCCCGAAATCCAGGAAACAGTCATTGGCAACAACCATCTCATTGAGGTTGTCGGCCACCCGCTGCGCCTCCGCCTCGGGAACGATCCCCAGGTAAAGTGCCACGCCCTGCGCCGCCTGCGAGCCGTTGGCATAGAGGCCCCGTTCGGCATCGTAATATTTCGAGTTGATCAGATTACGCAACTCGACGGCTTTCCGTGCGTAGCGGCTTCCGTCCCGGCCCAGAAGTTCGGCGAAGCGTGCCATCAGCACCTGATCGTAATAGTAATAGCAGGTCGAAGTGTAGTCGGTCGGGGTCTGGGCGCGGTATGAGAGCCAGTCGCCGATTCCGTAGGTTACGCTCCCGTCCGGGTCCTCACGCGCGGCCAGAAAATCCAGATAACGCTCGCAAAGAGGCCACATCTTCTCGATGGGGCGCAAATCGCCGTAATAGTTGTAGAGCGTATAGGGGATGATGAAGGCTGCAGCGTCCCAAACGGGGCCGATCCAGTCGTCGTACCCCCATCCGGCCGTAGGGATAATCCCCGAAATGCGCCCTTCGGGGGTCTGGTTGTCGATGAAATCGTCGAGCCACTTCTCGTAGAAGGTGATCCCGTCGTAGTTGAGCAGGGCCATCTCCAGCGCCAGGTAGGCATCGGCCGTCCAGCCGTTCTTCTCGCGCTGCGGGCAGTCGGTGGGGATCGACATGAGGTTGTTCAGGTAGCTCTGGCACGTCATCTCCCAGATACGGTTGAAGAGCGGGTTCGAGCAGGCGAACTCCCCGACCGGCTTCACGTCGGTGTGCATGAAGAGGGCCGTGAGGCTCCCGGCATCGAGTTTCAGCGGAGCGCTCGACACGAGCTCCACATAACGGAAACCGTGGTAGGTGAAATCCGGCGCCCAGGTCTCCCGTTCTCCGCCGCGCAGGATGTAGGTATCGGTCTGAAAGGCATAGCCCGGCCGGGGATGGAAATAGGGGTTGATGTTGCGCATCTCGATCCGTCCCGAGGGCTGCAGCAATTCGCCGTGCGTCAGGGTCACGCGGGTTCCCGGCTCCCCCTCGACCGCAAGGCGGCAGACTCCCGAAATGTTGGTCCCGAAGTCGAAAACCCAGACCGTATCGCCGAACGACCGCACTTCAACGGGCTTCAACTCGCGCGTCACGCGGATCGGCGGCATCACCTGCGCCTTCAACCGCGGCGAGGGGGCCTCGACCTCCACGGCCTGCGCCCACGCGCCGTCGTCGAATCCCGGACGCTCCCACCCCGGGATCTCCCGCCGGGCATCGTACGTATCGCCGCTGTAAATGTCGTTGGAGAGATAGGGCCCGTCGGCCGAGGTGCGCCACAAGGAGTCGGAGCAGACCACCTCGTGTCCGCCGTCGGCGTAATCGAGATGGAGTTCGCAGATCATCCGGGCGCGGTTGCGCCAGCGAGCATTCTCGAAGTTCCACACCGCAAGGGGCTGGAGGGCGTTGTAGAATCCGTTTCCGAGCACGGCTCCGAGAAGATTCTCCCCTTCCTGCAGCAGCGGCGTCACATCGTGCACCGTGTAGAGATTGCGGCGGTCGTAGTGCGTATAGCCGGGGTCGAGGCGGTTTTCGGAGACGGGTTCTCCGTTCAGAAAGAACTTGCCGTAGGCTGCCGCCGAGGCATAGAGCCGGGCGCGGACAACCCCCGACTTCACCCGAAAGGAGCGGCGGAACATCGGGGCCGGGACGCAATCGCGGCCGCAGGAGTCCGTGATCCAGCGGGCCTGCCATTCGGAGGGGTCGAGCAGGGCGGTTTCGAATCCGGCAACGGGCGACACGACACGCTCCCCGGCCTCGTTCCAGACCTCCACACGCCACCAATAGGCGGTCCGGGACTTCAGCGCCCCGGAGTCAGCCATCACGACCTGCGGGCGTTCCGCCGCGATCTTCCCCGAATCCCAGACATCGGGGTCATCGAGTTTTCCGGGCTCCGTAGCCACACAAAGGCGGCAGACGGACGGCACAAACTCCTCCTCGCCGACATAGGTCCACGTAAAGCGCGGCGAACGGGTATCGATACCGAGAGGTGCGACGAGGTATTCGCAACGCAGGTCGCCGATTGCGACGCGGCGTCCGCAGGAAGCGATCATCAACGTCAGGAGGCAGAGCGACAACCAGCATCCTGCCTTTCGGAGTTTTTCAGCATTCATTGTTTTTGGGCATTTATGAGGGTCATTGCATGGGTTTTCACGATTCGGGCAAGCCCTCCTCCTCGCCGGTCCCGGCAGGTTCGCATCCGAAGCCGAAGCGCATCCGGTATTCGACGGGCGTCATGCGCAGATGACGGCGGAAGAGGTTCGAGAAGTAGGAGGCGTCGCCGCAATTGATTCGGAAGGCGATCTCTTTGATGCTCAGCGATGTGCCGGACAACAGACGGCAGGCCTCCTGCAGCCGGAGCTGCTGCATGTAGCGGGCCGGGGAGAGGTTCGTGTAGTCGCGGAACATCTTCCGGAACCACGAATAGCTCATGTTCACACGGCGGGCCACCTCCTCGGGAGAGATGCCGGTCGAAAACTCGTCGCGCATGATGCGCCGGGCACGGTCGATCTGCCCGACGACCTCCTGCGACACGAACTGGTGGTTGGCGTGGTAATACATCGCCATCCCCAACAGCAGATTGGCAATCCCGGCCAGATACTGCTGATAGGAGGAGCGCTCATTCTCGGCCACCTCCCGGGCCTTGTCGTAGAGGTCGACGATCTCCTCGCGGACCCCGACGCGGAAAACCTCCAGATTATCATCGAAGAAGTCGTTGCGGAAGCGGGCGTCGACGTTCGGGCCCCGGAATCCGATCCAGTACTCGTGCCATCCCGTTTCGCGGTCGGGTCTGTAACTGTGCCAGCGGTTCGGGCGCAGGAGGATCATGTCTCCGGGTCCGATCTCGATCCGCTCCCGCGAACAACCATAGAAGAGGCCCCGCCCGGAGGTGATGTAGAGCAACTGGCAGCTCTCCAGAATGCGGCCCTTGCCAACATCAAAATAGAAACCCGAAGGGTGTCCGACCCGCGGTGGATAGACCTCGTAGCCGGGCGGTACGGTCTGGCTGCCGACGGTATCGACGGTAATTCCCCACATTTGGTCCTTACCGCTGCTTACCAGGTATTTATGACCGCTTTCCGATTTCATTTGCAAGGCGTTCCGACCGGGGAACGAGGTTTACACCTACAAATATAAGGAAAAGTACACCTTCCGCAATCGTCGGGCGAAATAAAGATCAAAAATAACAACTCATCCGTCATATTGCAACGTCGGAACGGCAAAAAAAAGCGTTCTTTTGTAGAAACCTAAAACTCGGACCCGACATGCAACCCAAACACTTCGTCGCCTTCGACCTGGGGGCTACCAGCGGCCGGACAATTCTCGGCACACTCCGCGACGGGGAACTCGCGCTCAAGGAGCTGACGCGTTTCCCGAACGCCGTGCTCCGCCTCGGCGACCACTACCACTGGAACATCTTCTCACTCTACGAACACCTGCGCGAAGGCCTCCGGGCCGCAGCCCGCGAAGGGGTCGAGATCGCGTCGGTCGGCATCGACACCTGGGGCGTGGACTTCGCCTTCGTCGGGCGCGACGGCTCCCTCATGGGACTCCCCTACGCCTACCGCGACCCCCACACCGACGGGATTCCCGAAGCCTACTTCTCCGAAGTGCTCTCCCGCGAGGAGGTCTATGCCGCAACGGGCATTCAGATCATGCCCTTCAACTCGCTCTACCAGCTCTACGCCCTGCAACGCGAACACTCGTCGCAACTGGCCGCCGCCCATCGGCTGCTCTTCATGCCCGATGCGCTGTCGTATCTGCTCACCGGCGAGATGGTCACCGAATACACCATCGCCTCGACCTCGCAGTTGCTGAATCCCCGCACGAAACGCATCGAAGGAGGGCTACTGGAGCGGATGGGGCTCTCGCCGGAGCTCTTTCCGCCCGTCGTCATGCCCGGGCACCGGATCGGAACCCTGCGTCCGGAACTGGCTGCCGAATGCGGCCTGCCGACGCTGCCCGTCATCGCCGTGGCGGGGCACGATACGGCCTCGGCCGTCGCCGCCGTTCCGGCCGAAGACGAACGCTTCGCCTACCTCTCGTCGGGAACCTGGTCGCTGATGGGCATCGAGGTGCCCGACCCGGTGATCGACGAGCGGACCTTCGCCTGCAACTTCACCAACGAAGGGGGCGTGGAGGGGACGACACGCCTGTTGAAGAATATCACCGGCATGTGGATTCTCGAACAATGTCTGAAACGCTGGAAGGCCGACGGCCGCGACTACTCCTACCCGGAGATCGTGCGCATGGCCTCGGAAGCCGCCCCATTCGCCGCAATGATCGACCCCGACGACGCCTCGTTCGCCGCCCCGGGTGACATGCCCGCCGCCATCCATGCCTACTGTACCCGTACGGGCCAGCAAGCGCCCGCCGACGACCGGGCGATGATCCGTACGATCTTCGAGAGCCTGGCCCTCAAGTACCGGCTGGTCCTCGGACGCTTCCAGCGGATCGCACCTTTCCCCATCGAACGGCTGCACGTCATCGGCGGCGGCTCGAAAAACGCCCTGCTGAACCGGTTCACGGCCGATTCGATCGGCTTGCCGGTCGTGGCCGGGCCTTCGGAGGCCACGGCCGTGGGCAATCTCATGATTCAGGCACGGGCTGCGGGGTGCGTCACGACGCTGCGCGAGATGCGCGCGCTCATCGCCCGCTGCATCCCCACCGAGCGGTTCACTCCGCATCACGACGCAGCCTGGGACGAAGCCTACGACCGCTTCCGCCGCCTCACGAACAACCCCAAATAACAAACCCATAAAACACATACCGACATGAAACAGGAACAGATCACACGTGCTTATGAAATCGCCCGGGAGCGCTATGCGGCCATCGGCGTAGATACGGAGAAGGCTCTTGCGGCGCTGCAAGGCATCTCGCTGTCGCTCCACTGCTGGCAGGCCGACGACGTGACGGGATTCGAGAAGCTGGGCGGAGAGCTCACGGGAGGCATCCAGGCTACGGGCAACTACCCGGGCAAGGCGCGCAACATCGACGAACTGCGCGCCGACATCCTCAAGGCCCAATCGCTCATCCCGGGCAAACACCGCCTAAACCTCCACGAGATCTACGGCGAATTCGGCGGCGAATTCGTTGACCGCGACCAGGTCGAGCCGCGCCACTTCCAGGGCTGGATCGACTGGGCGAAGGCCCACGACATGAAGCTGGACTTCAACTCCACGTCGTTCTCGCACCCGAAGTCGGGCGACCTCTCGCTGGCGAACCCCGACCCGGCAATCCGCGAATTCTGGATCGAGCACACGAAGCGCTGCCGCGCCATTGCCGAGGAGATGGGCAAGGCGCAGGGCGACCCCTCGATCATGAACATTTGGGTGCACGACGGTTCGAAGGACCTCACGGTCAACCGCATGAAGTACCGCGAACTGCTGCGCGACTCGCTGGACCGCATCTTCGAGACGGAGTACACCCACATGAAGGATTGCATCGAGTCGAAGGTCTTCGGCATCGGGCTGGAGAGCTACACCGTGGGCTCGAACGACTTCTACATCGGCTACGGCACCTCACGCGGCAAGATCGTCACGCTCGACACGGGCCACTTCCACCCCACGGAGTCCGTCGCCGACAAGATCTCGTCGCTGCTGCTCTTCACCCCGGAGGTGATGCTGCACGTCTCGCGCCCCGTGCGCTGGGACTCGGACCACGTGACGATCCTCAACGACGACACGCTGGAGCTCTGCAAGGAGATCGTGCGCTGCGACGCCCTCGACCGCGTACACATCGGGCTCGACTATTTCGACGCCTCGATCAACCGCATCGGCGCCTACGTCATCGGCTCGCGGGCCACGCAGAAGGCCTTGATGCAGGCGCTGCTCGAACCCCTCGCCCAACTCCGCGCATACGAGGCCAACGGACAGGGTTTCGAACGCCTGGCCCTGCTCGAAGAGTCGAAATCGCTGCCCTGGAACGCCGTCTGGGACGAGTTCTGCCGCCGCAACGACGTGCCCGTCGGCGAAACGTTCATCGCCGACGTCCAGCAGTACGAACGCGACGTAACCTCCAAACGCGGATAGCCCTATGGAGATCTTCATCGGTTTGCTGATCATCGCCCTCGGTTCGTTCGGGCAGTCGAGTTCCTACGTGCCGATCAACCGCGTGCGCGAATGGAGCTGGGAGAACTTCTGGATGGTGCAGGGCATCTTCGCATGGCTTCTCTTCCCGCTGCTCGGGACTCTGATCGCCGTCCCCGCGGGGAGTTCGCTCTTCGCCCTGCTGGGCGAGGGCGGCGCACTCCGCGCCATCGTCTACGGCGCGCTGTGGGGTGTCGGCGGCCTGACGTTCGGGCTCTCGATGCGCTACCTCGGCGTGGCACTCGGGCAGTCGATCTCGCTCGGCACCTGCTCGGCATTCGGTACGCTGCTCCCGGCCCTCTTCGCCGGAACGGACCTGCTGCACGGACCGGGGCTCATCCTCCTGATCGGCGTCGGCATCACCCTGGCCGGCATCGCCGTGATCGGCTACGCCGGGTCGCTGCGCGCCGCAACGATGAGCGAGGAGGAGAAACGCGCCGCCATCCGCGACTTCGCCCTTACAAAAGGGCTCGTCGTAGCCCTGCTGGCCGGCGTGATGAGCGCCTGCTTCGCCCTGGGGCTCGACGCCGGGGCGCCGATCAAGGCCGCGGCTGCCGCACAGGGCGTTGCCCCGCTCTTTGCCGGGTTGCCCGTCATCCTGCTCGTCACCACCGGCGGATTCGTCACCAACGCCACCTACTGTCTCTACCAGAACGTGCGCAACCACACCGCCGGGGAGTATCTCCGCGTCAGCCGCTCCACGCTGGTCAACAACCTGCTGTTCTGCGCCCTGGCCGGCTTGCTGTGGTACTCGCAGTTCTTCGGGCTGGAGACGGGCAAGAGTTTTCTCACCGGATCGCCCATTCTCACGGCCTTCTCGTGGAGCATCCTCATGTCGCTGAACGTCCTCTTTTCAAACCTTTGGGGCATTCTGCTCAAGGAGTGGAAGGGGTGCAGCCCCCGCACGCTGGCGACACTCGTTGCGGGACTCGTCCTGTTGCTTTTCTCGATATTTTTCCCATCTTTGTTCCAATAAACCCCCATTCATGAAATCCATACTCGAAAACCGTCCGGAACTGGCCCGCCGGGTCGCCGAAGTGGCCGAAGTGGCCGGATACCTCTGGCAAAAGGGCTGGGCCGAACGCAACGGCGGCAACATCACGATCAACGTCACGGAGTGCATCGACGACGACGTCCGCGCCCTGCCGCCTCTCAGCGAGCCGATTCCGTTCGGCATGACCCTGCCCCGGCTCAAAGGTTGCTACTTCTTCTGCAAGGGGACGAACCGCCGGATGCGCGATCTGGCCCGCCGTCCGATGGAGAACGGCGCGGTGATCCGCATCCTCGACGACGGAGCCTCGTACGAAATCGTCGCCGACGAGCCCGTGCGCCCGACCTCCGAGCTGGCCTCGCACCTGGCCATGCACGAGCAGATGCTCGCCGCAGGGAACGGCTACCGTGCGGCGATCCACACCCATCCGATCGACCTGGTGGCGATGACCCACAACCCGGCCTTTCTCGAAAAGGACGTGCTGACCCACCTCCTGTGGTCGATGATCCCCGAGACGCGGGCATTCTG
The DNA here is from genome assembly GCA_019115745.1 of Candidatus Alistipes intestinigallinarum. Lineage (GTDB taxonomy): Bacteria > Bacteroidota > Bacteroidia > Bacteroidales > Rikenellaceae > Alistipes > Alistipes intestinigallinarum. Next base: position 24,826 of record DXDA01000065.1, read on the forward strand.
TCCCAAGGGTCTCGGAATCGTCCCCTACGCCATGCCGTCCTCCGTGGAGCTGGCCCGGGCAACGATCGAGCAGTTGAAGGAGTACGACGTGGTGATGTGGGAGAAGCACGGCGTCTGCGCCGTGGGGCCCGACGTCATGGAGGCCTTCGACCAGATCGACGTCCTCTCGAAATCGGCCCAGATCTACCTCACGGCCAAGTCCATGGGATTCGAACCCACAGGAACGACTCCCGAGCAGATGGACGAACTCAAACGCGCCTTCAACCTCTGATGCCCCGGCCCGGAGCGGCAGGAGGAGGGCCTCCCGGAAACGGCACTCCATCCCGGGCCGCAAACGATTCAGCCCTCACGAAACGGTCCGATCCTACGAAAACGACCGAATATCCACGAAAACGCCCCCGCAGGAAGCTGCGGGGGCGTTTATTTTCAGAATTGCCGGGAGCTGGATTACTCCTTCACAAGCGCGATTTCGTCGATGCAGAAATAAGAGGGGTCCTGCGTAATGTCGATACCCGCCACCTTAAAGACCAGTTTATCGACGGCTCCGAACGAAGCCAAATTCACCTTGCGCCATCCGGAGAGCTTCGTCGAACCCGAAATCAGCGTCTCGGTCGTCGAGCCCACTTCGGTGTCACCCTTCCATCCGGTGATCTTCACCTGGAACAAGTCGCCCTCTTCGCCTTGAAAGTAATTGTAGACATAGGTCGAATTGGCGATGTAGAGGTGATCGACAACCCGGGGCTGTGCAAGGGTGAAGGTCGGATAGCCCGATTTGCTCATATACTCGGGATATCCCTCCGAAGGGGTATTCGAGTCGTAGCAGACGGCATAAGTCGGCGTATTGTTGGCACCGCCTTCGGCCCAAACGGAGAACTGCTGTTTTGAAGAACCGGCGGCTGACCTCATATCGGGCATGGCGGCCACAGCGATGCCGTTCCAGTAGTCAAAGCCGAAAGCATAGTAAGAGAGGAACTTCACCGAGCCGTCGGCGGTCATGAAAAGCGGACCGTCATAGTTTTCCGTCGTAGCGTACTCCTTGCCGCAGTAGATGGAGGAAAAAGTGAAGTCGGCAGATCCAGTACCTTCATAGAGGCTCATGGTGACGCTTTTCAGCACAATTTCTTCGCCGTTGATGTCGACCATGTGTTCCGAGGGCTCGAAGGAGATCACATCGTACTCCGGCGCCGGTTCACCCTCATCATCATCCGAGCAGGCAGCCACAGAGGCTACACACAGCGTCGCCAGAAAAAAGCGAGACAAGAGTTTCATATTCAATTTCATATTCGCAAAATTTATTTAATAAAAGTCTTACTCTTTCACCAGCGCGATCTCATCCAGGCAGAAATAAACCGGATCGAGATCCACGTTGGGATTGATACCCTCGGGCGCGAAGGTCAGGTTGTCGACCTGCCCCAGCGACGAGAGATCGACCTTGACCCATCCGGCCTCCACCGTGCTGTTCTTCACCAGCATCACATCTACCGTACCGGTCGATTCTCCGTTCAACGACCCGGTGATCCGGAATCCGCACGTGCGATCCTTGGCGGCCGTAAAATCGTACTTATAGTAGGTGTAAAACATCGTCGAGGGAGCCATGTGCAAATAAGCGACCGTCCGGGGTTCCACAAATTCAATAACCGGATTGGAATAGGTACCGCCCACCATCGAGCGGAAGCAATAGGCGGCAGCAAACACCTTGCTGGAGTTGGCGCCCGACTCGGCATAGACGGAGAACTGATCGGCATAGGAAGACGAGGTAGCGGTCGTATTATAACTCTGCGACAACACGAAACCACCCCATGAATCCATCTGACCGCCACCCCATCCGGTACAGTCGCTGTAGAAGGAGCCGAACCAGACATGCTCATCTGCCGTGGAGAAGAGCGGATTATCGAATGTCAACCCATTGAAATTAGCTGGATCTCCATATTCCTCCGCATATTTTTTTGCACAGAAAAGATTGTGATAAAGGCCCTCATTGACACCGCCGTCCAGTTTCACATCACCCAACGTGACGGCATTGCCCACGAAGTCCTTTATCCCCTCTTCCGCCTCAAAGGAGATGATGTCATACTCTGCAGCGGGCTCGGCAACCTCGATGGTGCACGTTGCCGACACACTGCCGCAAACCGCCTTGATAACCGCCGTACCCGGCGCTACGGCCGTCACCAGACCCGTTTCCGAAACCGTGGCCACGGTCTCCTCGTCCGAACTCCACACCACCGGATCCGTCGTATCGGACGGAGCGGGCGTTGCCGTCAGTTGCAGGGTCTCCCCCACGCCGAGCGTCTTGCTCTCCACGTCCAGCACAACGGCCGTTGCCGGCACCGAGCCATCGTTGTCATCATCCGCACAGCCGACAAAAGCCAGCGCCGCCACCAGCACAAAAGCCGAAGCAAATAAAAATCGTTTCATAATCGTTTGGTTAAAATAGGTATAAAAACAAAAAAAATCCGGTCCCGGGCCTCCCGAGATCGAATCCTCCGTTTTCGACGTATCGCACCAAACAAACACCCGTTTTGCGGCCTGACGCCGAGTTCCACGATGCTCCGTTCTCCGCAGATGCGCTCGAAAAAGAGTCTTCCCTCCGGGAAGTGCAAGGCAGGTCTTCTGGCTCATCCCTGCCGCAACGCCTTCCCGGTCCTGCGGGACCAGTGGCCAGCGTGTTGCGGCAATTTGCGGGACTTACAGCAGCGGGAACTGCTGCCGACTTTCACGGCATTCCCTTTTCATCACACGGAGCCCCACCCCCCCCTGCATACTCCATACAGGCTCGGCATGGGCCCTTTGTGAACCTTGGCGGTGCAAAGTTAGAAAATAAATTCGTATCTTTGCAACCGCTAAACCAAAAAACACGAAAATCATGAAGCACGCTTACGTGTTCCCGGGCCAGGGCGCCCAGGCCGTCGGGATGGGCAAGGACCTCTACGACAACGTTCCCGAAGCAAAGGAACTCTTCGAGAAAGCCAACGAAATACTCGGATTCCGCATTACCGACATCATGTTCGCCGGAACGGACGAGGAGCTCAAGCAGACGAAGGTTACCCAACCGGCCGTATTCCTCCACTCAGTGATCATGGCCAAGGCCCTCGGCGTAAAACCCGATGCCGTTGCCGGACACTCGCTGGGTGAATTCTCGGCGCTGGTCGTTGCCGGAGCCCTTTCGTTCGAGGACGGTCTGAAGCTCGTTTCGAAACGTGCCATGGCCATGCAGGCCGCCTGCGAGGCCCAGCCCGGCACGATGGCCGCCATCCTCGGACTGGACGACAAGACCGTCGAGGAGATCTGCGCATCGACCGACGGTGTGGTCGTTGCCGCCAACTACAACTGCCCGGGACAGTTGGTGATTTCGGGAGCCGTCGAGGCTGTCGAGGCCGCCTGTGAGAAGGCCAAGGCTGCCGGAGCACGCCGTGCGCTGCGTCTGCCCGTGGGCGGAGCCTTCCACTCGCCGCTGATGGAGCCCGCCAAGCAGGAGCTCGAAAAGGCCATCCACGAGGCTCCGTTCCAGACCCCCACGTGCCCGATCTACCAGAACGTCGACGCAAAACCCTATACCGATCCCGCCGCCATCAAGGCCAACCTGATCGCCCAGTTGACGGCCCCGGTGCGCTGGACCTATATCGTCAAGAACATGCTGGCCGACGGCGTGACGGAGTTCACCGAGCTCGGCCCCGGCACGGTGCTCCAGGGTCTGATCCGCAAGGTCGACGCCAACGCCACCGTCGAGTCGAAATCGACGCTGTAATTCCCTCACGGAAGCGGGGTTGCGTGCAATCCCAAGAGAAGGGTCCGGTGCCAATTCCAGGAGAGGCGGGGCTGCAGACGGGTCGTTCCGAATGCCGCCGCTGCCGCCCGAACAACGCTCCGCCCCGGTCCAAAAAAATAACGGCCTGACATCCAGGCCGTTATTTTTTTATTGTCCTTTAAGGTGGAAAATTTATTAAATTACTTAAAAAGTTATTGCATTTTTTAATTTAAGTCGCTATATTTGCATTGTTACTTAAAAAACAGCCTCGAAGGATGACATCACTCACCGAATTTTTCAACAAACACGAAGACGAGGCCCTGAAGGGCATTTCCCACAAAAACAGCATCATCAAGCGCAACATCATCGCACACATGGCCGTCAACGGCGAGTGCACGCTCTCGGAACTGACCAAAGAGCTGCATATCAGTGTCCCGACGATCACCAAACTGGTCCAGGAGCTTGTCGACGAAAACATCGTCACGGATCTGGGCAAGGTCGAGACCCCGGGTGGCCGCCGTCCGAACATCTTCGGACTGGCCAATTCGGCCATCTACTTCGCCGGCGTGAATGTCGGCCGCGACAACATGCGCTTCCTGATCACCGACCTGCAGAACAACATCATCAAGGAGGAGAACGACTTCACGTTCGAACTCATCGACCGCCCGCAGTGCATCGAACGCATCTGCTCGAACATCGAGAACTTCATCGCCAACTGCGGCATCGACCGTGCGAAGATCCTCGGACTGGGCGTCTGCATGACGGGTCGCGTGAACCCCGCCACGGGCCGCAGCTACAAATACTTCACATCGAGCGAACAGTCGCTGCGCGACATCCTCGAAGAGCGGGTCGGCATCCGCGTGCTGCTGGAGAACGACACCCGGGCCCGCTGCTACGCCGAGTACACGTGCGGCAAGTCGAAGGACGAAAGCAACGTCCTCTACCTGCACATGGGCCGCGGTGTGGCCATCGGCATCGTGGTCGACGGACAGCTCTACTACGGCAAGAGCGGCTTCGCGGGCGAGTTCGGCCACATTCCGTTCTTCGACAACGAGATCATCTGTTCGTGCGGCAAGAAGGGGTGTCTGGAGACCGAGGTTTCGGGTATCGCCATCGAGGACAAGATGTGCCACCTGATCGAGAAGGGTGTCAACACGATCCTCAAGGAGAAGTACGACCAGCAGAAGAGCATCCACATCGACGATATCATCCAGGCGGCGAAGAACGACGACAACCTCTCGATCGAACTGATCGAGGAGGCGGGCGAGAAGGTCGGCAAGGCCGTGGCCTTCCTGATCAACACCTTCAACCCCGAGACGGTGATCGTGGGCGGCAACCTCGCGGCGGCGGGCGACTACATCATGCTGCCGCTGAAGTCGGCGACGAACAAATACTCGCTCAACCTGGTCTACAAGGATACGAAGTTCCGCGTCTCGAAGATGAGCGAGAATGCGAACGCCTGGGGCGTAGCGATGCTGATCCGCAACAAGGTCATCGGACTGCGATGACCTTGACGGGGAGGCTGGTTCGCCTGCGGGCCGTGGAACCGGCGGATGCCGAACTCCTCTACGCGTGGGAGAACGACCCGGCGGTCTGGGCCGTAAGCGGCACGACGGAGCCCTTTTCGCGGGAGCAGATCGAGCGCTTCATCGAGCGGCAACTGGAGGGCGGCGACCTGTTGCGGACCGGACAGTTGCGGCTGATGATCGAGGTGCCGGAGAGGTCCCGCACAATCGGGACGCTCGACCTGTTCGAATACGACCCGCTGCACGGACGCGCCGGGCTGGGAATCCTGATCTACGACACAGAGCAACGGGGCAGAGGGTATGCAGCCGATGCCGTAGAGACGCTCTGCCGCTATGCCCGCGAGGGGTTGCGGATGCACCAGTTGTGGTGCAATGTCGGAGCCGACAACGCGGCGAGCCTCGGACTGTTCCGCAAACTGGGATTCCGGGAGGTCGGCACGAAACGCGACTGGCTCTGGACGCCCGACGGCTACCGCGACGAGGTCCTCTTCCAGAAATTGCTGGACTGACAACAAGACGACCCGCCCCTCCCGGAAAAAAGACAACCCTCCCCTCCCGGAGAGTCGATTGCCACCGGCCAACACCCTTCCGGCAAACCGATTGCCACCGGCCAACACCCTCCCGGCGAACCGACTGCCACCGACAGATACTCCCCGGCGAACCGCCCCCCGATCGGCACCCGCTCCGGAGCCCGACACAAACAAAAAAATCCCGGTCCTGCAGAGACCGGGATTTTTCCTATGCAGACAAGCCGCTACTCCAGGCGGCGCGAACCGTCGGAGATCACCACGTCGTAAACCTGCGGTTCATGGCCGTATTTGGCGTTGAACTTCTCCTTGGCCGTAGCGATGAACCGGTCGTAGATTTCGTCTTTCACGAGGTTGATCGTGCAGCCGCCGAATCCGCCGCCCATGATGCGCGAACCCGTCACACCGCACTCCTGGGCCACTTCTGCCAGGAAGTCCAGCTCCTCACACGATACTTCGTAATCCTTCGACATGCCCCAGTGGGTCTCGTACATACGCTTGCCGACGGTCTCGTAATCGCCCTTTTCGAGCGCATCGCAGACATCGAGCACACGGCGCTCCTCACCGATCACATAGCGGGCGCGCTTGTAATCCTCCTCGGAGATCTGTCCCTTGATGGCATCGAGCTGCTCCATCGTGGCACCGCGCAGGAACTCCTGCCCGAGCGCCTTGGCGACACGCTCGCACGAAGCGCGGCGATCGTTGTAGGGCGAGCCGACGAGTTCGTGCTTCACGCGCGAATCCAGCAGGACGAGCTTGTAGCCCTTGGGATCGAACGGGAAGTAGGCGTACTCCATCGAACGGCAGTCCAGACGCATCAGGCACCCCTTCTTGCCGAATACCGAAGCGAACTGGTCCATGATGCCGCAGTTCACGCCGCAATAGTTATGCTCGGTAGCCTGACCGATGCGGGCCAGTTCGAACTTGTCGATTCCGCAGTTGAAGAGGTCGTTCAGCGCAAAGGCGAAGGTCGACTCCAGCGCTGCCGACGACGACATGCCGGCACCCAGGGGCACGTCCCCGGCAAAAACGGTGTCGAAACCGCCGATTTTGCCGCCGCGCTTCTGCACCTCGCGGCAAACTCCGAAGATATAGCAGGCCCAGCTTTCGGCGGGTTTGTCCTCCTCGCGCAGCCCGAACTCCGTCGATTCGCCCAGGTCGTAGGCATAGGCGCGGACCTTGTCGGTACCGTTGAGACGGATGGCGGCGACGATGCCCTTGTCGACGGCTCCCGGGAAGACGAATCCTCCGTTGTAGTCGGTATGCTCACCGATCAGGTTGATTCGACCGGGCGATGCGAAAAGAATGGCGCCTTCGCCATAGAGTTCCTGGAACTTCTTGCTGACTTTTTCCTTCATGGTTCTTATTTGTTTGTGGTTTTAGTGATTCAAGTCGCACGAAGATAGGAAAAAATCCGCATCGCCGGATGCATTTTTGTTTCAATTAATGGCAAAATGATTTCATTCCGCAGTTCCCGGGCCCGAAAACGGAGTGCCGGCCCCAAAATGACATTGCGATGAAAAAGGATCGCCCGATCGGAGTTTCGGGTTGTAATTCCGAAAATATTCGTTACCTTTGTAGAAGTTTCGTTTCACAAGAATCAACCCAAACACATCCACAATATGAAAACTCGACTTGTCATTGCCGCCGCCCTGCTCTTCGCCGCAGGGACGGCCGCCGCCCAGCCCAAAGTCATCGCCCACCGCGGTTACTGGACCGCCCCGGGCTCAGCCCAGAATTCGCTCTCGTCGTTTGCCAAGGCCGATTCGGTCGGCGTCTACGGTTCGGAGATCGACGTATGGCTCACGGGCGACGACCGGTTGGTCGTCAACCACGACCGCGTCTACAAGGGCACCGACATCGACATGGAGAAGGCCTCGGCCCGGGAGATCATGCAGATCGTGCTCCCCAACGGAACGGAAAACATCCCCTCGCTGGATGCCTACCTCGAACTGGTCGCCTCGAAACCCGACACACGGCTGATCCTCGAAATGAAGTCGCTCTCGGATCTCAACCGCGAGGACCTCGCCGCCGAGAAGATCGTCCGGGCGCTGCGCAAGCACGGCGTGCTGGAACGCACCGACATCATCGCCTTCTCGATCAATGCCTGCCTGGCCTTCAAGAAACTCCTTCCCGAGACGAAGATCTACTACCTGAACGGCGACCTGCCGCCCAAAAGTATCCAAAAATTGGGGCTGGCGGGAATCGACTACTCGGTGAAGACCCTGCGGAAGCATCCCCAGTGGGTGAAACAGGCGCACGACCTGGGACTGGAGGTCAACGTCTGGACCGTGGATTCGGAGGAGGACATGCGCTACTTCATCGACCTGGGCGTGGATTACATCACGACCAACTATCCCGAGCAGTTGCAGGCGCTGCTGAAAGAGTAACGACAGGCGAAAAAACTCGAAAAAAGGGGCGGCTATTCGACAGCCGCCCCTTTTTCGATCGGTTCCGATCCGGAATCAGACATCCACGACCGTCACCTCGATACCGCGTTCGCGCAGGCGCTCCAGATAGAGCGGCTGTGCGCCGCTGTCGGTGATGATCCGGTCGACGGCCTCCAGGTCGCAGATCTTGCTGAAACCCCGGCGCCCGAATTTCGAGCTGTCGGCCAGGACAACGACCTTCTGTGCCGCTTCGATCATCGCCCCGTTGAGCGAGGCTTCGAGCATGTTGGTGGTCGTCAGTCCGAACTCCAGGTCGATGCCGTCCACGCCGATGAAGAGTTTGCTGCAGTTGAAGTTGCGCAGCATCGACTCGGCAAAGGGGCCCACCACCGACACCGAACTGCTGCGCGTGATCCCGCCCAACTGAATCACATCCATATCGGGATTCTGCGAGAGGATCTGCGTCACGGGCACCGACGCCGTAATGACGGTCAGATGCCCCTGCGGGCGGATCTCGCGGGCCAGGAAGGCCATCGTAGTCCCCGAAGCGATGATAATCGAATCGTCGTGAGCGATCAGGGCGGCGGCAGCGGCCCCGATGGCGCGTTTTTCGGCGACGTTGCGCTTCTCCTTCTCGTTGACGTGGCGGTCGCTGATGTAGGGGCTGATCAGGATGGCGCTGCCGTGCGTCCGGTAGAGCTTCTTCTGCTGTTCGAGGTAGGAGAGGTCCTTGCGGATGGTCACCTCCGAGACGCGGAACAGGTCGGCGAGTTGCGTCACCGAAATGGAGCCGTTTTGCTGCAAAAGCGTCAAGATCCGATTATGCCGTTCCGGAAGGCTCAAAAGGGGTTCTTCTGTGATTTTATTCATGGTGCGGCGTGCAAATATTCGTATTCCGAGAGACCAAGTTACGAAATTTATTCGGAAAAACATACGCCGGAGGGATAATTTTAGCTTCTTTCCGGAAGCAAAAAAACAGTCATCATTTCAAAATAAAAGACACAGTATTTTGAAATAGCAAAAAACATTCGTACTTTTGTTGCGAACCGAAACGACACTTTCGACCCGATGCGCGCACCGGGCCCCAAACAGAACCCTACAACCATGTGGAAACTACTCCAACCCCCGGCCTATAAGCCGGAAATCGCGGCCGAGCAGGTCGATTCGAAGTACAAATGGATGCGCCTGCAGGTCTTCATCGGCATCTTCGTCGGATACGCCGGCTATTACCTCGTGCGCAAGAACTTCTCGATGGCCATCCCGGAATTGGGACTGCTGGGCTTCGACACGAGCGAACTGAGCATCGTCCTGTCGATGAACGCCGTGGCCTACGCCCTCTCGAAGTTCCTCATGGGAAGCGTCTCGGACCGCAGCAACGCCCGGGTTTTCCTGCCGCTGGGACTGATCCTGGCCTCGCTGTCGATGATGTTCATGATCGTCCCGGTGCGGCTGCTCGGCCCCGACCACAAGGAGCTGGCCATCGTCATCATGGCGGTGCTGAATTTCCTGGTGGGCTGGTTCAACGGCATGGGATGGCCTCCGTGCGGACGGGTCATGACCCACTGGTTCTCGCAGAACGAACGCGGCACGAAGATGTCGATCTGGAACTGCGCCCACAACGTCGGCGGCGCTCTCGTAGGCCCGATGGCCGTCTACGGAGCCCTGTGGTTCGGGTCGTGGTTCTACGGCTCCCACTCCGAATACTACTTCCTCATCGGTACGTACCTCTTCCCGGCCGTCGTGTCGATCTTCATCGCCCTGGTGGCCTACGTGCTGATCCGCGACACGCCGCAGTCGTGCAGCCTGCCCTCCGTGGAGAAGTGGCGCAACGACTACCCGAAAAACTACAGCGCCAAGCAGGAGGAGGTGCTCACCACGCGGGAGATCTTCTTCAAATACGTACTCAACAACAAGCTGCTGTGGTTCATCGCCATCGCCAACGCCTTCGTCTACATGGTGCGCTACGGCTGCCTGGACTGGGCGCCGACCTACCTGCGCGAAGCCCAGGGCTACGACATCAAACAGGCCGGCTGGGCCTATTTCGCCTATGAGTTCGCAGCCATCCCGGGGACGCTGATCTGCGGGTGGATGAGCGACCGCTTCTTCCACGGACGCCGGGCCCTGCCGACAATTCTCTTCATGGCCATCGTGGCGGTTTTCATCTTCCTCTACTGGCAATTCTCCTCGAACTACATCGTCGTAACGCTGTCGCTGATCGCCATCGGGTTCTTCATCTACGGGCCGGTGATGATGATCGGCGTGCAGGCGCTGGACCTGGCGCCGAAGAACGCCTCGGGAACGGCCGCCGGACTGACGGGATTCTTCGGCTACTTCCTCGGCACGGCGATCCTGGCCAACATCGTTCTGGGTACGGTGGCCGAGAAGGCGGGCTGGGACTGGACCTTCGTGCTGCTGATCGGAGCCTGCGTGCTGGCGATCGTCTTCATGGGCTTCACCTACCGGGAAGAGAAGGAGCGTTCGAAGAGACAATAATCACCGGCTGCGCGATCCGCAGCGCGGCCTCGGATCACCCATCGGTTCGGCCGGGCCACTCCGCCGCCGACAGAACGGACTCCGAGTTTCCAAAAGCCTTCCGGATTGCACTCCGGGAGGCTTTTTTCGGCGGTATGTGCCGCCTTGTTCCACCTCTCCGGCCATCGGGGATGCGTCCCGAAACGACAAAAAAGGACCTAAATAGTTGCCTTTTCATCGGGAATCGCTATATTTGCGGAATAGGTTGGGTTAGAAAATGGGGGATTCTTTCGACATATCGGACAATCGCCGGACCGTACTCGCGTTAAAATCCGGAGATGAAGCGGCATTCAAGGCTGTCTACATGGCCTGGAGTACCGCCTTGTGCCGTTATGCCGATACCATCCTCCACAACGAGACCGATGCCCGGGAACTCGTTCAGGAGCTCTTCGTCTCGCTGTGGCTGCATCGCCGCCGCCTGGACGAAACGAAATCCCTGCGCAACTACCTGCTGCGCGCCATCCACAACAACGCCCTGCGCGAATGCCAGCGCCGCGAGATCCGGCGCCGACGGGAAGAGCTGTTTCAAAACGAACAGAAAAGACAGCTCCAGCCGGAGACCGCCATCGACGAGAGAAACGCCTGTCCGGAAGAGCTGCTGCTCCCGGCCATCGCCCGACTCCCCCGCCAAAGCCGCCGGGTCGTGGAGATGAACTACCTCGAAAACAAAAAACACGCCGCCATCGCCTCCGAACTCTCGATCTCACGGCGTACCGTGGAGACGATTCTCTACAAGGCGTTGCGCCGTCTGCGGGGCGAAATCAAAAAAAATTGAATTCCCGGTACGTAGTTTTACCTCCGATCATATTTATTCGGTAAAGAAGGTTACCGAATGAACAGGAACGAACACCAGATTCCGCATCGTGAAATCGATGCCGATGAGGATGAACTGCTCGACCGGCTCTGGGAGCAAACCGCCGGAAACGAGTCGTCGCATCCCGTCCCGAACGGATTTGCCGAACTTCAGGAACGGATTCGCCGTCGGATCCGCCTGCGGAGAATCCGCAGACTCGCCTGTACAGGCATGGCCGCCGCCGTGGTGACGGCCGCCGTGCTGCTCGTCGGAGGTCCGGCTCCGGACGCTCCCGATGCATTCGAACAACTGGCCGAGATGGGCGTTGAAATCGACCGCCGGGAGGTCGTAATGACCACCGACGACGGACAGCGCATGAATCTCGATGAGGCAGCCCGCCTCGAACGTCACGAAACGGGAGAAATGGCCCTCAACACCGCCCACGAAAGCATCGCCATTCCGGCCGAACGGCGGATGAAAATCGAGGTGCCCCGCGGAAAGGAGTTCCACCTGACACTCGCCGACGGAACCGAAGTCTGGCTCAATGCCGGCTCGACGTTCGAGTACCCGGCCTCGTTCGAAGGGGCCTCCGAACGGCTCGTCACCCTCACGGGCGAAGCCTTCTTCGACGTACAACGCGACACGTGCCGGCCGTTCCGCGTAGAGATGCCCGGCGGAGAGAGCATCCGCGTCCTGGGCACACGCTTCAACGTCCACGCCTACACCGAGTCACGCGAACACGTCACCACCCTGGTCGAAGGACGTATCGCCTATCGTGCCGCCGAAACATCCGACTACCTGGAACTGCAGCCCAACCAGCAGGTACGCCTCGATTGCGACACGGAAAAGGCCCGCATCCGGGAGGTCGACGCCGAAGTCTATGCAGCGTGGACGGAAGGCTGGCTCTGGTTCGAGGCCGAACCGTTGTCCGAACTTGCCGAACGTTTCGAACGTACGTACGGAATCCGGATCGTCGTCGCCGAACCGCTGCGCAACTACACCTTCTCGGGCAAAATCCGCCGTGAACGCGGCATCGATTACATTCTCGACCTGCTGGCCGGGACAACAGGCATCCGCTGCGAAGTGAACGACGGCGTAATGTACCTCCGCTAAGGAAAATCAGGGGCCGCAGACCGCTCCGCATACAAAAACGAATCGAATAACCAGTCAAAGAGCGTTCCATATGGACAAAACATGGACTACAACCCGTTTCGGGGGGGGGATTTTTTACCGCCTTCGTAACATTTTACTGCTCGCGCTGCTTGCGTTGTGGCTGCCCGCGTCGGGGGCCGACATGCCGCGTATCACGCTCCGGCTGGAGGGTGTCACGCTCAGCGAGGCGCTCCGCCGGGTAAGCAACGCCGCAGGCTACGAATTTTTCTACAATTCGGGGCAACTGCACGACATCGACAAACGCATCGACGCCTCGTACACCAATACGCCGTTGCAGGAGGTCCTCGACGAAATCTTCGCCGACACGCCCTTTGCAGCCCGCATTCAGGAGCGGACGATCGTCGTCTACAGCCGTCCGGCCTCCAGTCCGCAGAAGGCCCCCGCACAGGAGGAGCAGATCACGCTGGCAGGTACGGTCTGCGATGCCGCGAACCGGCAGCCGATGGTCGGCGTAACGGTCGTCGTCGAGGGTTCGACGGTCGGCACGGCCACGGACGCCTCCGGGCAGTGGTCGCTGACCCTTCCGCCGGGAGTATACAACGTTCTCTTCTCGTTCGTGGGCTACGAGCCCCACGTCCGCCACTACAACGGCCGCAATGCCTCGGAATTCCGCGAGGTGAAACTCATGCAGTCGACCGTCGAGGTGGGCGACGTGGTGGTCACGGGCGTCTATCAGCGCAAGAAGGAGAGTTTCACGGGTTCGGCCACGACGTTCAAGAGCAAGGAGCTGATGGCCGTCGGCACGCAAAGCGTGCTGCAGAGTCTGGCGACGCTCGACCCTTCGTTCAAGATCACGGAGAGTGTCCAGTTCGGTTCGGACCCGAACCGGATGCCGGATTTCGAGATCCGCGGCAAGAGCAGCGTCGTGGGACTCAAGGAGGAGTACGGCACCGACCCGAACCAGCCGCTGTTTATCCTCGACGGTTTCGAGACGACGCTCGAAACGGTCATGAACCTCAACATGAACCGCGTGGCGTCGGTGACACTGCTCAAGGATGCGGCATCGACGGCCATCTACGGATCGAAGGCGTCGAACGGCGTGGTGGTCATCGAGACCAAAATGCCCGAACGCGGCCGGCTGCAACTCTCCTACAAGGGAGACTTCAGCGTCACGACCGCCGATCTGACGGACTACAACCTGATGAACGCCTCCGAGAAGCTGCAGTTCGAGACCCTGGCTGGCGTCTACACCGACACCAGCGACATGTCGAACCAACTGCGTCTGGACAATCTGCGCAACGAACGCCTCAAGGGCATTGCCCAGGGCATCGACACCTACTGGCTGAGCGAACCCCTGCGTACGGGTTTCACCCACAAGCACAACCTCTACGCCGAAGGCGGCGAGGAGAAGATCCGCTACGGCATCGGCCTGAGCTACGGCGGGGTGCAGGGTGTGATGAAGGGTTCGGACCGCGAGACCATCGGCGGGAACATCGACCTCATCTACCGTACGGGGAAATTCCAGTTCAGCAACAAACTCACGATCGACTACCAGAAGACGAACGACCCGACCGTCTCATTCGCGGAGTATGCCGCCGCCAACCCCTACTACAAGAAGACGAACGAAAACGGAGAGATCGAAAAGTATCTCTATTACTACCGGAACGAAGAGACGGGCGAGACCGAAGCGATCGGGAATCCGCTCTGGAATGCCCACCTGAACAACTACGACAAGGGTGACAAGTTCGGGTTCACGAACAACTTCATCCTCGAATGGTTCGTCATGGACGATTTCCGCGTGCGCGGCAAATTCGGAATCACCCATTCGAGCGCCACCAGCGAAAACCGGCTTTCACCGCTACACACGGATTTCGACGACCTGGAGGAGACCGAAAAGGGACTCTATTCGCATTCGCAGACCAAAAGCACCAGTTACGAAGGCGACATCACGGCCACTTACGGACGCCTGTTCGGGGGCAAACACATGGTCAATGCGGTGGCAGGATTCAATTTCAGTTCGAACCGGTCCGTAAGCAACGGCTACAAGGCAAGCGGATTCACCGACGACCAGTTCGGAGCGCCGTCGTTCGCCAACGGGTACCCGGAGGGCGGGAAATCGACCTATACGCAGACTCAAACCCGGGCTGCAAGTTTCTATTTCAACGGAGGTTACGCCTATGACAACCGCTATCTGCTCGATGTGAACTACCGCAGCGACGGGGCCTCGATGTTCGGCACGAACAACCGCTTCCGGACAACCTGGTCGGCAGGTATCGGCTGGAATATCCACAACGAGGCATTCATGCGCGGGACGAACTTCTTCCAGTTGCTGAAACTCCGCGCCTCGGCCGGCAATCCGGGCAACCAGAATTTCGCGGCCTACCAGGCATTCTCGACCTACGTCTTCAACGGCTGGATGACCAACATCTTCGGCACGGGCGTGGTGCTGAACCAACTCGGGAACGAGGATCTGGCCTGGCAGCAGACCATCAACTACGACGCGGGATTCGATGCGACGATGTGGGGCAACCGCATCAATGTGACGTTCGACTACTATGTAAAGATCACCGACCCGCTGCTGGCGATCATCACCACCCCGGGATCGATGGGTATCACCTCGCTGGCGATGAACGCCGGGCAGCAGAAGACCAACGGCGTGGAGCTGACGTTCCGCATCTCTCCGATTTACCGTCCCGAGGAGCGGATCAACTGGAACATCAGCCTCAACGGCACCCATGCCAAGGCTCGTTACGCCAAGATCGGCAACGCCTTCGCCTCGCTCAACGAAGAGGGCCGCAACTCGCTTTCGGGAACGACCCGCTACTACGACGGCGGCAGTCCGACGGCCATCTGGGGCGTTCGCTCGGCCGGCATCGACCCTGCAACCGGAAAGGAGCTTTTCATCAAGAAGGACGGCAGCTATTCGTTTACCTACGACACGGCGGACGAGGTGGTGCTGGGCGATACGGAGCCCAAACTCGAAGGCGTTCTCGGCACGACCTTCTACTACAAGGGATTCACCCTGGGCGCCTACTTCCGCTATGCCCTCGGGGGACAGATCTTCAACACGTCGCTGTTCGAAAAGGTCGAGAATATCTCCACGGCGGATGTCTATCAGAACCAGGACAAACGGGCGCTCTACGACCGGTGGTCCCCCGACAATCGGGAGGCCTATTTCAAGGGGATCTCGCTCGTTCAGAAGACCGACAAATCGTCGCGCTTCGTCATGGACGAGAACTACATCGAGGGAGAGTCCTTCTCGATCGGTTATGAATTCACGCAGAAATTCGTCAAACGGCTGGGGCTCTCGGCCCTGACCGTACAGGCCTACATGAACGACATGTTCCGACTCTCGACGGTCAAGAACGAACGGGGTATCGACTATCCCTTTGCCCGGACGGTTTCGCTCTCCGTCTCGGCCACCTTCTGACCGCTAACCGCCAAACACCGAAGCACATGAAACACATCATAACAACTTGCCTGATCGCCGCTGCGACACTCGGCAGCGGATGCAGCAACTGGCTCGACGTACAGCCCTACGACCAGATCTCCGAGGAGCAGCTTTTCAGTTCGGAGGAGGGATTCCAGAAGCTGCTCAACGGCATCTACATCGAACTCAACTCCACGGAACTCTACGGCGGATCGCTCGGTCCCGAGATGATCGAGGTCATGGGCGGCGCCTACGAGATCGGCGACGAAGCCGTCAAATGGGGCAACTACCCGGATCTGAAGCGCTACGACTATGCCAGCGATTATTGGCGCGACCGCCTGGACGTAACCTGGAACAAGGCCTATGCGCTGATTCTGAACTGCAACAAGCTGCTCGAAGGACTCGAAGGGCGGGAATCGCTTTTCGCAGCGGGCCACGCCGCCATCATCCGCGGGGAGGCTTTAGCTCTGCGCGCCATGCTCCATTTCGATCTGCTGCGGCTTTTCGGTCCGGTCTACTCGCAACACCCCGAAGCGGCCTCGATTCCCTACTACACCTCACGGACGACGACTCCCGAGCCGTGTCTGGCGGCCAGCGAGGTCATCGCCCGCATTCTGACAGATCTGACCCAGGCCCGCAGGGAGTTGGCCAACGATCCGGTGATCAGCGAAGGCACACTCATGAGTGCCGATCCGAGCGGGGGCTCCTCGTTTTTACGCTACCGGGCGCTGCGTCTGAACTATTATGCCGTCACGGCGCTCGAAGCGCGAGTCCAGCTCTATGCGGGGAATCGGAGCGAAGCCCTGAACCGGGCGCTCGAAGTGATCCGGGCCGCCGACAAGGGCATCTTCCCCTTCGTGGACCGCACGGCGGTCGTGGGAACGGACGACCCGGACCGGATCTTCTCCACGGAAGTTCTCTTCGCCCTTTCGCACAGCAGCCGCAACCAGATCTTCCTCGACTATTTCAGCCCCACGCGCACGACGTTCGTCTTCAAGATGGAGTCAGCGCTCATCAGCCAGGTGATCTACGGCGGCGGACAAACCACCGGGGGTTATCAGGACGACTACCGCAACCGGGTTGGCTGGAGCACCTCGGGGACCAACCGCTACTTCTACAAATATGCAGACATGGCGGCCAGCGGTTCGATCGAGAATACGATGATTCCGATGCTGCGATTGGGTGAGATGTACCTCATCGCCGCCGAAGCGCAATCGGACGTGCTTGCCAACGGAGCCTCGTACATCAATATCCTGCGCCGCGCCCGGGGCATCAGCACCACCCTGCCGACCCTTACGCAAGAGCTGCTCATCTACGAATACATCCGCGAACTCTACGGGGAAGGGCAGCTCTTCTACCTCTACAAACGGCTCTACACGACGATCATCCGCTCGGCGACGGAGAATCAGAACACACCCCCGAGCAGCAACGTCTTCGTCGTTCCGCTTCCCGATTCCGAAACCGACAACATTCAATAGTCCTCACACATGAAACTGCGAACGCTAACGATACTTCCGGCGCTGCTCCCGCTGCTGCTGCCAATGGGATGCCAGGAGCGCCTCCCGCAACACTTCGAGTCCATCGAGGGGATCTACTTCAACAACCAGCAAAACAACGGTACGCTCGTCGACAGCGCCTCGTACACGTTCATCTACGAGGATCGGGACGAGATGGAGGTTACGGTGCGCATTCAGCACCTGGGACGTCTGTCCCAGACACCGCGGCCGGTCAACCTGCGGGTCACGTCGGCCAATGCCAGCGAAGGGGTGGATTATGCGGTTACGGGCGAGGCTCTGCTGCCGGCCAACGCCACGAATTTCGACTTTCCGATCCGGCTTTACCGCACCGAAGCGCTGAAGAGCGAGACCAAACAACTGGAGATCGCACTCTCGGCCAACGACTTTTTCTGCATTCCGTTCACGGAGCAGATTCTGTCGGGAGGCGATACGGTCTCGACGGTGCGTTACAGGATCTATTTTTCGGATCAGTTCACGGCGCCGCCGAAGGGGTGGCAAACGCTGTTCATCGGCGCCTTCTCGCAACAGAAGTTCGAACTTATCTGTGACGTAATGGAGATTTCACGATCGGATTTCAACGAAGAGGGGAAGATCTCCTCCGCCAAATGGATGTACATCCAGAGTACGATGATCAATTATGTAGCCGAACAGGAACGGCTGCGCGATGTCGGACAGGAGTACGACGAACGTGCTTTCGACGAATCGGGCGCACCGTTGACATTCGCATAACCTTCGCAACGAGAAAAAGATGAAAATCAAAAATTGGATAATTGCCCTGACGGCGGGTTCCCTGCTGGCGTCGTGTGCGGGCGATCTGGGGAATTACGATTACCACGCGCTGAAGGAGCCCGTCATCACGGGCATCGAGGCGGATCTTTCGGTCCTGACCCATACACGACTGAGCCTGCACCCCGATCTGGGTTCGGAAGCATTTCCCGACAGCGACTACACCTTCGAATGGCGGGCCCTTTCGCTGAGCGACAACACGACCATGACGGTACTGGGTCAGACGCGCGATCTGGAGTATGATGTGGAGTTGTTTCCGGGGAGTTACCTGTTGCTGTTCCGGGTGATCGAGCGCGCCACGGGGATCTTCTGGCAGGCGGAATACAACCTGCAGGTGAGCGAATCGACCTCCGAAGGGTGGATGGTTCTCTGCGCCGAAGGTCCCGAGAAACGGGCCCGGCTGGACATGGTCTCGAAGGTTACGGGCGAGACCTATCTCGACGTTCTGTCGGAAAACGGAATGCCCGAACTCCGGAATCCCTATCGCATCCAGTGGTCGCGCTTCGCGGACAGCGAATCCCCCTACTATCTGCTTACGGGAGACGGAGCGACCCGTTTGGGGCGCAGCGGTTTCGAATGGAAGGAGGAGTACCGCCTGCAGTACGAGATGGGGAATTCGGACATCCCGGCCCCGGAAGCCGTCACCGACGTAACGGCGGCCAAGATGATGGTCTACGGATCAAAGGTTTACTATGCGGAGTGTCTGGTCGGAGTGGGTCTTTTCGGTCCGGTTTCCGGAGTCTCGTTCCGCACCGCGCCGGTCATCGGCTGCAACATCTCGACACAGAATATCGTAGTCCCGGCAGCCATGTTCTACGATCTGGACAATCGCCGCTTCATGGCCTACGCCCCGAATCTGCGGAGCAACGATGTCGGCGGTTATGAGGCCCTGCACGAGATGAACGACCTGATCACGCTGCTGGGCGAGATGGACAACGGCGGCAAGGTGACCGGCACGGCCTTCGAACGCTTTCCCCAGGGGAAGGAGTTCGTCTGGATGGAGAATACGAAGTACGACCCCAACAACACCTCCGCGGGCATCATCTACACGGTATTGCGGGACGGGGAGGAGTACACGCTCTACGGCACCCAGCTCGGCGAATTGTGGAGTGCCGTCAGTCTGGGCGGTCCGGCCTTTGCCGTGGGGCGTGCCGCCTGGGCCGACTTGTCGGCCTGTCCGCAGATCGGTCAGGCGAGCCAGTTTGCCTTCAGTTCGCTGCGGAGCATGATGTACTACGCCGTCGGCGGGAGCGTCTATGCCGTCGATCTGTCCCAGACGCCCGTACAGACCACGCGTCAATTCTCGCTTCCGGACGAGGAGATCGTCTGCATGAAGTTCAACATCTACCGCCAAAGCGAGAACCTCAACCGCTCGTACGACCTGGTTGTCGGGAGTGTGAAAGGCGACGAAGGGACGTTGCGGGTCTATGAAGGGTTCGAATCCGACGGTGATTTCCGCAACGTAACCCCGGAGGTCTATCCGGGACTTGGGCGGATTGTCGACGTCACCTACCGGGAAATGCTGAAATAACGAAATTGCAAGATACCATGAAACGACCCATGAAGAGATTCTGGATTCTGCCGACGCTGCTGTTTGCAGCCACGGCCTGTGCGCCGCAAGGGGGTTATACGCTCATCGGCGAAGTTCCCGAGGTATGGGAAGGGAAAAGCGTCGTGCTCTATGCCGTTGACGGCGGGAGTGCCGAGCCTCTCGACAGTACGACCGTTTCCGGCGGGCAATTCCGGCTGAAGGGGGTCCTCGCCACTCCGCGGCGCTGCCGGGGCGTCGTCTACCTGAATCCGAACGACCGCACCGCGCGTGACACGCGGATTTCATTCGAGGTGCTGCTCGACAGCACGCAGGTCACAGCCCGCTATGACGCCCTCCAGGGTCAAGAAGCATTTACGCTGTCGGGCGGTGCCACCCAGGAGGCCATGCAGGAGTTCCGCCGCGAACAGGCCGCGCTGAGCGGAGCATACGACCGCCTGTTTGACGAATACATCGACACGTTCTACCATCGCTCCGACCGTCAGAAGGGCATTGCGCTGGCGCGTCGTCTCACGCAGCTCAATGAACAGATTCTCAGCCGCAAGATCGACTACATCCGCAGCCATCCGAACTCGGGAGTAAGCCTGCAACTGGCCGATGAAGTGGCGCACAACGCGGCCATCCCGACACGGGACACGCTCACGGCGCTGATCGGAATGCTCGCACCGGACCTCCGCGCCTCGGCCGCGGGACAACGGCTCGCAACGCTGGCCCGCAGCAAACGGATGCTGTGCGGCGAGCAGCTTCCCGATCTGACGGTCATCGACCCGCAGGGGCAGCCGCATTCACTTTCGGAGCTGCTGCTTCCGGGGCACTGTACGCTTGTGGAGATCTGGGCCTCGTGGTGTTCACCGTGCCGCGACGACATTCCCTACTTGCGGGAGGCGTATGCCCGCTACCACGATCGGGGATTCGACATCGTCGGCATTTCGATCGACACCCAATGCGACGCCTGGCAACAGGCCCTCGCCTCGGAGAAGATGGCATGGCGTCAATACAACGATCCCGAGCGGAGGAGTTTCGGAGCCTTTGAGACCGGCTCCGTTCCGACATCGATTCTGGTCGACGAACAGGGTCGGATTCTGCTGCTGGAAGCCCGCGGCGGCTGGCTGGGCGCCGCACTCGAAACCAGGTATGACAAACAAAGGAAATAGCCAATCATGAAGAGACTGTTGATTCTCCCGTTGCTGGCGCTGGCCTCGGCCTCCTGCGCCCCGCAACAACCCGAGGAGGCTCACCTCCGCATCGAAGTGACGAACCCGACGCTTTCGAGCGTCGGACTGCTCGTCGACCGCACGACGGCCTACACGGCCGAATTGGACAAACACGGCCGGGCAACGATCACCCTGCCGGGCGTCGAATACCTCTACGCCCGACTCGTCTATGGCGAACAGACGCGTCCGTTATTCATCCAGCGGGGCGACGGTGCAACGGCCCGTTTCGACGGATTGCACTTTGCCGAGAGCCTCGAAGTCGACGGCAAGAACCGGGCCGCCAACGACTATCTGCGTACGACAACGCTGCCCGAAGGGCCTTCGTATGACGTCTCGTGGGATGAGTTTGCGCAAGGGCTCCAGGAGCAATGCACGGGCATCGCCCGGCTCCTCGAAGTCCGGGGACTCGACAGTTTGTGTCCGGATTTCGCCCGCATCGAGCGGCTTCGTCTGCGTTATGCCTATGCCCAGCCGATGCTGGTTTACGAGATGGGGCACCGGATGATGACCGGAGACACGACCTTCCGGGTCGGGCCGGCGCTGACGGATTCGGTCCGCAAGCTGGTAGTTGCCCGCGAGGAGCTGGCCGACGTTCCGGAGTATCGGGATTTCCTGCGCTTCGGGATTCCGTTACTGCTGCAGGACGAAGGGGTTGCGATCGAAAACTCCTACGACCGCACGGTAGCCACGATGCGTTACATCGGCGAACGGTTCCCGGACGGACGGGTCAAGCAGTCGATGCTTCGTTCGCTGGCGCTCGAATACCTCCAGGCCGAGGGGGTCCGCAACACCGGGGAGCTGCAGAATCTGGCCAACAGCTATCTGACCGATCCCCGGATGCTGGCCGACTACCGGGCCGAGATTTCGCGTCACGACCTGACGGCTGCCGGGCGTCCCTCGCCGGACTTCACGGCTGTTGACCGTACGGGCCGGCGCTATACGCTGTCCGACTTCCGGGGGAAATACCTCTATATCGATCTGTGGGCATCCTGGTGTGGGCCCTGCAAGCGGGAGCTTCCTCATCTGAAACGCCTTTCCGAGCGTTTTGCGGGCCGGGAGATTCTTTTCCTGGGGCTTTCGGTGGACAGTGAGCGCGACGACTGGGAGAAGGCTCTCGACAGCGAGGAGCTTCCGGGGACTCAATTGTGGCTGGATCCGTCGAGCAGTTTTGCGGCCGACTACGGAGTTGACGGCATTCCCCGCTTCATTCTGTTGGACAAGGAGGGGCACATCGTAGAGTCCAATATGCTGCGTCCGTCCTCCGAAAGAATCGATTCCTATCTCGAATCGCTGAAAGACATTTGACCCTCATATCAAAATTCTCTAAATCTCTGTTAAACCTCAAACATTTGCAACCATGAAAAAATTATGGCTTTTGTTGCTGGCAGCAGGCGCGATGACGTTTGCTCCGGCATGTAGCGATGACGACGACAACGGGCCGAGCTGTCCGGTAAAGTGTACGGTTCCGGCCACGGCCGAGATCGGCAGCGAACTGACCATCACGGGTCAAGGGTTCGATGCGGCGGCAGAAATAGCTCTTCGCGACGATTCGGGAGTGGAGAGCAAGCTCGAAAACCCGCAAATCACCGCCACGAGTTATACGGGAACGGTTCCGCTTACGCTGACTCCGGGGTCCTACACGGTGGTACTTTACCAGGAGGGTATCTGGGAGCTTGGCTCTGTACAACTGACGATGGCAGCAGACAAGGATTGTCCGGTGCTGAGCATCACCGTTCCGGAGACCATTCGTTTGAACGAAGAGTTGGAGATTGCCGGAGCCGGTTTTACGTCGGACATGCAGATTCTGCTGGAGAACACCGCCGATCAGTCGCGTAAGGAGTTGACCGTCACGCTCTCGGGCATCGGGGTTACGTGTACGATTCCGGAGGGGGTTTCCGCGGGTCTTTACAACGTGATACTCAAGCAGGGCGCCTACGAGTGGAAGATTGCGGAATCGGTTCCGGCCGGCATCTACAAACGGCTGAAGAGTGTCACCGTCAATGTCTCGATCGAATGTGAGACCGTCACGGTCGAGGAGCTTGCCCAATACCTCTATGAAAGTTCTCAGGACACGGGGGTTACCATGGATGAGGCTACAGCTCAGATGTATGCCGAATATTATATCTCGAACGGTGCATTTGATCCCATGACCAACACAGCCGCATACACCTTCACCTATGATGCGCAGGGGAATCCTGCCAGCTCAACAAAGAAAGGCTTATACGACGAAGAAGTCAGCGATTGGCTTGCCTTCACAGTAGACGGCAACCAGCTTTCGGCCACCAACAAAGATTTCGAAGAGGGGACAGATGGCATCCGCTCGTTTGTCTGGACGCTGGACAACGGACGGATCGAAGCGTCGACCATCTCTTATGAGAAACGGGATGTCAACTATCGCTGGGTCTACGATGCACAGGGGCTGTGGAGCGGAGTGAATTACGCCAGCGACAACAGTGCCTATCTGACGTTGACGTACAATGCCGGCAAATTCCTGGGTAATGGCTCCAACACCATGTTCACCTACACCGACGCGCCGCAGCAGAATGCCATTTTCGGTGTTGACATGGCCAAACTCTTCTTAGGGATGCAAACCATCAACATCATCGAAGCCGACCATTTGGCAGCCATCTGCCTGAATTTGGCAGGAACTTCCTCGACAGCCCTTCCGGCAACCGTCGTGGAGATGGACGGTTCGACCCCGACCATCACCTACACCTTCGACAACGACGGGTACGTGACCGGAGTCAACTGGGAGGTAGTCAACGGTAAGGATCCGAACTTCCAACACTTCGACGCAAGCAATAAGACCTCGTATACCCTCGTATACGAATAGGTCATCACCCTATTGACACGACAAACGCCCGGCTGATGCCGGGCGTTTTTTTGAAAGCGGAGGGTGTTCGAATCAAGCGGTTGTAAAACGCCGCAATTCGCGGTTGAGTTCCTTTTCGCGTCCGCCGACCAAACGGTCCAGCAACGCATGGAAACGCGGCGAATGGTTGTGATGGACCGTGTGGCAGAGTTCGTGGAGGATGACGAAATCGCGCAGATGCTCGGGCAGCGTCATCAGGAAGAGACTCAACGAGATATGGTTCTGTCCCGAACAACTCCCCCACTTCGTGCGCGAGGCGCGGATCGAGAGTTTTTCGTAACGCAGCCCCGTTGCGGCCGAAAGCCGGGCAATACGCTCCGGGAGGTCCTCCCTGGCGGCCCGGCGTAACTCCTCGATGCGGGTTTTCTGCTCCGCGGGCGGGAGTTGCGGCGGCAGGGCGGCACGTCTGCGGGCCAGCCGCTCCCGGGTGGCGAAAATCCAGTCGGCCTTCTCGTCGAGGAACGCCAACGCCCGCCGCCGCGACACCCCGAAGGGGTACGCGAGCCGCACGGCTCCCGTGGCCCGCACGCGGATCGAAACCCGCCGGGCCCGGGGCGACTGCGCAAGGGTCACCTCTCCCAGACGCGGATGGTCGATCACTTCGGTCATTTCAACCCGTCCAGCGCGCCCTGCCGCCCCGCTCTTCCGGCCCCAACCGATCATCGCAGCCACAGGGAATGCACCGTCAGCGAGGTAATTACATCAACCGAATCACGCCGTTCGACCGAGAGATGATCGAAGAGGATGCAGCAGCGATCGTCGCGGTAGTTCAGCAGGCGCAACGCCTGTTCACGGGAGGGTTCCAGGCCCGTCGAGAGATCAAAACCGCTCTGTCCGAGCTGTTTTTTCAGCACCTCCGCACCCGTGACTTCAAGCACGGGACGCTCCTCGCCGAGATAGAAACGCAGCGTATCGTTCCCGAAGGAATAGCTTTCCGGATTCCATACGGTCAGATTGACATAACAGCGCGAGTAACTGCCATCGACCTCAAACCCGGCATTTTGAGGCAAATAGACCTCGACGGAGGGATTCGCCTCGACCACCTCCCCGACGGCCGGTTTCCACCCCCACTGCACATAGTCGTGCATCACCGCGGGGAGGATCTCCACCAGATCGTTCACCTCTTCCACTCCGAAGCGGGCAAACGCGGCGCTGTCGCGCTCGACATACGCCAATGCCTCGTAGAGTTCGCGGTACTCCTTCCGATGCACCGTATCGGCCAGCGACGCGGGCGCGAGCGAGAGCCGGCCCGATGCGGCGTCGAGCCGCCCGAGCCGATCGGCAATCCGCTCGACGCGACGGGTCTGCGAGCGCAGAGCGGCGCGTTCGGGCTCCAGGGCCGGGATATAGGCCACGGCGGCGAAGGCGATCAAAGCGGCCAGCACAACCCACAAGTAACGTCCGGCCCGACGCGAAAGGAAAAACAGGATGCAAAGCGTCATCAACCCGCCGCAAACCAGCAGGTAGATGCGCGGGACGGTCAGCCCGTACTCGCCGACGCGGCGGGCGACGCCGACCCAGAACAACGCCACGAGGGGCAGTGCCACAAGGCTGAAACGGTCGTAAAACCAGTCGAGGGTCCGTTTTTCGAGGGGCAGCCGCAGGGCCTTGACCAGCAGTGCGGTGATCGTGAATCCGAAGACGAGATAGGCCACGCCGCCCTCGGGCAGCGTCCACGTAAAGAGGATTTTCAGCAGATAGAGATAGAGGATTGCGGCATAGATGGCCACGGCGGGCGTGACGACCCAGTTCAGCAGCACTTCGAGGACGCGCGACGAGCCGAAACGGGCCTCCTCCCAGCGGTCGAGCATCATCATGAAGAGCGTCGGCACGGCGAAGAACTGCGTCACGAAGAAGAGGTCGGCGGAGAGGTGCGCCACCCAGCGGGCGTCGCTGAACCCGAAGATGTAGGCCGCCGACCAGAGGATCGCCTCGAAGAGCCCGTAGGCAACGTAGGCGAAGAGCATGGCCAGCACGCCCGAACGCAGATAAACGAGGGCATCGGCAACAAACCGTTCATTGACCACGGCGCGCCGACAGGCCAGCAGCGCCAGCGGCGTGAGGATCGTGAAGGTGACGATGGCCTGCGCGGATTCGACCCATCCGGACAACCCGGGCCACAGAAAGAGCGGCACGAGAGGTGCCCACGCCACCCAGTAGATGCGGCGCCAGACGCTGCGCCCGGCCAGCCGGTTGACGATGAGCAGCAGCAGGGCGCCCCACCCCAGCACCAGCATTCGGGGACCGTTGGGGTCCTCGTCGATTTCCAGGCAGACGATCAGCGTCACGGTCAGGGCCAGCAGGAGCAGCAGTTCCAACGGATGGCGGCGCAGGACGGTCAGCAAGCCTGCACGGAACTCGGCAAGACGTTCACGGAGATTCAGTTTCATGGCTAAAGATTGGTTGAAGGAGGGACAAAACGGAGGCTGCCGCCCGCAGGATGTCTACTCGCCGATGCGCTGACGCACCACCTCGAACAACATTACGGCTGCGGCGGCCGAGACATTGAGCGACTCGATGTGGCCGATCATCGGGATGGCCAACTGCTCGTCGCAGAGTTTCAGCACCTCCTTCGAGATACCGGTATCCTCGGCGCCCATGACGAGGACCGTCGGGCGGCGGAAATCGGCGTCATAGAGCAACTTGCGGCTCTTTTCCGTGGCGGCGACCACCTGAAATCCTTCGGCCTGCAACTGCTTGAGGGTGTTACGGATCGAGCCCACACGGCAGACGGGGATCGTCGTCAGCGCCCCGGCCGACGAACGGATCGCCTCGGCATTCACCGGAGCCGAATTCTTGAGCGGCGTGACGAGGCCGTGGGCCCCGGCACACTCGGCCGAGCGGGCGATGGCCCCGAAGTTGCGGACGTCGGTCACGCCGTCGAAGACAACCACCAGCGGCGTTTCGTCCTCGGGGACCCGTTCGAGAATATCCGTCAGTTCGACATACTCGATGGCGGCGGTCTGTGCCACGACGCCCTGGTGGTTGCCGCGCGTGAGGCGGTTCAACTTCTCGACAGGCACCTCCTGCCAGCGAATACGGTGGCGAATGCAAAGGTCGCGGAACTCCTGCATCAACGGCCCCTCGGCCCCCTTGCGGATGTAGAGTTTTTCGAGTTGCCGACCGGCTTCGATGGCCTCGGCCACGGGACGAATCCCGAAAATCAGGTTATCCATTGTATTGTTCTTCGGTGATTTCCAATTCATAGGAGGCCTTTTCCCACTCGTGCATCTGATGGTCGTAACGGGCCTTCAGGTCGTTGTAGGCCTTGTAATCGGCCTCGTTGTAGTCGGTTGCGGCGGCAAATTTCGCATCGTATTCGGCGATCTGCTTCTCCAGTCCGGCCAGCTCCGCCTCGACGGTCTCCACCGCCTTGCGCAACTTGCGCAACAGCTTCTCCTGCTCCTTTT
This sequence comes from Candidatus Alistipes intestinigallinarum, assembly GCA_019115745.1. Taxonomy (GTDB): domain Bacteria; phylum Bacteroidota; class Bacteroidia; order Bacteroidales; family Rikenellaceae; genus Alistipes; species Alistipes intestinigallinarum. The sequence continues at coordinate 52,230 of DXDA01000065.1, forward strand.
TCTGCTCGTAGGAGGCCTTTCCGGAGAGGGTTGCGGGTTTCTCCTCCGCGCCGTTTGCGGCATTGGCTCCTCCGGCGCCGTTCACCCCCTTCGCTCCCGCACCCGAACCGGTTTTCGGGGCCGTTTTCGAGGCCGTCTTGGCCGGAGCATCGCGGCGCTCGATCTCCTGCAGCGACTCCAGCTTGCGCTTTTCGAGGAAGTAGTAGATCCCCCCGAGGTACTCCTTGACACCGCCGTCGCGGAATTCGTAGACCTTCTCGACCATGCCGTCGAGGAACTCACGGTCGTGCGAAACAACGACCACCGTTCCGTCATACTTCAAAATGGCATTTTTGAGGATGTCCTTCGAGCGCATGTCCATGTGGTTCGTGGGCTCGTCCAACACCAGCAGGTTGCGGGGTTCCAGCATCATGCGGGCCATGGCCAGCCGCGCCCGCTCACCGCCCGAGAGGACCTTGACCTTCTTGTCGATGTCCTCGCCGCGGAAGAGGAACGCCCCGAGGATGTCGCGCAACCGCGTACGGATGTCGCCCACGGCCACGCGGTCCAGCGTGTCGTAGACCGTGAACTCGCCGTCCATCAGATCGTCCTGGTTCTGGGCATAGTAGCCGATGTTGACGTTGGCGCCGAGGCGGATCGACCCCTCCGTGGGGGTCAACTGCCCGACGAGCATCCTCGCCAGCGTGGTTTTGCCCTCGCCGTTGCGCCCGACGAAGGCGATGCGGTCCCCCTTCTCGATGACGAAATTCGCACCGCTGAAGACGTGCTTCGCGCCGAACGACATCCCGGCCTCGTTGATCTCGGCAACGATCTGTCCCGAGCGCGGTGCGGGCGGAAACTTGATGTTCAGCGTGGCGAGGTCCTCCTCCTCGACTTCGAGGCGTTCGAGGCGCTCCAACTGCTTGATGCGCGACTGCACCTGATTCGATTTCGTGGGCTTGTAGCGGAACTTCTCGATGAACTCCTCGGTCTTTTCGATCATCCGCTGCTGGTTTTCATAGGCGGCCAACTGCTGCGCACGGCGTTCGGCGCGCAGGACGACGTATTTCGAATAGGGGACCTTGTAGTCGGTGATCTTGCCCAGCGAGAGCTCGACCGTGCGGTTCGTGACGTTGTCCAGGAAGGCCCGGTCGTGCGAAATCAGCAGCACGGCCCCGTTGTAGTTTTTGAGGTACTCTTCGAGCCACTGGATCGACTCGATGTCGAGGTGGTTCGTAGGCTCGTCCAGCAGGAAGATCGAGGGGCGCCGCAGGAGCAGTTTCGCCAGCTCGATCCGCATCCGCCAGCCTCCGGAGAACTCGCTCGTGGCGCGGGAGAAGTCCTCACGCTTGAATCCCAGGCCGAGCAACGTCTTCTCAATATCGGCATCGCGGGTCTCGCCGCCGAGGATGTGGTAGCGGTCCTGGGCGTCGTTCAGCCGGTGCAGCAACTGTTCGTAGGAAGCCGATTCGTAATCGGTTCGTTCGGCGATTTCGCGCGTGAGGTCGGCGATTTCGGCTTCGAGGCGCAGCACCTCGTCGAAGGCCTTGGCGGTCTCCTCGACGAGCGTCGTGGTGTCGGCCACGCGCATCGTCTGCGGGAGGTAGCCGATCGTGCACTCGCCGTTGATCGTCACGGCACCCGACGTGGGCTGCTGTTCGCCGGTGATGATGCGCAGCAGCGTGGTTTTTCCCGCGCCGTTCTTGCCGACCAGGCCGATGCGGTCCTTGGGATTGATCAGGAACGAGATATTGTCGAAGAGGGTCCAGCCCCCGTAGCTGACGGTCAGATTGTCGAGTGAAATCATAGGGTAACACGTTAAGGGAGCCGCCGCCGGGCCGCTCCGGAAAACACCGCAAAGGTAACGTTTTTACAGGATATTTTCGTCATCGGAGCGCTCCGACCCGCATTTTCGGGGAGATTTTCCCGACACCGGGACTCACCGCCGGTCCTTCGGGACAATTCCCCCCCCCGAAACCGGACTCTTCAAACGCCGACCTTACAGCCTCTCCCGGAACCGACTCCTCCAAACGCCGTCCCTTTTCCGCCCGGGCGTCACGCTTCGAGGATGCGCCGGATCTCGGCCTCGGGGTCCGCCGCCTTGAAGACGGCGCTTCCGGCCACGAGCACTTCGGCCCCGGCCTCGAACACCTCACGGGCATTGGCCGCCGAGATGCCGCCATCGACCTCGATGATGGTTGCAAGGCCCGATTCATCGGCCAGGGCGCGCAGTTCGCGGATCTTGTCGAGCGACCCCGGGATGAAGGACTGCCCGCCGAACCCCGGCTCGACACTCATCACCAGCACCAGATCGACCATCGGCAGCCACTCGCGCAGTGCCTCAACCGGCGTGGCGGGTTTGATCGAGACGCCGACCTTCGCTCCGACTTCGCGGATGCGGGCGATGCACCCGGCGGGGTCTTCGGTGGCTTCGAGGTGGAAGGTCACCAGATCGGCCCCGGCCTCGACGAAGCGTGCCACGTACTTCTCCGGGGAGACGATCATCAGATGCACGTCGAGGAACTTCGACGTCGCCTTCCGGATGGGCTTCATCACGGGGAATCCGAATGAGATGTTCGGGACAAACACCCCGTCCATGACATCGATATGGACCCATTCGGCGGCGCTGCGGTCGATCATCCGCGTATCGCGTTCCAGGTGGCCGAAATCGGCCGAAAGCATCGAGGGGGCTACTGTACGTTGCATGAGCTTCGCGTTTTTTAATTATTTGAACAAATATACGAAAAATTACTCAAAAGACGCTATCTTTGTAGACATGAATACCGCCACACTTCTCATCCTTCTCCTACTGGCTTGTCTCTGTGCGGTTTCGGGGGTTACGATTGCGACCCTTCGCCGGGCCGTGTCCCGCCTGCGGAACGAAAAGGAGAGCGCCGAGGCCGCCCGCAACGACCTCAGCCAAAAACTCGCCGCCACGGAAACCCTCCTGACGGAGACCCGCCAAAGCCGCGACACGGCCGAAGGCGACCTGCGCACGCTGCGCGAAGAACACCTCCGCACACGGACCGAACTGGCGGCCCTGCAGGCCTCGTCCGAATCGGAGATCGCCTCCCTGCGGGCGAAAAATGCCGAGGAGCGCGAAGCCGAACGTGCCGCACGCGAAAAGCTGGAGGAGCGTTTCCGTCTGGAGTTCAAAAACCTCGCCACGGAGATCCTCGGCGAGCAGTCCCGGGAATTCAAACAGACGAACAAGGAGTCGCTGGACCTGCTGCTGAAGCCCTTCCGCGAGAACATCACGGAGTTCCGCGAGCGGGTCGAACGCATCTACTCCCACGAGAACGAGCAGCGCGGCGAGCTGAAGAACGAACTCAAGCGCCTCATGGAACTCAACCAGCACATTTCGGCCGATGCCCGCAACCTGACCGACGCCCTGAAGGGCAACTCGAAGGTGCAGGGCGACTGGGGCGAGATGCTGCTGGAGACGATCCTCGACAGCTCGTCGCTCTCGAAGGGGATCCACTACGAGACGCAGTACAACATCAAGGACGACGAGGGCCGCAACCTGCGGCCCGACGTGGTGCTGCACCTGCCCGAGAAGAAGGATATCGTCATCGACTCGAAGGTCTCGCTCACGGCCTTCGTCAACTACACCGCGGCCCAGAGCGAGGAGGAGCGGCAGCGCCACCTGGCGGCACACGTCGCCTCGGTGCGTCAGCACGTCGTCGAACTCGGCCGCAAGGAGTACCAGCGGCGGCTGAATTCGCCGGATTTCGTCATCATGTTCGTGCCCAATGAACCGGCCTTCCTCGCGGCGCTGCAGAGCGACCCGAAGATCTGGTCGGACGCCTACGAACGAAAGGTGATCGTCTCGTCGCCGACGAACCTCTTCGCGCTGCTGAAGCTCGTGGCGGACCTCTGGAAATACAACGACCAGGACAAGAACACCAAGGAGATCGCCGCCTGCGGACTGAAACTCTACGAGCAGTTGGTAGCCTTCACCGCCTCGCTCGAAGGGATCGGCACGGCGCTCGGCAAGGCGCGCGAAGCCTACGACGACGCCTACAAGCGGCTCTGCACGGGCAACGACAACATCATCCGCGTGGGCGAACGGCTGCGCCGCACGGCCCGGCTGCAGACCAAGCGGCAGCATACCCCCCGCACGCTCGAACTCGCAGGAAACGACCTCGAAGCGGAGATTCCGAACAATTCCGACAACCCGAGCAATCCGGGCAATCCGGGCGAATCGGCTTCAAGCAACTGATCTTTCGACAAACATTTTAAAAACTACTTTAATACCCATGAAACGACTCTCCACCCTTCTGGCGGCCCTGGCCTTCGTACTTCCGGGCGTCGCCGCAGCCGGGAATCCGCAGGCCGATTCCCGGGCCGTCGTCACGGTGCAGAATGCCCGCTTCACCATCCTCACGCCGCAGCTCATCCGCATGGAGTGGAGCGCCGACGGGAAGTTCGAAGACCGTGCGACACTCGCGTTCGTCAACCGCGAGCTGCCCGTTCCGGAGTTCCGCGTGCGCGACAGCCGCACGAAAGTGACGATCCAGACCTCGGCCCTGACGCTGACCTACCGCAAAACGGGCAAGTTCACGGCCGAGAACCTGCAGGTGACCTTCACGCTCAACGGCAAGCCGGTGACCTGGACCCCGGGTCTGGAGGATCCGCAGAACCTCCTGGGAACGACCCGCACGCTGGACGGCTGCGACGGCGACAAGCTCCGCAACGAACCCATGGAGCAGGGCATCCTCTCGCGTTCGGGCTGGGCCGTGGTCGACGACAGCCGGCGCCATGTCTTCATTCCGACCGATTCGCACTGGAAGGAGTGGGTCGAGCCGCGCCCGGAAGGCGACCGGCAGGACCTCTACCTCTTCGCCTACGGACACGACTACAAACAGGCGCTGGCCGATTTCCAGCAGATTGCCGGACGGGCACCGCTGCCGCCGAAATACACCTTCGGCTACTGGTGGAGCCGCTACTGGCAGTATTCGGACAACGAATTCCGGGACCTGATCGGGAAGTTCCGCCAGATGAACATCCCGATCGACGTGCTGATCGTCGACATGGACTGGCACGAGACCTGGGGGATGCGCCGTCACAACACGCCGCTCGACGAGTACGGACAAACGATCGGCTGGACGGGCTACACGTGGCAGAAGGAGCTGTTTCCCTCGCCGGCCAACTTCCTGAAATGGACCGAAACCGAGGATCTCAAGGTGGCGCTGAACCTCCACCCGGCTTCGGGGATCCAGCCCTACGAGGCCCCCTATGAGGCGTTCGCAGAGGCATACGGCTGGAAGGAGAAGGGCAAGAGCGTCCCGTTCCACATCGACGACCCGAAGTGGGCCGACGCCTATTTCGACACGGTACTGGGCCCGATGGAGCAGGAGGGTGTCGATTTCTGGTGGCTCGACTGGCAGCAGTGGCGGGAATCGAAATTCACGCCGGGGCTCTCGAACACCTTCTGGCTGAACCACACCTTCTTCCGCCACGCCGAAGAGAGCCAGCCCGACCAGCGGCCATTCATCTACCATCGCTGGGGCGGTCTGGGTTCGCACCGCTACCCGCTGGCCTTCTCGGGCGACACCTTCGCCACGTGGCCGACCCTGGCCTTCCTGCCCTGGTTCACGGCCACGGCCTCGAACGTCAACTACGGCTACTGGGGCCACGACATCGGCGGCCACCAGTTCCACGGCAACCAGCCCTACACCGACCCGGAGCTCTACACGCGCTGGCTGCAGTACGGGGTCTTCACGCCGATCTTCAAGACCCACTCCACGAAGGACCCGCGCATCGAGCGTTACATCTGGTCGTTCCCGAACCACATGTTCTACATGCGCGACGCCATCTGCCTGCGCTATACGCTGGCACCCTATATCTATAACGCCGCACGCCAGAACTTCGACACGGGCATCGGCATCTGCCGCCCGCTCTACTACGACTACCCGGAGACCGAGGAGGCCTACAGCAACCGGGAAGAGTTCCTCTTCGGCGACGACATCCTCGCCACGGCGATCACGCAGCCGGTGGATTCGCTTTCGGGGCTGGCCGAGCGGAAGATCTGGTTCCCGGAGGGCAGCCGCTGGTACGACTGCGCCACGGGGGCGATGTACGACGGCGGAACAAGCCGCACGCTGCACTACACCGTGGGTGAGAATCCCTGGTACGCACGCGCCGGAGCGATCCTGCCGATGAACCCCGAGGGGGTACAGAACCTCCAGCAGCCGTGCGACACGCTGGTTCTGACCTTCATCCCGGGCGGCGACGGGGAGCTGCGCTACTACGAGGACGACGGCATCAGCCAGCGCTACACCACGGAGTTCGCCACCACGCGGATCACCAAACGCCAGGAGGGTGCCGTCATCCGGGCCGAGATCGCAGCCCGCGAAGGCAGCTACGCCGGAGCCCCGGCCGCCCGCAGCTACGAACTGCGTTTCCCGGCGACCTTCCCGCCGCAGCGCGTGACGATCAACGGGGTGGAGATCCCCTACTCGCGCTTCCCGAAGGCCGGCGAGTGGACCTACGACGCCTACACGCTGGCTCCGGTGATCTACACGGCACCGGAGGCGTGCGACCGTCCGCTGACCGTTGAGCTGACGCTCGACGCCGCGGCGCTCCCGAAACAGGAGGCCCTCTACGGCAAGAGCGGCATCTTCAAACGCTGCCTGGACCTCACCGTGGAGTTCAAGCTCGAACAGGGACGTTTCGGGGAGACCTACAAGTTGCTGCCGCAGGAGTACCTGCGCATTTCGCAGTGCCCGAACTTCATCCTCGAACGCCCGGAGCTGACGCTGGAACTGATTTCGCAATTCGACGAGACCCGCGCGAAGATGTTCGAGACGACCGACAAGATGGAGATTCTCGGTCCTGCCTTCAAGGAGAAGCTGCACCGGCAGCTCGGCGGCGAGGAGTAATCCGCCGGGGGGGGGTCTCGCCCGTTCTGAAACCTACCCACCGGGCGCTCCGGCCCGGTCAAGGGCACCCTCATCGGGCACTCCAACCCGTTCCGAGAAACCCCTCATCGAGAGCCCGTCAGGGCTGCACCCACCAACAAAATTCCCGTCCAGGTTTGGACGGGAATTTTTATGTTCCGACCGGGGAATCCGAGATGGCCCAACGGGCCCGGCAACCAGCGCACAAAGGCTACCGCCAACTCCGCCGCAGACGGCTCACGATTCCGGGCGAAGCTCCGGCCGCCTGGGCCTCCACCAGATCCTCCCAACACTCGTCGACCCATCCGATGCGGCCGCGGCACACCTTCAGCACCTCCATGGCCCAGACCCGGACGGCCACCTTCGATCCGGGTTCCACGGCCCATTCGGCCGCCGTTTCGGCGATGCGTTCCAGCACCTCGGGATCGAGGCATACCCGCCGCAGGAGTTCGATCATGATCTTCCTGAAATGGCGCCGGACACTCGGGTCCGTACAGGCGGGGAAGGCCCGGCGGCAGAAATCCTCCGCAAAGGGCAGGAATGCCGTCCACGACCTCAGAGAGACCCGTTCCAGCACATAGGCGGCCCGGAAACCGATCTTGCGCCGCTCGGGCTTCGGGAGCGTCCCGAGCCGGTCGTCCGGACCGGCCGCAATCCGATACAGCACCCCGACGGCCTCCGCGGCACACACCCGCCGGGCCATTTCGTCGGCAAAATGCTCCTGCCAACGATCCGACAACGCCCCGATCAGCTCCTCCTCGGTCATTCCGATACGGTCCGGAGTTTTCCCCCCCCCTCGTTCAGAAGAGTCGCTTCTTCGAGGTCGTGACGACGAAATCCTTCAGGTAGAAGGGCTCGAAATAGGCAATGTCCTCCGTGCGGCCCTCGTCGAGCGCCTGTTGGGCCAGCCGGGCCAGGCCGCGGGCCGAAGGGGTCACCTCGACGAGTGTTGCACCCGCCAGCAGATCGGCACACTTGCGGGCGCCGTTTCCGAAGATCACGAACGGACGGCCGTCGTTGCGATACGACGCGAAACTCTCCTCCGTGACCACTTCGGCCGCCACGTCGCTCAGCGCCCTCCCTTCGGTATCGAACACCTGGGCGTAGACCTCCATGCGGCGGGCATCGACCATCGGACAGAGCCGGGCTTCGGCCCAGTTGTCGACGGAGATGATCCCGGCCTCGTAATCCTCGCGGGCCACCTCGACCAGCGCGTCGAGCGACCCGACGGCCAGCAGCGGTTTCTGCAGACCGTAGCAGAGTCCTTTGGCGAACGAAACGCCGATGCGCAATCCGGTATAGGATCCGGGGCCCTTTCCGACGGCCACGGCATCCAGATCATCGGGGGCGATACCGGTTTCGCGCAGCAGTTCGTCGACGAAAACCCCGACCTTGCGGGCGTGGTCGCGCCCCTCGTCGCTCTCACGCAGCGACAGCAACTCGCCATCCTTGGCAATCCCCACGGAGCAGATATCCGTGCCGGTTTCAATGCAGAGAATCAATGACATATCTTTTCGTTTTTTGTTTTACCATTTCCGCAGCGTCCGGGGTATTACCTCGACACGTCCGCGCCATCGATCACGCCGAAATGCTCCAACGCCCGACGGATCCCGTCGTCGTCGACCGTTGCGGTCACCCAGTCGGCGGCCTGCAGCGCCTCGTCGCACGCCCCGCCCATGGCGACACCCACTCCGGCGGCCCGCAGCATCGGAGCGTCGTTGCCACCGTCGCCGAAGGCCATCGCCTCTCCGATCTCGAATCCGCCGCGCGCCGCGAACTCCGCCATTCCGGTGGCCTTGTCCACGCCGCGGACATTCACGTCGGAGAAGATCGGGCACCAGCGGGTCGCCACCAGCGACGGCAGTTGCTCCATGATGCGCGCCCCGAGTTGCGGATCGACGTAGAAACACATCTGGCAGCAGTCGCCGCGCTCGAACAGCCGCCGCAGATCGACCGCCTCCGGGACGGGATGAGCGATCATACGGGCCAGCTCCTCGACGATGGGAGTCACACGGTTCACGAAGATTCCGTCGTTCAGCTCCAGCCCGACGGGGAAATTCCACGCATCGGAGAGCGCCAGGGCGTGTTCGAAAGCCTCCCGCGGAATCGGATGCCGGACGACGACCCGCCCGTCGCGCAGGACGCATTCGGCGCCGTTGAGCGCCACAACCCCCTCGTAAGGGATCGGCTCCAGCAGTTCAAGATCCGTCACGGCACGCCCCGTAGCGATGAAGAGCCTTACACCGCGATCATGCGCACGCCGCAGGGCCTCCACGGCCGACGCGGGGACCCGGTGGGTTCGGAAGCTGATGAGCGTTCCGTCGACGTCGAGAAAAATGGCTCGAATCATCGCCGGAAGTTTTTCATCGCCTGATCCATCTCGCGGCGGGCGTCGTTCGCCTTGAGGTACTCGCGCTTGTCGTAGGACTTGCGGCCGCGGGCCAGTCCGATGACGACCTTCACCAGCCCGCGTTCGTTCAAGAAGAGGCGCAAGCCGACGATCGTCAGTCCGCGGTCCTGCGACGCACGCTGGAGTTTGTCGAGTTCGCGGGCCGTCAGCAGGAGTTTGCGGTCACGGCGCGGGGCGTGGTTGTTGCACGTTCCCCAGGCATACTCGGCGATATTGACGCCGCGGATCCACAGCTCACCCTTGTCGAAATAGCAGAACGAGTCCACCATCGAGGCCTTGCCCGCACGGATCGACTTGATCTCGGTTCCGACGAGCACGATGCCCGCAACGTACTCTTCGAGAATCTCATAGTCGAACGTCGCGCGCTTGTTCCGGATATTTATCTTCTTCTGTTCGTTCATATAGGCAAAAACGGCATACAAATTGCGAAATCTATTCGCGGGGGTGGGAATCGGTCAAGGTAACTAATTCTTTTATCTTCGATATGTTTTACACATCTTTCTGTTTATTTTCTGTTTGCACACGGTACGCGCAGTGATGCGTGTACGACCCGAGACCCGCCCCCTTTTTTCTGACAACGCCCATCGGTATCACAGGATCAGACGCTGAAGTTTCCGGGCAATGGCCACCTTCACGCGGTTGTAGTTGTTGAGCCGCTGCACCAGGTCGGACTCCTCCTCTTCGGAGAGTCCTTCGACGGCGAGCCGGGTCTGCAACTCCTTGATAAGCGACTCGATGACCTTCGACTTGTAGAGCGTCACGGCCTTGGGAACCCCGACGGCCAGCATCTCGGCATCGCTTTCGACGTGCACCTCCTTGCGTTTCCAGAGTTCGCTGGGAACGTAGTTGTCGTCGGCCGTAAGCAGGTCCACGGCCCGGTTGCACACCTCGGGGTCGATGTGGTTCAGGAAGAGATGGGCCGGGACCTCGACGCCCGTTCCCAACTGCTCCCACTGCTCGCGGTAGACGGCCATGATCTTGGCATAGACCGGGTTGCGGAAGACAATCTGATCATCGGACAACTCACTGAAGATGACCTCGGCGACGTTGCAGGGCACCATCGTGCTCCCCTCCTTGAAATCGAACGTGCAGTGCCCGTACTTGAGCAGGTACTTGACGATCTCGCGCTCCAGGGCCTCGAAACTGCTCCCGGCCTCGACCTTCGGCGTATACTCCGCCTCGGGGCGCACGCCCGGATCGGCCTCGCGCTGCCGGACGGCGGCCTGCCGGCGCAGGAAATCGTCCGTTTCGCGGTCTCCGGAGGAGGTGAGGCGCTTGCGGGCCACCTCCCCGATGAGGATCTGCTCGTCGATATCCATGGTCCGCGCACACTCCTTGATGTAGACCGAGCGCTGAATCGAATCGGGGATCTGCGCGATGGACTGCACCATGTCGCCGATCAGCGCGGCCTTTTTGATCGGATCGCCCTGCGCATCCTTCAACAGCAGCCGGGCCTTGAACTCCAGGAAGTCCTGCTCGTTGGCACGAATGTACTCCTGGACCTCGGCGGCGGAGTGGCTTCGGGCGAACGAGTCGGGGTCCTCGGGTTCGGGCAGCAGCACCACGCGGACATTCATCCCCTCCTTGAGAATCATGTCGATACCGCGCAGTGAGGCGTGAATGCCGGCCGAATCGCCGTCGTAGATCACGGTGATGTTCTTGGTGAAGCGTCCCAGCAGCCGGATCTGCTCCGTGGTGAGCGACGTGCCGGAGGAGGCGACGACATTCTCGATCCCGGCCTGGTGCATGGAGATCACGTCGAGATACCCCTCGACCATGATGGCGAAATTGAGCTGCTGGATGGCCTTCTTGGCGAAGTAGAGGCCGTAGAGTTCGCGCTTCTTGCTGTAGATCTCGCTCTCGGGGGAGTTCTGGTATTTGGCGACCTGCTTGTCGGTGCGCAGGGTGCGGCCTCCGAAGGCGACGATCCGTCCCGAGATGTTGTGCACGGGGAAGATCACGCGGTCGCGGAAGCGGTCGTAGAGCCCCCCGTTTCGCTCGCTCACCAGCGAGAGTCCCGTCGAGAGGAGGAACTCCTGCTTGTACCCGGCCGCGAGGGCATCCTGCGACATGCGGTCGCCCTTCGAGGGGCAGAATCCGAGCCCGAATTTTTTGATCGTGGCGTCGGTCAGGCCTCGTTTCTGGCGGAAGTAGGACAACCCGACGTTGATTCCCTCGCTGTCGCGGTGGAGGAAGTTGGCGAAATAGTCGGCGGCCCAACTGTTGAGGGCGAACATCGACTCGCGGTCGTCGTTGCGGCGGAGCTCCTCTTCGGAGAGGGCCTCCTCGTGGACCTCGATTCCGTAGCGTTTGGCCACCATCTTGAGGGCCTCGGGATAGCTGACCGACTCCTGCTCCATGACGAAGGTGACGGCATTTCCGCCCTTTCCGCATCCGAAACACTTGTAGACGCCCTTCGAGGGGGATACGACGAACGAGGGGGTCTTTTCGTTGTGGAACGGACAGCAGGCGACATAGTTCACGCCCTTTCGTTTGAGCGTGACGTACTCACCGACAATATCGACGATATTGGCGGCGGCATAGATGCGGTCTACTGTTTCGCGGTCGATCATAGCCCACAAAGGTACGAATAATCGGCCGAAAGCGTAGCGATTGCGAATTAAAAATATCCATCACCCGCCACAATATGCCCTCATCCTGTCATGGCGTAACGATCGCATTGATTTTGTCTTTCTTGGAGACGATGTTCAAAGTTCCTGATTTCCACCATATCGAATGCCGATATTCGATATAGTATTTCATGCCGCTCATACGGTCTTCAACGGTATAGTATGAACTCAACCCATTTCGATAATTCTTCTCAATCGGACCCAACACGATTTCCGTATCCCGGTATTGGTCCATAAGTCCATTCAAAATCGAAAGATATTGATCTTCCGATTTTTTCGGGAAATACTCCTCGATCTTGAACAACCGGATATACTCCATTCGTTTCCAGTAGGTTTCACAATGAGTCTGTTGATCGATACGCATGAGCAGGTTCCCCAATATGCGGGTATCGATATAATAATGATCGCACAAAGAGCCGATGGCTCTTTTATATCGAATGATATCTTCTATTTCAGAAACATGCTCCCGAGGTTCAAACCTGTCGCAAGCGACACACGCCAACAAACCGACAACCGCCGTAACAATTCTCCGCCAATTCATAAAACCTGCTTCAAGAAGATCATTTTACCCTTTTTCTCAAACAGAGCGCCATAGGCCCTGATCCGGGCCGACACTTGATTTGCCGGAAGAGGTCGTCCATCTTTTCTTCGATACAAATCCCGACGGTTGATCTCATCGGCGAGTTCGCGGGACGTTTTTGCACCTTCCCGTAAAACAACGGCAATAGCCTCATGCAATGTCAACATGATAAAATATTTGAATGCATACTGCCGACTCCACGCAGTATTCACCAAAAAAGAAAGTGTGGAGTCGTTCGTTTATCTGGCAATAGGCATTTGGCGTGGCCCGAATACAAATAAACAATACCCCACACCGAATAGTGCCTATCAAATGACAGGCCTCTATACACGGTGATGAGTGTCTGTATTGCTCTCCCTGTATTCGTAAAATCGCCAAATTTTATTGCCAAGGATCAGCGAAACACTTTCACTAAACTCAAAATGTCACTACCCCACGGATAGTGAGACAAAGTTATGAAATTGTTTTCAATATGCAAGGCCGCATTGAGGAGTAAATCCCAACACCATGCAATAAAGCCCCCGCCGAGGCGGGGGTTTGGGGGTGGGTCAGATTTACAGACGACGCCGAAGGCGGCGGGTAACCACAGCGGAGCGCAGAAAAGCGGTATGAAATTGAAAACTGTTTCATTTTATCCGTATCTTTGCGGCATGGACTTCAAACTCGTATCGGACTACGCCCCGATGGGCGACCAGCCGGAGGCGATCGCACAGCTCGTCGGCTCGATCCGCCACGGCTCGAAGCACAACGTGCTGCTGGGCGTCACGGGCTCGGGCAAGACCTTCACGGTGGCGAACGTCATCGCGCAACTCAACCGCCCGACGCTGGTCCTGAGCCACAACAAGACCCTTGCGGCGCAGCTCTACGGCGAATTCCGGAACTTCTTCCCGGAAAATGCCGTCGAGTACTTCGTCTCCTACTACGACTACTACCAGCCGGAGGCCTACCTCCCGTCGACGGACACCTATATTGAAAAGGACCTCTCGATCAACGCCGAGATCGAGAAGATGCGTCTGCAAACCGTGGCGACGCTCCTCTCGGGGCGGCGCGACGTGGTGGTCGTATCGAGCGTCTCGTGCCTCTACGGTGCGGGCAACCCGGCGGATTTCCACGCCACGGCAATCCACATCGAGGTGGGACAGGTCGTCAGCTACAAACACTTCCTCTACAAGCTGGTCGAGGCGCTCTACACGCGCACGGAACGCGAACTGGAGCCGGCGACGTTCCGCGTCAACGGCGATACGGTGGACATCATGGCGGCCTTCGGCGAGTTCGGGAACCAGTGTTTCCGGGTGATGTTCTTCGACAACGAGATCGAGGCCATCCAGTCGATCGACCCCGTGACGGGCCAGCGCATCCAGACACTCGACGCGCTGACACTCTACCCGACGAACCTCTTCGTGACGACCAAGGAGCGCATCAACTCGGCCGTGCAGCAGATCTACCTCGACCTGGGCAAGCAGATCGAGTTCTTCGAGAGCGAGGGACGCATGGTCGAGGCACAGCGGATCAAGCAGCGCGTGGAGTACGACCTGGAGATGATCAAGGAGCTGGGCTACTGCCCCGGCATCGAGAACTACTCGCGCTACTTCGACGGCCGGGCCGCCGGGACGCGCCCCTTCTGCCTGCTGGACTACTTCCCGAAGGATTACCTGATGGTCGTGGACGAGAGCCACGTGACGCTGCCGCAGGTCCACGCGATGTTCGGCGGCGACCGTGCCCGCAAGGAGAACCTCGTGGAGTACGGCTTCCGGCTTCCGGCGGCCAAGGACAACCGGCCGCTGACCTTCGCGGAGTTCGAGCAATTGCAGGGGACGTCGATCTACGTGAGCGCAACGCCGGCCGACTGGGAGCTGATGAAGAGCGAGGGGGTGATCGCCGAGCAGCTGATCCGCCCGACGGGACTCGTCGACCCGCCGCTGGAGGTGCGTGTGACGCTGAACCAGATCGACGACCTGATCGAAGAGATCGACAAGCGGGTGAAGAACGACGACAAGGTGCTCGTGACGACCATCACCAAACGGATGGCCGAGGAGCTTTCGAAATATTTCGACCGCGTGGGGGTCCGCAACCGCTACATCCACTCGGATGTCGACACGCTGGAGCGGATTCAGATTCTGGAGGACCTGCGCAACGGATTGTTCGACGTGCTGGTGGGTGTGAACCTGCTGCGCGAGGGTCTGGACCTTCCGGAAGTGGCGCTGGTGGCGATTCTGGATGCCGACAAGGAGGGTTTCCTGCGCAACGTGCGGTCGCTGACGCAGATTGCCGGGCGTGCCGCGCGCCACTCGCAGGGAAACGTGATCCTCTATGCCGACACCTGCACGGAGTCGATGCGCTACGCCATCGAGCAGAGCAACCGCCGCCGCGAGAAGCAGGTTCGCTTCAACATGGAGCACGAGATGCTGCCCCGGCGGGCGCAGAAGAGCGGTTCGGGCCCGAGTGCGCTGCTGGCGGGGCGCGAAACGACAGAGGGTTCTGTCCCGGTTGCCTACCCCATCACGGAGGAGCACTACGCCACGGCCGCCGACGTGCAGAAGGGCTATACGGCCGGCACCCCGACGGCCGGTCTGGGCGAAAATCTCGACGAACTGATCAACCGGGCCCGCGAGGATATGGAGCGGGCGGCCAAGTCGCTGGACTTCCTGGCTGCGGCGAAGTTCCGCGACCGGATGTACGAGTTGCAGAAGCTCCGCGAGGAGAACCGAAGTCGGTAATTCCGCCCGCCATCCGTCCGCCATCCAAAGAGAAAGAGAGGGAGAGGCCCGTTACCGGATCTCTCCCACTTTTTTATCCTCGCCGCCCCGGACACGAAGGGCTTCACACCTTTTCGGCGTGGCGGAAGGTGAAATATTTGGCCGCCAGAAAACTGTATACGGTCGTAAGGAGCGTGGTGAGGAGCTTGGCGGGCGTGGGCCAGATGCCGCACACCTCGACGAAGAGCTTCAACCCGGCATACGTCAGCAAGATCGACCCGCCGATCGACAGCAGGTAGCGGAACAACTGGGTTCCGGCCCCGAGGGGCGACTGCCGGAAGGCGACGTAGCGGTTGAGCCAGAATCCCACGAAGAAGGTGCAGGGAAAGACGAGCACCATCGCGGCGATGTGGGGGGAAATGA
>DXDA01000066.1 GCA_019115745.1 Candidatus Alistipes intestinigallinarum
AACACCGACTTGAAGTAGAGGAAGTCGTCGTTCGTCAGTCCCATACCGCCCAGGATGATCTTGTCGGCCTTGGCGCGCAGCGCCACGTTGGCCATCACGGCGTTATAGGGCTGGTCCGGGTCGGCGAAGAACGGAATCTTCTGACCCGTCACGATCGTGTTGTTCAGGTCGATACCTGCGATACCCGTGGCGATCAGCTCCGAAGGCTGGATACGCTTGAAGGGGTTCACCGTCGGGCCGCCGATCTCCCGGGCCTCGCCCTCGACGATCTCTCCGCCCTCCAGCGGCTCGCCGTAGGCGTTGAAGAAGCGGCCGGCCAGCGCGTCCGAAACCCGCAGCTTCGGAGGCTCCCCGTGGAAGATGACCTCCGAGTCGGTCGAGAGACCTTCCGTGCCGGCGAAAACCTGAAGCGTCACGTTCTCGCCCATAATCTTCACCACCTGGGCCAGTTTTCCGCCCACCGTGGCCAGTTCGTCGTTCCCGACGCCCTGCGCCCGCAGCGTCACCGTCGCCTTGGTGATGTTGTCAATCCGGGTATATATCTTTTGAAATGCGCGTGTTGTCATGGCTTATTTGTTTTTTTCACTCACGTACTCTTCGATCTGGCGCTTGTACGCCTCGAACTTCTCCGACTTCCACTCCGAGTAGTTCATCTGGCGGAAGAGGTTGATCAAACCCTTGAAGAACTGCGAGCACTCCTCGAAATCCGCAAACGAGAAGGTCTTGCGGCAGATCCCAAGCACCATCTCGTACATCATCTTCTGACGCTCGATCGGGCAGTTCGCGTCGATGTCGTCGAAGGCGTCCTGCTGCAGAATCACGAAGTCGATCAGCTCCGACTTCCAGAACCGCTCGTGGTACTCAACCGGCACACCGTCGTCGCCCAGGATGTTGATCTGGTCGTTGGCCTCCTTGCCGCGCTGCACGATCGTCTTGCCCGCATACACGAGGTCGACCCAATCCTTCTCGATATGTTCGTCGAGATATTCGCGGATCTCCGGATACTCCAGGTATTTCGAATAGGACTCCAGCGGGTCGATGGCCGGGTAGCGTTTCGAGTCGGCGCGCCCCTGCGACAAGGCGTAGAAGCAGCGCGCCGCCTTCTTCGTCGACTCCGTCACCGGCTCCTTGAGGTTACCGCCCGCAGGCGACACCGTACCGAGGAACGTTACCGAACCCGTCTGGCCGTTCGTGAGCTTCACCAGACCGGCCCGCGAGTAGAAGTTCGAGATAATGGCCGAAAGGTCCATCGGGAAGGCGTCCTGACCCGGAAGCTCCTCCAGACGGTTCGACATCTCGCGCAGCGCCTGCGCCCAGCGCGACGTCGAGTCGGCCATAACCAGCACCTTCAGCCCCATCGAACGGTAGTATTCGCCGATCGTCATACCCGTGTAGACCGAGGCCTCACGTGCCGCTACGGGCATGTTCGACGTATTGCAGATGATGATCGTACGCTCCATGAGCTTGTGGCCCGTACGCGGGTCGACCAGCTCGGGGAACTCCTTGAAGATCTCCACCACCTCGTTGGCACGCTCGCCGCACGCCACCATGATGATCACGTCAGCATCGGCCTGTTTCGAAATCGCGTGCTGCAGCACCGTCTTGCCCGCACCGAACGGCCCCGGGATGAAGCCCGTACCGCCCTCAGCCATCGGGTTGAACGTATCGATGGCCCGCACGCCCGTCTCCATCACGCGCGACGGACGAGGCTTCTCCGTATAGCAGCGAACGGCCTGCTTCACCGGCCACTTCTGCACCATCGTGATCTCGTGATCCTTCCCTTCGGAGTCGGTCACCACGGCGATCGTATCCGTCACCTTGTACGTCCCGGCCTTCGCCACGCTCTTGACCGTATAGTTCCCCGTCATCGTGAACGGAACCATGATCTTGTGCAGGACCCACTGCTCCTTCACCTCGCCCAGCCACGACGCAGCCGACACCTTGTCGCCCGCCTTGGCCAGCGGCGTGAAGGCCCACTCGGCCGAGAAATCCACCGGATCGGTGATCGATCCGCGGGCGATGAACAGTCCGTCCATCTTTTCGAGGTCGTTCTGCAGACCGTCGTAGTTGCGCGAAAGCAGACCCGGCGCCAGCGTCACTTCGAGCATGTGTCCCTCGAACTCGACCCGGTCGCCGATCTTCAGACCGCGCGTGCTGTCAAAAACCTGTACATAGGCCGCGTCGCCTATGACCTTGATGACCTCCGCCATCATCTTCGTATCTCCCGCCCAAACATAGCAGATCTCGTTCTGGCCTACAGGTCCGTCGGCCTTGACGATCACGATGTTGGAGATGATACCGTTTACACGTCCCGTTGTTTTCATCGTATCTTTTTATTGTTTATTTTCAATCAGTTCACGGCCGTCCAGCTCCGCCATCAGGCGGTTGAACATCTCCCGCCCGCGCGCCGCGTCGAGGCGCGTCCAGCGGGCCACGATGTTCACGCGCACCAGGTAGGAGAGAATGGCATCGAGGTCGAAATAGTCGAACGTCGCCAGCTCCACGGCCTCCGTCCAGCGGATCAGATCCAGTTTGCGCTCCTTCTCCACGAGATTCGCCTCGTCGTTCACCGCCGCAATCACCGCGTCGATGTACGGAAGTTCGCCCCGCAGTCCGAAATCGGCCGCCGAGCTGCGCTGCAACTGCTCGGCCACATCGCCGCCGCCCACGACCGAATCCTCGATCGAACGGCCCGTCGCCCGGGCGGCAACGGCCGCCGTGACGTTACGCAGGTTCCGGTCGAAAACCGACCACGCCCGCAGGAAACGGCTCCGCGAACGCGCGCACGCCGCATAGTAGGCACCAAACAGCTCCCGTTCGAAGCGCTGAGCCGTATCCACCGACTCGGCATCCTCTCCCTCGGGGTCGGCATAGGCCCGTACGACCCGTGCCACCTCCCCGGGCAGCCGTCGCGGAGTCTTCAGCTCCTCCTCCAGCTCCTCGCGCGTGAGGTTGCCCAGCGGATTCCAGGCCGAACGCCCGCCGCGCAGCGCCGCGAGGTTCTCGCAGTCGTAGTAGCCGTAGAGCAGGCGAACCTCCCGGGCATCGCCGCCCTTCACCCCCTCCAGAATCTCCCCGACGATCTCCCGGGCATCGAAACCCTTCGTATCGGAATCGAGCGTGTACTCCTTCAGCGAGGCTACCAGACAGTAATATTGGTTTGCGAACATCTCCTAAGCCTTGAACAAGAGTTGGTAAACCTTATCCCGGAGGTATTCGCCCAGCAGCGCCTCCAGGTCGGCATCCGTAAACGAGATGTAGTAGCCGCCATCCTTGGCGCCCACCTTGAAGCCCGTCTTCACCTCCTTCGACCAGCCCACCTCGACGCCGGCATCAAGCAGCGTCTTGGCACTCTTGGCAAAGGCAGCGTCGAGCTGTGCGCGGGCATCCTCCGGAAGCAGCGCCTGCAGTTCGACCTTTCCCGAATCGGCGCCGTTCCAGTTCTTCGCCACCGAAACGAGCATCTCGCGGATGAACGTCGCATCCAGCGCCGCAGCCTTGACCCCTTCGCCGATCGACTTCGCAACGATCAGCGACGCGATCTCCGACTTGATCTTCGAAACGGCCTGTTTCCCGGCGAGCGAGATCTCCGTCAGGGTGTTTTTCTCCACATCCTCGGCCTTCGTCTGTGCCTTGCGGACGATCTCCGCGGCCTGAGCCTCGGCCTCCGAGACGATCGTTTGGGCCTTGGCCCGGGCTTCCGAAACCAGCTTGTCGGCATCGGCGCGGCCTTTCTCCAGCCCTTCGTCATAGAGTTTGCGGGTCAACTCTTGCAGTTTGTTTTCCATAGCGTTATCGTATTTTGATTATCGTTTTTCATTTTCGGAGACAAATATATAAAAAGATTGCGCACAAACCGCAGTCCCGAACGATAATTTATCCTCTTTTGACGAATTTACAACACAAAATGGGCAACTGCACCAAAAGGATCGCCCCTGCGCCGCATTTCGCGGGCAGGGGCGATCCTACCATCATATCCGGGCACTAACGCGCATCCGAAACCCCGTAGACATACTCCACGGGCGACTTCTTGAAGCGCAGAATACGCGTATCCTTCGTTCCGGCACCGTTCTTCGTCATATAGAGGTTCGACATTCCTCCGTTAATAAACCATCCCGAGCCCTCCGGCGAGTAGACGCCGAAAAGGATGTTGTTGTAGTGTCCGCCGTGCTTGATGCCGTCCGCATTCCACTGGGCGGCGGGCCCGTACCAGGTAATGCCTTCGTACTCCGGGAAGTCGGGACTCCACATCCGGATGCTGATCAGGTCGGGCAGCGACAGCGTTCCAACAACCAGGTCGTTGCGCCGCTGTTGGGTTCGGCTCACGCGCGAGTGACCCTCCCAGGGCGTACGGAGCGTGTGCGTGCCGTTCCACATCATCCAGATATAATCCGTCGCATCGAAAACCCGGTTGTACTCCTCCATCGACGGAAGCTCATATCCATCCGGGGAGAGGGCGTCGGCCGGGAGCTTGTTCATATGCACCGACGAACTCGAAGAGAATCCGTCCAGCACGGCTATGCCGTTCTGTTCCACCACACGAAGCCCCTGGCCGCTATCACCCTGATAGGCCCAACCCCAGAGATCGTAAAACTCCTCGGCAGAACAGCTCGCCAGGTAGTTGTAGACGCTCATCCCGGCTTGTGCAGCCGGATCCGCCGACGAAAGTACCTGATCCTCGAACCGCCGCGAATTGCCCCGGGCGTTGTACTTGCACCACCAAACCCCGTGGAACCACGT
Source organism: Candidatus Alistipes intestinigallinarum (assembly GCA_019115745.1). Lineage (GTDB taxonomy): Bacteria > Bacteroidota > Bacteroidia > Bacteroidales > Rikenellaceae > Alistipes > Alistipes intestinigallinarum. The sequence continues at coordinate 4,741 of DXDA01000066.1, forward strand.
CACCGGAAGTCCCCAGTTCCGTCGCACCACCGTATACTCCTCGCGCATCGAACCGTCCGCACGGTTGCGGATCACCAAACGCGCCTCCTGCCGACGACCGTTGGCCGTCGGGTCGTTCGGACGCCAGCCTCCAAGCACCCGGAAGGTATTCTCCCGGTCCGGAGCCGCCGAAACAAGCACCCACGGATCCTCGTCTGCATCGAATTCCACCACCAGTTCCTTCTCCTCAGGCAGCACGAAGACACCCAGTTCGTTGTCGATATAACGTCCGAAATCCACCTCGTAGGCCGCATTGTCGAAATCCAGACCACCCTCAACCCGCGACGGGTTGGCTGCCAGAGAGAGCAGGATCCGATCCTCGGGGTAGAGTTGCTCCAACCCCTTGCGGCGGAAACGAACCTCGACCTCCGCCGCAGGCCGGTTCGGCGCATAGAGCGACTTGCGGATCCGGAAACGGTTCATGTCGTCCGGACCGCTGCCCGTCGAGACCTCCTCGACCGTCAGCGGGAACTCCGTCAGCGGAACCACCTCCAACTGGCTGTCGCTCTCGATCGTCACCAGCATCTCCGTAGAGGTATAGGGCAACAGCAGCGTCCGGCCGTCGTCCGCCACCTGCACGTCCGCAGGAATCGTCGAGCGGGACTCATCGACCCGCAGCGGCGAATCCGTATCGGGATACAGACCGGTATCCTCTCCATCGCCCCACGCCTCGACACTCAGCGAAACTTCCGTATCGGTAACGTCCTTGCGCAGCGTCACCGTATAGATCCGGTTCCGCTCGATCGGGCGGGGCAGCGCACCCTCCAGCGAGAAGGGTTTGCCGTCGAGCAGGCCTTCGAGCCGGACCCGCAGATCGGCACTCTCCTGTTCGTAGAGATAGGCCACGCCGGGCGTATCCTCCGTCAGCGGCAGCGGCTGCAGGGCGGTCAGCTCCCCGCGCTCCGACCCGGCCGGCGTCGACGCCGGATCCCGGGCAAGCAGGTAACCCGTCTGCGCGGCATCGAGCAGCGTGAACGACTCGACCGAAACACGCCCGGCCACTCGCAGGCGCAAATCGACACGCGCCGTGCCGTGCGTAAGCGTCAACGGCAGTGAGGTCGAGCCCGCCGGGAGCGAGCCCAGATCCAAAGATCCGGTCGAGAAGTTGGCCGTCGGGGCGTCGGGCATCCCGACCGTTGCGTCGAGCCACTCCTCCTCCGAAAGCCCCGGAGCCGGAGCTCCGGAAAGGGTCGCCGGGCGGGCGTTCGCCACCACGTAAAGCCGCCCCGAAAGGCGTTCGAGCCGCAGGTCGCAGCCCCCTTCCGAAACAGGCAGCGATTCGTAAACCCGAGTCAGCAGCCCCTCTTCGAAAAGATAGGCGTGCATCTCTTCGATCGCATCCTCTCCTGCGACCATACCGGCATCCCCGGCCATCGAAAACGGCGTCGCAGAGATCCGGATCACCCCCTCGGGCGTGGAGACCCCCGAACCGTAGTCGAGGATCTCCGTGCACGAAGCAAGGCTTCCGGCCAGGGCCAGCAACACGGCGGCCCGCATCCATAAGCTGTTATTCAATGTCATCATACGATTTGTCATCTCTTGGAATGAATTCCGGGAATGCCCCGAAACCGATTATCGGCGCGTGGGAGTCAACTCCGTATCGCTGCCCTCCTCCCACTCGTCGAACGAGACGTCGAGGCGCACGTCAATCACATCCTTGCGTACGGTCAGCGTATAGATCTTGTTACGCTCCAGCGCACAATCCAGCGTCTTGCGCAGCGTCGTCGCCTTTCCGTCGATCTCCGCCTCGACAACGATCTCCAGACCGTCGTTCTCCTGCTCGTAGACGTACAGTACGGCCTGCGTATCCTTGGTCAGCGGCTCCGAAATCGTCGCTACGGCATCCTGGCGCGTCACGTCCGCCGGCGAAAGGTCACCCTCGACCGGGAAGAGATAGGCCGACTGTGCGGCATTCTTCAGCGTGATGCTGCTCACCGACGCCACGCCCGCCGTACGGAGCTGCAGGTCGAAACGCGCCACACCGCGCTTGAGCGTCACCGGAAGTTCCGTCTGCGAGTTCTCCAGGCCATCGAGCTGGAGTTTCCCCGAGAAGAAGCGGGCCGGAGCCGCATCCTTCATCCCCACGGAGAGCTCAAGCCACTCGCTCTCGCTGATCGAACGCTCCTGAAGGGCATTCAGATCCAACAGACCCTCGGTATTGGCCACCACGTAGAGCGTTCCGGCATGGTTGTCGATCTGGATGCCGTAGCCGCCGTCGACCGACGTCGGAGCATCGTAGACCTTCGACAGCGTACCGTCCACGAAGAGGCAGGCCCGCAGATCGGTCACGTCGTTCTCGCCTTCGAGCGCCTGGGTCGCACCCTCGAAGTTCGCCAGGCGCGTCTTCACCACCGGAGCGGCACCCGGCACCGGGGGCGTCTCAACCGCGTCCGAGCAGGAACTCAAACCGACGCCCAGCACCGTCGCAAAAGCCAAAGTCTTTACAGTCACCATGTTCATTTTCATGCTCTTTTTCATGTTCTTTCTTCTTTTTAGTTAATTTTCTGTTTGTTTGCTATTGATTCCCATCCGGGATTTTCCTATTCATATATATATTCTACCGGCGTCTTCACGCAACGCAGCACACGCGTCTTCGTCGAATTGTTCGCCACGAACTTCAGCCAGTTCTGGCCCGGGCGCTGTGCATTGGCATAACCCTCCATCATCCAGGTCTTCGAGGCGTTGCCATACGTGGCCAGCAGCAGCGACATCCGTGCGATGTTCCCCGGTGTAGTGTCCCACTGGTGTCCCAGACCGGCCAGCACCCAGGTCGCCCCACCGGAACGGAATTCGTAAATCGCCATCGTGCCGTAGTCATTGCCGAGGAACTCGGGCGTACGCTCCTGGATGCGGACCGTCACCTCGACACCCGCCGCATTCCGGAAGGTCCGCTCTCCGACACCTCCGAGGTTGTAGTTCTCGCTCTGCGCGAAGAAGGCATAGTCGGCGTATGCAGGAACCTGATAACCGTAGGGCGCCATCGCCGTCGGATCGAGCGTTCCGAAATTCTGACCCGAACCGGCCATCCCCTCGTAATAGAAGGCCGTGCCGTTGTGGCGGAGCGGAAGGCCCTGCCGGTTTCCAGCCTGGTACTGGTCGCCCAGGAGTCCGAGCAGCTCCGTATCGTCGCACGTCGTCAGGTAGTCCGCCAGTTCGGCATCCGCGGCCGGATCATCCCCGATCAGGACCTGATCCTCGTAGCGCGTCACATTGCCTCGCAGGTTGTACTTGCACCACCAGGTGCCGCCGATGTTCACCACCGGGAGTCCCCAGTTGCGGCGGCGGACCGCATAACGCTCCACGGCGCCGCCTCCGGTATTCGTGATGACCAGAAAACCCTCCTGCATACGGCCGTCGGCCTGCGGATCATTGGGTTTCCAGCCGCCCAGCAGGCGGTAATCGTCGCCGTCGGGCTCCAGATTCATCCATCGGGACTCGCCGTCCCCGAACTCCAGCGAGAGGGTCACCTCCTCGGGAGCCGTAATGCGCGCCAGCTCGCCCTCGATGTAGCGCCCGAAGTCGCAGGCGCCCGTCTCATCCAGTTGCAGCAGGCCTTCGATCCGCACCGGATTGGCCTTCAGGACCAGCACCACCCGTCCCGACATCACGCCGTCCCGGGCGATCGTCAGTCCGATGTATTCGTCCGTCGTCCCCGGCATCCGCAACGGCGTCGTGACCGAAACCGCCGCAACCGGGTCCAAACCCCGCGTCATGCGCTCGGGCGTCACGTCGACACCGCGGACCTGTCCGTCGACCGTCACCTCCGAACCCGCCTCGGCCAACAGAACCAGACGCAATTCACTGGCTACATGGGGAATATAGACCGTATCGCAAGTCGCATTCAACCGTACGCCCTCGGGCAGTTGCGAGGCGGAAGCATCGACCAGACCCCGCAGCACCGGCGAAGATTCCGTTACGAAGCCTTCGTCCCAATCCCCGGCCGTCACCGTCACACCGGCATCGGCGCCCCGGCCATAGACCTCCAGCGTATAGACCGTATTGCGAAGCAGATGCGCCGGAAGCCTGTTTTTCAAGCGGTGCCACCCTTCGTCGAAACGGACCACAACCTCGACCTCCATCCCGTCGTTGGGCTGCTCGCAGAGGTAGAGCAGCGTCTCGCGGGCCATCGTCAGCGGGGCTTCGCCATAGTCGCGCCGGAAATCCTTCCGCGAAGCCGCGGCCGGAGTCGAAGGCGTGCCGTCCCCGGCCACATAACCCCGGTCGGCAATCCGCCGGATCGTCACCGAGTGGACCTCAACCTCCGCATCGCGTGAAAGAAGGTCGATACGCGCCACGCTCCGGCGCAGGTTCACGCTCCGCGATGCGGACGAGAGTCCGGCACCGTCCAGCACGAGGCGGCCGGTCATCGTCAGACCGTCGAGCGTCATCTCGTCGAGCGACGCTTCGAGCGCCCGGAACGTTTCGAGTGTCGTCGTCTCCGGGACCAGCGTCCCGAAAGCCTCGATTCCCGCGGCATTCACCGCCAGGTGAAGCTCGCCCCGCGGCGATGCCGACGAGAAGGTATAAACCCCTCCATCGGACGACGGAATCCCCGGAATCACCTCGCGGAGAAGCCCGTCCTCAAAACGGTAACCCGTTACCGCATGGATCGCCGACTCGGCATCGGTGGCGGCGGACCCCTCGGGCGACACCGCATTCAGGCGCACGGCCAACGGTGTCGCGGTCGGACCGGGAGCCGGCATTCCGTCGTCGGAACACCCTGCAGTCGCCAAAAGCATCGGCAGCAAAGCCGCCCAGGAAGAAAACAGATATGATCTTTTCATGTTTACGGATACAAAGTTGGATTCTTGGATGAATTCAGATAGGAGGGCGAATCGATCGGCATTTCGCTCAGGTGCTTGACGTAGAAGTTGTTCATCAGATCCTGCGCCCAGGGACCATAGGTGAACGAACTGCTGTGGCTGTAGCCCATGACGTGCCCCAACTCGTGAAACATCACCTCGCACGAATAGGTATTGGTATAGTGGGTGAGCCACGCCGGTTGATAGGCTCCGAAAGCACTGCCTCCGCCCAATCCGATGACGTTGTTGCCCGAATAGACCAATCCCACGTTCAGGTTTCGGCTCTGGCGCATCTGGGCAAGTACCGTCTCGGGGGTCACCTTGTCATCGACTCCGCCGTTGCCGTAGAGACGGTCCTGATTCTCGCGCAGGATCTCCTCGTGCTCCGGCATGTCGATCATGTAGGTGAAGTTCAGGAAGAAGGCCACCACCTCCCGGCAATGCACCGGGCGTATGCCCATCCAGTTGCCCACCGGACCGCCGTTCGGAAGATCGGGATCTCCGCCGTAGAGGCTGAAGGCAATGGTCCACCCGTGCTGGATCTGCCGCAGTTTCGCCCAATAGGGGTCCTCCGATTCGATCTGGAACTCGATACCCGTCAGGGATTGTGCGTCCAGTTGCGGAAGTTCGACCCAGCGTCCCGATTCCGACAGGCAGAGTGTCGGGCGCTGCACCTGCGGAAGTTTCTCGTAGAAGTCCGCAAACGGCGGAATGCTGTCGAACCAGGCCAGATCCAGGTATTCGCTGTCGACCTGCGGAATCCGCGCCCGCACCAGCACCCCGGACAGGGCGCGCGGCGAATAGAACCGGGCATGAAGCTCTCCGCCATCGGTCACCGAAAGCTGAAGCGGGGACGCCGTATTGAAACGCCGCTGCGCCGGGTCCGCATAGACGGTCTTCGACTCGCCGTCCTGGAGAATCAGGGCATGAGCCCCCTCATCGTAGGCACGCTGCGTAATGAACATCGTACCCGACGAATTGTCCGGATGGACCACCTGCGTCTTCACCTCCCCAATACGGTTGGGCTCCACCCGGTCGAGCTCGAACTCGAAGAGACGGCGAACCTGACCGCCCCGATAGGTGCGCGTTTCGATCTCGATCTCGCCATACAGCGATGTTGCATCCAGGGTCGGCAGAAACAGGTAGCTCGTCGCCGATTCCAGATCGACCTCCAGCGACAGTTCGTCACTCTCTCCGACGAACCGCCCCGAACCCGTCAGCCCCGTACGGAAGCGCGCGCCGGTCAGCAGGGCCCGTTTCGAAAGTTCCGCCGTGCGGACGTAGGGATTCTCATAGGCAAACGTGAAGTCGGCCCGTCCGACAATCCGCTGCTGCACGGTCTCGCTCCCCGAGATCTCGGTAGACGGAATGCCCGAAGGCCCCATCTCCACCCGAACCGTAAAGGGTGTCTGTGAATAGAAGTATTCGGCGGCAAGCGGTCGCCCGAGGTCTGCCGGGAACGAAATCCACTCCTCGTCAATATGCGAAATCGGACGGATTGCAACCTCATCCCGGTCTTCATCGCCCCGGATCCCCAGGATCAACAGTCGATAATCGCCGTCCCGAAGCCCTTCGATGCGAAAAGTCCCTGCAGACGGATCGTACTGCCCTTTCAAATCGCCTACCGCTGCTCCCGCAGCATCGATCACCCGGAATTCAACCCGGTCGTAATCGGCCACCCGAAGCTGCGACGAGCGGGTGGCATCCCCCTCGTAAGCGGTATAATTCAGATGGAAAACCGCCTGATTCCCCTTCGCAACCGAAGGAGTGGATGACCATTCGTCCTGCTCGCAGGAGGCCACAAACAGGCTGCTCCACAAAACAACGAAAAGAAATCGCTTCATTTGGTACTTTTATTGTTATATTTGTACATTCAAAAAATATCCGGGTCGGCGGCTGCTCCCCGTACATCGCAGAGAGAGACTCTTCCGAAACCGGATGCAAAAGTAGAGTCCCGCAAGGAGCTTTTCCGTAACAAAGGTTACGCCAAATCTCCAACCGTCAATTCAAACCCTTATGGAGTGTGAAATTTACGATATGCCCCTCTTCCGCGGGGGCGACCGGAACCTGTTGGAAGCGGTTCTGGAGAAATCCCCGGGGCGTTACGCCTCCTATCACAAGGGGGATTTCATCGCCATGCAGAACAGTGTCTGCCGTTCGCTGCTGCTGCTCTGCGAGGGGAGCGTCTATGCCCAGATGACCAGCCCCGAAGGGCGCGAACTGACGCTCGACACCCTCTCGGCCCCCGATACGCTCGCCTCGGCCTTCATCTTCGGAACCGAAAACCGATACCCCGTCTCGGTGGTTGCGAACAGCGACTGCCGGCTGTGGGTCGTGGGCCGCGAAAATATCCTGCAGATCATCGAACAGGACAAGGCCGTTCTGCGGAACTTCCTGACCATCCTCTCCGACCACAGCCTCTTCCTCAGCCGGCGGATCAACGAATTCGCCCTGCAAAGCCTCGCCTCGCGGGTCGTGAGCTATCTGAAGGACAACCACGCCATCAACAACCTCCAGGAGACGGCCTTCATTCTCGGCGTGGCACGACCCTCCCTGTCACGGATGATTGCCCAGATGGTCGACCAGGGCACGGTTCGCAAAACCGCCGAAGGATACAAGTTGGCCGCTTCCCATTAGGCACAAAAAAACCGGTCCCAGCGTTGACGGGACCGGCGTCGAAAAAAGGAACGATTCGCCTTTCCGAGGCCGAATCATGAAACAATCCCCGGTCGCAGGACCGGGGATTGTTCGTTGCTACTGGTGCTGGGGGCGCAGCAGGTCCTGCACCACCTTCACCGGCGAGAAGGTCGTGATGGGCACATCCACGAAGATCGTGCTCCAGCGCGCCATCGCACCGTTCCACAGTCCCGGAAGCTCCTGGGCCCGCAGTTCGCGGCCGCCGCTCGACTTCGACGAGATGAAGCCCGTCGAAGGGTCGGTATACTGCCGCAGGTCGAACTTCCCGCCCTTCGAGGTCCTGACGCCGCAGACCAGATCCACCGGATTGAAGTGCGTGGCCGACTTCATCAGCGGCAGGTCGTCGGGGCCGATCTGGCTCGACTCGGCGATCTGCAGCGACTCCGTGCCGTCGGGATTGCCCACCCAGAAGGGTCCGCCGCCCGGCTCGCCCTCGTTGCGGACCATGCCGCAGACGCGGATCGGACGGTCGAGCACCGCACGCAGCAGCGCCGAATCGTAATCCGCCGGCAGCTTCACGCACAGGCGCTTCTCGATGAACTCCGCAATCGGGGCCAGCTCGCAGTCCTCGACCTCCAGCGCCCGCAGGTACTCGAACGCCTGCTCCTGCAGGTCGAGCAGCACCCCGGCCAATACCTTTTTATAACGGATCGTATCGCCGCGCCGGGCGTCGGTCGTCACGTTGTCGATGTTCTTGATGAAGATCACGTCGGCATCGATCTCGTTCAGGTTCTCGATCAGCGCGCCGTGGCCCGCGGGACGGAACAGGAGCCGTCCGTCCTCCTGGCGGAAGGGCGTATTGTCGGGATTCACCGCGATGGTGTCCGTCGCGGGCTTCTGCACCGAGAACGAAATGTCGTAACGGATGCCGAAGCGTTTTTCATAAAGGGGCACCTTCTCCGCAAGCAGCGTCTTGAAGCCCTCCATGTGTTCGGGCGAGACGGTGAAGTGGATGCGTGCCACGCCGTTCGACGAGGCGTAGGCGGCACCCTCCACCAAATGCTCCTCGACGGCCTTGCGGGCCCCTTCGGGGTAGGCGTGGAACGTCACCAGCCCTTTGGGTTTGTGGCCGTAGTCGAGGCCCTTGTTCACGATGGCGTCGACCGTCGCACGGTCGTCCGCACCCTCGGGCAGCACCGCCTGCAACTCGGGCCAGAAGGCGAACTTGTCGAGATTCGACAGCAGCGTGTCGATCCCCTTGCCGCGCTTGCCCTCGTTGACGAACTCGAAGAGCTCCTTGAACATCCGCGTGGCGGCACCCGAGGCCGGCACGAACTTCACCACACCGAGGTTGGCAGCCGCCTTCTCATAACGGGCTACGGCCGCATCGGCCTGTGCGGCGTCGAGTATCGCAATGCCGTCCGCCGGCGAGGCGGCCCGCACCACGTTCAGCCACGGAAAGCCGCGGCGAAAATTTTCCAGTTGGGTTTCGACCTGAGCCGGGGTCAGCCCGTGGTCGGCAATTTGCTGTAAATCCTGTTCGGTAAACATATCGGTTATGGGTTTTATGCTATAAAGTTAGGTAAATTATTCGTAACTTTGCGCATTATGATCCGAGAATTTCACCAAATCAGCCTGCGCGACCGCAACAGTTTCGGCGTAGAGCAACAGGCCGCGCGCCTCATCGAGTTCGAAAACGCCGATGACCTGCGCGAAATATTCTCCGCAGGAATTCCCCCGCGCTGGATGGTCCTCTCCGGAGGCAACAACATCCTCTTTACGCAGGATTACGACGGTGTGTTGCTGACGCCCGTCGCCCGGCAGATCACGATCCTCGAAGAGCGCGGCGAAACGCTCCGCGTGCGCGTCGAGGCCGGAGTCGAGTGGGACGACCTGGTCGAATGGGCCGTCGAACGCGGGCTCTGGGGCCTCGAAAACCTCTCGCTCATCCCCGGAAAGGCCGGAGCTGCCCCCGTGCAGAACATCGGAGCATACGGCTGCGAAGCCGCCGATACGATCCGCCGTGTGGAGATGTTCTGCGTCGAGACCGCCACGATGCTCACGCTCGATGCCGCGCACTGCGCCTTCGGATATCGGGAAAGCGTCTTCAAGCACGCCCTCAAGGGGCGGGTCATCATCACCGCCATCGAACTCGAACTCTCCCGCACGCCCCGGCCCCGACTCGGGTACGGCGACGTCGAACGCGAGGTCGAGGCACGCGGCGGCGCCACGCTGCGCAACATCCGCGAGGCGGTCTGCGCCATCCGCCGGGCGAAACTCCCCGATCCGGCCGTGCTGGGAAATGCCGGGAGCTTTTTCAAGAATCCCGTCGTGGAGCCCACCGTGGCCGAGGCGCTGCTGGCCGAATACCCCGACATGCCCCACTACCCCGCCCCCGAAGGGCGCGTGAAGCTGGCCGCCGGATGGCTCATCGACCGCGCCGGCATGAAGGGCTGTCGTGAAGGGAATGTCGGCGTGCACGACCGGCAGGCCCTGGTGCTGGTCAACCACGGCGGAGCAACGGGGGCCGAGGTCCTCGCCTTCGCCCGCAAGGTTCAGCAGCGCGTCCGCGAAAAGTTCGGAATCGAAATCGACACCGAGGTCAACCTCTTATAAACGAAGCGATGACACTGATCGAAGCCTTTCAACGCTACATCGACGAGAACAACCTCGTAACGCACGACGACCGCATTCTGCTGACCGTTTCGGGCGGCGTCGACTCGATGGTCATGCTCTCGCTCTTCGTCCGCTGCGGCTACTCGGTGGGCGTGGCCCACTGCAACTTCCAGTTGCGCGGCGCCGAAAGCGACGAGGACGAAGTGCTCGTCCAGGAGGAGGCCGCACGCTACGGCGTGCCGTTCTACAACCGGCGCTTCGAAACCGCCGCCGAGATGGAACGGACCGGCGAATCGATGGAGATGGCCGCCCGGCGGCTGCGCTACGCCTGGTTCGACGAGCTGAGCCGCTCCGAGGGATACACCGCCGTAGCCATCGCCCACCACGCCGACGACTCGATCGAGACCTTCTTCATCAACCTGCTGCGTGGAACCGGACTGCGCGGCCTGACCGGAATCTCCACCCAGGTGGGGAAGATCATCCGTCCGCTGTTGTTCGCCTCGCGCCGCGAGATCCTCGAATACGCCGCCGCGAACCACATCCCCTACCGCGAAGATTCGTCGAACCGCTCGACCAAATACCTGCGCAACAAGATCCGCCTGGGACTCATCCCCCGCATCCGCGAGATCAACCCCAAGTTCACGAGCCTGATGTGCCGCAACCTCGCCCGGCTGACCGATGCCCAGCTCTTCATCAACCACGGCATCGAACGCATCCGCGAACTGGCCGTCACAACCCAGGAGGGCATCGACACGATCCATCTCGACCGCATCGACCCGGCCTTCCCGCGCGAGTTCGTCATCTATGAACTGCTCAACTCCTCCTACGGGTTCAAGGGCGATGTGATCGACTCGCTGTGCCGCGCCCTGGAGCAGGGAGCCACCGGACGGCGCTTCTATGCCCGCGACCACGTGGCGACGATCGACCGCGGCAGGATTCTCGTGGCGCCGATCGCCCCCGACGACGACTGTCTCGTAAAGGTCGAGCGGGGCGCCCCGCGCAGCTACTGCGGAAACGCGGTCCTCTACTTCGAATACTGCGACATCGACACGATCAAGAACTTCGGCGTCCCGGAACACATCGCCCAGATCGACGCCGACCGCCTGCAGTTCCCGCTGACGCTCCGCCGCTGGCGCGAAGGCGACTGGTTCATCCCCTTCGGCATGACCGGCCGCAAGAAGGTCAGCGACTTCCTGATCGACGCCAAGGTCTCGTTGCCCGAAAAACAGCGTCAGTTCGTCCTGCTGTCGGGCGATGAGATCGTCTGGCTCGTCGGACGGAGGATCGACGACCGATACCGGCTGACCTCCGAGACGGAGAACGTGTTGCGCATCACCAAAGAGATCGTCTGACATGGCAAAGGGTACACTGAAATTCAAGGATTCGGTGGCGGACTACGACCGCATCATGGCCGACATCGAGGCCCGGCGGTTTGCCGGGATCTACCTGCTGATGGGCGAGGAGAGCTACTTCATCGACGCCGTGGCCGAACGTCTCGCCGCGTCGATCCTCGACGAAGCGGCCCGGGCCTTCAACCAGATCACCGTCTACGGCCGCGATTCGGATGCCGGGCAGGTCGTGAACCTCTGCCGCCAGATGCCCATGATGGGGCAGTACCAGGTGGTCATCGTCAAGGAGGCCCAGCAGCTCAAAGGTCTCGACAAGCTCTCGCTCTACACGCAGAAACCCGCGCCGACGACGATCCTCGTCATCTGCCACAAGGAGAAGAACGTCGACAAGCGTTCGGCCTTCTACAAGGGGTGTGCGGCCCACGGCGTAGTGCTCGAATCGGTGCGGCCGCGCGACTACGAGATCGCGGCGTGGCTGCAGCAGTTCATCCGCCGCCGCGGGCTGGAGATCGACACCAAGGCGCTCTCGATGCTCACCGACCACCTCGGGACCGACATCTCGAAGATCGCCAACGAATTGCAGAAACTAACCGTCTCGCTCCCCGAGGGGACGCGACGCATCACCGACCGCGACATCGAGGCCAATATCGGCATCTCGAAGGATTTCAACAACTTCGAACTGTGCAAGGCCGTCGTCACGCGCGACATGGAACGGGCCCTGATGATTGCCGACCACTTCGCCCGCAACCCGAAGGAGAATCCGCTGCTGGTGACCGTCATGGCGCTGTTCAACCAGTTCCGCGACCTGTTCGTCGTGAACTACCTGCGCTGGCTCGCGCGGCGGCGAAACCACCCCTTCCCGCCGGATCAGGAGCTGATGCGCATCCTGCGCAAAAGCAACACCTTCATCCTCGGAGAGATCAAGCAGAACGCCTCGCTGTGGGACAACCGCAAGGTCTTTCAGGTGCTGGGGCTGCTGCGCGAATACGATGCCAAAAGCAAAGGCATGGGGTCGGGCGGTGCGTCGGACGGCGAACTGCTGCGCGAACTGCTGTTGAAAATCTTCCTGCTGTGACGGACCTCTACCTCTATCAGACGGTACACGTGGCCCGCGGTCGGGCCCTCCACGTCGCGGAGCACGCCGCGGTGCTCGATGCCGCGTCGCGCGAGTGGTTCGGGCGTCCCTACACCCCCTCGCCCGGGGCGTTGCGCACCCGGATCGAAATCCTGGCCGAAACGGAGCACTATCCGACCGCCGTATCGGGATTCGTCCGCATCGAGTGGCGGCCCGACGGCGAAGAGCGGCTCCTGCCCGTCGGCGTATCGCTCTACGACGGTTACGCCTACCGGAGCGTGCAGCCCGCAGCCGTGTCGGTCCGTTACGAAAACCCCTTCTCCGAGGCGCCGACCTCGGTCCGGGAGGCTGCGGCGGCCTGGGCCCGCCGGGCCGCCGAACGGGCCGGCGCCGAGGTGGCCATACGCTGCGATGCCGCGGGGATTTTCCACGAAGCCGAGGATGCTCCGCTCTTCGCCATTGCGGGGCGCACGGTGCTGGCGGCGCCGGGGCCCGAGAGCGTCGAACGGACCATCACCCGGGAGGCGGTCCGGAAAGCGGGCCTGGAGTTCCGCGAAGAGCCGTTCGGAATCGGAAAACCCGGTCGGGAGAACGCCCCGGAAACCGGCCGCAAAGGAGAGTTCGACGGGCTGTTCGACGGGACGTCAGAGCCGGAAGGGCTCTTTGCGGGGGCGGGAAACCGCCGGATCGACGAACTCTTCTTCACGGACCACCGGGGCATCACGTCGCTGTCGCACTGCAACGGGTTGCCGTTGATGACCTTCCTGGCCGAGCGGATCGCCCGAGAGTTGATGTAAAAGGCGCAGAGGGGTCCTTCGGGGCACAGCGACCCGGGAAATCTCTTTTCCAAAAAAATAGAAACCGGACGGCCGCACGCAGGCTTATCTTTCGGGGTCCTCAAAATCCCGAAAACCATGAAAAAATATCTGATTCTCTACGCCGTGCTCGTCACGGCCGCACTCCTCTTCGCCCTGCGCCACTACCGCGGCGAAAACCAACGCCTCGCCCAGAATCAGGAAGCACTGGCCGCAGACCTCACCCACTACCGCACCCGAGCCGGCGAAGAGGCTGCCTCGGCTCAGGTTCTGCGGCTGCGCTGCGCGGAGTTCGAACGCCTCCGCGCCGAAGATGCTGCGGAGATCCGGCGCCTCGGCATCCGCCTCCGCCGCCTCGAAGCCACGGCCCGCCTCGCCTCCGCCACACAGGTCCGTGTCCAAACCCCGCTGAGGGATACGGTCATCGTACGCCGCGACACCTCCGGAGTGCTCGGCCCGACCGGCCGCCCGCGGCTCGACACGCTGAAAGCCTTCCGCTGGCAGGACCCCTGGATCCACATCGAAGGCTACATCGCCCGGGACTCGGTCCGCTGCCGCGTGAGCAGCGTCGACACGCTCCGCCAGGTCATTCACCGCATCCCCCGGCGCTTTCTCTTCATCCGCTGGGGGACCAAGGCGCTCCGCCAGGAGATCGTCTCCACGAACCCCCATACCCGGATCGTCTACGCCGAATACGTGCGCATCGAACGCTGAAACCGCGAATAAAACCCCGAAAACGTACGGGGTTTGCGTTTTTTTTCTACCTTTGCCGAATATGGAACGCACTGCAATCTTCCCGGGGTCGTTCGACCCCTTCACCCGCGGCCACGAAGCGCTGGTCGAGGAGGCCCTGAACCTCTTCGACCGCGTGGTGATCGGCATCGGCAACAACACCGCCAAATGCGGCCTGCTGACCGTCGAAAACCGCAAACGCCTGATCGACGACGTCTTCCGCGACGAACCCCGCGTCGAAGCCCGCATCTACACGGGTCTCACCGGTGAATTCGCCGAAGAGGTCGGGGCCTGCGCCATCATCCGCGGCGTGCGCAACACCACCGACTTCGAGTACGAACGCACCATGGAGGCGACCAATCACCGGATCTATCCCGCACTGACCACCGTGATGCTCTTCACCCCGGCCCCCGTGGCCGACATCTCCTCGTCGACGGTCCGCGAAGTGCTCTCCTTCGGACGCAACGTCGAGGAGTTCCTGCCCCAAGGAATCGACATAAACCAATACCTCTAAACGAACGACTATGATGGAATTCACGGCCGAAATGATCGCCGGATTTTTGGGCGGCGACGTCCTCGGCGACAAAAACGCCTCGGTACACACCGTATCCTCGATCGAGGAGGGAAAAGCCGGTTCGCTGGCCTATCTCACCAACCCCAAATACGAACCCTATCTCTACACCACGCAGGCTTCGATCGTCCTGGTCAACCGCTCGTTCGAACCCGCACAGCCCGTCTCGGCCACGCTCATCAAGGTGGATGACGCCGCCGCCTGCGTCCTCCGGCTCCTCGAAATGTACAACGCCGCCAAGCCCCGCCGCCAGGGAATCAGCCCCCGGGCCGCCGTCTCGGAGCAGGCCGCCGTCGGCGAAGAGTGCTACATCGGCGACTTCGCGGTCGTCGAAGCCGGTGCCAAAATCGGAAAAGGGTGCCAGATCTATCCCCAGGTCTACGTCGGGCAGGGGGTCACCGTCGGCGACAACACGACGCTCTATCCCGGTGTGAAGATCTACGAGGGCTGCGCCATCGGGGCGAACTGCATCCTTCACGCCGGAGCCGTCATCGGAGCCGACGGCTTCGGGTTCATGCCCAATGCCGCGGGCGGGTTCGACAAGATTCCCCAGTTGGGCAACGTCATCATCGAGGACGACGTGGAGATCGGCGCCAACACCTGCATCGACCGCGCCAAAACCGATTCGACGATCATCCGCCGCGGCGTGAAACTCGACAACCTGATCCAGATCGGCCACAACGTCCAGATCGGCGAAAACACCGTCTCCTCGGCCCAGACCGGCATCGCCGGGACCTCGCGCGTGGGACGCAACTGCTTCCTCGCCGGACAGGTCGGCATCGCCGACCACGTGACCATCGGCGACCGCGTGAAGGTCGGCTCCAAGAGCGGGATCGACAAGAATGTCGGCGACGATGAGGTCCGCCTCGGCTACCCCGCCCTGCCCGGAATGCAGTACCACCGTTCGTCGGCCGTCTTCAAAAACCTCCCCGAACTGGTGCGCCGCGTCGCAGAACTCGAAAAACAGATCAACGAACTCAAAAAATAAGTAACCATGAAAAAATTCTTCATCTTTGCAGCCTCCGCAGCCCTGCTGTGCAGTTGCAGCCCCAAAAACCAGTACGTCATCGAGGGTCATGTCGAGGGTGCGAACCCCACGGTCTATCTCTTCGACCAGGAGAACAATCTGCTGGATTCGGCAGCCGTGAAGGAGGGCGCATTCCAGCTCAAAGGCATCGCCGAGGAGCCGCGTGTTGCCGTCCTGCGGGATGCCCGGACGGAGAGCGCAACGTTTGTCGCCATGCTGCTCCTGGAGCCCGGCACGATCACCGTCAGCGATGATCCCGACAGCCCCTTCCGCAAACGCGTAAGCGGAACCCCGGCAAACGATGCCAGCACCGCCTATGCCGATGCCGGAAACAAACTCATCCAGGAGTACCGCGACAGCGCCACCACCGAGGAGCGCCGGGCCGCCATCGAGGAGGAGTACGACGCCCTGACCCGTCAGACCGTCGATCAGAACCGCGACAACATCTTCGGCGCCATGTTGCTGTCTCAGCAACTGGGATTCGACCTCTCGGGACAGGAGCTGCTCGACGAAATCGCCCTGTTCACGCCCGAAATGCAGCAGAACCAGGTGCTCGTCGACCTCAAGGAGCGGGCCGAGGCCAAAAAGAAAACCGACATCGGCCAGCCCTACATCGATGTCGTACAGCCCGATGCCGACGGCAAGGAGATTTCGCTCAAATCCGTCGTCGAGAACCCCGACAACCAGTATGTCCTGCTCGATTTCTGGGCTTCGTGGTGCGGTCCCTGCATGGGTGAGGTTCCCCACCTGAAGAAGACCTACGACGAATTCCACAAGAAGGGATTCGAGATCTTCGGCGTCACCTTCGACGACAACCGCGAGGATTGGCTCAACGCCGTTAAGGAGAACGAAATGGGATGGGTACACGTCGGCCTGCTGAACGGATTCGACAACCAAGCCGCCAAGGATTACGCCGTCAACGGCATTCCGTCGAACTTCCTGATCGACCGCGAGGGCAAGATCGTGGCCAAGAACCTGCGCGGCGAAGCGCTCTACGAGAAGATCGCCGAACTGCTCCAGTAATACACCGGGTGACCGGTCGAGTCCCCTCCTTCCGTCCGACGGGGGAGGGGACTTTGTTCTGGGCCCGGCCTCCCGTTTTCACAAACCTGTTGCAAAGCGCATGAATACCCCGAAAAAATACCGTATCATGGGCATCGACCCCGGCACGAACTACATGGGTTACGGCGTGCTGGAGATCGAAGGCCGCACGGTGCGCTCGGTGGTGCTGGGCGACATCGACCTGCACAAACTCGCCGATCCCTACGCCAAACTGCGCTACATCTTCGAGCGGGTCGGCGCACTGATCGAGGAGTACGCCCCGCAGGAGGTAGCGCTCGAATCGCCCTTTTTCGGGGAGAACGTGCAGTCGATGCTCAAGCTGGGACGCGCACAGGGGGTGGCAATGGCTGCGGCGCTGAGTCGGGACCGCCAGGTCTTCGAATACGCCCCGATGCGGATCAAACAGGCGATCACGGGTCGCGGATCGGCCACAAAGGAGCAGGTGGCAGCCATTGTCTGCCGGATCCTCACAATTGATCAGCCGCCCCGGCGTCTCGATGCCACGGACGGCATGGCGGTGGCCTTGTGTCACTATTTCGCCACGGCAAGTCCGCTGAATGCCGCCCTGGGCGACGAGCGTAAGAAGGGGCTCGGAGGGGGCAAAAAGGCCGCATCGAAGGGTGGTTCGCAGAGTTGGGAGCAGTTTCTGAAGAAGCACCCCGACCGGGAGATCAAATAGGGCTTCAAGGGAGGGGCCCGATCCGAAGTTGTAATACATTGACAATCCGGCCCGAAAGGGGCGTCAACAGAAAAAAGGAAAAGATTCCGTAAATTTTTTAAAAGATTTATTTGCAGGATTCGGAATTTTGCCGTACATTTGCACTCGCAATAAAGGAAAGGCGCCGTAGCTTAATTGAATAGAGCATCTGACTACGGATCAGAAGGTTACAGGTTTGAGTCCTGTCGGCGTCACTAAGAGGGGGGGGGCAGATGAGCTCTCTTTCTTGCATTTAGGAGGTTGCCACATGAACGGCAACCTTTTTTCGTGCCCTGTTGCGGGCGGTTTTTCGGGCGAAATCGGGAGTTTGTTTAAACCAATGTTAAACCGGTCATCCGTCATCCCGCCAGGCGAAAATCCGCATCTCTGTCGCCCCCGGCACATCCAACCAACATACAAGCCGCTACCCCCGCCGTCCCCTTACCCCGCTCCCGGGCAGGATTCCGGACGCCCGCCCACACACATAAACCGCTCCCGGGAATCGGAAGCTCCATCCGATCCCGCCGCACCCCGCCATGCCCCGCTCCGCCATGCAAAATGACAACCGGAAAGCGACAACGAAGAAAGAAACAGGATTTTCTCATTCCTCACCCCTCACCCCTTCTCACCCCCCCAAAAAAAGGCCGCCCCTCCATTCGGAAGGGCGGCCTCGCTATCGCGTCTTTTCAGACAATCAATACTCCATCTTCGAAAGGCGAACGTAGCCGTTGTAACGCCACTTGGCATTCTCCTCGGCAGCCTTGAAGAGCTCCTCAGCCTCGGCCGGGAAAGCCTTCTGCAGCGACGTGTAACGAACCTCTTTCATCAGGAAGTCGTGGAACTTCGACCAGTCGGGCTCCTTCGAATCCAGCACGAACGGGTTCTTGCCCTGCTCTTCGAGCTGCGGATTGTAGTGCCACAGGTGCCAGTATCCGCAAGCTACGGCCTCCTTGCCAACGGTCTGCGTACGCGTCATGCCGCCCTTGATACCGTGGTTGATACACGGTGCGTAGGCGATCACCAGCGACGGGCCCGGATAAGCCTCGGCCTCCTTCAGCACGTTGAACAACTGCTGCTGCGAACCGCCGATCGAAACCTGAGCCACATAGACATAACCGTAGGTCATGGCCATGGCGCCGAGGTCCTTCTTGCGGATGCGCTTGCCGCTCGATGCGAACTTCGCAACGGCTCCGACCGGCGTCGACTTCGACGACTGGCCTCCCGTATTCGAGTAGACCTCCGTGTCGACCACGAGGATGTTCACATCCTGCCCCGAAGCCAGCACATGATCCACACCGCCGTAACCGATATCATAGCCCCAGCCGTCACCACCGATGATCCACTGCGACTTCTTGATGAGCCAATCCTTGTGCTCCAGAATCTTCTTGCAGTAGTCGCAGCCGCAAGCCTCCATCAGCGGGATCAGGCGTGCCGTCACCTCGGCCGACTTCGACGACGAACCGCGGTTCTCGATCCACTCCTTCATCACGCCCTTCAGCTCGTCGGAGCACTTCGTGCAGTTGGCGATAGCCTCCTCCATGGTCATCTGGATGCGGTCGCGGAGCTTCTCGATTCCGAGGTGCATACCCAGACCGAACTCGGCGTTATCCTCGAAGAGCGAGTTTGCCCAGGCCGGACCCTTGCCCTCGGCGTTGGTGCAGTAGGGGGTCGACGGTGCCGAACCCGAGTAGATCGACGTACAGCCCGTAGCGTTGGCAACCATCATCTTGTCACCGAAGAGCTGCGAGAGAGCCTTGATGTAGGGCGTCTCGCCGCAACCGGCGCAGGCTCCCGAGAACTCGAACAGCGGCTGTGCGAACTGCAGGTTCTTCACCGACTTGGTCTTGTCGACCACCTGCTTGTAACCGATGTTCTTGGTGATGTAGTCCCAGTTCTTCTGCTGCGGCATCTGCTCCTCCAGCGGACGCATGACGAGCGCCTTCTCCTTGGCCGGGCAGATATCCACGCAGTTGCCGCAACCCGTACAGTCGAGCGGCGACACCTGCACGCGGAACTTGTAGGCCTTCGTCTCGCCCAGGCCCTGCTTCCACTCGGCGCCCGAAGCGGCGGCCTCCTCGTCGGTGGCCAGGAACGGACGGATCGCTGCGTGCGGGCAGACATACGAGCACTGGTTGCACTGGATACAGTTGGCAATCTTCCACTCCGGCACGTTCACGGCGATACCGCGCTTCTCATAGGCGGCCGTACCGTTCTCCCACGTACCGTCCTCGCGGCCGTTGAAGGCCGAAACCGGCAGATCGTCACCCTTCAGGCCGTTGATCGGCTCGACGATGTTGCGGACGAAATCCGGATACGAAGCGTGCGACGGCGTCACGAAGCCCTTGTCCTCGATCTGGGCCCACTCGGCCGGGATCTCGACCTTCACAACCTCCTTGCCGCCGGCATCTACGGCTGCGTAGTTCATGTTGACAATATCCTCACCCTTCTTTCCGTAGGACTTCAGGATGGCGTGCTTCATCTCCTCAACGGCCTTCTCGAACGGAATGACGTTGGCGATCTTGAAGAAGGCCGACTGCATGATGGTGTTCGTGCGCGAGCCCAGGCCGAGTTCGGCGGCGATCTTCGTGGCGTTGATGATGTAGAAGTTGATCCTGTTCTTGGCCATGTAAGCCTTCATGTGGTCGGGCAGCGTGGCGCAGGTCGTCTCGGCGTCGTGTACCGAGTTCAGCAGGAACGAACCGCCGGGTTTCAGACCCTTCAGCACGTCGTACTTGTCGACATACGACGGAACGTGGCAAGCCACGAAGTCGGGCGTCGTAACGAGGTAGGGCGACGTGATGGGCAGATCGCCGAAACGCAGGTGCGACGACGTGTAACCGCCCGACTTCTTCGAGTCATAGGAGAAGTAGGCCTGGCAATACTTGTTCGTCGTACCGCCGATGATCTTGATCGAGTTCTTGTTGGCACCCACCGTACCGTCGGCTCCCAGACCGAAGAACAGCGCCTCGAACGTGCCGGGCTTGGCCAGCGAGATCTCCTCGCCGACGGGCAGCGAACGGAACGTCACGTCGTCGACAATACCGACGGTGAACTGGTTCTTGGGCTCTGCGAGCTTCATGTTCTCGAAGACGGCCAGCATCTGAGCCGGGGTGGTGTCCTTCGACGAGAGGCCGTAGCGGCCGCCGATGATCAGCGGCATCTCACCGCACGGCAGCGAATGACGGTTCGTGGTGAAGGCCTCGACGACATCCAGGTAGAGCGGATCGCCGTTGGCGCCGGGCTCCTTCGTGCGGTCGAGCACGCAGATGCGCTTGACGCTGGCGGGCAGCACCTCCAGGAGATACTTCACGGCGAACGGGCGGTAGAGGTGTACAGTGATCACACCGACCTTCTCGCCCTTGGCGCGCAGGTAGTCGACCGTCTCCTTGATGGTCTCCGTAACGGAGCCCATGGCGATGATGATGTGCTCGGCATCCTCGGCACCGTAGTAGACAAACGGTTTGTATTCGCGGCCGGTAATCTTCGAGATCTCCTTCATGGTGTCGGCCACCATGTCGGGCACGGCCTCATAGAACTTGTTGGCAGCCTCGCGCGTCTGGAAGTAGATGTCGGGGTTCTGAGCCGTACCGCGCGTGACGGGGTGTTCGGGGTTCAGGGCACGGGCACGGAAGGCCTTCAGGGCATCGCGGTCGAGCAGGGCCGTAAGCGAAGCCTCGTCGATGAGCTCGATCTTCTGGATCTCGTGCGACGTACGGAAACCGTCGAAGAAGTGCAGGAACGGAACGCGGGCCTTCAGCGCCACGATGTGAGCAACGCCGGCGAGGTCCATCACCTCCTGTACGGACGAGGTGGCCAGCATGGCGAAACCGGTCTGACGGGCAGCCATCACGTCCTGATGGTCGCCGAAGATCGACAGGCACTGCGCGGCCAGGGCGCGGGCCGAGACATGGAAGACGCCCGGGAGCAGCTCGCCGGAGATCTTGTACATGTTGGGGATCATCAGCAGCAGACCCTGCGACGCGGTGAACGTCGAGGTCAGGGCACCGCTCTGCAGCGAGCCGTGTACGGCACCGGCGGCGCCGGCCTCCGACTGCATCTCCACGACCTTTACGGTCTCTCCGAAGATGTTCTTCCGGCCCTGAGCGGCCCACTCGTCCACGAGTTCGGCCATCGTCGACGACGGCGTGATGGGATAGATGGCTGCAACCTCCGAGAACATGTAAGCCACATGGGCCGCAGCGTAGTTACCATCACAAGTGATAAATTTCTTTTCTGCCATTTCGTTAAATTTTAGAAGATATTTGTGTGTTTTTCTCTCTTTCCGGCATTGCCCGAACAGACAGGCGTTGCAAAGATAGCAATTTCGGCGGAAAAACGAAGCCTATTTTTGTTCAAAAAACATGTAAAATTTTACTGTTTTCGATGTTAAAAAAATAACAGCCAACTGTTATTTCGGTAACAACAAAATAGCGGGAAATCACGAAGTTGCAAAACTGGTTAACCAATAATGCGTTACCGCACGACCGCCCGGGAACTCCCCGACAAGGGTTTTCGATCCGACACTGCCGCACGGCGATGTGCCGCGGCTGCAGGCGGGTTGCCGGAGCGCGGCTTTTTTCGTACCTTTGCGCGCATGATTCCCTACACACGAAAAACGCTGTCCAACGGACTCGTCGTCGCGGTCAACCGCGACCGGGCGTCGAAACTCGCCGCCGTGAACCTCCTCTACCGGGTCGGGGCCCGCAACGAAGACCCCGCCCGCACGGGATTCGCCCATCTGTTCGAACACCTCATGTTCCGCGGCACGCGTGCCGTTCCGAACTTCGACCTTCCGGTGCAGATGGCCTCGGGCGACAACAACGCCTTCACGAACAACGACTACACGGATTTCTACATCACCCTTCCGAAAGACAACCTCGAAACGGCGCTGTGGCTCGAAAGCGACCGCATGGAGGGGCTCGACATCACGCCCGAGAAGCTCGAAACCGAGAAGCGCGTGGTCATCGAGGAGTTCCGCCAACGCTACCTCAACCAGCCCTACGGCGACCAGACGATGCTCCTCCGGGCGCTGGCCTACCGCACGCACCCCTACCGCTGGGCCACCATCGGGCTGACCCCCGACCACATCGCCCAGGCAACGCTCGCCGACGTCGAGGCCTTCTACCGACGCTATTACCACCCGTCGAACGCCATTCTCTCGCTCTCGGCCGATCTCGACGAGGAGCGGATGCTCGACCTGGCCGAGAAGTGGTTCGGCGCACTCGCCGACACGCCCGCGGCTGCGGGCCCGATTCCGCAGGAGCCGCCGCAGACGGAGGCCCGGCGTCAGGAGGTCGAGCGCGACGTCCCGGCGACAACCGTCTCGGTAGCCTACCGCATGTGCGCCCGCACGGAGCCCGACTTCTATACGGCCGACCTGGTTTCGGACCTGCTGGCCGGCGGCGATTCGGGGCGCCTCTACACCCATCTGGTCAAGGAGCGCAACCTGCTGTCGAGCGTCAACGCCTACGTCTCGGGCGACGTCGACCCGGGGCTGTTCGTCTTCACGGGGCAGTTGCTCCCCGGCACGACCCCCGAAGCCGTGGAAGCGGCCTTCCGCGAGGAGATCGAGGCCCTGCAGCGCGACGCCGCCACGGAGTACGAGATCGAAAAGGTCAAGAACAAGTTCGAAGCCAACACGCTCTTCGGCGAACTGAACGTCATGAACAAGGCCATGAACCTCGGCTTCTACGAGATGCTCGGCGACCTGGGGCTCATCAACCGCGAAGTCGACCTCTACCGTGCGGTGACACCCGACGCGATCCGCTCGTTCTGCCGCCGCATCCTCGCCCCCGAAAAGAGTTCCACCCTCATCTACCGCGCAAAAAAATGACTCCTCCCCGCATCAACCCTTCGGAAATCGACGTGCAGCAGGCCGAAAAGAGCGTGCTGGCAAACGGCGTCGCGCTCTACACGCTCCCCTCGGCGGATTTCGAGGTGCTGCGCATCTCGTTCGTCTTCCGGGCCGGCTCGGCCGTGCAGACGGTGCCCTTCTCGGCCTCGGCCGCCGCGAATCTGCTGGCCGAAGGCTCCGACCGCCGGAGCGCACAGCAAATCGCCGAACAACTCGACTACTACGGCTCGTGGTACGACGTGAACATCGACCGCGACTACGCCTATATCAACTTCGCCACGCTTTCGAAGTTCTTCGACCAAACGCTGGAAGTGGCTGCGGAGATCCTGCTCCGCCCGGCCTTCCCCGAGGAGGAGTTGCGCACCTACGCCGCCAAGCGCCGCCAGCGGCTCGCCATCGACCGCACAAAGGTCGACGTGCAGGCCCGCGAAGCCTTTGCACAGGCACTTTTCGGTCCCCGGCACCCCTACGGCATTTCGTCGGACGAACGGCTCTACGATTCGCTGACGCGCGCCGATGTCGAGGCCTTCTACCGGCGCTTCTACACCGCCGAAAACTGCTTCGTGGTGTGCAGCGGACGCATCGGCGAACACGAACGCCAGGCCATCGGGGCGCTTGCGGAGCAGTTGCCCCACGGTCCGGCCGGAACCGGCGCCGACTTCCCGGTCCCCGAGACCGTCCACGAAGCCTTCGTCCCGCACCCCGGGGCCGTACAGTCGTCGCTGCGGCTCGGGCGCCTGCTCTTCCCGCGCCAGCACCCCGATTTCGTCGGGATGCAGGTCGTGGCCACGGCCCTCGGCGGCTACTTCGGGTCGCGGCTGATGCAGAACCTCCGCGAACGCAACGGGTACACCTACGGCGTGGTGGCTGCGATGGTCAACTTCGAACGCGCGGGTTACTTCGCCGTGGCCACGCAAGTCGGCACCGACGTCACGCAGGAGGCCCTGCAGGAGATCTACCGCGAGATCGAGCGCCTGCGCACGGAGCCGATGCCCGACGAGGAGCTGGCGCTGGTGAAGAACATGATGACGGGTGAGATGATGCGGATTCTCGACGGGCCGTTCGGGATTGCCGACGTCACGATCGAGAACATTCTGTGCGGCTTCGACAACCGCATCATCGGCGAGAACCTCCGCCGCATCCGGAGCATGACGCCGACCGACGTGCAGCGTCTGGCCCGGAAGTACCTGGCACGCGAGGATCTCGTAACAGTCTCCGCGGGCTTACCCCTTTAAGAAAGGGGTTTTAGGGGCGGAGGTGTCAATGAAGGGTTTCCGAAGCAGTTCCGCGCTTCGAACGTTGGACGCGGATTCACGCTTCGGAAACTGCTAAAGATCCAGCAGCCTATAGAGCCCGGCTCTTAGCCGGGTAGATTCCCCGTCAAGCGGGGAATGACCGGTTTTTTAAACCGGCGGTTCTTAACCGGGCGCCCCTTTAAGAAAGGGGTTTTATGGGCGGAAGAGGCTTCATCCGGCATCCGACCCGGTTCTGCGCCTCACCTCTTTAAAAAACCGGTTTCAGGGGCGCGGGCTTAAGAAGCCCGTTTCAGGGGCGGAAGAGCGAATGAAGGGTTGCCGAAGCGGTTCCGCGCCTCGACCGTCGCCCGGATTTCTCTCGCACGACAACGCCGCCAGCGCCGTACAGCCACTCACATTCAACTCCGCCAACTCATTGCACGAGCAGTTCAACCCCGTCACTCCGGACAGTCGCCAATAACCAAAGACTCTATTTCATTGTCGGAGAAATCCAGATAACCATCTCCAGAGCAACCGCTAATAATTATCGACTTCAACTGATTGTAGGAGCAGTCAAAGTACATCAGTTTCGTGTTTGAGCTCGTATCCAACTCCGTCAACTCATTGCACGAGCAGTTCAAATACGCCAGCACCGTGCAGCCGCTCACATCCAACTCCGTCAACATATTGAAATAGCAGTTCAAGTGCGTCAGTTTCGTATTTTGGCTCACATCCAACACCGTCAGTTCATTGAAGGAGCAATTCAGCGTTTCCAGCGATTCGAAATACTCGATCCCCTGCAGGGAGGTCAGGGAGCCGTAGCTATCAGACGACCCCGAAACATCCAGTTCGGTAATTGCGGCAACATCCTGCGGGGTGATATTTTCCGCGTCGGTGATATAACCCCGATCCTCCAATATCTGGAGAAATGCAGGGTCGAACAGGGATGCAAAATTTTCATCTTCCGTCGGGGGGGGGATTTTTTCATCCTTGTCCTTCCCGCATCCGGCAAAGGCAAGGGCGGCAGCAAGAGCCAGCAGGTAAAAGCGTTTCATGGAAATTTTCATTTGATTTATAATGGGTTCACGGTCATCCCAATATACGGATTTTTCCCGAATCGGCCATGCCAATCCGCCAAAAAGAGATCAAAAACAGGGCATTTCGAAAAAAAAAGCGGTCCGCCGTGTGCTGCCCGCTCCTTTTCATCACTTCAAGCTCCGCTTCCAATCAACCGCTCCAACCAACTGGTCATTCCGCGATTCCGGCAAGAGCCTTCCATGCTCACGTTTCCAACGGGTTGACGCCCCGCGATTCCGGCCAGTACCCTTTATCCCCGCTTCTCCAATCGCTCCGCGACCCAGCGGGTCAGCTCGACGAACTCCGCCACCGAGAGCGTCTCGGCCCGCCGCGTAAAGAAGGGGTGCTCCTCACCGCCGAAGTTCCCAAAAACCGCCTTCAACGAGTTGCGCAGCATCTTGCGCCGCTGTCCGAACGAGGCCTTCACGACCTTGATAAACAGCGCTTCGTCGCAGTCGAGCCGCTCTACGCCGTTCCTCCGCAGGCGGATCACGGCGCTCTTGACCTTCGGAGGCGGATTGAAGACCGTCTCGTTCACCGTGAAGAGGTATTCGATGTCGTACCACGCCTGCAGGAGCACCGACAGGATGCCGTACTCCTTCGATCCGGGCGGCTCGGCGATCCGCACGGCCACCTCCCGCTGGATCATCCCCACGCATTCGGGAACAAGGTCGCGGTTTTCCAGCACCTTGAAGAAGATTTGCGACGAGATGTTATAGGGGAAATTGCCGATGATGCGCAGCCCCCCGGGGAAGCGCTCCCGCAGGTCGAGTTTCAGAAAATCGCCCTCGATCAGCCGGGGCGTGAAGGCCGGATAGTGGGCATGGAGGTATTCGACACTCTCGGTATCGATCTCGGCGCCCCACGTCACAAGATCGTCGCGCCGCAGCAGGAACTGCGTCAGCACACCCATCCCGCACCCCACTTCCAGCGTGTCAGCAGGAGCTTCGGCCGAACCTCCCGAGAGGGCTTCGGCAATCTTGCGCGCGATGTTCAGGTCGGTCAGAAAGTGCTGACCCAAGGCCTTTTTGGCTCGTACTTCCGTCATACGGGTACAAAGATACAAAAAACCCGACGACGCAACGCATCGCCGGGAAAGATTTTACGTAGGATCACAACACGCCGACAGGACAGACGTCACACCCCGCGGCGAACGGCTCCTATCGCCACTACCGTCCCAGATGCTCCTCAAGATAGCTTCGCACCGATTCGATGTCGGCGACCTTCTCGACAATGCGCCCCTCGCGGTCGATCAGGAAGATACCTCCGCCAGCCGTGGAGAGCCCGTAGAGTTCCCAGATACCCTCGGTGTTGTCCAGATCGTAGAGTTGTACCCACGGATAGCCGTCCTTTTCGATGGCCTGCCGCATATCGTCCAGATCATCATACTCACGCGCCACCCCGACGACCGTAAATCCGCGGTCGCGGTACTTTTCGTAGAGCGGGATCAACTCGATGGAGTGCCTGCGACACGGAAGGCACCACGAGGCCCAGCAATCCAGCACGGCAATCCGACCTTCGACCAGTTCCGAAAGGCGGTAACGACTTCCGTCCATGGAAGGAGCACTGAAATCAGGGAAAGATTGACCTGGACGAAGCCGCTCGGCTGTGGCCAACAGTCCGTCGGTACGGTGCACCAGCCAGCTATCAGGGTAAAGAGGCCGATAGTCGGCGTAGAGACCCAACCACATTGTGTCGATCTGCCGTTCAGGATTCCGATCCACCAGCATAAGTTCCCGATCCAATGCCTGTGCAACTCGGAACAAACCGGCAAGCGTTTTATGATGGCAAATCCGGTCGTATAACCACTCCTCGTAGCCCGAAGCCTCCTTCAGACTGTCCAACATCCGGGAAATCATTTCATACTCCGCATACAGGCGGGCTGCATCAGCACTGCCTCTCTCGGGATATCCGTCCGCACCGTATTTCGAGACTCGCCACTGGTCGACTTCGTACTCCAGGCTGTCGGCAGGCTCACAAAGGAGATGCCACCGGTTTCGGTAGAGATAGAGTTCTTCGTTGTCAGGGCTTCCTGCAACCTCGGCACGCTGTACGCCGTATTTCCGGATGAACGTGAAATGCAGAGGTTCGTCATCCGAAAAGAACGTATAGGTCATGAACGATCCACGCCGGATATCCTCCTCGGCAACCAATTCGTAGACGCGGGTCACCGAGTCCCGAAAAGAGAGGCTAAAGGCTCCGTCGACAACCGTGGCGCTCGCCACAGGAGCATCGAAACGAAAATCGGCATCGTAGGAAAAAACGAGCATCCGCGAGTTGTCCGCACAAGAGTCCAATCCGCAACCCGTTACCTTCACAATGTAGGAATCGGACCGATTGCACGACAGAAACGAAACAGCGATAAGAAAAGCTGAAAAAAGAACTCTTCTATTTTTCATGGAGTAATGCTTCGAAAAAAGCGTCATTTATTTGCTTTGACGGCGCTTCGCCGAACGCTTCATGGTACGCTCGCGCTCGCGTTTCTCCCGGGCCATACGCCGCTGTGTGAGGCGGAACGTATAGAGCAGACCCACAAATCCGATACCCAGCAGCAGAACCCAAAACCAGACGGCTATGCCCCGCTCCATAAATTCCAGCGCGTAGATGATGCCGGCAATGGCCAGAACCATGCCGACCAGACGCACCACCTGCATGAAATTGAATTTCATCATCATTTCTCCTTTTCAACGGTTTTACGGATCCGATGGTGCAAGGCCCCGAACGTCATCGCCGCCGAAGCCAGCGCCAACAGCAAAGGCACATACCACAGATCCTGCCCCTCGGCTACGGAGACTCTCCAGCCCGAAATCACGGCAGCAAAAAAGAACACTACGGCCAAAACGGCCATCACACGGTCGATCGTACGCATCAACTTACGGTATTTTATGAGGGTCCACCTCGTCGAGATGCTTGCGCTTCTTTTTGTGGTATTCGTTATAAACCATTCCGGCGGCTGCGGCGACGAACAGAATGCCGATGATAAAATCAAAAGCATGGACACAATTGGAATGGGTAAACTTCCAATACACATTGGTCCCGAGCCACACCAACGTCAACACTAAAAAAACAAGGGCAAGTGTAAAAGTCTTTTTGTTCATAGGCGTAGTCTTTAGGTTTTATCGATTCGGTGCCCGTCCTCCCGTCCCTTGCGGGAACAACCCGGCACCGATCTTTTCTTCTCGTCCGCTCGTCTCCTCTCTCCGTTTCCCCACCCCGGGCAGGACCTCTCTTCTCCTCTCCTTCCCCTCTCCTCTCGTCTTCTCTCGCCCCCGGCCGGTCACCTCATCACGCCCCGGGTCAGTTGCCCTGTTCGCAGATGAACTTGATGCGCACGAGGCGGATCTCCTCCTCGGTGTAATCGGCGCCCAGCTCCTCGATGGCGGCATCCAGCGAGTCGCTCTCGGCATCCTCCTTGAAATAGAGGTAGATGTCCTCGATCTTGTCCTCATCCATGAACTCCTTCAGGTAGTAGGAGATGTCGAGTTTCGTGCCGGCGTTGACGATGGCCTCGATCTCGGTCAGCAGCTCGTCGAAGTCGAGGTCCTTGGCGCGTGCGATGTCCTCGAAATCCATCTTCCGGTCGATGGACTGGATGATGAAGATCTTGTTGCCCGACTTGCTGGCCACACCCTTGACGACCATGTCCTGCGGACGGATGATCTCCTTCTCCTCGACATAGGCCTTGATGAGTTTGATGAACTCCTCGCCGAACTTGCGGGCCTTGCCGACTCCTACACCCGTGATATTCTGCATCTCTTCGAGCGTGATCGGGTACTGCATGGCCATATCTTCGAGCGAGGGATCCTGGAAGATCACGAACGGCGGCAGCCCGTGCTGTTTGGCGACCTTCTTGCGCAGGTCCTTGAGCATGGCAAAGAGCTCTTCGTCGGCGGCTCCGCCCTTACCCATCGGGGCGACGGATTCGGCCTCCTTCTCCTCTTCGTCGTAATCGTGGTCGAGGGTCACCGTCACGGGATACGGCATGGCGATGTAGTTTTCGCCCTTCTTGTTGATCGAGATCAGTCCGTAGTTTTCGATGCTCTTGTCGATCAGCCCCAGGATCAGGGCCTGGCGCAGCACGGCACCCCAGAAACGGGCATCGTGCTCGGCTCCGGCTCCGAACCATTTCGAGGTGTTGTGTCCGTAGCTCTTGATCAGGGCGGTATTCTTGCCCACGAGCACATTGATCAGGTAATCGACCTTGAACTTGTCGCCGATGTCGCGCAGGGCCTCCAGGGCCATTTTCAAGGCCGCACGCGCGTCGACCTTGGGTTTGGGATTGCGGCAGTTGTCGCAGTTTCCGCAGTTGTCCTCGGTATACTCCTCACCGAAATAGTGCAGCAGCGTCTTGCGGCGGCACATCGAGCTCTCGGCATAGGAGACCGTTTCGAGCAGAAGCAGTTTCCCGATCTCCTGTTCGGCGACGGGTTTTCCCTGCATGAACTTTTCGAGTTTCTGAATATCCTTGTAGCTGTAGAAGGCCAGGCAATAGCCCTCTCCGCCGTCGCGGCCGGCACGTCCGGTCTCCTGGTAGTAGCCTTCGAGCGACTTCGGGATGTCGTAGTGGATCACATAACGCACGTCGGGCTTGTCGATGCCCATTCCGAAGGCGATCGTGGCGACGATCACCTCGACCCGCTCCATGAGGAAATCATCCTGGTTGGCGGCCCGCGTCGCGGCATCCATGCCGGCATGGTAGGCCCGGGCGCGGATGCCGTTGGCGATCAGCAGCTCGGTCAGCTCCTCGACCTTCTTGCGGCTCAGGCAGTAGACAATGCCGCTCTTGCCTTCGTTCTGTTTGATGAAGCGGATGATGTCGTGGTCGACGTTGTGCTTGGCGCGGATCTCGTAGTAGAGGTTCGGGCGGTTGAACGACGACTTGAAGACCGAAGCGTCGGACATGCCGAGGTTCTTCTGGATATCCATCTGCACCTTGGGGGTTGCCGTGGCCGTGAGGGCGATCAGCGGGGCCTGTCCGATTTCGTTGATGATCGGCCGGATGCGGCGGTACTCGGGGCGGAAGTCATGGCCCCATTCCGAGATGCAGTGCGCCTCGTCGATGGCGTAGAACGAGATCTTGATCTTGCGCAGGAAGGCCACGTTATCCTCCTTGGTGAGCGACTCGGGGGCGAAATAGAGCAGTTTGGTCTTGCCGTCGAGCACGTCCTGGCGGACCTGCGCCACGGCGGTCTTGTTGAGCGACGAGTTCAGGAAGTGCGCAATGCCCGACTCGGCAGAGAAGGTGCGCATGGAGTCGACCTGGTTCTTCATCAGGGCGATGAGCGGCGAAATGACGATCGCCACCCCGTCCATCAGGAGTGCCGGCAACTGGTAGCACAACGATTTGCCCCCGCCCGTAGGCATCAGTACAAAGGTATCCTTGCCCTCCAGCACATTGCGGATCACCGCCTCCTGATTCCCCTTGAATGACGAAAAACCGAAATATTCCTTCAGTTTGTCATGCAAGAGAGAAGAATCGAACTGTTTCATTTCGCCGTTTGTATGCATTAAAAGAAAATTCAACGTAAAGATAAAAAACTTTTCGGAAAAAAGCATAACTTTGTAAAAATTTTATACTCTACGTCATGCGCCTTTACACCAGCGAACTGGTCAAGAAATACAAGTCCCGGACGGTCGTCGACCACGTGTCGATCGACGTGAACCAGGGGGAGATCGTCGGACTGCTCGGACCCAACGGGGCGGGCAAAACCACGACCTTCTACATGATCGTCGGCCTGATCAAGCCCAACGAAGGGCGGATCTTCCTGGAGAACGACCAGGGACAGGTGAACGAACTGACCGGACTGCCGGTCTACCGCCGGGCCCAGTTGGGCGTGGGGTATCTGGCCCAGGAGGCGTCGGTCTTCCGCCGCCTGTCGGTCGAGGAGAATATCCGCGCCGTGCTGGAGATGACCGACTACTCGAAGGAGTACCAGGCCGAACGCGTCGAGGCGCTGATCGAGGAGTTCCGGCTCCAGAAGGTCCGCAAGAGCCTCGGCATCCAGCTCTCGGGCGGTGAACGACGCCGTACGGAGATCGCACGCGCCGTGGCCATCAACCCGGCCTTCATCCTGCTGGACGAACCCTTCGCGGGTGTGGACCCCATCGCCGTGGAGGATATCCAGTCGATCGTGGCGACGCTCAAGCACAAGAATATCGGTGTGATCATCACCGACCACAACGTCGACGAGACGCTGGCCATCACCGACCGCACCTACCTGCTTTACGAGGGCAAGATCCTCAAGACGGGTACGGCCGAGGAGCTGGCTGCCGACCCGATGGTGCGCAAGGTCTACCTCGGCCAGCACTTCGAGCTCAAGAAGAGCCACCAGCTGACCCAGGAGATGAAGAACCGCCGGGGTGAGGAGATGCGCCAAGCCGCGGAGGAGGGCCAGGAATAGCCGGGGTCCCGGGCCGGAAGGGACCGGGAGAGACCAGGAGGAGACCGGAAGAGGACGGAAGAGGACGGAGAGGGCCGGAAGGGCTGCAATCGCAAGAGGAAAAGGGTGTATCCCGGAAAAGAACGGGCTGCGGCCGCGGAAAGAAAAAGGGCGCGTCCCGGGAAAAGCGGGCTGCCCCAAAAAAAGCAAGGTTTAGGTTAGGATACATATGGACAAAACGGTTCCGTTGGGCCGCGTCAAAGGCACGCTGACGCCGCCCTGTTCGAAAAGTTACGCTCAGCGTGCCCTGGCGGCATCCCTGCTCTCGGAAGAGCCCACGGTGCTGCGCAATCTGGAATTTTGCGACGATACCCGCTCGGCGCTGCGCTGCATCGAGACGCTCGGCGCCCGGGTCGAACAGGTCGACCCTACGTCGCTCTCGATCCGCGGCGGGCTGAATCCCCGGGGCAACCGCCTCGATGTCGGTGAATCGGGACTCTCGACACGCCTGTTCACCCCCGTCGCCGCACTCTGCCCGACCCCCATCACCATCGACGGCCGCGGGTCGCTGCTCAAGCGCCCGATGACGATGATGCTCGACCCGCTGCGGCAGTTGGGCGTCACGGTGCGCGACAACGGCGGATTCCTACCCATCGAGGTGTGCGGACCGATCCACGGCGGAGAGGTCGAGGTCGACGGTTCGGTCTCGTCGCAGTTCATCACGGGACTGCTGCTCTCGCTGCCGCTGGCCGAGAGCGACACCACGCTCCACGTGCACGACGCCGTCTCGACCCCCTATCTGGACATGACGCTCGACACGGCCGAACGTTTCGGCATCGAGATCAGCCAGCGCGATTACCGGGAGTTCTACATCCCGGGGCGTCAGCGCTACGGCGCCACCTATTTCAGCATCGAGGGCGACTGGAGCGCCGCAGCCATGCTGCTGGTGGCCGGCGCCACGGCCGGAGAGATCACCGTGCGCAATGTCTCGACGCTCTCGAAGCAGGCCGACACGGCCATCTGCACGGCCCTCGTGCGGGCCGGAGCTGCGGTGATCAACGAACCGGATGCCGTCACGGCGCTCCACCGCCCGCTGCACGCCTTCGAATTCGACGCCACGAACTGTCCCGACCTCTTTCCGGCGCTGGCGCCGCTGGCGGCTGCGGCCGACGGGGTGAGCACGATCCGCGGCACGTCGCGGCTGGAGTACAAGGAGTGCAACCGCGCCGAGGCGATCCGCGAGGAGTACGGCAAGCTGGGCATCGAGGTCGACACCTCGGAGGAGGACGTGATGCGGATCCGCGGCGGTGCGATCCACGGAGCCCGCACCCGGAGCCACGGCGATCACCGCATGGCGATGTCGCTGGCCGTTGCGGCGCTGCGTTCGGACGGGGCCGTGACGATCGAGGGGGCCGAAAGCGTGGCCAAGAGCTATCCGCGCTTCTTCGAGGATCTGGAGCTTGTCCGGGTGTAAAGGCACTGAAAACGAATCGACGATGAATCAATACGGAGTAAATTTCCGGCTCGCCATCTGGGGCGAGTCGCACGGACCGCAGGTCGGCATCACGATGGACGGCGTACCGGCGGGCATTCCGCTCGCGGAGGCCGATTTCGAGGCCGATCTGGCGCGCCGCCGGAGCGGAGCCGCGGGTACGACCCCGCGCCGCGAACCCGACCTGCCGACGATCGTCTCGGGAATCTGGAACGGCCGCACGACCGGTGCACCGCTGACCGTGACCTTCGCCAATACGAATACCCGCTCGCAGGACTACGCCAATGTCGAGCGCCATTTCCGCCCGTCGCACGCCGACTGGGTGGCCTACCGGAAGTTCGACGGCTGCAACGACCCGCGGGGCGGCGGCCACTTCTCGGCCCGACTGACCGTGGCGCTGGTCGCCGCAGGAGTCGTAGCCAAGAAGATGCTGCCCGAGGGGGTGCGCTTCACGACGTGCCTCACGGAGATCGGCGGCTGCAACGACCCGGCGCGCTTCGACGAGGTGGTACGCGCGGCCGCCGCCGACCGCGACTCGGTGGGCGGCGTGGTCGAATGCCGGGTCGAGGGAGTTCCCGCGGGGCTCGGCGAGCCCTTTTTCGATTCGGTCGAGAGTTGTGTGGCCCATCTGCTCTTTTCGATCCCGGCGGTCAAGGGGGTGGAGTTCGGAAGCGGATTTGCCGGAAGCCGGATGCGGGGTTCGGAGAACAACGACCCGATCACCGATGCCGAAGGGCACACCCGGACGAACCACGCCGGAGGAATCAACGGCGGCATCACGAACGGCAACGCGGTGGTGGTGCGTGCGGCGCTGAAGCCCACGCCAAGCATCTCCCGCCCGCAGGAGACCTACAACCTGACGACCGGCCGGGTCGAAGCGCTGGAGATCCGCGGACGCCACGACGCCTGTGTGGCGCTGCGGGGTGCGGTGGTCGTCGAGGCCGCCGTGGCCATCGCCCTGGCCGACCTGTTGAAGCGATGACCGGGCAGCCGAACAGACAACACCCCTCAACCATGACACGCCGCGAAGCCATCGACTGCATCACCGGGCGTCTTTCGCCGCTCTACGACCCGCGCGAAGCCCGCAGCATCGCCCGCCTGCTGGTGAGCGAGCGGGCCGGAGTCCCGGTATCGGCACTGCTGACCGACCCCGGGGCCGAACTTCGGATCGAAGGGCTGGAGCAGGATATCGAGCGGCTCGCCGATGGGGTTCCGCTGCAATACGTCGTCGGGGCGGCCGAATTCTACGGACGCCGGTTTGCGGTGCGCGAGGGGGTATTGATCCCGCGCCCCGAGACCGAGGAGCTGGTCGACCGCATCGTGCGCAGCGAACACACCGCGCAAAGGGGCTCGTCTCGGCAGGCCGGAGAGGCCCCAGGCACCCTCCGCATCCTGGACATCGGAACCGGCAGCGGGTGTATTGCCGCCTCGCTGGCGCTGGAGCTCCCCGAGGCGGAGGTTTTCGCCGCGGAGATCGCGGACGAGGCGCTGGCCGTGGCGGAGGAGAATTTCCGGAGGCTGGGGGCCCGTGTGACGCTCCGACGCTCCGACGCCCTCCAGGAGCTGGAGGCGCAATTCCCCGAACCATTCGACCTCATCGTCTCGAACCCGCCCTACGTGCCGGAGAGCGACCGCGCGGCGATGCACCCCAACGTCCGCGACCACGAACCGGGCGTGGCGCTGTTCGTCCCGGACGACGATCCGCTGCGTTTCTACCGCGCCATCGCACGCGCCGGGCGGCGGATGCTGCGACCCGGCGGGCGGCTCTGGTTCGAGATCTACGAACAGGCTGCGGAGGCGATGCGGGAGATGCTCGCCGGGGAGGGATACACCGACACGATCGTCTACAAGGACCTTTTCGATAAAGACCGGATCACATGCAGCCGACGGAAGTAACGAAAAAACGCGAAAAACGCACAAAAACGCCCGAACAGGCCCTGGCATCGCTGATGCGGCTGTGCGCCCGGGCCGAGAAGTCGGAGAGCGACGCCCGGCGTCTGATGCGCGGCTGGGGGCTCTCGGAAAAAGAGGCCGAGGGGGTGCTGGCACGGCTCGTGCGCGAGCGGTTCATCGACGATGCCCGCTATGCCGAGGCCTTCGTGCGCGAAAAGCTGCGGTTGAGCGGCTGGGGCGAGTACAAGATCCGCACGGCACTCCAGCGCAAGGCGATCCGCCGCGAGGCGATCGATGCGGCACTGGCGCAGGCCGACCGGCAGGGAATGGGCGAACGCCTCGCACAACAGCTTGCCCGCAAGGCCCGGACGGTGAAATACGCCACACCCTACGAACTGAAAGCCAAACTCATCCGATACGGGCTTTCGCTCGGATACGACTACGAGGCGGTGCTGGATGCGGCCTCGTCCCTCGTCAAAGATACGGACTCATGCGACGAATTCTGACCCTCATCCTGCTGCTGGCCCTTTGGGCCGAGGCTCCGGCCCAAAGGCTCGATCCCGACGACTATATCTACCCGATCCTCCAGGAGTCAAGGCTCTACTCGGCCAACTTCGGCGAGCTGCGCCCCGGGCACTTCCACGCCGGGGTGGACATCAAGACCGACGGCGAAGTGGGCCGTCCGCTCGTTGCCGTGGCCGACGGTTATGTCTCGCGCCTCTCGGTCTCGGGAGGCGGCTACGGTCGCGCCATCTACCTCACGCTGCGCAACGGCACGACGGCCGTCTACGGCCACCTGCAACGCTTCCGCGACGACATCGAGGAGCACGTCCGCACGGAGCGCTACGCCCGCCGCTCGAACGGCGTCAGCCTCTGGTTCGAACCCGATGTCTGGCCCGTGAAGCAGGGCGACGTGATCGGCTACTCGGGCAACAGCGGCTCGTCGGGCGGCCCGCACCTGCACTTCGAGATCCGCGACACCCCGACGCAACGGCTCTATAACGTGGTCCGCGAAGGGGTTATCCGCCCCGCGGACAACCTCCCGCCCCGCATCCTGC
The DNA here is from genome assembly GCA_019115745.1 of Candidatus Alistipes intestinigallinarum. Lineage (GTDB taxonomy): Bacteria > Bacteroidota > Bacteroidia > Bacteroidales > Rikenellaceae > Alistipes > Alistipes intestinigallinarum. The sequence goes on from DXDA01000066.1 coordinate 41,152, forward strand.
GGGTGCACTACTTTGAGATCGACACCGTGAGCGGCGTTCCGGTTCGCAGTACGCCGGAGAGCTACGCCGTGGTCCGCAATGCCGAAGGCCACTACCGCCTGACGCGCAACGAGCCTGTCGGCGTGGGACGCAAGGGCTACTTCGTGGTTGAGGTTTCAGACCGCCGCAACGGCGTCTACAACACCTTCGGGGTGTGGCGCGTCACGGCCAGCCTCGACGGAAAACCCTACTTCGAATACCGCATGGACGGCTTCACGCACGATTTGTCACGCTGCAGCGACGCCGTGAGCTGCTACGCCCTCAAGATCGGCTCGCGCAACGAGGTGATTCGCCTGGCCCAACTGGCCGAAGCCCCCGATCTGTTCTATCCGGTGATGGAGGAGCGCGGCGTGGTACGCACGGCGGCAGGTGACCGCCATCGCATCCGGATCGAGACCGAAGATGACTGCGGAAACCGCTCGTCGCTGGAATTTACGGTGGAGGGACGCACGGAGAGCTTCCGCGCACGCCCCGACACGACAGCGGTGGCGGTCTTCCCGGGCCGGAATTCCATCGTCCGGGCCGACTCCGAAGCCGAGATCCGCATCCAGCAGGGGTCACTCTACGAACCGCTCTTCCTGCACCCCGTACGCCTCGACACGCCGGCGGGCCGCACGGGTCTCGTGGTGCTCTCCCCGGCCTACCGGTTTCTCGAAGCGACAACCCCGCTGCGGACTCCGGCCCTCGTAACGATCCGCACGCAGGTTCCCCGGGAGCTCCGGCTCCGCACCGTACTGGCCGGGCGCGGCCGCAAGGGCGGACTCTATCACGTTGGGGGAAGCTACTCGAACGGGGCCGTCACGGCCGTCACCCGCACAACGGGCGACCTGGTTGTCGTGGCCGACACGCTGGCGCCTGCGATCCGGCCGCTCTTCACCGAAGGGGCAAGCCTCGTGGATGCAGAGGCCCTGCAGTTCCGCGTTACGGACAACTTTTCGGGGATTGCGGCCTGGACGCTCCGCATCGACGGCGAATGGGTTCCGTGCGACCGTTTTCCGATGAAGGGAACGCTGGCGCATTTCTTCGACACGCCGGCCACCCGCCGCAAACACACCATCGCCCTCACGGTCCGCGACGGATGCGGAAATACGGCCCGCTACACGGGAATATTCGTTCGATAAGCTGAAAAGAGGGAGTCTAAAACGACAAAAAAAGCGGACAACTCTCTCGAATTGTCCGCTTTGGTAGCGGGAGGAGGACTCGAACCTCCGGCCTTCGGGTTATGAGCCCGACGAGCTACCAACTGCTCCATCCCGCGATATATCTTCCGTGCCCTCTTCCAACCGCTTCCCAAAGCAACCGCTTCCAAACCGGTCGGCCTCATCGGGCCTCTTTATCGCTTTTGCGTGTGCAAAGATAAGTCAAATATTTCTTTCTTCCAAATCAAAATCCGTCCGAAACCCGGTCCGGCAGTGCATACGCCCTTTTTATCAGACGCTTACACCGAAAAAAATTATTTCAGGGCCCCGGCTACGATCTCCGCCAGATCGCGCACTTCGCCCTTCGTTCCGCGGCCGATCGCCTTCTTGCAGAGCGGGCAGGCCGTCACGATCACCTCGGCACCCGTAGCCTCCAGCTCCCCGGCTACCGCACGCGCAATCTGTACCTGCTGGCCGTCCGAAATCGCCGTATTGGCCACCGACGATCCGCAGCACAAGGCATTCTCGCGCGTCGAGGCCGGTTCCAACAACTCGCCCACCGCCTCGATCACGGCCCGGGGCTCGTCGTAAATCCCGCTTCCGCGCCCCAGTTCGCAGGGGTCGTGGTACGTGAAGCGCGTCGTCCCGTGCTCGGGCTTCAGGCGCCCGGCGCGGATCAACCGCAGGATATACTCCGAATGGTGAAGCACCTCGATGCCCGGCAGGTCGTAATCCTCGCGGAAGACCTTCAGACAGATCGGGCACGACGTCACGAGCGTCGTAATGCCGTGTTTGCGGAAGAGATCGGCGTTGTATTTCATCATCTTGCGCGCGGAATCGGTCTCCCCGGCGAGCTTGAGCGGACGCCCGCAGCAGACCCCGCCCTCGCGGTCGGCCCACCAGACCTCCTCGCCCGCCGCCTCGAAGATCGTCGACATGGCCGTCAGCGTCCGGGGCGTGAGCAGCGTCATACAGCCGGCAAAGTAGCCCACCTTGCCCTCGCCCGACGAGCGGTCCAGCCCCGCAAAATAGCCGTAACGGCGTTCGTCGGGGACGTTGTGCATCCGGTCCCGGGAGTTGAGGCGCAGCGTGTTGAGGTCGATGTTCACCGGGCAGCGCTCCACGCAGCGCCCGCACATCAGGCAGTTGTCGGCCACCTGAAGCCGCAGATGGCCGTAGCGGCGGTCGCGCAGGAAATAGACCGACTGCACGTCGTTGATTCCCAACACACTCTGCAACTGACAGGGGTCGATGCAGATGCCGCAGCGCGAACAGGCCTCGATCTGGAAATGGTCGTACGACGACTCCTTCTCGCCGGAGCGGACCCCGTACCGCCGCAGGAAGATCAGCGGAATCTCCGTGAAGATGTGCATGTAGCGCGAGAAGGGAAGCGCCACGAAGAAGAGCCCGAGACACGCGGAGTAGAACCACCAGGCGATGGATTCGAGCGTCATGAGCGGCATGACGCCGATATGCGCATCCATCCATCCGCCGAGGCCTCCGGTAAGGAATCCCCCGCCGCCGTAGAGGGCGCAGGTGGTGCTTTCGGCCAGCAGTCGCGCCGGGAAGATGAACCACAGGGCCGAGAGGGCGATGCGGTCGCCGAGGACGTGCTTCGTCGTGCGGCGCATCCCCATGGCACGCGAGTAGAGCCGCTTGCCCCAGGCCAGCGCCACGCCCGAAAGGACGAAGAGCAGCAGCAGGTCCATCAGGAAGTCGAACACGGGTTTGTGTTCGAGGCTCGTGGCGAAGTATTTGAAGAAGATGTGGCCCTGGATCGGCACCCAGCGGAAGCCGAGATAGGCGATCGTCTCGATCCATCCGGTGATGATCAGCAGGAACCACCCGAAGGCGAGCGACATGTGCATATAGCCCAGCAGGGGGTTGACGCGGAAGATCCGGCGGTGGAGGAGCGATTCGCTCACAACCTCGCCGATCGCCGCAAAGGTGCGCCGCGTGGGCACTCCGCGCAGGATCCGCAATTTGTCCTCGCGCGGCAGGAACCAGAGCCATCTCCCCCACTTCCACGCCACGATCAGGAACATCAGCGCGGCGCCGAGGATGAACGGCAGACAGAAAGGTGCGTAGAAAGTCATCGTCAGAAATCCCCCAGTTTACGTTTGATCAGCATCACCACGCCCCGGGTGTTGATCCCGCGGGGGCAGACCAGGCGGCATTTGCCGCACAACATGCACTTGTTCATCTCCTCGTAGGCCCCCTGGTACTCGCCGCGGCGGACGAGCGTGTGGACCTTGCGGAAGTTGAACGACGTAAGGTTGCCCGCGGTGCAGATCGCCGTGCAGGCCCCGCAGCCGATGCAGGTCTGCAGTTCGGGCATCTCGCGCAGAATCTCGTCGCTCTTGCGGAGGTTGTTGCGATCGAGATCGATGGCCCGGGGCTTCGAGATCGTATATCCGAAATGGATTGCCGCCATCGCTATGCCTCCGTATATCGGACCGCGGCATCGGCCGCTGCGGTCGCTTCGTTCAACGTCTCGCCGATGCTCTTGGGGGCGGTCACCGCCCCGGCGTAGAAAATGCCGTCGACATTGCTGCAGACATTCCCCAGGAAGAGGTCGCGCGGCGCCAGGAAGCCGCTCGGCGCCCGGTTCAGCCCGGCCCCCGCGGCCAGTGCGGCGTTGTCGTCGTTGGCCCGCATCCCCACGAGCAGCACCAGCATATCGACACTCATGCGCAGCGGACGCCCCGTAAGCGTATCCTCGGCCTTGATCTGCACGCGCCCCTCGATCGTGGGGCTCGCCTCCGAGATCCGGCCGCGCACGAAGTGGATGTTGTATTTCTGCTGCGCCTCGCGGTACATCTCCTCGTAACCGGGGCCGAACATGCGGATATCCATGTAGAAGTTGAAGACGTCGGCCTCGGGGAAGAGCTTCTTCATCTCCATGGCCTGCTTCACGCCCGTGATGCAGCACACCTTCGAGCAGTGCTGCTGGCAGACCTTCTCGTCGCGCGAGCCGACGCAGTGCAGGAAGGCGATGCGGCGCGGTGCCGTACCGTCGGCCTTGGCCACACGCCCCTCGTTGAGCATCCGCTCGATGTCGACCGACGTGAAGACGTTGTCGTAGATGCCGTATCCGTACTCCTCCTTGATCGAGGCGTCGAAGAGCGTGAATCCCGAGGCGATCACCACGGCCTCGCCTTCGAGCGTACGCCCGTCGGCGAGGCGCACGCGCCGGGGCTCCAGCCCCACGACCTCCGTGGAGGTCAGCACCTCGATACCGCACTCATTGATGCGCCGCCGCAGGGCGGTCAGGACCTCCTCGGCGGGCGTGAACGACGGGAAGAGGACGTGCCAGCCCCGGAGTTTGCCGCCCAGTTCGGGCTCCTTCTCGACAATCACGGGCTCAGCGCCCTGTTCCGCAAGGCGCAGCGCGGTCTGCATACCCGCCACACCGCCGCCTATGACGATGATTCGTTTCTTCATTACTCTCTGATGTCGTATATCGTGTCCGTCGGGCAGCAGTTGACCACCGCCGACGCGGGTTTACCGATGTATTTGCCGTTGCGGCCCAGATACTTGGCCGCGGGATCGTATTCGATGCCCATCTTGTCCAGCAGGGGCTCGACATCGACCTGGTGCATCTGGATGCCCAGTGCCCAGGGGTCGTAGCCCAGCACCAGACCGGCCATCTCCTCGTAGGTCAGCACCGGAATGCCGTGTCCGTTCTGGCCGTAGGTCGTCCCCTCCATCTCGGCGATGGCGTACTGCCACTTGTCGAGGAACATCGCACACCCCGGGCAGTTCGCCACGATGAAGTCGGGCTTGTAGGGGGCCATGCTTTCGAGTTTCTTGTGCGAGTTGGCGATCGAGTAGCCGCGGTTGGCCTGGACCAGATAGTTGCGGAATCCGAATCCGCAGCAGTGGCGGCGTTCCGGATAGTCGACCACCTCGCCGCCCCACGACTCGATCATGCCGGCCAGCACGTAGGGGAATTCCGAACCGCCAATCCCGGATTTCGGAAATATCTTGGCGTAGTGGCAGCCGATGTGCTCGACGACCTTCAGCGGTTCGCCCGTCACGGCGTTGACCAGCCGATGCTTGGCCCGGGCGGCAATCTCCTCGCGGAAGTGGAACATCACGTCCGACGTATGGGCGACGTTGGCCGGTTTGCGAAACTCGCGGCCCGTGGCCTTGAAGAGATTCTCGCGGGTCTTCTCCTCCGTCTCGGGGAATTCGTTCCAGGTGGAGAGCACCTCGCAGTAGATCCCGAACGAGGTGATGCACGAGGTGACGAAATTTTCGTACCCGGCCTCGTCCATCAGCGAGAACTGCCGGGCCACGACCGTCATGATCGTCTCCAGGGGCACGATATCCGAGTGGTAACCGATTCCGGTGCAGGACGAGTGCTTCGGATCGTCGAGCAGATCCTTGCCCAGATCGTTCTGCAGAATGTCGATAAAGGCCTTTTCGCTGCCCGGGAAGAAGTTCTGCCGGATGCAGCTGCGGGCATAGTAATAACGGTCGTCGGCAATCTCCTTCTGATACTCCTGCCAACTTCTGCGCTTCATCATCTCTTCTAATAGTGCTCGTTACTGTTGTTGCAGAAGACGTCCATCATATACTGCTGATCGGCGCCCTCTTCGTAGCCCATTTCGCGGGCCTTGCGGTCGGAGTGTTTCTCGATGGTCTCGAACATCTCGCTGCCGCCGCTGACATCGAAGATGCGGCGAATCTCATCGAGCGACTCCTCGTCGATGCGGCGCAGGGCTCCGGCCCCGTGGCGCATGTAGACGGGCGAAAACTGCCCGTAGACCTCCTTGTCGTGGTCGTAGATCCACTGCCAGACGGTTCCCTGTTCAGGGTGGAGTTCGGGTTTGATGAGCCGCGGCACGAGGCAGTAGCCCGTGCGGAGGATATTCTCACCGATGATGCGTTTCAGGGCGAGCTGCTGGCGGCCCTTCTCGCTCTCGACGAAGAAGCCGAGTTTCTGCGACAGCGTGCGCAGCGCCTGGATCACATACCCCGGGGTGTTGCCGCGCGGACAGCGCGGGCGGCACGACATGCACTCGCCGCAATACCAGATCGTATCGCTCTTCAACAGGGCCTCGATGGCATCGTCATCGCGGGTCTGGACGATCGAGACGATCTGCCGCGGGTCGTAGTTGTAGAACTCGGCCGCGGGACAGACACCCGTGCAGACGCCGCAGTTCATGCAGGCGTGCAGTCCTTCGCGCATCCGCACGTCCTCCATCAGCATGTCGAAATACTTTCCCATACCTTCCATGAAACAAAAAAACCTTTGCACTGCAAAGGTAGACAATCCGCGCGGGTCGCACGGTGGTATAAATACCTAATTTAACGCCGCTCCCAGCACTCGAAGGTGAAGGGCCAGGGGTACTCCTTGCCGCAGGGGAACGTTTCGGAGGAGACGAGACGCCACAGCTCCTCGTTCCACTCCGGGAAATGCGTATCTCCCTCATAATCATGAAAAACACGAGTCAGATAGAAGCGGTCGGCACGGGGCAGCGCTTCGGCATAGATCTGGGCCCCGCCGATGATGAAGACCTCCACGTCTCCGGGAAACAGCGCCAGCGCCTCGTCGAGCGAATGGACCACCCGACAGCCGGGAATCTCCAGCTCCTGCCGTGAGACGACCACATTGGTGCGGTTCGGGAGGGGACGTCCGAGCGACTCGTAGGTCTTGCGCCCCATGACGACGGGATGCCCCGAGGTGAGGGCCTTGAAGTGTTTCAGATCCTCGGAGATGTGCCACAGGAGCGCATTCCTGTCGCCGATAACGCCGTTTTGGGCAACGGCCACGATGATGCTTGTCATTCCCAATAACTTTTTTTGAATCCCACGGCCTTACACAACCGCCGCCTGAAGCGTTTCCATTTCGAGGGTTTCGGTCTCCGTTCGGCCCACGCCAACATGGTACAGATGGCATCCTGCGCCTGGAAATACTCCTTGGGATCAAAGACCGCAGAGCGGCGGTAGCAGGCCCACCAATAGTCGTAACGCGGGCAGAAACTCTTCCACGGCTTCGGGCCCGAATAGTGCAGAGTTCCCGACCGTTCGGCCGCCTCGATCTCGGAACGATGGGCCTCCCGGAAAGAGACCGCCGCAGGCCCCGCATAGCTCCACATATAATGGGAGTAAGTGTAGTTCCAACGCATCGGCAGGAGTTCGATCCGCCCTCGACAGACGATATTGAGGATATCCTGATCCTGATAAATATACTGTTTGCCGGCGTGCTCCAGGAAACGGGGCACAATCCCCTCCTCACGCATGGCCTGCAGGTTCAAGACCAGAAATCCCCCGTTGACATAGGTCTGCAAGTCGCAACCGATCGAAAGCAGGTAATTATTCACCCGTTGGCAATCTTCGCCTTGCAAGAATTCGTTCATCTCCCGCACACCGGCCACCAGCTCCCCGCCGGTGCACGCCTCCGCATAGAGATCGGACAAGTCGTCTCGGAAAATCATGTCCACATCGGCATAGATCATCCGGTCATACTTCGGAAAGAGATCGGGCATCAGCAGACGGTAATAAGAAGCAATGGTGATACCCCGAATTTCATAGGCCGAAGCAAAGGCTTCTCGAACATCGACGAAGGTCAGAGAACAGCGGTCCGAACAGCGTTCGACACAACGCACCTTCTCTCGCATCGCATCATCGAGCCCGGCGGCATTGCACAACACGAAGAGTTCATAAAACGTGTCGGAACGGGCACTCTCCAACAACGAGGTCACACACACCACAAAAGGCGTGACCACATTACGATCAATACTGAAAACGACAGGGATCTTTCGCATGACTTTTCCGGGATTAAAACGACATCGGGGCCTTGATCGCCGGCCAGGGATCGTACCCTTCGAGCGTGAAATCCGCATACCGGAAATCGAATACCGACTTGACATCGGGATTCAGCCGCATCGTCGGCAGCGGACGCGGTTCGCGCCGCAACTGTTCGGCGGCCTGCTCCAGATGGTTCAGATAGAGGTGCGTATCGCCCAGCGTATGTACGAACTCCCCGGGGCGCAGGCCGCAGCTCTGGGCCATCATCATCGTGAGCAGCGCATAGGAGGCGATGTTGAAGGGTACGCCCAGGAACGTGTCGGCACTCCGCTGATAGAGCTGGCACGACAGCCGTCCCTCGGCCACGTAGAACTGGAACAGCACATGGCACGGCGGCAGGGCCATCTGCGCAATCTCCGGGACGTTCCACGCCGATACCACGATGCGCCGCGACTCGGGATTCGTGCGGATCAGCTCCTGGGCCTCGGCAATCTGATCCACCACCCCGCCGTCGGGCCGCGGCCACGAACGCCACTGATAACCGTAGACATGGTTCAGATCCCCGAAGCGGTATCCGTCGATGGGCGACTCCTCTCCGGCCGCGGCCAGGAAAGCCTCGCGGTCGAGCGGCAACACGCCCTCCCGCACGCAGCGTTCGTTATAGTAACGAAAAGCGTCGTTGTCCCAGATGTGGACCCCGTTTTCGACCAGGTATTTTATATTGGTATCCCCATTCAGGAACCACAGCAGTTCATGGATCACCCCCTTCAGAAAGACCCGTTTGGTGGTCAGCAGCGGGAATCCCGCCTCCAGATCGAAACGCATCTGATGTCCGAAAACCCCTTTGGTTCCGGTTCCGGTGCGGTCCCCGCGCACGACACCTTCGGTCGTGATCCGGCGCAGCAGGTCGAGATATTGTTTCATGCTTCGAGATTTTTCAAGGTCAGTTCGCCACGGTCGTCCAGCACGGCATAGGCGGGGTTCTTCTCCCAGCAGCCGAGGTTCACAACGTGCAGCGCCCCATCGCGGAAATCGCGCGCGAAGTGCATGTGCCCGAAAACAAAGTGATCGACATGATGCTCGGCGGCATACTCCCGGGCATAGGCGATGAGCGGTTCGGTGAGCGAGGCGTCGAACCCGCCTCCCGTGCCCTCGCGCCGCGCCTTTTCATCGGCGGCATTGTGGCTTTTGCGCGACTTCCCGCTCCACCAGTGGCCGAATTTCAACGCCAGATCGGGGTGCAGCCCCCACGAAAAGAGCCGCTTCAGCGTCCGCGAGCGGAAGCCGCGGTTCAGGAGTTTCAACAACGGCTGCCCGTCGATCTTCATGTTGTCGCCGTGAGCCACGAAGACCTGACGGCCGTGGAGCGTCAGCAGTTGCGGCGCGGTGTAGATCTCGATGCCGCATTCGCGCGTGAGGTAATCACCGACCCACATGTCGTGGTTCCCCGTGAAGAAGACCACACGGATGCCGCGGTCGGCGAGTTCGGCGAGTTTGCCCAGCGTGCGGACAAAACCCTTGGGCACCACGCGCCGGTATTCGAACCAGAAGTCGAAGATGTCCCCCACGAGAAAGATCGCCTCCGCATCGCGTGCCGCGTCGTCGAGCCACGCCACGAACCGCCGTTCGGTCTCCCGGGCCGCGGCGTCGCCACCCGCCCCGAGGTGCACGTCGGAAGCGAAATAGATCCTCATCGGGTCAGTTCGTCGAGTTTCCGCTCCAGCTCCTCGCCGTAGATGTCGCGGGCGACGATCACGCCGTTCTTGTCAATGAGGAAGTTGGTCGGAAGTTTCTGCACATTGTAGAGGCCCAACGCCGCGGAGCCGCGGCCGCGCAGGTCGCTCACCGAAACCCAGGGCAACTGCTGTTCCTGTACGGCAGTGATCCACAAGGGTTTCGAGGTATCGATGGCCACCTGGTAGACCTCGAATCCCACGGGTGCATCGACATATTTGCGATAGATCTCCTTCAGGTCGGCATTGAGCGTATTGCTCGAACCCAGCTCCGCGGACCAGAAGTCCAGCAGGATGACCTTTCCGGCCAGTGACGAGAGGCGGATCTTCTTGCCGTAAATGTCCATCAGCTCCAGATCGGGATACTCCGACTCGGTAATGCGCGACGAGAGGCTCAAACGGGCATCCATGCGGGTGATCTCGGCCAGCAGGGTCTGCAGATAGGGCGAATCGGGGTAACTCTGCTCCAGCGCCTCGGCCACCGTGCGATAGTAGACCACGTCGCTGTCGCCGTTGAAGAGATAGGCATCCCCGGGCAGGCGCTGGTAGAGGGCATAAACCGCCGCCAGCGAGGACTTGTTCTCGATGATGAAACGCAACTGTTCGCGGCGGATGCGGTAATATTCGGCCGTATACTCTGAAGCAAGGTTCTTGCGCGCCTCGTCCGAGAGATTCGGTTCGGCGAACCTGGCCGCTATTTCGTCGAGTTGCTGCGCACCGCTCACGAACGCCTGGTAGAACTGCCGCAGCAGATCCGACTCGACGGACCCTTCGACCGTATAGTTGCGCACGATGCTCCCCACGGAGCTGACCGTCAGCCGGTCGCCCCCGGCGAGCAGCAACGGGATGCGTTCGCCGTTGTAGACGATGTTGTACAGGACCGGAGTCGGGGGAACCTCCTTGAGCCGGAATTCGTAGCTGCCGTCATCGGCCAGGCGGGTCGAATCGACAATCGACGGCGAGAGCGGCGAGAGCTGTTCGAGATAGACCTCCCGGGCGTCGTTGCCGACGAAACGGCCCGAAATCTTCACTTTCGACGACTGGCAGCCGCACAGCAGCGCCGCCGCCAGGAACGTTCCGAAAAGCGTTTGCTTATTCATGAATGGATGTTTTCGCGGTTAATGGTAGTAAAGATAACGATTTTTCCGCAAATGCGTACCGCTTATTTCGAAGAATTGCGGTGTGCGCCGTTATTTTTCGTGAAGGTCCGGTGCTGTTGCTGGTTGCGGTTTTTCTGCTGCCGCTGCTGATGCTGCTGCGGGCGGTGCTGCTGGCCGTTCTTCTGGGGACGTGCCGAAAAGGGCTGTTTGTAGTCGCTTCGGAGATTATTCAAGGCCACTTCGTCGATCTCGATACTCCCTCCGGACATGCGTTTGATGTCCTTTACGATCACTTCGTTGTTGGGGTGCTCCTGATTGTACTCGTAGCTCTTCGTCCGCATGTAACGGGCCAGGTTGTCGACGGCAGCCGCCACGACGCGGGGGTTCTGCACGGAGGCCAGGCTGCCGATCATCCGCTCGACGTATTTGCCGTAGTGCTTGTAGGTGATGCGACCCTGGGTATAGGGCATCCGGTTCGGAGCCACGGTCAGCTCCTGGCGCGTGGGCCGCGGATAGGGAGAATCGACATCCAACTGAAAATCAGACATGATAAAGAGATGATCCCAGAGCTTGTGGGTAAAGTCCGCCGTATCGCGCAGCAGCGGGTTGAGGTTGCCCATGACGGCGATCACGGCCCGGGCCTGACGGTTGCGTTCGTGCCGGTCCTCGATCTCCATGAGCGAATCGATCATCTCCTGGATATGGCGCCCGTATTCGGGCAGGTACAACTTGCGTCGCGTGTAGTTATAGTTCTTTTTCATAGTGCGTATACGGTCCCGCCTGCTGTTTCAAATCGTCCGCCGAGGTGTCCGGGCGGCTCCCGGCGATGGGCCGAATCAAGAAGTTTTTCTCCGGGGTCCGGCCTCCCCGCCCCCGCTCCCCGAAATTGGTTTTACGCCGCAGAAAGCCCTACCTTTGGGATCGGAAGCCGTGCAAAACAGAGGCTTGACCGGAGTTTGTCTTCGGCAAAAGTAGTAAAATTTCAGGAAAAACAAGCTATGGCAAAAGTTTTAATTCTGGACCGATCAAAAAGCGTGCGAAACGTACTGCGCGAGCGGTTGGAATACGAAGGTTTTTCGGCCGAGGCCGCCGAGGACGAGGCCCAGGCGTCGGAGTTGTGCGGGCGCATACCCTTCGACGTGATCATCTCGGATACGGCGTGCCGGGTTCCCGACGCGGGGATCCCGCTCATTGCACTCTCGTCCGACCCGTCGATCGACACGGCCGTAGCCGCAGTCCGCAACGGCGCGCGGGATTTCCTGACCAAACCCGTGGACATGAACCGCCTGCTGCAGTCGCTGCACCGGACCATCGAACAGCCCTCCCCGACCACGGCGCCCGCGACTCCCGCCCCGCCCCGCCGAAGCCGCCGGGCCCATCCGGCCCAGGCCGAGGAGATCATCGGGCTGTCACCCGAGATCGAACACGTGCGGCAGCTCATCGACAAGGTGGCACCGTGCGAGGCCCGGGTGCTGATCACCGGAGAGAACGGCACGGGCAAGGAGCTCGTGGCGCGGTGGCTCCACGCGAAGAGCCCGCGGGCCGGAGCTCCGTTCGTCGAGGTGAACTGCGCGGCCATCCCCTCCGAACTGATCGAGAGCGAACTCTTCGGCCACGAACGCGGAGCCTTCACCTCGGCAGTCAAGCAACGCAAGGGGAAATTCGAACAGGCCGACGGCGGGACACTCTTCATGGACGAGATCGGCGACATGTCGCTCGCCGCACAGGCCAAGGTGCTGCGGGCATTGCAGGAGAGCCGCATCAGCCGCGTGGGCGGTGACCGCGAGATCGAGGTGGACGTGCGGGTCATCGCCGCCACGAACAAGAACCTGCGGGAAGAGATCGAGAAGGGCAACTTCCGCGAAGACCTCTATCACCGGCTGGCGGTGATCGTCGTGCGGGTTCCGGCCCTGCGGGAGCACCTCGACGACATTCCGTCGCTCGTGGAGCACTTCATCCGCACGATCGCCGCCGAATACGGCACACCGCCGAAACCGATCGCCCCCGACGCGCTCGCCGCCCTGCAGCAAATGCCGTGGACGGGCAACATCCGCGAGTTGCGGAACGTAGTCGAGCGGCTCATCATCCTCTCGGGCGAGACCATCACCGCCGAGGATGTGAAAAGTTACTGCTGAGCATCCGCCCGGCGGCTCCGCGCCTACAGCAGCTCCAGCAGCTCTTCGGGACGGTCGATCAGGTGCCGGGCCCCGGACTCCACCAGCTCGGCCCGCTCGCGGAACCCCCAGGTCACCCCGACGGAGCGCACCCCGGCCGCCGCTGCGGTCTGCATGTCCACGCCCGAATCACCGACATACAACACCCGCTCCTTCGGAGTTCCGGTGCGGGCCAGAATCTCCTCCACAACGGCCGGATCGGGCTTCAGCGCCACACCCGGGCGCTGTCCGAAGACCGCCGCGAACGCCACCTCGGGAAAAAACAGCCGGATGAGCTTTTCGGTCCCGGCCTGGAACTTGTTCGACGCCACGGCCATGCGCACGCCCCGGCGGGCGAGTTCGGCCACCACCTCCGGAATCCCCGCATAGGGTTTCGTATAGCGGTCGATGTGTTCGGTGTAATACTTCACGAAGTCAGCCCGCACGAGCGCGACGTTCTCCGGCGTGCGCAGCGGTTCGGGCAGCGCCCGCTCCACGAGGCGCAGAATGCCGTTTCCGACGAAGTGGCAATACTCCTCGTAGGAGTGCTGCGGGAGCCCCCGCACGGCCAGCACGGCGTTGCAGGCGACGGCCAGGTCGCCGATCGTGTCGAGCAGCGTGCCGTCGAGGTCGAAGATGACGAGTTCGGTATTCATT
>DXDA01000067.1 GCA_019115745.1 Candidatus Alistipes intestinigallinarum
TGTCCTCTGGCCGTATCCTTTCCCTCTTTCCTCCTTCCGCCTTCTGTTCTCCGCCTTTTATCTTTCACTCTTTGCTGCTGTTCTCTTACCGCCATCCTCACCCTCCCCCTCTCCTTTCCCCTCTCCTTTCCCCTCTCCTTCGCCTTCTGTCCTTGGCCTTTTACCTTCCCTCTACTTTCCACCTGCCCTTTCTTCGCCTCTTCGCACAAAAAAAGCAGACCCCTTTCGAGGTCTGCTTTTCCAAATATATCTCCTTCGGGCTGTTACTGGAACTGGTATCCCAGCGATTTCGAAGCCGCATAGGAGATCTTCAGCGCGTTGGCACGCCGAAGTTCCTGCTTAACGTCGGTCACGATACCCATCTTCGTAGCCTGGTCGGCCTTGAGGCAGATGGTCATCGAGGCACGGTCTGCTTCGCTGAGCTTGTCGCGTTCTGCAGCGACGAAGTCCAGGATGTCCCGGGTGGATTTGTAGGAGTCGTTCAACTGGATGCGGGGCGCAGTACCGAACTTTGCCTGCATCGACAGGGAGGGGGGACCGATGTGGATGAAGCTGACGAGGGATTTCTTCTCCAGTTTCTGTACTTCGGTAGCCTCCGGAAGCTTGTATCTCACGAGCAGTTCCTGGTCGCGCATGGTCGTGGAGACCATGAAGAAGAAGAGGATCATGAAGATCACGTCAGGAAGCGAAGCCGTCGAGATACCGGGCAAACTCTTGTTGCCCTTCTTTTTCATTACTGCCATGGCTTACTTACCTTTTAATATTACGTGGTTCTGCTTCCGAAATCTTCAGAGGCACTGCTTTCGATATTGCATTGCGCTGGTCTTCGGGGAGGTCCGCGAATTTAGCGCCGAACTTGCGGGTAGCGACCTCATCGCGTACCTCGTTGAAGGCGCGGGTGAGTTCGTTCTGCACCATGATGTAGGACTGATAGTTCGTATCGCGGGTTGTCTGCAACGAGATCACGCCTTCGCTGACGGGATATACCCATTTGCTGCCATCGGCAAGTTCGATCTCCTTGTTGGTCCGCTCGGGCAGGTTGGGGTCGTCCATCGGGTTTACGATGAACTCCTTTGCCCGCTCCTTGAGCTGGCTGAGGTCGATGGGCTCCTGTTTGCCGGAGGCTCCCGCCATGATGTCGCCTCGCCCGTTGATGAATACGAGGAAGAGGTTGCGCTCCTTCACCTTGATCTCCTCCTGCTGTTGGTCCTCAGGAGGCATCGGGGGAAGCATACGCGCGATACCCGTATCGGTATTCATGGTCGTGGCGACCAGGAAGAAGATCAGCAACAGGAAGGCGATATCGGCTTGAGAACCAGCGTTGATGTCTGGAGTTTTTCTTTTATCTATTGCCATTGCCTTTTCTGTTTCTGCTATTTGAATGCGCCCCAGATTTCGGTAACCACGGCCGTAACGAATGCAGCGACGAAGGCGACATAGGTTACGATGATGCTGGCTTCGGTGATGACGGTTTCGCTATGACCGAAGACGCCGTTGTTCTGGAGGTCTACGATATTGATCGTGTGTCCGGCTGCATAGAAGTAGGACACGCCGACGACAATGATGACCAATGCCAGGGAGATAATGGCTCCCTTGACACCTGCCGGGTTTTTGATCATTCCGAAGATGGCGCAGAAGAGAGCGGCAGCGATGGCGGCTACAAAGAGGAAGTAGCCCCACATGAGGTTTGCGCTGATCGCAGCTTCCGAGCCACCGGTGGCAATCGCGTAGACCAGAAGGACTATCGTGATGACCATCAGAACGCCCAGCAATATGTTCATTATTTTTTTCATGATTGCTTAAGACTTTTACTGCGTTCGATTATTTCTTGTTGTAAGCCGTCAGGATGTCCATCAGGGTGATGGAAGAATCCTCCATTGCGTTGACGAGCGAGTCGATCTTTGCAATGATGTAGTTGTAGAACAACTGAAGAATAACCGCAGCGATAAGACCCATAAGGGTAGTCAGAAGGGCGACCTTGATACCACCGGCCACGAGCGTCGGGCTGATGTCACCGGCAGCCTGGATGGCGTCGAATGCGTCGATCATACCGACGACGGTACCCATAAATCCGAGCATCGGGCTGAGGGCGATGAAGAGGCCGATCCACGAAAGTCCGGACTCCATCTGGCCGGTCTGTACGGAACCGTAGGAAACGACGGCCTTTTCTACCGAGTCGAGGCCCTGCTCGTAGCGATCCAGACCCTGATAGTAGATCGAAGCGATCGGGCCACGGGTGTTGCGGCAAACCTCTTTAGCGGCCTCGATACCGCCGTTCTTGAGGGCCTCCTCGACGGCAGCGGAGAGTTTCTTGGCGTTGATGGTCGAGAGCGAGAGGAAGAGGATACGCTCGATAGCGACGGCCAGACCGATTACCAAGCAGAGCAGAATCGGGAGCATCCAGCCCCAACCTCCTTCGAGGAACTTCTGCATCAGGACGTGGTGCATACTGTCACCTGCGATCTGAGTTTCGGCAACAACCGTTTCGGTTGCGGCAGCGGCATCCTGCGCAAAGGCACTAACGGTACCCAGTACGGAGAGGGCAACCGACGGAATCAAAAAGAGTTTTTTCATAGTTGTGTTGGATAAGATTGAATTTGATTAGTTGATTTGTATTTGTTGTTGTCTTTTTTGAGGTTTTCTTCGATCCCGTTCCGGGCTTTTTCCGACGGATCCTGGGGCTTTGGGGGTTCCTGGCATTCTGAAGGGTGTTTTTCCTTGGGGTTTTCGGAGGATTCCCTTGGGCTTTCGGGTCGGTTTGCGGTTTCGGTCCCGGGGTTATTTTTTATCGGTTAAAATTTCACAAAAAACATATTTTTTTGTTTTTCCGGGGGGCTGGGGGCTTGTTTCGGGGGCCTGCATCTCTCCGGAAAGCGGTTTTTACACATCGGCTCGAATTCCGGACATGCGGTCCTGAATTCGGCTAATTATTTATCAATCAATCGTTTTTCTCGTATCCTGAGCCCGTATGTCCGGGTTTTCCCTGTGGTACGGGCGCATTAGCAGTGCGAAATATAGGAAAAAAATTCGGTTCGTGCAACGTCTCAGGCGGTAAATTCTCCACGCAGGGGCCTGCGCAGCAGGGCTCGGGTCTCTTCGTCGGGAAGTCCGAGTCCGAGCACGTACATGAGTTTGGTGACGGCAGCCTCGGCGGTCATGTCGTAGCCGCAGAGCACGCCTGTTTTCTGGAGTTTGAGACCGGTTTCGTAGAGCTCCATCGAGACGCGTCCGCCGCCGCACTGGGTGATGTTGAGCAGGATGATGCCGCGGTCGACAGCCTCTTTGACGACACGGATAAAGCGTTCCGACGTGGGGGCATTGCCCGCACCGTAGGTTTCGAGCACCACGGCGCGCAGTCCCGGGGCGCGGAACATGGCCTGGAGGATCTCCTCGCCGAGTCCGGGAAAGAGCTTGATGAGTTCGATCCCGCCGGAGAGCCGGGTCGCAATCCGCAACTGGTCGGGGTATTCGTCGGGCTGCAGGATGGCGGCACGGTTGTAGGCGATGTTGACGCCGACCTCGGCCAGCGGCGGGTAGTTGTACGAACGGAAGGCGCTCAGGGCCTCGGCGCTGCGCTTGGTGGTCCGGTTGGCGCGGAAGAGCCGGTTCTGGAAATAGAGCGACACTTCGGGGACGACCGGACGGCCGTTGCTGCGGGCTCCGGCGATCTCGATGGCCGTGATGAGGTTTTCGCGGCCGTCGGTGCGCAGCACGCCGATGGGGATCTGACTGCCGGTGAAGACCACGGGTTTGGCGAGATTTTCGAGCAGGAAGCTCAGGGCCGAGGCGGTGTAGGACATGGTGTCGGTGCCGTGCAGGACGACGAAGCCGTCGTAACGGGCGTAATTGTCGCGGATCAGCTCGGCCAGGGCGATCCAGTTCGAGGGCTCGACGTTCGAGGAGTCGATCACCGGGTCGACCGTGTGGACGTCGATGTCGACGTTGAGGCGTTTGAGCGAGGGAAACTCCTCGTAAATGCCGCTGAAGTCGAACGGGACGAGGGCGCCGGTGGCGGCGTCGGTCTTCATGCCGATGGTTCCGCCCGTGTAGATGATCAGAATCGAAGATCGCATATCGTTCATGATATTCTTTTTCAGTTGTTTCCAGGATTTTCAGAGGCCTCGCAGCCCGTGTCGTCCGCAACCGTTCCGTCGAGCGCCTCCACGAGAAAGCTGACGGGCCGGAAGCCGTCGTTGCACGAAAGCATCGCCGAGGCGGGTTTTTTCATCCACCCGTCGTAAAAATCCGTGGCACCGTGCGCCAGGGCCATGACGAAGGGCGAGAGGGTCTGCCAGGCGCTTTCGCACAACCCTTCGGGTTTCTGCCACCCCTCCGTCACGAAAACCTGCCCCTCCTGCATGTCGCAGGCGTGTTCGATCGGATTCTCGTACCGGGCGATCAGATCTTGATGACAAACCTTGCGGAGAACGGTGATTTTTATGCGTTTCATGGTTCGTGTTTTGTGGATTTTACGACTCGGCTGTCGCCTCTGTCCGGATCGGCCCTGTCGCCGTTTGTCCGCTTTTGCCGAACAGACGCTCGGCATTGGCCGTTGTGGCTTCGGCCACCTCTTCGGGGGTGAGTCCCTTCAGTTCGGCGACCTTTTCGCAGACGAAGCGGACGTAGGAGGACTCGTTGCGTTCGCCGCGGTGGGGAACCGGCGTCAGATAGGGGCAGTCGGTTTCGAGTAGCAGGTCCTGTAGCTCCATCTCGCGCACGACCTCCGCGAGCCGACTCTTCTTGAAGGTGACGACCCCTCCGATCCCAAAGAGGAACTCCCCGCAGCTTTTCAACGCGTGATAGGTCTCGATGCCGTCCGAAAAGGCGTGGAAGACACCCCGAATGCCGCGTCCACGGTATTCATGCATGATGTCGACCGTTTCGGGCCAGGCATCGCGCGTGTGGACGGCAATGGGCAGTCGGTATTGCAGCGACAGCTCGATCTGACGGCGAAAGGCCTCGATCTGCTCCTCGCGGAACTCCCGGCTCCAATAGAGGTCGAGTCCGATTTCGCCCACGGCGCAGAAGGGCGGAATCCCCTCGGGCCGGGATTCCAGATAATGCTCCACGAGGGCCAGCTCTTCGCGCCAGCGGGGATTTTCGTTCACCGACGTGGGGTGCAGGCCCATCATGGGCGTACAGCGGTCGGGATGTCGGCGGCAGAGGTCGAAGAGCCGCTCGTGGCTCTCGGAATCGATGGCCGGGAGCAGAAGGCGCCGGACTCCTTCGGCCCGGGCCCTTTCGAACGCCTCCTCGCGGTCTGTGTCGAACGCCTCGTCGTAGAGATGTGAGTGGGTATCGATCAGATTCATAGCTTCATGTAGCGATTTCCGGGGAGCTGTCGGATGGCACCCGAGAGTTCGAGTCCGATAAGCAGGGCGGCGAGTTCTCCGGGATTCATGCGGCTCTGTTCGACGAGCGTTTCGAGCGGCAGCGGGTCGCTGGTCGGGAAGAGTTCGAGCAGCCGGAGTTCGTTGGGGGTCAGTTCCGGGGTCGGGGCCTGGGGCCGGAATGTTTCGGGATCCTCGCCCAAATCCCACATCAGTTCGCGGATGATGTCGTCGGCGCTCATGACCAGTTGCGCCTTGCGATTGCGGATCAAGTGGTTGGTTCCGGCGGAGGAGCGGTCGGTGGCGCGTCCCGGAACGGCCATGACCGTCCGGTTGTAGGCATCGGCACAATGGGCGGTGAAGAGCGATCCACCGCTGTCGGGGGATTCGACGATGATACACCCGGCACTCAGCCCGGCAATGATGCGGTTGCGGGCGAGGTAGAAGTTTCCGTTCTGCTTGGATTGCGAATGGAGTTCCGTGACGAGGGCGCCTCCGTGTGCGAGGATGTCGCGGGCGACTCCGGCGTGCTGTACGGGCGTAACGCCCGGGAGGGCATTGGCCAGCACGGCGATGGTGGGGACTTCGGCTGCGAGGGCGGCGCGATGGGCCGCGACATCGATTCCGAAGGCGAGTCCGCTGACGATACAGAGCCCCGGGAGACGTTCGGCGAGACCTTCGACGAGTCGGTTGCACATGGATTGTCCGTAAGGAGTTGCCTGTCGGGTTCCGACCATCGAGAGACAGTGCAGGGTGAGCGCCTCGATATTTCCCTGGACATACAGGACCGAGGGATAATCGGGCATTTCGTGCAACAGGGGCGGGTATTCGGGATCGGAGGATGCGATGATCCGGATGTTGTTATGGCGGCAGTATTCGATTTCGCGGGCTGCGGCCGTGAATCCCTGGCGTCGGAGGAGTTGCCGGGCGATTTCGGGTCGGAGCTGGGCTTTTCCGACGAGTTCGTCGACGGAAGCTGCGAAGATGCTTCGGGCATCGCCGAAGGTTTCGAGCAGGTGCACGGCCCCTTTTACGCCGATCCCGGGAGTCATCTGCAGGGCAATATCCTCGATGGTCATAGGGTCTCTTTGAAAATCCGGGAATAAAGGTAGCTATTTTCGAGGGAATAAATGCGTTTTTCGGGAAAAATGGATGAAAGTTGTTGTTAAGTTTTGGTAGGAACGGAAAAGTTTGTATATTTGCACTCCGATACACCGGATATAGGTTCTTGCTTGCTTTGTGCTTTCATGGATTTCGGAGGGATTTCCGGGATTGGATGGATGAAGGGAGTATGGAATGAGCGTTTTGGGGTGATTTAGGGAGAAGGTGTATTGTGAAAATGGTCTGATGGCCGAGTGGCTAGGCAAAGGTCTGCAAAACCTTGTACAGCGGTTCGAGTCCGCTTCAGACCTCACAGAAACCGCGTTGTAGACATCTACAACGCGGTTTTCGTTTTGTTTTGTCATACATTTGTCATACATAGAGATACAAAGTTATTTTTGACGTAATCTGTGGTAATAATCGTGCATATTG
>DXDA01000068.1 GCA_019115745.1 Candidatus Alistipes intestinigallinarum
TCTGGGTCGAGCGGATGCGGTAGCAGAAGGATGCCATAGGTCAGGAGGTTTTGTCTGCTGCAAATGTAATCATTTTTGTCATACATTTGTCATACATCGGCCGAATTTTCGAAAACTTCCAGACCTCGCAGCTGATGAAAAACAGCTGTAAGATATTGATATATAGATAAAATAAAATTAAAATCGGTAAAATTTGATTCAAATTTATGGCGTCCGCTTCAGACCTCACAGAGAAGGCTTTTGAGTAGTGTTAAATTGGCTACTTGAAAGCCTTCTTTCCATTGAGAGCTACAAAAGACTGCGAATAAATTCTGTGCCCGAAGCCTGTTGGTTTATATCCGCTTTTTATTTAAGGTGAAGACGCATTTTGTATTCGGATTTCCAGGGCTTGAATGAATCGACTCTGTTGCGGCTTCCGATCTCCGGAACCTGCGGGTCCGCCCTTGCGGAATGTGAAATGAAAAGTTTTCTCGGAGGGCGGAAATATGGGTCGTTTTTTCCGAATAACCGGATGGAGGATTGTTTTATTCGTCAAATTTTGTGTAATTTTATCGTCCGAAGATTCTGAAATCCGCAAAATGAGTCATTTGATTTATGGGTATTCGCTTTGTGTGGCATTGTCACTGATGCTCTTCTTCGGGTTCTATTTCCTCCTGGCCAAGACTCCCGACAAGGCGATTTTCGGAAACTACCTGCGTTCCCGGCGAATTATGGGTGCGGCCCTGCTGTTGCTTGCCGCCAATTATTCGGTGCATTTCTTCTTCGAGATTCGTTTCGTCAATATCAATGCGGCCATATTGATGAATCTGTCGACCTATTTTCTCTGTTACTGGCTCTTCAGTTCGGCGTTGACCTCGCTGCTCGACCGCTTTTATCTGACCCGCCGCCGTTTTGTGTCGCATATTTGCCGATGGCTGTTGTTTACGGTTCTGTCGGGTGTCGTCCTGCTGTGGCTTCCGGAGGGTCCGGGGCAAAAAACGGGACTGATCGTCATGGCCGCATGGCTGATCGTCTATGGAATCCTGCTGGCCAGTCGGCTCATTGTGGCCTATCGCCGCGCCGTCCGAATTTTCGACGATACCCATTCGGACAATATTGCCGCCTACATCCGTTGGTTGTCCATTTTTACCTATTGGGCTGTTATTTTCGGTGTGGGGTGCGGTCTGCTGACCTTCCTCCCGGACAGATACATCTATGTTTGGATCCTTTCTTCCGTTCCGTTCTATATCTATCTCTTCTGCTCCTACATGAACTACCTGCTGTTTTATGAACAGGTGGAGTGTGCTTTGGAGTCGGAAATGGCGGAGCCGGAATCTTCTTCGGAAGAGGTAGCCTTGCCGGTCGATATTTCGGGGTATGGCGACATGCCGAAAAAACTGGCGGCCTGGATCGATGCGCACGGGTATGTCCAACCGGGACTTACGATCCGGGATCTTGCCGAACTGTTCCATACGAACCGTACGTACCTCTCCAGTTATATCAACTCGACGTATCGGGTTCCGTTTCGGGTGTGGGTGACGGGCCTGCGTCTGGAGTATGCCAAACGGCTCTTGTCCGAATTCTCCGAACGGACTATTGCGGAGATTTCCGAAGCTTCGGGCTTCCTTTCGTTGAGCTATTTTACGAAGGTCTTTACCGAAAAGGAGGGGTGTTCACCGGCTCGCTGGCGGCGTTTGGATTCCGATGCCCGTTAGAATCCGGGCTTTCAAATTTGCTGTAACGACAATTTTTTGCTCTAACGGCAAAACTTGCATTTGTCGTTTTGAGGGTGATGTTTTTGTTCCTATCTTTGAGATCGTCCCGCGTCGAGATCTCCCAACTCTAAAACATCCGATATGAACAAAACATTACGCATGATTCTGGCCGTTTTTACGGTGTTGTGCGGTGCCGTGGCTGCCGAGGGCGCGGAACCGAAAACCATCGGTGAATATGCCGTCCATTTCCGATGGAACCGCTGGACCATTACGGACGAGTCCCAGCACAAGGAGTTGATTCCGTTGCTGGAGGTTCTCGAAGCACACCCCGAGGCTACGGTCGAGATTGTCGGCTGGGCCGATCCGACGGGCACCAAGGCGGCAAACGACATCGTTACCACGCGCCGGGCCAAAAACGTCGCTGCGTTTTTGATTGGCAAGGGCTTTCCGGCAGGCCAAATCTCGACCCGAGGCGCTGGCGTCGACACGCAGGAGCCGGATCCGCAACAGGCACGTCGTGCCGCTGTTACGGTCCGAATCCTCGTTGAGCCTGCGCCCGACCCTGCGCCTGTACCTGAACCTGCTCCTGAACCTGCTCCCGAACCTGCTCCCGAGCCCGCGCCGAAACCTGCCCCTGCGCCCCAGGAACAGATTGCTCCGGAACCCGCTCCTGTTGCCGAGGCGCCCGTTGCCGAACCGACTGAACCGACCGAGCCGTGGAACCTCGGGAAATTCGCCCTGCGGACCAATGCGCTCTACTGGCTGGGTCTGATGCCGAATCTCGGTTTGGAGTGGCGGCCTGCCGAACGGGTGGGGATCGTCGTCAACGGAGGTTATGCCCCGTGGTTCAGCAACGACTGGAAACACAACTGGGCCGGATGGTTCGTGGCGCCCGAGGTACGCATCTACCTCGGTGAGAAGATGAATTGGTTCGTGGGTCCGCAGTTCCTGGCCGGAGGCTTCAACCTCAAGCCCGGCGACAAGGGCTATCAGGGTGAGGTGTTGGCCGGGGGCGTCATGGGCGGCTACCGCATGAAACTCTCCCGTTGCTGGGATGTCGATTTCACGCTCGGAGTCGGCTATGGACACCTTGAATACGACTCCTACCGCCGTGATGGGGATCTCAATGCCTACATCAAGGCCAATGTCGAGAAGAACACCGTCGTACCGGTCCAGGCCGGTGTAAGTTTCATCTGGAAAATCAACTGACACCATGAAAAAGATCATGTTCGCAGCACTCGCGGCAACGCTGCTTGCCGGATGCTACAAAGTGGATATATTTTGGACCAACCATCCCGAGACGGCCCGGATCATCCTCACGACCGACTGGTCGAAGCGCTCTCCGGATGCAGCGATGCCCGACCAGTATGGAATCCATCTGTTGAGTCCCGAGCTCTCCTGGATGGTCTCCGAGACCCGTTTTGAAATTCCGAACCTCTTCGAACCGGGAACCTATACCCTGCAGGTCTGCAACGCGGCCGAGAATATCCGACTCGACGGCACGATCGCCTCGCTTTATTGGGAACCCATTATCTCCTCCCGGCCGACAAGGTCTTCCGGGGATTTGGAGGAGGTCTACTATTTTTACCAAACTCCGGGGTACTTTTTCTGGGGCAGCGTGACGCAGACAATCGAGGCCGACCGCGATTATGAAATTACGGTGCCGATGCGGCAGATCACCCGTCCGGTGGAGGTCGACCTGACGATCATGGGTGCCGGCTTGCAGGATTTCACCTCCTGTTTCGTGAACATCAATGGAGCCGTCGATGCCTGGGATTGCGAAGCCGACAAACCGGTCGGGCAACGCATGATTATGTCCATGGAGGGGGAGTTGCACGCGGACAACCGATTGACGGGCGCAACCCGGATGCTGGGCGTCGTGGAGGATCAGGCCATCGAAATGACGGTTGAATTACTCTATGAAACCGAAAATGATTCCGAGTGGATAGAGAGCTATCCGGTCGACTTGACGGAGGAGTTCCGGGACTTCAATACCGGAGACCGGACGGTTCCGCTGGTTATTGAGACGGAGGTTGAGTTTCCCCCGCGATAGACGCGTTTGTAGCGGCGGGGCGTCGGTTGCCGAGTGACCGGCCTGTGCACAGGGACGGATGTCTCCCGACGGGGGCATCCGTCCCTTGTTTTGCTCAGGACGAGGCGTAGGCTTTTTCGCGTTTCCGATACTCCGAGGGGGACATGCCCATGATCCGGGTGAAGGATCGGGAGAAGTAGGCCGGGTCCTCGAATCCCAGCGCCAGGGATATGTCCTGGAGCTTCAGATCGGAAAGCTCGATGTACTGGCAGGCTTTCTGGATCTTCAGCCTTGCCAGGTAGCTGATGGGCGGGATTCCGGTTTCGCGTTGGAACAGCATCGAGAAGTGCGAGGGCGAATAGTTGAAATAGGCGGCCAGTTGTTCCAGCGTGAGGGGGTGGTGGAGGTTCTCCTGCATGTATCGGATGACCTTCCCGGCAAAGGAAGATTTCCGGTCGACGAAGGTGCGGATCGACCGATAGGGCTCGATGTAGAGGAACGAGGCGAGAAAGAGATGCAGACAGGCCGACGTGTAGCGCATGTACTCGCAGGTGTAGGCCAGGGCGAAGCAGTGGAAGAGCTCCTCGAAGAGTTGCAGACGCTCCTGCAGTCGGGAGCGGTCGCCGGGAGCGATGCTGCGGGGCCGATCGTCCCCGAAGCGGTAGAGTGGGCTGTTGGCGCCTTGGAAGTGGAGCCAATAGATCGTCCAAGGATTGTCGTTGTCGGCGCCGAAGGCGTAGGGGGTCCCGGCGGGGAGGATGACGCATTCGTCCTTGCGGAGCGCGTATCTGGCTCCGTGAATCCGATACCACCCCTTCCCGTCGGTGCAGTAGATCAGCATGGCGTAGTCGCAGCCCCTATCTTTTTGGACATAATGGTATTTGACGTGCGGAAAGAATCCGATTTTCCGGAGATAGAGGTTTTTGACGAGCGGGTCTTTTCCGTATTTGTCGAGCAGACTCTGCGGCAGGGAGACCAGGCGTTCGCCCTTGAACCCCTCTTTTACTTTGGGCATAAGACGGGAATCGTAAGATTGTACAAGTAAATCGGAATAAAGGTAGGGCTTTATTCCTGAATTATCCCCTATTTTTGTGAAGAAAAAGACAAAACCGGATTTTTCGGTGCATTTTTTCGGGAAGCTGCTTCTTAGTGGAGTGCGCTTCGGCTGCTGTTTCCGAAAGTTCCGGTTGTCGTTTTTCGATGTGTAAAACCTGATTCGGATCGATTATGCGCAAGAGTAATTACGATAAGTTCCCCGCGATTCGGGTGAACGGAACCTTGTGGAAGGGATGGGATTCCATCTGTCGGGAGCTGCAGAGCCGGGTTTCGGCGGCAGACCGGGTGTTGGTTGTCGAGTGCTACCAGGGGGTCTTCCTGGAGGAGCTGGCCGACGGCCTGAAGGCCCTGGCGGCCGACCGGTGGATCGATACCCGGACGTTGTTCAAGCCCGAGGCGGAGATCGAGCGGATGACGCGTCCCTATGTGACCGACGACCGGCTGTTCGGCTTCCGGGCGAACTTTTCGATGGTCGATTTTCTGGATCCGGAGGCGCTGGCTGCAGCCCGGCAGTCGGTGCGGGAGTCGGCGGGTCTGACCGTTGTCTGCGGTCCCGGGGCCTCGCTGGTCGCCCCTGCGGCCGACTGCCTGGTCTACGCCGATCTGGCCCGTTGGGAGCTGCAACTGCGGTCGCGTCGCCACGAGATTGCGGGACTGGGGGTGGACAACCGCAACGAGGAGCCTTCGCGGCAATACAAGCGCGGCTATTTCGTGGACTGGGTTGTCTGCGACCGGCTGAAGAAAGGTTTGCTGGAGCGGGCCGACTACTGGCTCGACACCCACATCCCGGGCACTCCCAAACTGATTGCGGGGGATACGCTGCGTGAAGGGTTGCGTGCGACGGCCCGCCGCCCGTTCCGGGTGGTTCCCTTCTTCGACCCGGCGCCGTGGGGCGGACAGTGGATGAAGTCGGTCTGCGGCCTGGACCCCGAAAAGGCCAACTACGGATGGTGCTTCGACTGCGTGCCGGAGGAGAACAGCCTCTATTTCGAGGTGGAGGGCGAGCGTTTCGAGATGCCGTCCAACAACCTGGTCTTTTACCAGACCCGGGAGTTACTGGGAGCTCCGGTCGAGTCGCGGTTCGGGCAGGATTTCCCGATCCGGTTCGATTTTCTGGATACGATCGGCGGCGGGAACCTGAGCCTTCAGGTCCACCCGACGACCCAATATATCCGCGATACGTTCGGCATCTGCTATACGCAGGACGAGAGTTACTACCTGCTGGATGCCGAAGAGGGCGCCTCGGTCTTCCTGGGGCTGAAGACGGGGGTGAATCCCGCGGAGATGATCGCTGCGCTGAACGAGTCGCAGGAGACGGGCCGGGCGTTCGACGTCGAGCGCTATGTGAACCGCTGGCCGGCACGCAAACACGACCACTTCCTGATACCCAACGGAACGGTCCACTGCTCCGGGGCGGGGGCCATGGTGCTGGAGATCAGCGCGACGCCCAGCATCTTCACCTTCAAACTGTGGGACTGGGGCCGGTTGGGTCTCGACGGGCGTCCGCGTCCGATCAACATCGGCCACGGTTCGAAGGTGATCCAGTGGGAGCGTCAGACCGATTGGGTCCGGGAGCAACTGGTCAACCGCACCGAACCGGTCGCCGCCGGAGCGGGCTGGCGCGAGGAGCGCACCGGCTTGCACGAGAACGAATTCATCGAGACCCGCCGCCACTGGTTTACGGGTCCGGTGACACACCATACCGACGGCGGGGTGCAGGTCCTCAATCTGGTGGAGGGTGCCGAGGCCGTGGTGGAGAGCCCGACCCGCGCCTTCGAACCCTTCGTGGTGCACTACGCCGAGACCTTCATCATCCCGGCCTGCGTGGGAAGCTATACGATCCGTCCCTGCGGCGAGTCGGAGGGGCAGGAGTGCGGGACGATCAAAGCCTATGTCCGATTCAGAGCCTGAGAAACGATGGAGACGCAAAAAACGGTTACGGAAGAGCGCGGCTGTCCGGTGGTGATGACGCTGGATGCCGGAGGTACGAACCTGGTTTTTTCGGCCATCCGGGGCGGTGAGGAGATCGTTGCTCCGGTTGTCTGCCCGACGGTTGCGGACGATCTGGAGGCCTGCCTGCAGCGGATAGCCTCCGGTTTCGAGCAGGTGCGCCGCCTGTTGTCGGAGCCCCCTGCGGCCATCAGTTTCGCCTTTCCCGGCCCGGCCGACTACCGGGCGGGTGTCATCGGGGACCTGCCCAACTTCCCGGCGTTCCGGGGCGGGGTGGCCTTGGGTCCCTTCCTGGAGCATCGATTCGGAATCCCGGTCTTCATCAACAACGACGGAAATCTCTTTGCCTATGGCGAGGCGCTGTCGGGCGTGCTGCCTGCGGTGAATGCCCGCCTGGCGGCCGCGGGAAACCCCCAGCGCTACCGCAACCTCATCGGGGTGACCCTCGGAACGGGATTCGGGGGCGGTATCGTGACCGACCGCGAACTCCAGTGCGGAGACAACCAGGTCGGCGGCTACCTGTGGTGCCTGCCCAACAAACTCTATCCGGGGATGATTGCCGAGGAGAGTGTCAGCATCCGGGGTGTCCGCCGGGTCTATGCCCGGCTGTCGGGAGATACGTCGACACTTACGCCGAAG
Organism: Candidatus Alistipes intestinigallinarum; assembly: GCA_019115745.1. Taxonomy (GTDB): domain Bacteria; phylum Bacteroidota; class Bacteroidia; order Bacteroidales; family Rikenellaceae; genus Alistipes; species Alistipes intestinigallinarum. The sequence continues at coordinate 7,372 of DXDA01000068.1, forward strand.
GAGATCTGCGAGATTGCGGAGGGTGTCCGCCCCGGAAACCGGGAGGCTGCTGCGGCCGCCTTTGCCGAACTGGGCGAGGTGGCCGGGTATGCGATTTCGCTGGCCGTGACGCTCGTCGACGGGCTGGTGGTGATCGGCGGCGGATTGGCCGGGGCGTCGAAATACATCCTTCCGTCGCTGATGAGGGAGCTGCGTTCCGAAACCGGCCTGCTGGACGGTAGCCGTTTCGACCGGCTGCCGGTACGTCCCTACAACCTGGAGGACCCGGAGGAGCTGGCCGCTTTCCTGGCGCCTGCCACCTGTCGGGTGGCGGTTCCCGGCTCGGATGTGCAGGTCGGTTACCGGATGTGCCGCCGGGTGGGGATTGCCCTTTCGAAGCGGGGTGCGAGCCGTTCGATCGCCCTGGGGGCCTACTGGTTTGCGGTGCACGAACTGGAAAAGAGAGCACATAAATAGCAGTCAATCATGAAAGGAAGAGGTTTTTATCTGCTGATGGCCGGGACGCTTCTGGCCGCTTGCATGGCTTGCGGGGAGCGTACCGCCGCCGGAACCGACTGGACACAATATGTCGAACCGCGGATCGGGACGGCCCATTGCCGCTGGTTCCACTTCACGCCCGGGGCGCTGCCCTTCGGGATGGCCAAACCGGCCCCGTCGACCAACGGCAGCCTGGGCAACAAGTCCGGGTGGGAGGCGACGGGCTACGACTACCGGGAGATGACGATCGAAGGGTTCCCGTGCCTGCACGAGTTCCAGATCGGCGGAATCGCGCTGATGCCCACGAGCGGGGCGCTGGTGACGGTTCCGGGCCTTCCGACCGATTCGGTCCGGACGGGCTACCGCTCGCGCTTCCGGCGTGAAACCGAGCAGGCTACGGCGGGCTACTATTCGGTGATGCTGGATGACTACGGGATCCGTGCGGAGCTGACTGCCACGGAGCGGGTGGCTTTCGAACGCTTCACCTTCCCGGCCGGGGCCGAGAACCACATACTCTTCACGATCGGCTGCCGCCAGGGTGAGAGCGGAGCCGTGCGTGATGCCTGCGTGACCTACACCGACGACGGCCGGGTGGAGGGCTGGGTGGTGACCGAACCCGAATACGTGAAGAAATACCAGCCGGGAGCGACCGTTCCGCTCTACTTCTCGGCGGAACTGGATGCGCAGCCTGCGGCGTGGGGCATCTTCCGCGGTGCGGCGAGCGAACCCGGTCTGCGGGAGTGCCGGGGTGTGGGTGCCGGGCTTTACCTCACGTTCCGCAACGATGCGCCGCAGGCCGTGACGGCCAAGGTGGGGCTCTCCTACACCTCGGTGGAACACGCCCGGGAGAATCTGGCGCACGAGGCCGCCGGTCTGGACTTCGACGCGGTGCGTACACGTTCGCACCGGATCTGGAACGAGTATCTGGGGCGTATCGAGGTGGAAGGCCCCTCGCAGGAGGACAAGGTCAAGTTCTATACGGGCCTGTACCACGCCCTGCTGGGACGCGGACTGGTCAACGACGTCGACGGTTCATACCCGCGCAACGACGGCTCGGTGGGGCAGCTTCCCCTCCGGGACGGCCGCCCGGCCTACAACCTCTACAATACGGATGCGGCGTGGGGTGCGCAGTGGAATCTGGCTCAGTTGTGGGCGCTGGCCTATCCGGAGTACCTGTCGGACTACGTCAGCACCCATCTGCAGGCCTATCGGGATGCGGGTTGGCTGGCCGACGGACTGGCGAACAACCGCTATGTCTCGGGCGTGGGTACGAACCTGCTGAGCACGATCATCGCCGGGGCCTACCAGTGCGGGATCCGGGATTTCGACACCGATACGGCCTACGCGGCGTGTCTGAAGAACGAACTGGAGGGTGAGAACCGCCCGTTCGGGGCCGGGAAGGTCAACACCTCGGAGTTCGTAAAATACGGCTACGTGCCCCACCGGGATCAGGGTGAGGGGCATCACGAGACCTTTATGTTTTCGGCCTCGCATACGCTCGAATACTCCTACAGCGCCTGGGCCGTTGCGCAGTGGGCGCGGGAGCGGGGCGATACGCTGCATTACCGGCAACTGATGGATCTCTCGAAGGGTTGGGAGCGGTTGTACGATCCGTCGTGCAACTTCATCCGTCCGAAGCGTGCCGACGGGCAATTCATCGAGGATTTCAACCCGTTGCAGGTGTGGCGCGGGTTCCAGGAGGGGAATGCCTGGCAGTATACGTTCTATGTGCCGCACGATGTCGAGGGGCTGGTGTCGAAGGTCGGCCCGGAGCTCTTCACCGCGCGCCTGGACAGCATCTTCACGGTCTCGCGTGCGAAGATCTTCAGCGGCGGAACCGAAATCGGCGCCTTTGCCGGGCTGCAGACGCTCTACAACCACGGAAATCAGCCGTGCCTGCATATTTCGTGGCTCTTCAACGAGGCCGGGCGCCCGGATCTGACGCAGAAGTGGGTCCGTGCGATCCTGAACGAGTTCTACGGCACGGACGGCATCCACGGCTACGGCTACGGTCAGGATGAGGACCAGGGCCAACTGGGGGCTTGGTACGTGATCTCCTCGATCGGGCTCTTCGATGTCAAGGGGCTGACCGACCCGCATCCGTCGTTCGGCCTGGGGGCTCCGCTGTTCGATCGGGTGACGATCCACCTGAATCGGGACTACTATCCGGGCGAACGCTTCGTGATTACGCGGAGCGGGGCGGCGGACGAAGAGTCCCGGGTCGAGAGCTATTGCCTGAATGGCAAGGAGTTGTCCGGCGTGCGCATTCCGTTTGCCGATGTGGTGAAGGGCGGCGAACTGCAGGTCCGGATGGGTCATGTGGAAAACAAACGACACGAAAATGAAAAATAACAGGGGATTCCGGCTGCAATTGTTCCCGATTCTGTCCGGCTTTTTTGTCATGGGATTCGTCGATGTCGTGGGCATTGCGACCAACTACGTGAAGCAGGATTTCCACCTCTCGGATACGCTGTCGAATCTGCTTCCGATGATGGTCTTTCTGTGGTTTGCGGTCTGTTCGGTGCCGTCGGGGCTGCTCATGAGCCGGATCGGGCGCCGGAACACCGTGCTGCTCTCCCTGGGGATTACGCTCGTGGCGATGCTCCTGCCGCTGGTGTCGTACGGCTTTGCGTGGCTGCTGGTGGCTTTCGCGCTGTTGGGCATCGGCAATACGGTGCTGCAGGTCTCGCTGAATCCGATGGTGGCGGCGATCGTGACGGGCGACCGAATGGCCAGTGTCCTGACGCTGGGTCAGTTCGTGAAGGCCGTCTCCTCCTTCCTGGGGCCCGTGATTGCGGGTGCCGCGGCATCCTGTTTCGGCGATTGGAACCTGATTTTCGGCGCCTATGCTGTTGTGACGCTCCTCTCGGCCGTCTGGATGTGGGCTTCGATCGGTTCGGACCGCCCGGCTGCGGAGCGTCCGGCCAGCTTCTCCTCGACGCTCTCGCTCTTTGCCGACCGGAATATCCGGTGGCTTTTCGTGGGAATCCTGGCGGTCGTAGGGCTTGACGTCGGCCTCAATACCGGCATCCCCAAACTGTTGATGGCCCGGACGGACCTCGCACTGAACGAAGCCGGATTGGGAACCAGCCTCTACTTCATCTCCCGCACTGCCGGCACCTTCCTCGGAACGTTCCTCCTGGCGCGTATTCCCCGCGACCGCTTTCTGGGTGTGAGCCTGTCGTTCGCCCTGCTGGCCTTTGCGGGTTTGCTGCTGGTCAGTGAGTTGTGGCTTCTTTCGCTGCTGATCGTCCTTGTCGGGCTGTGCTGCTCGAACGTCTTCTCGATCCTCTTCTCCTACGCCCTGGAGCAGCGCCCGCAGCAGGCCGACGAGGTTTCGGCGCTGATGATCATGGGCGTCTCGGGCGGTGTGGTGGTCATGCCCTTCATGGGGCTGCTCTCCGACGCCTGGGGAGCGGTTGCGGGGATGCTTCCGCTGCTGCTCTGCCTGCTCTATCTGCTGGGTGTCTCCCGCAAGGCCGGGAAGTTCGGACCCCAACCCCCGAAAGCTTAATATTGAACCGATCTGTTTTTCCAACCTGTGATGAAAACCATGCTGAAGAGACTGACCCTTTTCTGTGCGGTTTGCTGGAGCCTGTCGCAAGCCTTCGCACAACAACCGGCCACGACCGTCTGGTCGATCGGACAACCCGACGGCCGGGCCTCGGAATTCGCCCTGGCACCGGATCGATTCCGGGATTTCCTGGCCCGGGATTTCGGTTATGAGGACAAATTCTATCTGGTGGGCCATTCCGACCCGGCCCGCGATCTCCCTTATGTCCTTCCGGGCCCGGTGGATACCTGGGGCGGGACGTGGCCGACCTCCGGGTGGCGTACGCACCAGATCAATATCCTGTTCGGACTCTCGGAGGAGCCCGAACAGGAGACTTGCCGCCTGGTGATCGATCTGGCCGACTATGCGAAGAACTTCCTGCCGCTGGTCAAGGTCAGCGTCAATGATCTGGACGCCCGGTTCCAGCTCGATGCTCCGGGACGTGATCTCTCCCGGCAGCGGAAACCTTCGCTGATGGAGCCGGTTACCGATACGCTGTCGCTTGCTGGGAACTATGCGGAGGCTACGCCCCGCACGTTGGAGATCCCGCTGCCGGCGGGCGTGCTGCACCGCGGCGGAAACGAAATCGTCATCACGGTGCTGGAGGGTTCGTGGATCCTCTTCGACCGCATCGCTCTGGAAGCTCCTGCTTCTGTGCGGACCGTCCGTACGGAGCAGGCCTTTGTCCGCGGGGTGTCGGCGGCTCCCTACCGGTTGACGGAGGGGCGGCGTTCGGTTCAGCCGCTGCTGGTCGATGTGGAGTGGCTGGCCGGAACGCCGGAGCTGAGCGTCGAACTGGACGGACGCGAAATTTTCCGGCGGAGTCTCGAAAAGGGACGCTACCAGTTCGAAGCTCCGATGCCGGCGGTAAAGCGGCAGACGGTCAGCGCCTACCGGGTTCTGTGCGACGGTCGAGAGGTGGCCTCCGGCGAGGTGGTCCGCACGCCGCAGCGCGAACAGACGCCGGCCGACTACGTCGATACGCGCATCGGAACGGCCCACTCCCGCTGGATGATCGCACCGGGTCCGTGGATGCCCTTCAGCATGGTCAAGCTGAGTCCGGACAACCAGAATTCGGGCTGGCAGGCGGGATACCAGCCGTCGTTCGAAAACATCGGCTGCTTCAGCCACATCCATGAATGGACCCTCGGCGGTCTGGGGATCATGGCGACGAACGGGGCGCTGAAGACCGTTGTGGGTGACGAACAGAAACCCGACGAGGGCTACCGTTCGCGTATCGACAAGCGGACCGAACAGGCCGGAATCGGCTACTATGCGGCGGATCTGCTCGACTACGGAATCAAGGCCGAGGTGACGGCGACGACGCGCTGCGGCATGATGCGCTTCACTTTCCCGGGCGACAGACCGGAGAACCGCATTCTCGTGGAGTTGCGCCCCGAGGCGGAGTATGCCATCCGGCTGGACAGCGTCTTTGTGCGGAAGGTCGGGGATTTCCGGATCGAGGGCTTCTGCCATCAGGTCTCCCCGCAGGTGTGGAGCCACGATGCCGATCAGGATTATCGCCTGCACTTCGTGCTGGAGTTCGACCGGCCGATCCGGCGTCTCGGAAGCTGGTGCAACGGCAAGGTCCGTGAGTCGGTCGATGGACTCGAAAGCGGGGCGTGCTCCGATGCCGGTCTCTTTGCCGAGTTCGATACGGATGATGCTTCGGTCGTGCAGGTGCGTTCGGGAATCTCGCTCGTAAGTATCCGCAACGCCGCCGAAAACCTTGCAACCGAACTCTCGGAACCATTTGGATGGGATTTCGAGGCCGTGCGGCAACACCAGACCGACGTCTGGAACGACCTCTTCTCGCGGGTGGAGATCCGGACCGACGACCGGCTGGAGAAGGTCCGCTTTTACAATAACTTCTACCGGGCGCTCTGCAGCCGCAATACGTGGAGCGACGTCAACGGCGAGTGGGTTTCGACCGACGGTCGGGTCCGTCGTGTGGCCGATCCTTCGCGGGATGTGATGCTGGGCTGCGACGCCTTCTGGAACACGTTCTGGAACCTCAATCCGTTCTGGAATCTTGTCGTTCCGGAGTGGTCGGGACGCTGGGTTCGTTCGCAGTTGGCGATGTACGACGCGAACGGCTGGCTGGCCAAGGGCCCCGCGGGGTTGAATTACATCCCGGTGATGGTTGCCGAACACGAGATTCCGCTGATCGTCTCGGCCTGGCAGATGGGGATTCGGGATTTCGATCCGCACAAGGCGCTTGCGGCTGCCGTGAAGATGCAGACAACTCCGGCGGGTAAGGTCTTCAGGGGCTTTGCCGGAAACCGCGACCTCGTTCCATACCTGCAACATGGTTATGTTCCCTACGACAAGGGCCGCTTCTCCAATACGATGGAGTATTCGTTCGACGACTGGACGGTGGGTCAGTTGGCGCTGTCGCTCGGTGAGGAGGAGCTCTACCGCCGGTTCAACGACCGCGGCTACTGGTGGCGCAATGTTATCAGCGACGAGGGCTATTGCCAGATGCGCGACAGCCGGGGCAACTGGTTGGAGGGTTTCGATCCGTTCCGCAGCGGCGCTAACGAACATTACGTCGAAGGCAACGCCTGGCAGCTTACCTTCTTCGTTCCGCAGGACGTTCCGGCCCTGATCGGAAAGATCGGGCGCGAACGCTTTGTTGACCGCCTCGAATGGGGCTTTATGCGGGATGAGGCGTGGCGTTACAACGCTCCGAATGATCAGTATTGGGACCATCCGGTCGTGCAGGGCAACCAGCAGTCGATGCACTTCGCCTTCCTCTTCAACTGGGCCGGAGAGCCGTGGCAGACGCAACGCTGGAGCCGTTCGGTGCTGGAGCGTTACTATGGGTGCGGGGTTTCGAACGCCTATCTGGGCGATGAGGACCAGGGTCAGATGAGTGCCTGGGCGATCCTGGCGTCGTTGGGTCTGTTCCAGACCGACGGCGGATGCCGGGCTGAGCCGCTCTACGAGATCGCCAGCCCGATGTTCGAGGAGGTGACGATCCATCTCGGGAAGCGTTACGGACGAGGAGATACCTTTACGATCCGGGCCCGGAACGCTTCACGCCGGAACATCTATGTCCAGCGAGCCGAACTCAACGGCAAACCGCTCGATGGATTCTGCTTCCCGGCAGAGGAGTTGCTGAAGGGCGGAGAGCTCAATCTGGAGATGGGCCCCGAGCCCAACCGGGCGTGGGGCGTCGGACGATAGCCAGCCTGCGGACCGCTCCCGGAGGAGCTTCGGAAGCCGGTCAGGGGGTTGTGAGCCCGGGAATTCCGGTCCGTTTGTAGACCCGGAGGTTGTAGGTGAGCTGGAAGGCAACGTAGCGCCCTACGGCGAGGTTCGTGACGTAACGCAGCGTCGTGCCTGTCACGGACCGCTGGAACGTGGTGCTGTTCTGGTCGAGCAGGTCGTTGACTCCGACGCTGATCTCCCCGAGCCGGTTGCGGAAGAGCTTCACGCCCAGCAGGACGTTGCAGATCAGCCGCTCTTCGAGAAACGGGTCGGTGATTCCGCGGTAGTTGTTGTAGTCGGCGTTGGCGCGGATGACGAACCGGTTGCGGATCACGAAGGTCGTTTCGGCCCGGGCCTGCTGGCTGAAATAGGTGTTGTCGATCGAACGCACCTGCGAGGAGCTGCGGCTCTCCTGATAGCTCCCGGTGTAGCTGAGGCGGAAATCGACCGCCTCGGAGATGTTGCTGCCGAGCACGGCGCCGAGGTTGTAGGCGTTGTTTGCGAGTTGGTTGCGCACTCCGTTGATGATGCTCGGCAGGCGTCCCGTCGAGATTCCGGCCCGCAGGTTGAGGTTCGAGCGCAGCCAGCGCACCGGGAATCCGTAGTTGACCTGCGCCCGGAGGTTGCGGTACCCTGCGAGGTTGACCGGACGCACGAACTGATTGCCTTCACCCAGAAGAGTCCCCTCGTCGTCGATGACGAAATCCGGCGTGTCGATCACCAGCGAGTCGGCAATGGTGTTGGGACTGGCGGCGAATTCGGCCGAGAGGGTGAAGGTCCGCCCCTTGGCGGGGTTGGTGCGGATGTACTGCCCCGAGAACCGGTGGGTGTAGACGGGTACGAGATCCGGATTTCCGGCGACGACGTTCTGTCGGTTCGTCGTATTGACGATGTTCTGCAAATCGGTGGCCCGGGGATTCGACGTGCGCCCCGAAGCGTTGAATTTCAGTGTATTGTTTCGATTGATGGCGATCTCCGCCACGGCGTTGTAGGTCAGGTTGTCGAATGCCGCCTCGGTCTTCGCGGGATAGGGAAACGCATAGTCTCCCGAGAATCCGGCGTGCTGGTAATAGAGCGTCGTGGCGACCTTGGTTTTCCGGAACCGGTACTGATAGGTCGTTCCTATGCGGTGGGTCAGGTAGGAGTAGTCGTATTCGGAGGACTGTTTCGCGTTGCGCTCCGCGGGGAAGGTGTTCTCGGCCGTCAGCACATAGGTGTTGCGGTCTACGCTGTTCCCGGCATAGGTGCAGCGGTATTCGAGACTCCACCGCGAACGTTTGGTCAGCAGCCGCGAGTAGTTGACCGATCCGTAGAGCTGGTAGCTCGGCTGGTCGCGGTCCGTGCGGGTGATGTTGCGCGAGGAGTAGTCGGTCGTATCGCACGCCGTGTCGTCCGGATCCCGGAAGGTGTACTGCCGGGGCTGGCTCAACTGCTCGTAGCCGCGGTAACTGCCTCCGGCCCCGAAGGTGAGATTTTGCGACATCTTGCCCGGCAGGCGGTAGCGGTAGGTCAGTTGGTTCGAGAGGTTGAATCCCCGGCTGTCGTTGTCGCTGAAGTTGTGGCGGCGGTAGACGAAGCGGATGTCCTCTTCGGAGAATTGGTTGTCCGTCCGGCTGAGGAGCTCACTCTGGTTGTCGTTGTCCTGGAAACTGAACGACGTGCGCATCATCAGCGAATGGGACGGGTTTATTTTGTAGTCGATGCGCGAATTGAACCGGTGGTTGAGGTTCAGGGCCTGCGACGAGTTTTCGTCGTCGTAGAGGACCAGCTTGTCGGTCGACGTGAAACTCTGCTTTTCGGTCTGGCTGAGGTTGTGGTTGTCGGTGCGGTTGAAGAAGTAGCTGGCCGAGATTTTGGCCTTCGAGCCCCAGTCGTCGCTGTAATTGACCCCTAAGGCCTGGACCGTGGAGATTCCGGCCAGGGGCTTGACCATGAAGTTCTTGTTTGCCGAGGATCCGTTCGTCTCCTCGGTGGTCCCGAGAATATCCTCGAAGGAGAAGTTCTGGCGGCTGACGTTGTTCACCAGTCCGATGACGGTGATGCGTCGGTCGTTGTCGAAGATGTTGGCATTCCCGCCTCCGATGTACTTGTCGGGGATTCCGTAGGCGCCGTAGATGCGCCCGAAGGCTCCGCGGCGCTTGTCGGGACGTGTGACGATGTTCAGGGCGGTGAATCCCTCGCCGGTATCCACGCCGGTGAACTCCGCCTGGTCCCCCTGGGTATTGAAGATTTCGATGCTTTCGATCATGTCGGCGGGGATGTTGCGCACGGCCGACATGACGTCGTTTCCGAAGAATTCGCGTCCGTCGACGTAGACCCGCTGGATGGAACGTCCCTGTGCGGCGATTCCGCCGTCGTCGATCTCCAGTCCGGGCATCTTCGAGAGGAGCGATCCGGCATCGGTTCCGAATGCGACCTTGTAGGCTGCGGCGTGGTAGGAGAGCGTGTCTCCGTGGACGGAGGAGCGCAGCGCCGGGGTTTCGATCACCACGTCATCGATGGCCTGGGCCCGGGGTGTCAGCCACAGCGAGTCGAGCCTGACGAGGGCAGTGCCGACCGTCAGGTCGCGGCGCAGGGAATCGTACCCGAGCGATGTGAGGGTCAGGCGGTAGCTGCCCGCTGGGACATGTTGGAATATGCCGCTTCCGTCTGTTCCCGACGAGGTGTAGAGCGGCGTGGCGAGCGAATCGGTGCGGCTGCGCAGTTCGGCGACGGCTCCGATGACGGCTTCGTGCGTGGCCCGGTCGGCGACACGGAAGCGCACGCCTCCCGACTGGGCCTTTATTCCCGAGGCGAAGAGCAGTGCCAATATCCCCAAAACGGCCGTTTTTCGCAGGTTCATCGTGTGGTGAGTGGTTTCGGGCGATAAAGATAGTGCTTTTTATGGGGTCAAAGGGCTTTTCTCTGTTTTATTTTGGCGAACAAATGTTCTTTTCCTGTAAAACAGGCGGTGCGTTTTGACAAAACCCTATGTGGAGGTGGTTTTTTGTGCCCGACTTTGCTTATCTTTGTCTTTGCAACCATCCAAAAGCGATCTTCCGATGAAAAACAAGGATATCTTCACCTTCCGGGATGCCGAGAAGCAGGTGGGCCCCGTGGCCTTCACGACGATGCTCAAACCCGCCGGTTCGACCTGCAACCTCGACTGCCACTACTGCTACTATCTGGATAAGGCCGTGCAGTACGGCGGCCGGCAGGCGGTGATGAGCGACGAACTGCTCGAACTTTACATCCGCCAGTATATCGAAGCCAACGAGGTGGATGTCGTGCAGTTCTGCTGGCACGGCGGCGAGCCGCTGCTGCTGGGAATCGACTTCTACCGCAAGGCGATGGAGCTGCAGCAAAAATATGCCGACGGCAAACGCATCGAGAACACGTTGCAGACCAACGGCACGCTGGTCGACGAGGCGTGGTGCGACCTCTTTGCTGCGAATAATTTCCTGGTGGGCGTCTCGCTCGACGGCCCGCAGGATATCCACGACTCGTTCCGCGTGACGAAGGGCGGCAAGCCGACCTTCGAGCGGGTGATGCAGACGGTTTCGATGTTCCAGCACGGCGGCGTGGAGTACAACACGCTGAGCGTCGTGAACCGCCTCTGCGAGGGGCGCGGTGGGGAGATCTACCGCTTCTTCCGCGATACGGTGCACAGCAAATACATGCAGTTCCTGCCGGCTGTGGAGCACGTGGTCGATGTCGAGGGCTTCCACCGTCCGCTGATCGTCTCGCCCGACCGCGAAGGGGCGCGGCTGGCCGAGTGGTCCGTCACGGCCGGGGGCTACGGTCGCTTCCTGTGCGACATCTTCGACGAATGGGTCGTGAGCGACGTGGGCCGCACCTTCGTGCAGATGTTCGACGCCTCGCTGGCCCAGTGGTGCGGCGTGCAGCCGGGCGTCTGCTCGATGGGTGAGACGTGCGGCGACGCCCTGGTCGTCGAGCACAACGGCGACGTCTATTCGTGCGACCACTTCGTCTACCCGGAATATCTGCTGGGCAACATCCGCGAGACGCCGCTGGCGGAGATCTACCGCTCGAAAAAACGCCGCGACTTCGGCCTGGCAAAACGCAACGCCCTGCCGGCCGAATGCCTGCGCTGCAAATACTACTTCGCGTGCCGGGGCGAATGTCCGAAACACCGCTTCGAGACGGGTTCGGACGGCTGCCGCAAGAACTCACTCTGCGAGGGGCTGAAGGCCTATTTCCGTCACGTGGAACCCTATATGGATTACATGCGCGACCTGCTGTCGAAGCAGCAGTCCCCGGCCTGGGTCATCCCCTTTGCCCGCAAGCGCATGGGGCTGATGTAGGTCTCGATTCTCCGACACGAAGGTTGCCGGCGCTGTTGAAAAAGGCGCTTTTCCCAATCGGGAAAAGCGCCTTTTGTGCGTGCAGGCCCTGTAAGCCGGGTTCTGTCCCCGGAGCGAACCCCGGGTCTCTGTCATTTATCTACGACGGCAGTCACCTGCCGCCTCCAGCAACCTACCCCCCGGCATCGGGCGAGCAACCCTTCATTGCCGGTATACACGGTCTTGCAACCCACGGGACGTACGGCCGGATGACATCACTGCCTCCGCGGTGGGCTCTTACCCCGCCTTTTCACCCTTACCGATCGGAAATTCCAAATTTCGGCTTCGCACGCCTTTCGGCCCGTCGCCTCCATCCGGACGCCTTTACCGGCGGTTGTTTTCTGTTACGCTCCCATGACCTCACGGCCATCAAGTCGTTAGCTTGCGTGGTGCTCTGTGTTGCCCGGACTTTCCTCCCCCGGCCTGTGGCCGGCAGCGACAGAGCGGGCCTGCGGTGCAAAGATAGGGAAAAAATGCGGGATCGGGCCTTTGGGGAGAGTTTTTCTGTCGCGGGACGGTTGCAGGTTGTGCATTCGCCGCCTTGGGACTCCTTTGTTTTCAATGTTCAATTGGCCATTCCTCAGAGGATCTTCTTCACCCAGCGGAAACCCTTGTAGGGCGGATAGCGGAACGGCAGGTCGAAACGCTTCGGGGTGATGACGACGGCCCGGCGGTGGGAGAAGGCCTCGAAGCTCTCGCGTCCGTGGTAATGGCCCATGCCCGAATTCCCGACACCGCCGAACGGCAGTTGGTCGTTGGCGATGTGCATGATCGTGTCGTTGAGACACGCCCCGCCCGACGACGTGCGCCGCAACACCTCCAGCCCGGTTGCTTCCGGACCGAAATAGTAGAGCGCCAGCGGCTTTTCCCGCCCGGTGACGAACTCCACCGCCTCGTCGATCCGCTCGAAGGTCCGCATCGGCAGCACCGGCCCGAAGATCTCCTCCTGCATGACCGGAGCCGCGGGGTCGACCTCCGCGAGCAGCGTCGGTTCGATGTATCGTTCCGCGGCGTCGGTGCGCCCTCCGACCAGCACCTTTCCCTGCGGAATGTAACCGGCGACCCGCTCGAAGGCGCGGTCGTTGACCAGCCGCACGTAGTAGGGGCTTTGTCGGGCATCCTCGCCGTGCAGCCGTTGCAGAGCCTCCTTGTAGGCCTTGACGAAGGGTTCCTGCAGCGAGCGGTGGATAAGCAGGTAGTCGGGGGCGATGCAGGTCTGCCCGGCGTTGAGCGTCTTGCCCCAGGCGATGCGTCGGGCCGCTACGTCGATGTCGGCACCGCGGTCGACGATGCAGGGGCTCTTGCCGCCGAGTTCGAGCACGACGGGTGTCAGGTGCCGGGCCGCAGCCTCCATCACCTGCCGCCCCAGATCGGGACTGCCCGTGAAGAAGATCACGTCCCAGCGCAGCTCGAAGAGTTTGCGGTTCACCTCGCGGTTGCCCTGTACGACGGCGACATACTCCTCGTCGAAGATCTCGCGGATCATCGCCTCGATCGTGCGGGCGACGGTCGGCGTGTAGGGCGAGGGTTTCAGCATTGCGGTGCAGCCTGCCGAGATGGCGCCCACGAGGGGATTCAGCAGCAACTGCACGGGATAATTCCACGGAGCGACGATCAGCGCCTGCCCGAGCGGTTCGGCGAGGATGCGGCTCTTCGAGGGCAGGAGCTTGAGGGGTGTCGGACGGCTCTCGGGCCGCATCCACGCCCGCAGGTGACGCAGGTGCTGCCGGATCTCGCCCCGCACGATGCTCAGCTCCGTGAGCATGGCCTCCTCGTAGGATTTGTGCAGGTCCTGCCACAAGGCTTCGCAGAGCCGTTTTTCCCAGTTGACGAGCGCCGCGTCGAAGCGCCGGAGCATCGTGCGGCGGAACTTTTCGGGGCGGGTCGCTCCCGAGCGGAAACAGGCTTTCTGGGCTGCGGCAAGGGCTTCGATGCGCTCCGCAGGGGTATTTTCGAGCTTCATGGTGTGGCGGGAAAGATTATTTGCGTCCGGTGAAATGGTCCATTGCGTGATAGATTCCGGCCCAGTGCCCGATGATGCAGTCGAACCACGAGGTCGGCAGGATGCCCTGCGCGAAGCGGATCAGGTGGAATCCCCAGGGAATGCCGCGGAAATCGCGGTTACGTTCGATGGCGCGGATGATCTTCCGGGCGGTCTTTTCGGGGTCGAGGATCGGCACGAGCCGCGAGCGTACGCCGCGGAACATGCCCGTGTCGATGTAATAGGGTGCGACGGTCGTGACGTGTACGCTGCTGCGGGCCTCGTGCAGTTCGATGCGCAGGGAGTCGGACCATCCGATGACGGCCCATTTGCTGGCCACATAGACCGACATGCGGGGATTCGAGATCATTCCGGCGGCCGAGGCGATGTTGCAGACGTGCCCCTCGTTGCGGGCGATCATCGCGGGCAGCACCTCCCGGGTGAGGAGCATCGGGGCCGCGGCGTTGACGGCCATCGTGCGTTCGATCTCCGCGACGCTCTGCTGTTCGAAGGTTTTGTTGCCGGTGATGATGCCGGCGCAGTTGATCAGGATGTCGACCGCTCCGCACTCCCGGCAGGTCCGGGCATGGGCTTCGGCGATCTGCTGCGGGTCGGAGACGTCGACGCGATACCCGGCCGTACGTTCCGGAGCGCCGTATGCGGTGATCGAGGCCGCGATGTTCTCTTCGTTGATGTCCCAGATGACGACCTTCCGGGCACCCCGTTCGAGTGCCAGTCGTCCCATGATGCGCCCGATGCCCGATCCGGCACCGGTAATCAGCACGCATTTATCCTTGATTCGGGTCATGAGCGGTTCCGTATTTATTTTTCACGAAAAATGTTCAGGTGTGCCAGCAGGGGGTTGCGGCGGTCGAGGATGAGGGACTCCACGAGCAGCAGCACCAGCGCCGCAATCAGCAGATACTGATACTGTTCGTTGAACTCCTCGAAACGGATCGTCGAGAGTTCGGTCTGCTCCATCTCGTTGATGGCCTTGACGATCTCGTCCAGCCCGATCGACTGCTTCGTGGCGCGCACGTAGGCTCCGCCGGTGATGTCGGCGATTTGGGCAAGCATCTCCTCGTTGAGTTTCGAGACGACCATCTCGCCGTTTTCATCCTTGATGAACTCGCCGCCGATCTGGATCGGGGCGCCCTCGGGGGTTCCGATTCCGATCGTGAAGATCCGCACGCCCTGTTGGGCGGCGCGTTCGGCGACGGCAATGGCGTCGTCCTCGTGGTTCTCACCGTCGGTGATGAGGATGATGACCCTTCCGTGGCTCTGCTCCGTGTCGCTGGAGAAGGCCAGCAGGGCCTGTTCCAGCGCCTTTCCGATGGCCGTACCCTGCACCGAGACCAGCGAGGGGTCGATCTTCCGGGCGAAGGCCCTTGCCATGCGGTAGTCCGACGTAATGGGCAACTGCACCTTGGGTTCTCCGGCGAAGACGACCAGTCCGACCCGATCCTGCTGCAGCCCCTCGAAGAGTTTGCCGATGGCGTATTTGGTCCGTTCGAGGCGGTTGGGCTCGAAATCCTCGGCGAGCATCGAGTTCGAGACGTCGACCGTGAGCATCATTTCGATTCCCCGGGTCTTCTCCTCGCGGAGCTTCGATCCGAACTGGGGGCGTGCCGCGGCGAGGATCAGGCACAGGACGGCCAGCAGGAAGAGGATGAACCGGAGGGTTACGCGGCCGGTCGAGACATCGGGCATCAGCTCCTGCAGAATGGCCGGATGGCCGAATCGTTCGAGCCTTTTGCGGCGCCGGTGCGCGGCGAGCCAGAAGAGCGCCACGAAGAGCGGCAGCACCACGAGGAGCCAGAGATATTGCGGATTTGCAAATCGGAACATGACGGAGCGGTTTTTACGGGATGCGTTTCAGAACGAGGTTCGAGAGGAGGAACTCCAGGACGAGGAGCCCCAGGGCCGCGAGCACCCAGTGGAGGAAAAGCTCGTGGTAGGAGATGTGTTCGAAGACCTCGACCTTGCTCTTTTCGAGTTGGTTGATTTCGTCGTAGATGGCCTTGAGCTTGGCGTTGTCCGTGGCGCGGAAGTATTTCCCGCCGGTCATTTCGGCCATGGCCGTGAGGGTTTTTTCGTCGATCTCGACCTTCTGTTTGACGTAGGTGATGTTGCCGAACATGTCCACGGCCGGATAGGGCGCCAAGCCCATCGTTCCCACACCGATCGTGTAGACGCGGATGTTCTGGGCCTTGGCGATTTCGGCGGCGGTCAGCGGGGTGATCTCGCCGCGGTTGTTCACGCCGTCGGTGAGCAGGATCACGACCTTCGACTTGGCGTCGCTTTCGCGCAGGCGGTTGATGGCCGTAGCGAGTCCGTTTCCGATGGCCGTGCCGCTGTCGTCGATCAGCCCGCTGCGGATCCGCGACAGGAGGGTCTGGAGCGTGCTCTGATCGGTCGTCAGGGGGCTCTGCGTGAAGGCTTCGGCGGCGAAGGCCACCAGTCCGATGCGGTCGCCGTAGCGGTCGGCGATGAAGGATCCGGCCACCTCCTTGGCGGCCGTGATGCGGTCGGGCTGGAAGTCGCGGGCCAGCATCGAGGCCGAGACGTCGATGGCCAGCATGATGTCGATACCTTCGGTGTTGGTCGAGGTGTTCTGCTCGACGTCCTGCGGGCGGGCCAGGGCGACGACGAGCAGGGCGAAGGCGGCCGTGCGGAGTGCGAACGGCAGATGGCGCAGGTAGTAGCGCACCGTGCGCGGGGCGTTCGCCACGCCGCGGATGCTCGAAATCTGGATGGCGGCACCTCCCTGCAGGGTCCGCCACACGTAGTAGCCGACCATCGGGGCGATGAGCACGAGCAGCCACAGATAATAGGGTGATGCGAAATGCATGGTCTACAAAGGTTTTACCAGTTTTTCTTGCCGCGGACCACGACGCCCTTGGCCTTCTCCTTGAGCTTCTCCTGGGTCTTGTCCTCCTGGGCCTGGATGGCGTCGAGCATCTGCTCCTGCTCCTGCGGGGAGATGCCCGAAGGGGTCGGCTGACCTTCGCCCTGCTCCTGTTGATCGGGTTTTCCGTTTTGATTCTGCGGGTTCCGGTCCTGGTTCTGCTGATCCTGGTTCTGGTCCTGCTGATCCTGTTTTTGGTCCTGATTCTGGTTCTGACCCTGGTTTTGCTGCTGTTGGTTCTGCTGGTCTTGCTGGTTCTGATCCTGGTTCTGGTTTTGCTGGTCGTTGCCGCCGCCTCCGTTCTGATCCTGATCCAGCAGCCGTTTCGTGTAGGCGTAGTTGTACTTGGCCTCCATGTCCGCGGGGTTGAGCCGCAGCGACTGCTTGTAACTTTCAAGGGCCTCCTTGTACTTCTGCTGCTTGAACTGGGCGTTTCCGAGGTTGTAGAAGGCTTCGGCACGCTCCGTGTCGGAGCGCAGCGAATCGGCCGCAGCCTGCATCATGGTCTGTTCGGCCCGGTCGAAGCGTTCGGCCTTGTAGAGCGCGTTTCCGAGGTTGTAGGACGCCTCGAACTGTCCCGGGGCAGCCTTCAGCGCCTCCTCGTAGCGGCCGATCGACGCTTCGTACTCCCCCTTGTTGTATTGCCGGTTCCCCTTGCGGACGAGCGAGCGTTCGGGCAGCCGCTGGGCCTGCACCCCTGCGGCGGCGAGCAGGAACAGGAGCGTGATAGAAAGTATCCTGTGCATCGTAGTTACATTTGGTTCGACATCGGATCGGGCTCCGCGGGGCTCTCCGACTCCTCGACGAGTTTGGTCTCCTCGACGAAATAGTAGGCCTTCAGGTAGTCCGATTCGTTCTGTTCGGCTTCGGGCATCGCCTTGGCGAACTTCACCAGGTCGGCATCCCGCAGGATCGACGTGAGGTCCATGCGGGCCTTGTCCGGGAGCTCCTCGGCGCGCATCGCTTCGATGATCTCGTCGGAGGTCATCTCCATGGCCCCGACGCCCCAACGTGCGGCGATGTAGGTCCGGAGGATATCCGACAGTCCCGAATAGTATTGCTTGTGGCGGTTGTTCTGCCAGAGTTTCTGGTTGTGGAGCGTTTCGAGGGCCTGGATGGCTGCAACGTGCGGCGGCAGGGGCGGGGAGGGTTTGAAGAGGTCCCCGAACCCCTTTCCGCGTTTGGCCAGCCAGCGGTGCAGGGCGTAGGCCGCCGCTGCGAGGATCAGCAGCGCAAAGAGCCCCCAGGTGATGTAACCCTGGATCTCGCGGAGCTGGAAGGGCAGCGTCTTCTGGGCCTTGAGGTCGTAGATCGACTGCGAGGTGGAGTCGATCTGGAAGGTGGCGACTTCGAGGTAGAGCGAGTCGCGGCTGCGGAGCGTGTCGAGGATGTTCTTGTCGGCGTAGAGGACCTCTGCGACTCCGAGGTTGTACTTGCCCTCGTCGAAGGCGGCCAGGCGGTAGCGCTTGCGGAGTTTCAGGCGGCGTCCGTCGCGTTCGAGCGTATCCACGGGGCAGCTTTCGACCAGTTCGATCTTGCCGTCGCGGGGCTCGAAGACGGGGAAGTCGACTACCTGCACGAGATCCTTTTCGACATCGATCACGTAGTCGAACCGGTCGCCGATCATGATGCTGTCGGGCTCGACCCGGGCCGTCACCACGGGAATCTCCTGCGCCCGGGCGGAGAGGGCCGCGAGAAGCAGGATGCCGGGCAGGGTTGTAGCAAAGTGTCGTTTCATCGTTGTTTGAACAGTTTCATCAGTTCGGCCACGTAATCGCCGTCGGTGGAGATCGTTGCCGTATCGATGCGGTTGTGTTTGAGCGTCGCGTCGATCTCGTCGCTGAGCCGTTGCCAGGCCTCGGCGTAGTGGTCGCGCACGGCGCGCGAGGAGGTATCGACCCAGACCTTGCGGCCGTTCTCGGCGTCGCGCAGTTCGACGATGCCGACGTCGGGGAGTTCCGTTTCGCGGGGGTCGTAGACGCGGATGCCGACCAGGTCGTGCTTGCTTCCGGCGATCTTCAGGGCGTCGTCCAGGGCGTCGCGGTCGCCCGAGGAGTCCATGAAGTCCGAGAGGATGAAGGTCGTGCAGTGCTTCTTGTTGACGTTCGTGAGGAAGCGGATCGGCTCGGAGAGCTTCGTTCCCGTGGATTCGGGCCGGAATCCGATCAGTTCGCGGATGATCATCAGGATGTGGCTGCGGCCCTTCTTCGGGGGTATGAACTTCTCGACGCGGTCCGAAAAGAAGATGCACCCCACCTTGTCGTTGTTCTGCGCGGCGGAGAAGGCCAGCACGGCGGCGATTTCGGTGATGATGTTCTTCTTCAGGCGGTCCGTGGAGCCGAACATGCGCGAGGCGGAGACATCCACGAGGAGCATCATCGTCAGTTCACGTTCCTCCTCGTAGACCTTGATGTGGGGTTTGCGCGACCGGGCGGTGACATTCCAGTCGATGTCGCGCACGTCGTCGCCGGCGCGGTATTCGCGGACCTCGGAAAACGACATGCCTCGTCCGCGGAAAGCCGTATGGTACTTTCCGGCGAAGATCTCGTTCGACAGACCGCGGGTCTTGATCTCGATCTTGCGGACGCGTTTGAGAATATCGTTCTCGGTCTCCTGCATCGTTAGGGTACGATTACGTTGTTCAGAATATCGGTGATGATCTCCTCGGTGGTGATGTTCTCGGCCTCGGCCTCGTAGGTGAGCCCGATACGGTGGCGGAGGACGTCGTGGCAGACGGCGCGCACATCCTCGGGGATGACGTATCCGCGGCGGCGGATGAAGGCGTAGGCGCGGGCGGCCTTGGCGAGCGAGATCGACGCACGGGGCGAGCCTCCGTAGGCGATCAGATTCTGGAGTTTCTGGAGGTTGTACTCGGCGGGTTCGCGGGTGGCGAAGATGATGTCGACGATGTACTTTTCGATCTTCTCGTCCATGTAGACATCCTCGACGACCTTGCGGGCCTTGACGATGTCTTCGGGCGTGATGACCTTGTTGACCTGGGGCATTCCGGCGCCCGAGAGGTTCATGCGCACGATGTCGCGCTCCTCCTGCTTCTTGGGGTAGGAGATCTTGGCCTTGAGCATGAAACGGTCGACCTGGGCTTCGGGCAGGGGATAGGTACCCTCCTGTTCGAGCGGGTTCTGGGTGGCGAGCACCAGGAAGGGCTGCGGCAGGGGATAGGTGTTGTCGCCGATGGTCACCTGACGCTCCTGCATGGCTTCGAGCAGGGCCGACTGCACCTTGGCCGGCGAACGGTTGATCTCGTCGGCGAGGACGAAGTTGGCGAAGATGGGGCCTTTGCGGACGACGAAATCCTCGTTTTTCTGCGAGTAGATGAGCGTACCGATAAGGTCGGCGGGCAGCAGGTCGGGGGTGAACTGGATGCGGGAGAATCCGGCATCGACGGCCTTGGCCAGCGTGGTGATTGCCAGCGTCTTGGCCAGTCCGGGGACCCCTTCGAGGAGGATGTGGCCGTTGGAGAGCAGGCCGATCAGCAGCGTGTCGACCAGATGGCTCTGGCCCACGATGACCTTGCCCATTTCGGTGCGCAGCGTATCGACGAAAACCGATTCGCGTTCAATGCGCTCGTTGAGTTCCTTGATGTTGATGACTTCGCTCATGTCTCTATGTTAAAGTTTGTTTCGGATCGTTTTCCGTTTCCCGCAACGGCTGCGATTCCGCACGTCGGGCGGCATCTTCCGTGCCGTCTTTCCGCGCTGTTCTGCATTTCGGACGGGGCGCGGCGACCGGGTGTTCCGGGGCGGAATCGATCGGGATTGCGGGTGTTGTCGTCTCTTTTTTAACGATTCGAATGCAAAGATATTATTTTATTTGAAAAAATATCTTTTTCCGGCCCCGGAAACCGCTCTTCGGGGCGGTTCCTGCCGGAAAAACGCACCCCTTCGTTCCGTCGGAAACCGTCGGGCGGAGCCGGGGCCGGGTGGCGGGGTTGCCCGGGAGAAAATCGGCAGGTGCGGAGGCGGTTTTTCGTCGATTTCTTATTACCTTTGCGGGCATGGAATCCAACGAATCACCGATATTGCAGGGGCTGAACCCGGCGCAGCGTGCGGCCGTGGAGAACTATGACGTGCCGTCGCTCATCATTGCGGGGGCGGGCTCGGGGAAGACCCGGGTGCTGACCTCGCGCATCGCCTACATGATCGAACAGGGCGTGAAGCCGTGGAACATCCTGGCGCTGACCTTCACGAACAAGGCCGCCGAACAGATGCGCGACCGTATCGCCGGGATGCTGCCCGACAACCGCAGCCGTTATATCCGCATGGGAACCTTCCACTCGGTCTTTTCGCGCATCCTGCGGGAGAACGCCGAGCGGATCGGTTTCACGGAGTCGTTTACGATCTACGACTCGGCGGACAGCCGCAATCTGCTGAAGACCATAATCCGGGAGCTGAACCTTCCGGACGAGAAATACAAGCCGAACTCGATCGCCTCGCGCATCTCGCTGGCCAAGAACAAGCTTATCACGTCGGGGGCCTACCTGGCCAACACGTCGCTGGCCACCGAGGACCGCCAGATGCAGATTCCCGAGTTCGGAAACATCTACAACATCTACTGCCAGCGCTGCAAGCACAACGGTGCGATGGACTTCGACGACCTGCTGCTGCAGACGAACATTCTCCTCAGGGACTGCCCCGACGTGCTGGCGCGCTACCAGGAGCAGTTTCAGTATATTCTGGTCGACGAGTATCAGGACACCAACTATGCGCAGTACGTCATCATCCGGCGGCTGTCGCAGCACCACTCGAAGGTGTGCGTCGTGGGTGACGATGCGCAGTCGATCTACTCGTTCCGCGGCGCGAAGATCGAGAACATCCTCTCGTTCCGTAACGACTACCCCGAAGCGAAGGTCTTCAAGCTGGAGCAGAACTACCGCTCGACGCGGACGATCGTCGAGGCGGCCAACTCGGTGATCGAGCACAACGCGAAGCGCATGGAGAAGAAGTGCTTCTCGGAGGGCGACCGGGGCGAAAAGATCCGCATCCTGAAGGCCTACACGGACCGGGAGGAGGCGGAGATGGTGGTTTCGGACCTGCGCGACAAGGTGCGCGGGGCGGGAGACGAGTGGTCGGAGGCGGTGATCCTCTACCGCACGAACAACCAGTCGGCCGTGCTGGAGGACAACCTCCGGCGGCGCGGCATCCCCTACCGGATCTACAAGGGTTCGTCGTTCTACGACCACAAGGAGGTGAAGGACCTGATGGCCTACATCCGGCTGGTGATCAACCCGCGCGACGATGAGGCCTTCCGGCGGATTGTCAACTACCCGGCACGGGGTATCGGCGATACGACCGTACAGCGCATTGCCGACCTGGCGGCGCAGCGGGGCGTTTCGATGTGGAAGGCGGTCGACGCGCTGACGGCCGAACCGACGACCGACCCCGTGCAGCGGACCATCGCGCGCAAGGTCGCGGAGTTCGTGGCGATGATCCGTTCGCTGTCGCTCTCCCGCACGGACAAGAGCCTCTACGACTTCGGTCTGGAGGTGGCCACGCGTTCGGGCATCCTGGCTGCCTACCGGGCCGAGAACACCCCGGAGGCGACCTCGGCCCTGGACAATATCGAGGAGTTGTTGAACTCGATGCAGGAGTTCAAGGAGCGCTGTGACGCCGAGATCCGCAACGGCGAGCGGCAGCCCGAGGAGGAGGCGACCGTCGAGGAGTGGCTGCAGGGGATGATGCTGATGTCGGACATGGACAAGGACGACCCCGAGAGCAGCAACAAGGTAACGCTGATGACGGTCCACTCGGCCAAGGGACTCGAATACAAATATGTCTATATCGTGGGTCTGGAGGAGAACCTCTTCCCCTCGCAGCGGGCCGCCGAGACCCCGGACGGCATCGAGGAGGAGCGTCGCCTGTTCTACGTGGCGCTGACCCGGGCGAAGGTTGCGGCGACGATCTCCTACGCCGAGATGCGCTTCCGCTGGGGCAACATGGAGTTCTCGCGTCCGAGCTGCTTCCTGCGGGAGATCGACCCGCGCTATGTCGAGACGGAGGTCGACCTGGGTGAAGAGCGGATGCCGCGCCCGGGAGGCGAGGGCTCGTCGGCCATCGACGAGTTGCGCCGCCGCTTCGACTACCGTTTCCAGCAACAGCAAACCTCGCGTTTCGGCGGTCCTGCTTCGTCGAACGGCTTCGGGGGGCGCGGCGGCGCGTCATCTGGCGGCGGTTCGGGCTTCTACGGTCGCGGCGGGAATTACGGCGGTGCTTCCGGAAGCGGCCGCGGCAGCTATGGCGGCGGCAATTACGGTTCCGGCTCACGCAATGGCGGTTTCGGAACCCCTTCGGACGGCGAATCGGGCCCGGCCCGGCGCTTCCCCCGCACTTCCCAGCCCCAATCTTCGCGGACGTCACCCCGTCCGACGGCTCCGGACCCGGCGCTGGTGCAGCCCCTGCGCACCTCGACCGAAGGGATGCGGCGCCTCGGCGTACGCCCGGCCGGGGAGAGCGGCGGTCTCTCCACGGGTGAATATACGGTCGGACAGCGGGTCGAACATCCGATGTTCGGTGTCGGAATCGTGGAGCGCATCGAGACCCTTGCGACGGATCATAAACTGGTGGTGCGCTTCGACAATGCGGGTGAAAGGATCCTGCTGGCGAGGTTTGCCAAACTGACCAAACTTTGACGACGATGAACCCGCAGCGATCCGGAATGAACCCTCCGAAGACGGCGGCTGCCCCGCTGGTCTCGGTCTGCATGACGACCTACAACCACGAAGCCTACCTGTCCCGGGCCATCGAGAGCGTACTGGCCCAGGAGACCGCCTTCGGTGTGGAGCTGGTCTTGGGCGAGGATTGCAGTACGGACGGCACACGGGCGGTCTGCGAAGACTACGCGGCACGCTATCCGGACCGGATCCGGCTGGTGACCTCGGCGGAGAATGTCGGTTGGCGGGCCAACTACCGGCGGACGTTCGAGGCGTGCCGGGGGAAGTACGTGGCCTACCTCGACGGGGACGACTGGTGGAGCGATCCGCGGAAGCTGCAGAAACAGGCCGACGTGCTGGAGGCCGATCCGGAGTGCGGAATGTGCTATACGGCGGCGGAACGCTTCTGGTCCGCGGAGAACCGCACGGAACCCGACTATCCGGCCCACTATACCGATTTCGACCACTTGTCCTACAGCCTGACGATCTGCAATTGCGCGACGCTGGCCCGCCGCGAGCTGATCGCCCGCTACTATGCGGAGGTGCGCCCCGAGGAGCACCCCGAGTGGCTGACCGACGATGCACCGATGTGGCTGTGGTTTTCGGCCCGGAGCCGCATCGCCTTCCTTCCGGACACGACGGCCGTGCACCGGCGGCTTCCCGACAGCGTGAGCCACAGCCGGGCCTATCAGCGGCAGATCGCCTTCAGCGATTCGATCCTCGACATCGATCTCTGGTTCGAGGCGCATTACGGGACGGGCCGCAACCGGTTCCGGCTGGAGCGGCGTCGTGCCTCCGTGGCGTGGTGGGTGCTGTCGTGGAACGGCCGGGTCGGGGAGTATCTCGCGCGTTGGTGGCGCGACGTGCGCCGCTGCCCGCGGCTGCTGCTCTGCCCCGAAGGCCCCGGGCTGCTGGTCAAGAAGGTGCTGTTCCGCCGCCATAAAAACAACAGGAAGAACCGATGAAAACAAAAGAGCGTTACGACGGTATCCTCGCCTGGTTTCTGGAGCATAAGCCCGTTGCCGAAAGCGAGTTGCACTACGAAAACCCCTATCAGTTGCTGGTGGCGGTGGCCCTCTCGGCACAGTGTACCGACAAACGGGTCAACATGACCACTCCGGCGCTGTTCGAAGCCTTCCCGACGCCGCAGGCGATGGCTGCGGCCACGGCCGAGGAGATCTACCCTTACATCCGGAGCATCTCCTACCCGAACAACAAGGCGCGGAACCTGGCCGCCATGGCCCGCAAACTTTGCGAGGAGTTCGGCGGGGAGGTGCCGAGCGACCTGCAGGCGCTGCAGACGCTGCCGGGCGTCGGGCGCAAGACGGCCAACGTGCTGGGGGCGGTGCTGTGGCAGAAGGAGGTGATGCCGGTCGACACGCACGTCTTCCGGGTTTCGGAGCGGTTGGGCCTGACGACGCGCTCGAAGACCCCGCTGCAGACCGAACTGACGCTCGAAAAGAACATCCCGAAGCATCTGCTGCCCATCGCGCACCACTGGCTGATCCTCCACGGACGCTACGTCTGCATGGCGCGCTCCCCGAAGTGCGCGGAGTGCGGGCTGACGGCCTGGTGCCGCAAATACGCCGCCGACCACCGGACGCCGCGATCCTGAATTTTTCGAGAGAAGGGGGGGGGAGATGCGGCCGCCGGGGAGGGTGCCGGAGGCCCGGTGTCGGCTGCGCGACCCGGACCCGGAAATCCCGGGGGAGCCGCTCGCCGGAGGCCTGCCGGCTGCCGGTTTGTTATCTCCCTCTTTTTTTCGTACCTTTGCCGGGTCCACCAATGCGTAGTCAGCCGATGGAACTCTCGAAAGTGCATATCGAACGCCTGCGGGAACTGCTTGCACGCCCCGCCCAGCGCGTCGTCATCCTCTCCCATACGAACCCCGACGGCGATGCCGTGGGCTCGTCGCTCGCCTGGGCCGAAGTGCTCCGCGGCATGGGGCATCGGGTGACGTGCGTCGTACCGAACAAATACCCCTATTTCCTGGACTGGATGCCCGGCATCGAGGAGGTCGTGGTCTTCAAGACCGACACCGAAGGGCGCGCGGCGCGTGCCGTTGCCGAGGCCGACATCCTCTTCTGCCTCGATTTCAACGCCGTTTCGCGGCTCGAAATTCTCAGCGAGACGATCGAGGCCAATACGACGGCCGTGCGGGTGCTGATCGACCACCACCTCTCTCCCGACGCGGGGTTCGATCTGGTCTTCTCGCATCCCGACTCATCGAGCACCTGCTTTCTGGTCTACTGCCTGATCGAAGCCCTTTTCGGCACGCAGGCTATTACGCAGCGCATGGGCGAACTGCTCTACGTCGGGATGATGACCGATACGGGCAATTTCGCCTTTTCGTTTCTCACGCCGGAACTGTTCCGGGCCGTAGCCGTGCTGGTCGAGAAGGGCATCCGCATTCCGGAGATCCACAACAGCGTCTACAACGCCTACACCGAAGGCCGGGCGCGGCTGTTCGGCTATGCCATCAACCGCAAGATGGAGATTATCCAGGACGGGACCGTGGCCTACATGTCGCTGCTGGAGCGTGAGATGCGCCGCTTCCAGTTCCAGCAGGGCGACAGCGAGGGTTTTGTGAACTACGCCCTCACGATCAAGAAGGTCAAGATGTCGGCGATGTTCCTCGCCCATCGCAAGTTCATCCGCGTGTCGCTGCGGTCGCGCGGCGACGTGGACGTCAACCTCTTTGCCCGCAAATACTTCAACGGCGGCGGACACAAGAACGCCGCGGGCGGAAAGTCGTTCGTCTCGATGCAGGAGACCATCGACCATTACGTGCGTTCCGTCGCGGAGTTTGCGGCCGAAGGGCATCTGGGTTGATTGCCATGGACGATTTCCGGCTTCGGGTCTTCATCACGGCGGCGCGTACGCTGAGCTTCACGCGCACGGCCGAACAACTCTGTATTTCGCAACCGGCCGTCAGCAAACACATCGGCGAGCTGGAATCCCGTTATGAGGTGCAATTGTTCACGCGTCGGGGCAGCCGTCTGGAGTTGACCGGGGCGGGCCGCACGCTGCTGGAGTCTGCCGAGCGCGTGGCGGACGACTACCGCCGTCTGGAGTACGAGATGAGCCTCTGTACGGGCCAGACCGAGGGCGAACTGCGCCTCGGGGCCAGTACGACCATTGCACAATACCTGCTGCCGCCGATTCTGGCCCGCTTCACGGCCCGCTTCCCGCAGGTGCGGGTCTCGCTCCTCTCGGGCAACAGCGAACAGGTCGGGCAGGCGTTGGGCGACCATGCCATCGACCTCGGGTTGGTCGAGAGCGTCAGCCGCCGCCAGGGCCTGCACTATACGCTGTTCCGTTCCGACGAACTGGTGCTGGTGGCGCGCCCGGGCGGGAGGTATGCCCGGACCGAGTCGGTGACCCCCGAAGCGCTGTGCCACATCCCGCTGGTGCTGCGCGAGAGCGGTTCCGGAACGCTCGAAGTGATCTCCGCGGCGCTGGCCGAACGGAACATCCGCCTTTCGCAACTGAACGTCGTATTGCGGCTCGGGTCGACGGAGGGGATCAAACGCTTCGTCCGCCACAGCGACGCGATGGCGATCGTTTCGGCCTTCTCGGTGGTCGACGAACTGCGCAGCGGGGCCCTGCGGATTGTGGATCTGGAGGGGCTGGCGCTGCTCCGCGATTTCGTCTTCGTGCATAACGAGGCGCACCCGGCACGGCTGGTGCGTCAGTTCCTGGACTTCGCCCGGGCCGATCTCTGAAGTTGTGTCATAACCTGAAGTTATTCCACATAACGATTTCTTGTTTCATATTCCAGTAAAAGGTGCGATCTTTGCGGCCGGAATAAAGAAACAGTTATCCTATGCTGGAAAAAGGAAACCGAGCCAATACGCTCCACGGAATTCTTCTGATTGCATTGTTTTCGTTTGCGGCGTTCTACATCGCCGAAATCCCCGTCGTCAGACAGCTCTCGTTCAGTCCGCTGATCGTCGGCATCGTGCTGGGAATGCTCTACGCCAACAGCCTGCGCAACAAACTTCCCGAGACGTGGGTGCCGGGTATCAAGTTCTGTACGAAACAGGTGCTGCGCTGGGGTATCATCCTCTACGGATTCCGGTTGACGCTGGCGCAGGTCGCCGCCGTCGGGGTTCCGGCCGTAACGGTCGACCTGATCATCGTGACGGTCACGATTCTGGGCGGCGTGCTGCTGGGGCGCCTGCTGAAGATCGACCGCGATACGGCGCTGATGACCTCCACGGGCAGCGCCATCTGCGGGGCGGCAGCGGTGCTGGGCGCCGAGCCGGTGGTGAAGTGCGAGGGTTACAAGACGGCGATTGCCGTCTCGACGGTGGTGATCTTCGGAACGCTCTCGATGTTTCTCTACCCGGTGATGTACCGCACGGGGCTGCTCGACGGCATGACCGACACCGAGGTGGCCATCTATACGGGCAGCACGCTGCATGAGGTGGCCCACGTCGCCGGGGCTGGCAACGCCATGGACCCGACCGATTCGCTGGGCATTGCCGGCACGGCGACCATCACGAAGATGATCCGTGTGATGATGCTGGCTCCGGTGCTGGTTGTGATGAGCTTTGCGCTGGCCGGACGCCGCCGTCGGGAGGCTTCCGCCGCGCAGGGTGCCAAGGCCGAGAAGAGCCGGATTACGATCCCGTGGTTCGCCTTCGGATTCATCGCCGTGATCTGCCTCAATTCGCTGTTGCAGTCGCTGCTGGGGGTAGCGAGCGTGCGGGAGATTCCGCTCAACGGCACGATCGAGTATATCGATACCTTCATGCTGACGATGGCCATGACGGCCCTGGGTACGGAGACGAGTTTCGACAAGTTCCGGCAGGCGGGAGCCAAACCCTTCGTGCTGGCCGGATTGCTCTACGTGTGGTTGGTGGCAGGCGGTTATTTCCTGACGAAATACCTGGTGGGAGTGTTGTAGGGCAGAACGGCCGGCATGACAAACGCGGTCCGTGGGTGAAAACCCGTGGACCGCATTTTTTCGTGGCGTTTTTCCCGGATACGCAGCCGTTTCGGAATCCGGACTTTTCGTTCGGGAGTTTCAGTCGATGCGCGGGAGCTCGGGCCGCTCGTGCTCGGAGTAGCGCAGGACCCGTTCGCGGATGAAGTCGGCGAAACGGCGCGCCTCGTCGTCGGAGAGGGCTCCGGGGCGGCTCATCAGCACCAGCCGGTGATGCTGGAAGGGGCGCCGGAACGAGGGGTGGATGTACGTGTGGGGATTGGCGACGAATCCCAGCCGTTCGTAGAAGTGGAGCCGTCGGATCGAAATTTCGTCCTCGGGCGGGTCGATCTCCAGAATGACGCGACGTCCTTCGCAGAAGGCCGCCAGGGCACGCGATCCCATGTTCTGCCCGCGCAGGAGGGGCGATATGGCAAGGTGCTCGACATAGTGGAATCCGTCGCCCTTCCAGTGGAAGAGGATACCGGCGAAGCGGCCGTCGCAGCGAATGGCATCGGCCTCGAAGAGCGGGTCCCTGAAGGCCCGGTCGTAATCGTCCCCGTTCCAGCGTTCGCAGGCCGGGAAGGAGTTTTCGTAGAGTTCCCAGGCTTCGGCCCACGCCTCGTCGAGGCGGGACTGGAAAGGGATGAACTGGATTTTCGGTTCCGACATGATCGATTGAATTTTTGGCAAGATACGTCAAATTTTCGAGACCGCCAACCCGGATGTCGGCTCCGGAAAAAGGCTCCGCAAGGGCTTTTTCCGGAAGAATCCGGCCCGAAACGTCACCTCAAATCCCGAAAAGAGCAAAATGTGCTATCTCTTGATGAAAAAGTTTTATCCGGATTCGATGTTTCGTTGTAAGTTTACAAATATCCAAACTAATCATCGAAACACTTGAAACGACATGACTGACAAACCGATGCTGAACCTTGGAAAAGTTGCGCGTCTATTTTTTGCTGCGGCTTTTCTGCTGCCTGTGACTCCGGGTATGGCCCAGTGGCGGCCCGCCGGCGACAAGATCCGGACGGAGTGGAGCGAACAACTTGATCCGGCCCACGTTCTGCCGGAGTATCCGCGGCCGCAGCTGGTCCGCGGCGATTGGCAGAACCTGAACGGACTCTGGAACTACGCCATCCTGCCGTTGGGCGAGCAGCCTGCGGCGTGGGAGGGTGAGATCCTGGTTCCGTTTGCCGTGGAGTCGTCGCTCTCGGGCGTCGGACGCCGGGTGGGCGCCGACCGCGAGCTGTGGTACGAACGCACGTTCACGCTCTCCCCGAAATGGTCCGGGAAGCGGGTGCTGCTCCACTTCGGAGCCGTGGACTGGCGGGCTGACGTGTGGGTCAACGGCGTGAGCGTCGGGACGCATACGGGCGGCTTCACGCCGTTCGAATTCGATATCACCGAGGCGCTGAAAAAGGGCGGCAATACGTTGCGGGTCCGGGTTTGGGACCCCACGGACGAAGGCCCCCAGCCGCGCGGCAAGCAGGTCAACAATCCCGAAGGCATCTGGTATACGCCGGTGACGGGTATCTGGCAGACGGTGTGGCTCGAAGCCGTTCCGCAGCACTACGTGCGCGGCGTGAAGACGACGCCCGATCTCGACCGGAAGCTCTTCCGGGTCGAAACCGACCTTTGCGGGGCGCAGCCCGGCGATAGGGTGGTGGTCCGCCTCTTCGACAGGGAGACGGCGGTTGCCGAGACCGAGGCGCTGGGGGGTGTTCCGGCGGAACTCTACCTCCCGGACCCGAAGCTCTGGAGCCCCGATTCACCGTTCCTTTATGACATGAGCATTGCGCTGGTGCGCAACGGCCGTACGCTGGACGAGGTGCGGAGCTATGCGGCAATGCGCAAGTTCTCGACGGGCCGCGACCGTTCGGGGGTCATGCGCCTGCTGCTCAACAACCGTCCGCTCTTCCAGTTCGGGCCGCTGGACCAGGGCTGGTGGCCCGACGGCCTCTATACGGCTCCGACGGACGAGGCGCTGGCCTTCGACGTGGTGAAGACCAAGGAGTTGGGTTACAACATGATCCGCAAGCACATCAAGGTGGAGCCGGCCCGCTGGTACTGGCATTGCGACCGTCTGGGAATGATCGTCTGGCAGGACATGCCGAGCGGCGACCAGGCCGACCGGATGCCGCAGTGGCAGAACAAGCGTTACTTCACGGGTGAGGAGAAACACCGCTCGCCGCTTTCGGAGCAGTATTACCGCAAGGAGTGGCGGGAGATCATCGACTGCCTCTATTCGTTTCCGTCGATCGGCGTGTGGGTGCCCTTCAACGAGGCGTGGGGACAGTTCAAGACCGTCGAGATCGCCGAGTGGACCAAGGCGTACGATCCTACGCGCCTGGTGAACCCGGCCAGCGGCGGCAACCACTACCTGACGGGCGATCTGCTCGACCTGCATAACTATCCGGCTCCGGAGCTCTACCTCTACGACCACAACCGGCCTACGGTGCTGGGCGAATACGGCGGCATCGGGCTGGTGCTGGAGGATCACCTGTGGGAGCCCGACCGGAACTGGGGTTACGTGCGTTTCGATTCGCCGAAGGCCGTGACCGACGAATACGAGCGTTATGCGGAGATCCTCTCGAAACTGATCCCGAACGGCTTCTCGGCGGCGGTCTACACGCAGACGACCGATGTGGAGATCGAGGTCAACGGCCTGATGACCTACGACCGCAAGGTGATGAAGGTGGAGCCCGAACGGATCCGGGCGATCAATACGCGGATCTGCCATTCGCTCGACGAATAAGGGTAGAAGCGACCGCTTCGGAAAACGACGGCCCGGGATAACGCTCCGGACCGTCGTTTTTGCTGTTTTTCAGGGGCTGCGGAGTGCCTTCGGACCGATCCGGCTGCCGGGACTTCCGGGATTTCGAATGCCGGGCTTTGACCGAACGTGGTTTTTTGCTACTTTTGCAGACAAATCTACGACCGGACCGAGAATCCTATGACTTCAAAGAAAATCTCCCCGCTTGCGTGGGTCCCGACGGCCTACTTTGCAATGGGACTGCCGTTCATCATGCTCAACCTGGTGGCCCCGATCATGTTCAACGACTTCGGCATCAGCGATGCGCAGGTGACCTTCTGGACTTCGCTTCTGATCCTTCCGTGGTCGCTCAAACCCTTCTGGAGCCCGTTGCTGGAGATGTACCGCACGAAAAAGTTCTTCGTCGTGGCGACACAGCTTCTCTCGGGCGTTTCGCTGGCGTTGATCGCCATGGCGCTTCCGCTGCCGAACTTCTTCCCGTATGCCGTGGCGATCATGGCGGTGCTGGCCTTCAGCGGTTCGACACACGACATCGCACTCGACGGGCTCTATATCCAGGAGCTCTCGAAGACCCAGCAGGCACAGTATATCGGCTGGCAGGGGGCCTTCTACAACATCGCCAAGGTAACGGCAATGGGCGGCCTGGTCTACCTGGCGGGAGTCCTGGAGACGCATGTCGGGGTGCTCTATGCCTGGATGATCATCATGGGCGCGAGCGGCGCCCTGCTCTTCGGACTGGGCCTCTACCACGCCCGGATCCTGCCTTCGGGCGGTTCTGCCACGGCACAGGCCGGCAGCAACCTCCGCGAGACGATGCGCGAAACGTGGTCGGTCTTCCGGCTTTTCTTCCAGAAGCGCTTCATCTGGATCTATATCGCGTGGATCTTCTTCTACCGGTTTGCCGAGGGGTTGGTCATCAAGATCGTGCCGCTGTTCCTCAAGGCCCCGCTCGCCGAGCAGGGGCTGGCGCTCACCAAAAACCAGATCGGAATCTACTACGGTACGGTGGGCGTGGCGGCCTTCGTCATCGGGTCGATCCTCGGGGGTTACTTCATCTCGTGGCGCGGGCTGCGGAGGTCGATCTTCCCACTGTGCTGCATCTTCAACGTGCCGTTTGCAGTCTATGCGGTGCTGGCGTGGCTGCAGCCGGAGAATCCGATCCTGGTCTGTGCGGCGATCGTCTTCGAATATTTCAGCTACGGATTCGGATATGTCGGGCTGACGCTCTTTATCATGCAGCAGGTGGCGCCGGGCAAGCACCAGATGGCCCATTACGCCTTCGGGACCTCGCTGGCGAATCTCGGTGTGATGCTCCCGGGCATGATCAGCGGTGCGATCAGCGACTCGATCGGCTACCAGTCCTTCTTCCTGTGGTCGCTGCTGGCCACGATCCCGGCCTTCCTGCTGACCTGGAAGCTCCCCTTCTCGTACGATTCCGAGGGGAAACCGATCTCGAAAGGGGCCTGAGCGGCCGGGAGAGGAGCCGATGAAAACGGCGGTCCGGGATTTCCGGACCGCCGTCTGTTTTCGGGCGGAGGAGCCGCCTATCGGTTGAGTTTACCTTCGAGCATCTTGATGAAGTAGCCTCCGACGACGGAACGGGCCTGGAATCCGACCTGCCGCGGGGTGTCGGTGTAGACCCAGTCGGACATCGGGACGCGGTCGGTGGTCTCGTTCATGAAGCGGTAGACGGGCTCGATGAACTGCTCGAACTCGCCGGGCGTGTCCGAGAGGGTGGCGGTCCACATGATCCAGTCGGTCTTGGTGTAGGTCCGGCGGTTGTCGAGCGGGAGTCCGTAGGCGTTCTGCCGGGTGTGGTAGTAGGCGAGTTCGGTCCGGGCGATTTCGGGATCGAAAATCTCCAGTCCGAGCAGTTTGTCCCAGACGAGGTTGTATTTCTGGCTCCAGGTGCCGGGTTTGTCGAACGTCAGGCGGTAGTGGTCGCCGTCGGCGGCCATCTCCTTCCATTTTGCAGCCATTTCGCGTGCCTTGACATAGGACTCTTCGGCGAGTTCCGGCATGGAGAGCATCTCGGCCAGCATTCCGTAGGAGGCGATGCCCATGATAGCCTTGATGGAGAGGTTCGTGTTGTGGGCGAAGTGGCCTGCGAAGTCGTCCGTGCAGAGTTGGTTTTCGGGGTCGAGCCCGTGTTCGAGGAGGTAGTCCTTCCAGACGGTCAATGTCTCCCAGTGCTTCCGGGCATATTCGGCATTCCCCTCGACCGAAGCCAGCGCCGCCGTCAGGATGAGCATGTTGCCGCTCTCCTCGACGGGCATGTCGCCGCCGTAGGTCTGGCCGTTGGCCAGGGGATAGGTCCCGACGTCGTGTGCCGCAAAGGGTTTGGTCCACTTGCCGCTCTCGCTGTAGTAGAAGATGTGGTTGAGCATTCCCTTCACGAGCTCGGGGTTGTAGAGCAGGAAGAGCGGGGCGGAGGGATAGGAGATGTCGACCG
The DNA here is from genome assembly GCA_019115745.1 of Candidatus Alistipes intestinigallinarum. Classification (GTDB taxonomy): domain Bacteria; phylum Bacteroidota; class Bacteroidia; order Bacteroidales; family Rikenellaceae; genus Alistipes; species Alistipes intestinigallinarum. The sequence continues at coordinate 40,669 of DXDA01000068.1, forward strand.
TTCCGATCGAACCGTTCGAGAAGTTCTCCTTGGAGAACCACAGCAGCTCGCCCTGGGGCGACTCCACGAGTTTGTGCGCGGCAATGGCCTGCCGATAGGCCAGGGCGCAGAGTTCGGCGTAGGAGCGGCCGCCGGCCTCCTCCGTTGCCTGCATCATCTCGCGGTCGAAGGCCTCGCAGCGCTTCAGCAGGGTGTTGTATGCATCGGCTGCGGCCTTGAGTTCGCGGCAGATGGTGTTGTCGCCCTTCCGGTTCCAGTAGGGGCGGAGGTTATCGCCGAAGTACTGGATCGAATAGAGGTCGTCGTAGCCGAGCAGAACGTAGTCGCAGACGGGGTCATTGCCCACCTCTCCGAGATCGTTGGCATAGGCCAGGGCGACGGGCTCCTTGAGCATGTTCTCGGTCCGGATGCTTGGTGCACCTTCGGGAAGGCTCCCCGAGGCGGTGAATGCCTCCTTCGAGTCGTAGTAGTCGGCCAGGGTGAGTTTTCCCTTGCCGGTCGGGGTTGCGAGGTAGAAGTATCCCCAGTCGATGCGGACGTTGTCGCCCTTCTTGCCGAGGATCTTCTGCTCGACGGTTCCCGTGCGCACGAAGTCGATGCCCGTTTCGTTTCCGGTTTCGGAGACGACGGGTTGGCTCAGGTCGTCGACGGCCAGTTGGGGGGTGGCTTCGAGGTAGAGCTGCACATCGTGACGGGCCTCATCGACGGCACGGACCTGCCACGTGAGGTAGTTCACCGGACGTGCGAGCAGGGCAAGGTCGTCCATCAGCAGCGGGGCGGTGAAGATCACCTCGACCTCGACGCCGCCGCAGAGGAACGTGTAGACGGTCCGGGTGGGGAGAACGCTGACGGATTTCTGTTCGGCGACCTGTCCGAATCCCGCGTAGGGGATCTTGCGGAAGAGCCCGAAATCGACATAGGCTCCGCCTACGGTGTTGTGGCAGTGCGCGGCAATGGTCACTTTGCCGGGTTTGAGCGTGGCGACGGCTTCGGCCGGGAGGGGCTTGCGGATGTAGCTCTCCCAGGTGTTGCCGGTGTTGGCCACCTCGATGCCGTTGACGTAGAGCTCGAAGACATCGTCGTGCGAATATTCGAGGATGAGCTCCTCGGCCGAGAGGTCGCGGTCGAGTTCAAAGGTGCGGCGGACCCAGATGTCGCGCCCTTCGCCCTGCCATTCGGTACCGATTTTCGGCATTTCGGGCGATCCGAAGGCTCCGGGCCCGGTTTGCCAGGCATCGTCGTTGTAATCGGGCGATGTCCACTCCCCGGCCGGTTTGCGGTCGGTGACGTAGCGTGCCGACCAGGGCTCCAGGGCGATGGTCGGGAGGATGGTTTCGAGTTTCGGATTTTCGAGTCCGATGATCCGGTAGGTGGTTCCGTCGACGCGGACGGCACCGGTCAGGGGCTGTTCCTTGCCGGTCCAGTGGCGGGTCGGCGATTCGTTGAGTCGGTCGGTGGCGGACCACACCGAGAAGTAGGGGTCTACAGTGACGAGCGGTACGGCGGGCGGACGCACACCGGTCGAGAGCGAGGTGTCGGTGCATTCGACCGTGCCCGCGCAGGCTGCCATGGCCGCCGAGGCGGCGCAGAGAGCGATTTTTTGGAGGTACATGGTTTTGTTTTGGGGTTTTTAAAGATTCAACGGTTCCTTGCCCCGGGGATTCTGCTTGCCCCGGGGATCACCATTCGGTTCGGAATCGGCTATTTACTTTTGAACGGGTTCGAACGAGACGGCACAACCACCGGCGGGCGCCATTTCGATCCGCAGCGAGTCGGCCGCCGTCACCTGCCGCTCCTCGATGCGATAGGCGGTCCGCAACGGGGAGTTCACGTCGTCGGCGTAGATCCGGGCCGTGTAGGTGACTCCGGGTTGGAGAAAACCGAGCGGTTGATCGATTGTCCGGGCTTCGGCGTTGGTCCCGGCTCCGAGGAAGAAGCGCTCTCCGGCACGGCGGGCCACGACGATGTAATCGCCGATCTCGCCCTGCAGGGCTTCGGACCAGTCGCAGTCGGCGTCGAAGTCGCGGAAGAACCGGAAAGCCGGATGTCCTTCGTAGTTTTCGATCAGGTCGGCGGCCATCTGCAGCGGGGAGTAGATGATCACCCAGTTGGCGATCTGACGGGCCAGCGTCGTCTTGATGCAGCACTGCGAGTTGTCGCCGTTCCACTGGATGCGTCCCGGATCGGCCTTGGCGCGGTCGTAGTAGATGTCGAAGATGCCGGGGGTGTAGTCCATCGGGCCGCTCAGCAGCCGCACGAAGGGCAACGTGCAGAGATACTCCGCGGAGTTGCCCTCGGACCAGGCATTCCACTCCATGCCGCGGGCCCCCTCACGGGTCATCATGTTGGGCCATGTGCGGCGGATGCCGGTCTCCTTGATCGGTTCGTGGACGTCGAGCATGATGTGGTACTTCGCCGCGAGCTCCACGACGCGCTGGTAGTGCTGTACGCCGTACTGCGAGTGGTGGGAGTATCCGTCGCGGAAGCCGCCGGCATAACCCGTCTTGAGGGTGTGGATGCCCAGCTCGGCGTAGCGCTTCATAGCCCGCTCCATGTTGGCTTCGTAGTCGGGGATGTTGCCGCCGGTTTCGTTGTGCATCCAGAGTTCGATGCCCTTTTCTGCGGCGTAGGCGGCGATGCGCTCCAGATCGAAGTCGGCATAGGGCTCCACGTAGTCGAACTGCTGGTTTCCGCCCCAGTTCTCCCAGCCGCGGTTCCAGCCTTCGAACAGCACGCCCTGAATGTTGTTTGCTGCGGCGAAGTCGATGTGGCGGATGGCATTTTCGGTCGTGGCGCCGTGGCGCGGTCCCATGGTCCAGACCTGCGTGCCGAGGTGCATTCCCCACCAGACTCCGACATACTTCTGGGGCCGGATCCACGACGTATCGGTGATCTTCGAGGGCTCGTTGAGGTTGAGGATCAGCGACGAATTGATCAGATTGACGGCCCGGTCTGCGATCTGCACGCTCCGCCAGGGGGTTGTGAAACGCCCCGCCAGACGGGCCTTCACGCCGTCGGGCAGCGGTGCCAGTTCAGCCTTGAATGCGAGCGAATCCCGGCGCAGCAGGTGCATTTCGGGATAGTCGTAGAGCGCCGCCTCGTGGATCGAACCGTAGAGGTCGCCGCAGCGGAACGTGAAGGGGGTATTGGCGCGTTCGACGGCCGAGATGGCCTGCTCGCGGTAGGGAAGCTCATAGGTGTCGTAATTTCCGTCGATGCTCCACGAGAGCCCGTCCTGCGCGAACCGGAATGTCGTGTGCTCGTCGGTCAGCCGCAGCGAATCGACCGGCGTATCGTATTCGTACCGGAAACCTACGCCGTCGTCGAAGGCCCGGACCCGCAACACGAGGGTAACCCCTTCGGCATTCCGCATCTTTACGGCCATCTCTTCGTGGCAGTCCCGGATCTGCTTGTTCTCGCCCCAGGGCTGCGTCCAGGTTTCATCGTGCCGTGTGCGGGAGACCTCGGCGATGGCAAATCCCGATGCGAGGTTTGTTTCGTCGGCTTCGAGTCCGAGTTGCGTTGCGGTGATCCGCTTTTCCCCGTCGACATCGATCTGCAGGGCGGGGATTCCCGCCTCGTTCAGCGTGACGGAGGTACGGATTCGGCCGTCGGGAGAGGTGACGGCGGTGTCCGTGGAACAGGAGATCAGCGAAATCGCGGCTGCAACGGCTGCGAGGCGGAAGAGGTTTTGTTTCATCGTGAGACAGGTTGGTGTTTGAGTTTGGGGCTTGCGCCGTTCGTTTTGTGGTTCGACATCGGTGAAGGCCCTCCCTCGCGGGGAGGGCCTTCGCTCAATATCGGTACAAAGTTAATACTTCGGACGGCTTATACCAAATCCTTCTGAAGCGTGTCAGTTGAAGACGGGCCGGTCGACCGATGCCGATGTGGGCTGCTGTCCGGGCGATACGGGCCATCCGTCGACCCAGTTGACGCGGTCGAGCATCAGACAGCGGTAGTTCAGATCGTTCGTATAGGCGTGGTAGAGGATCCAGTCCTGGCCGTTGTCGTCGGTGATCAGGCGCGAGCAGTGTCCGGGCGAGGAGAAGGTGTCGTTGCCCTGGAGAATCATCTCGTCGTGGACGCTCATCATGTCGTTTCCGTCCTTGTCGACATAGGGCCCGAAGAGGTTCTGCGAACGCCCTACGACCAGCCGGTAGGTTCCTCCCTGGGCGTAGTTCCCCGTGGAGACGATCAGGTAGTACCAGCCGTCGTGTTTGACGACGACCGTTGCTTCGTACTGACCGCCGGCCACTTCGCGTCGTTTCTGCGTCTCCTTGTCCTTGATGGCCAGACCGTCTTCGGTGAGTTCGAGGACGCTGATGCTGCGGAAACTGCCCCAGAAGAGGTAGTTGCGGCCGTTCTCCTGGTAGAGATAGGCATCGATGGAGATGTCGACCCCCTGCTCGTCGCTGTCGATCAGCTTGCCGTAATCCACGAACGGACCCGTCGGCGAGTCGGAGACGGCAATCCCGATGGCGTGTTTGTAGTTGTCACCCGGCTGGGAGTAGTAGCATACGTACTTGTTGCCGATTCGGTTGATCGAGGGGGCCCAGATTCCGGCATTTCCGTTCGTGATCTGGGGATGGTTCTGGTCGGTGAACATCGCGCCGACGCGCGTCCAGTTCATCAGGTCGGCGGAACGCATGATCGGGACGTTCTTCATGTTCGGGTCGTTCCGGTCGTGCTCCGTGGCATAGAGATAGAAGTAGCCGTCGTCGGCGCGGATCACGTCGGGGTCGGGGAGCGAGAAGTCCGTGAAGAGCGGGTTCCGGTAGGCGACGGGGAGAGTCGTTACGGTCAGCGTATTCGTAGCCGAAGCCATCCAGGTGTTGTCTTCGACCTGACTGCGCACGGTCCAGATGAGCGGCAGGGTTTGCGAACCCGCTTCGGCATGGTTGTCGAAGAGGGCCTGCACCTGTTCTTTGGTGAGCGAGTACTCGGTCTCCACCCCGGCATCGAACGTTGCCAGCGGGGCTGTGAAATCACCTCCCTGGCGGTCGATCAACAGGGTGTACGAGGGGGTCTTCTGCCCGTTGCTGCGGGCTGCCGACCAACTGAAGCGGAGCGACTCGCCGAGCAGTGCCAGATCGGCCCGCCCGCCATCCTCGGGGGTGAAGAGCGCCTCGACGACATAGGGCTCCACGGTATTGGTTACCGTCAGCGAGCGCCGGGCCGGGCTTGTGAAGCTTTGGTCTCCGGCGAGGGTCTTCACGCTCCAGACGAGCGAGGCTGTTCCATCCTGTTGTGTAGCGTCGTATACGCTTTTCAGCTCCTGGTAGGAGAGTGTCAGTTCCGTGGTACGGTTGTCCTCGGTCCGGAATGCGGCGGCCGGAGCTGAGAAGTCGCCGCCCTTGCGGTCGAAGACCAGTTCGTAGGCGTCGAACGATCCTTGTGCGGCCTCCCACCAGAAGGTGAGCGAATTCAACGCGTCGAGGTTGACGGCGAGTCCCTCTTTGGGAGCGATCAGTGTCGAGACGACGGGATTTGTCCCGCCCGACGACCCGTCGGGGCCAGCCGGATCGGAATCCGACTGGCCGCAGGCCGACAGCATTCCGACGCAAAGCAGTGCGAAGGTGCTGATCATCACGTTATTCATGTGCGTTGAAGAACTCATGGGTATAGTGGCCCTTCTCGACATTCATATAGAGTCGCAGGTCGGTGTACCAGCGATCGAGGTCATTTCCGTCGCACAATTCGTCGGGATACTTGAAGGCGGTTGCCCACTGGTCTCCTACACCTGGCTGCACATACCAATAGCTTGCCGCCGTGGAGGCATTGGGACGGTCCCCGTTACCGTCCATGCGCCCGTAGTACTGTTGTACACCATTAATAACCACAGTGAATTTGTAACGCGAGTCAAATGGATCCCAACTCCAGCCGGTCTCTTGAAGTTCGATGTGCAGGTCTTCGACGAGCCAGACGCCCTTTCCTTCGTAGGTCATTTCGGTCTCCTCGCGAGTCCAAGAGTAAAAGTGGGCAACCTTGTCTACCGAAGCCACATAGGCCGATCCCGTAGCGATGTTGAATCGGATGCGGTAGATGCCGGTTTCGGAGATGGGAGCCTGGGCCTGCTCTTCGGTTTCGATGGCCTGGACCTTGGTCCCGTCGGCGCTGAGCGTGTAGATCGTATTGCTGGGCTGCGAACGGAAATAGAACTTGCTGCCGCCCTCGATCCGGGTAAAGATTTCGTATTTGTAATCCTCGTCCTTGAAGGCGTCGGCCTCTCCTCCTGAGTTGTTGTCAATTCCCGGATTGTAGGAGTCCGCCGTGATATAGGACATCTTCTGTCCGGCTTCGGTACCCTCGCCTTCGATGTAGAGCGGGTCGCCGTCGACAAACTCCGGGAGTTTCACCTGCGGAATGATCGAGAAGGTACGGATCTCTTCGGAGATCTTCACGTTCTGGTCGATTCGGGCATAGATGGCCCATTGCAGGTAATAGGGGTCCTCGGTGGCAGCGACCTCCGAATCGTTGTAGAGTTCGGCGAGCTGCTCCCGGGTTACGGTGGCCTGGGTGGCGGCTGCGGTCTCGGACGTGGGGTTCACGTCGATGCTCAGCAGCGGTTCGGCGAAATCCTTGTCGGCCTGGTCGATGACCAGCGTGTAGGAGATCTGCTTCTCGTCTCCGAGCCATACGGGCTTCGACCACGAGAAGTCGACATCCGCAGAGAGCTCCTTCAGGTTGAGGACCGCATCCTTTTCGGGTGCGATGAGGGTCTCGACGACGACCTCCGCACGGGTTGTGAGTGTCAGGGTGCGGGTTTCGGTCGAAGGCGTGCGTCCGGCATTCGAGAGGGTATAGACTCTCCAGTCGAGAACGGCGGTTTCACCGGCCTCGTCGACATTTTCGTTGAAGAGGGCCTGGATCTCCTCCAGTTGCAGCGTGTAGTTGTTCTCTGTGGTTTCGAAGCTCGCCACGGGAGCCGAGAAATCGCCTCCGCTCTTGTCGAAAGCGAGTTCATAGGAGACGTTTCCAGCCGCCGGCTGCCATTCGAAGCGAAGACCCTCGAATTCGGCGGGGTTCAGCAGCAGCATACTGACGCTCAGTCCGTTTTTCGGAGTTTCGAGCTTTTGGACGTTTGCCGGACCGGCTTCCGAGTCGGTTTTGTCCGACGAGCAGGAAGCGAGCATCGCGGTCGCTGCAAACAGATATAATAGTTTTTTGTGAAGTGTCATAGACTGGGGTTGTTGATAGGTTGTTTTTCAGTTTTTCGGGTTTTTGCGGCTCGGGGATTCGTTATTTCACCTCGATGGCGTTGAGCAGGTCGAGTTTTCCGTCGTGGATGAGCTTCAGAATCAACTCGCCGAAGAGGGTGTTCTGCCAGGCAAACCAGGCGCGGGTGAACTTCTGCGGGTTGTCCTTGTGGAAGGATTCGTGCATGAATCCCGTTCCGGCGTCGGTGGTCATCAGCATCTCGATGCAGTCCTTGATTTCGGCATCGTCGGTCGACGTGAAGGCCTTCATCATGATGCTCATGGGCCAGATCATGTCATACCCGATGTGCGGGCCACCGATCCCCTCCCCGGCGGTTCCGCGGAAGAAGTAGGGGTTTGCCTCGCTCCAGACGAAGCGACGGGTATTTTCGTAAACGGGGTCGTTGCGGTCCACATCGCCCAGGTAGGGCATCGCCAGCAGACTCGGGACATTGGCATCGTCCATCAGGAAGCGGTTCCCGAAGCCGTCGACCTCGAAGGCGTAGATCTTGCCGAACTGCGGGTGCTCCACGACGGCATACTTTTTCAGGGCAGCCTCCACTTCGTCGGCCAGATCGAGACACTCCCTGGCGAGCTGTTTTTCGCCGTTGACCTTGCGGAGAATCTCCGCGGCCTTGCGCAGCGAGCTCACGGCGAAGAAGTTCGACGGGACGAGAAAATCGAAGGTTGTGGCGTCATCCGAGGGCCGGAACGAGGAGACGATCAGCCCGACGGGATTGACCGGGTTTCCCCACCCTTCGCAGCACTTGGTATCCAACTGCCGGTCGGTGGTCCGGCGGAAGTAGTAGGGGCCGGGATTCTCCTTGCGCTGCTGGGTGCGGAACGTCGTGAGGATGTTCCGCACGGCCTTGACCCAAACCTCGCCGAAGACGGATTCATCGCCCGTAGTTTTCCAGTAGTGATAGGCCAGGCGGATGGGGTAGCAGTGGGAGTCGATCTCCCATTTGCGTTCGTGCACTTCGGGATGGATCGGCGTTCCGGTCTGGTCCGATTCCCAGTGGCTTCCCGTTGCTCCGTCGTTGAAGGCGTTGGCATAGGGATCCGTGTTGATGAGCTTGAACTGCCGGACGATGACCCCTGCAACCATGTTGCGGAGGTGTTCGTCGCGGGGGGTCAACTGTACGTAGGGCCAGACCTGGGCGCCGGAGTCGCGGAGCCACATGGCGTGGATGTCTCCCGTGTAGACGAACGTATCGTAGAGTCCGTCCTCGCCCTTGTCCTTGAAGTGGACGGTGGTGTCGAGTGTGTTCGGGAAGCAGTTGCCGAACATCCAGGCCAGTTTGGGGTTCGTGAGCAGACGCTGGACCTCGGCAATGGTCTGTTCGACGGCTTCGGAGACGAACAGCCGCTCCTGCGGCGCCGGGCGCTGCGACTCATAGTTCTGAGCCGCAAGCGCTCCGATGCACAGGATGCCGGTGAAGGATAACAACAGTTTCTTCATCATTGCGATCATTTGTCACGGAACGAACGTTCGTGGTAGTAATCGGCCTTGTCCGTGTTGTTCATGTGGACGCGGAACGTGGCCAGTTGGTCGGCGCCTTCGCGGTCGTTTTTCGATTTCCAGGTGTGGTCCCACTCATCGAGCGAACCATGCGTAAAGCGGTAGATGTTGTAGAACTTGGGGTCCTCATCGGGCTTGTCGTTGTTGCGGCAGTCGTCGGCCCAGAAGGACCAGCGCTCGACGCTTCCGTCCTCGTAGGTTGCGATGAAGTAGTACCGCGTGTCGGTGCTGCTGCCGTTGGTGACTACCCAGGCGAAGTCGACGAGTTCCCAGACTCCGTTGCCCGTATAGGTCATCTCCTCCTGGCTTGCGGCTTCGAAATAGGGGTGATTCCAGAACTCGACCTTTTCGATGCGCTTCATCGACCACTTCATCGTGTTGAAGTCGAGGTAAACCCAGTAGATACCCTCCTCGGGAGCGGTATTTTCGACGATTTGGCTTTCGGTGGTTCTGAAGACGCCGTTCTCATCGAGGGCATAGTAGCGTCCGAGATTGTCCTGGATGGTGAAGGTCCCGGCTGAGAAGCGCGTGAAACACTCCATGGCCCCTTGTTTCCGGTCGGCGATATGCTGTCCTTTGGTGGTTCCGACGGGGAGTGCGGCATTGAGTTTGACGGCCGCCTGGTTCTCCGTGGCCGAGCCCTGGAAAGCGAGCGTCGCCGGCAGCGGGTCGACCGTATTGGGAAGTGTGACGATGAGTGTCCGGGCATTTTGACGGTCGACCGACTGCGTGGTGCCTTGAATCGTCCGGACGGTCCATTTGATCGTTACGGTCTGTCCGGGCAGTCCTCCGCACAGCGAGGCGATGGTCGACAGGGTTCCGGTCTCGATTTGCAGCGAGGGTTTGATTCCGTTGGACTCGCTTGTCGCCACGTATGCGGGATCGGAGAAGTCACCCTCTTCGCGGTCGAAGAGAATCTGATAACAAACGTAGCCCGATGTGGCATTCTCCCATTCGAAGATGACGGGCAGTCCGGTGGTGATGTCGACTGCGTACTGATCTTTGGGGAAGTACAATTGGGGAACGAACTCTTCGGCCCCGTTGTCATTCTCGTCGGAATCGCAAGCCGTTGCAGCCAGAGCCAGCACGACGACCGAGAAGAGATACAATATGCGTTTCATGGTTCGATTCGGATTTATTGGTTCCTTTCAATGATCCACATGGCTTCGAGAGCCTGGGCGGCACTTGTATAGGCGCCGAGCGATCCTCCGGTTCCGGCTTCGCGGGGCTCGGTGCATTTGACGCTGAAGTAGGAGTCGCTCCACCCGATCAGGGATTTGTCGATTCCGAGAGTCCAGTAGTAGGATGCGTGGCGCAGCACATAGCGGGTCAACTCCTTCCGGATATTGGGATCCACGGCGTCGATCTCCTTGTCAGTGGCCATGCGCGAAGCCCAGTGGAAGAATACGGCATGGAAGATCGAGTTGTTCTCGTCAGTGCCCTCATCCCGCATGATCAGTTCATCTTCGTAGGTTTCATTCATGCTTGTGGCGGTCATCTGTCCGCGGGCTGCGGAGATCGCCTTCTTGATGTATCCGTCATTGCCGGTGAGTTTCCAGAGCAGGCGTCCGGCCTCCATGCAGGTTCCCTGGGTATAGCTCAAGGGGGGATTGTCGAGCGTACCGTCGTTGTTCATGACATGGATGTTCTGGTCGAAACAGGTCTGTGACTCTTCGAGGTAGCGGTTGTACTCGTCGATGTTCCCGGCCTCCTTGGCGTAGTTGGCCAGCATGGCTGATGCGATGGCGCCGGGGCCGTTCGTACAGGTGTTTGCCCCCAGGTCGGTCATTTTCCACGGCAGCCAGCCGTATTCGTTCAATGCGAAGCGGGGTCTTACACACTCGTCCCAGGTCTGTTTGGCCGCGGTGTAGTAGGTCATGTCGCCCGTAGCGTCGTACATCTGCAGCAGGGCGATGGTGATCCAGAGCGTATCATCCGTGAAATCGTTTCCGAAACCCGAAGCTCCGCGCCACGAGGCGTTTCCTTCGTAGTTGTTACCCCGCTTGTCGTACCAGCGTTTGAAATAGCTTCGGATGAGTGCGGCCTGGTCGGGGTCCGTGAGTTTGATCCGGTTGTAGTAGTCGACCATAGCAGCCATGGCGTGCGCCTGCTGCCAGTAGCAGTTTCCGTTGTTGTTCTGGTTGTTGTATTCGCTGTAGGAGAATACGCCGTCGGCGCCGTTTCGGTTCGAGCTGCAGTAGAATCGCTCGATGAATGCCGTCGATACGGAATCGGCCGCTTCGGCCCAGTCGATTTCGTAATCGGCGTAGGTATTGGCCTTTTGTTCGGTCTGCGGATTGGTGATCGACATGTAGTCCTCTTCACAGCCCGTGGGGACGAGGGCGAGCATGGAGAATACGAACAGGGTTCCCATGGATTTATAGAGTTTCATAGTTTCAGGTTTTATTTGAATTTATATTCGTGCCACCAGGTTCCGGCCGGGTTGTCTGCGTTCAGGTAGAGGTAGCAGTCGAAAGCGCGTCCGCAGTCTGCGGTCAGGAAGTTGTAGGTTTTGTCCCAGTCGACGTTTCCGATGGTCTCGCTGGTGTAGAGGTTCACCTTGAGGTACTCGGTCGTATAGGAGGATCCGAGCGAGCTCTGGGTTCCGAGATAGAGTTTGGAACCGTCTCCGAGGGTGGCGTCGAAGCGGTGCCGCGAGTCGTTTGCGGAGTTGTCGGAGATGGAGTTCTCGTAGTCGGACAGGACCCAGACGCCCTTTCCGGCATAGTTCATGGTCTGTCTGACGGTCGACATCTGGTTGTCGGCCCAGGCTGCGGCGTAGTATTCGATCTTGGAGATGGTGTTCGACTCCCAGGTCATGACGCCGAAATCGATCTTGATCCAGTAGATCGCCTCGGAGGCGAACCGGTTGTTGACGGGAGTTTCGGAGTAGGCCACCGTTCCGTCCTCCTTGAGTTCGTAGTAGCGGCCCAGATCGTCGACGACCGTAAAGTCGGAGCCTCCCTTGATTCTGGTGAAGCACTCGAAGGTGCCCTCCGTGGCGGCCACGTTGTCGATACCGGCCGAGACGACCATGCCGATTCCGTTCTGGGGGTCTTCGGTCGCCTCACCCTGAAGCGAGAGGCTCTGGGGCAGCGGCGACATGGAGTTCATGGTAGTGACCGAGAGCAGGCGCGATTCGGCGTATATGCATCCGTTGATTCCTTTCGAAGCGCGGACGCTCCAGCGGATGTTTCCGGTTTCGCGGACTCCGAGCCCGGCGGCGCGGGCCACGGTGTTGAGCTCCTTGGCCGAGACGTTCAGGTAGGTCTGGGAGCCTGTGAGTTGACTGGACATGGCAGCCAGGGGTTGCGAGAAGTCGCCGTTTTCGCGGTCGAAGATGAGCTCGTAGGTTACGAATCCGTTGTCTTCGGCGATCGAGGGGCTCCATTCGAAGCGAACGTCGTTTCCTTGGGAGAGGTCTATGCTTTTTTCGTTCTGCGGGAGATAGAGCTTGTCTCCGGTGATGATCTTGTAGTTGATCTCGTTGCCGTCGTCCGCACATCCTGCGGCGAACAGGCAGGCCATGGCGGCCCAGATCGTGTTATTTCTAAACAGGTTGTTCATAATTTCAGGTCATTAGAGTTGTTCCGACGCGCGTCTACCATCCGGGGTTCTGCGTGAGGTTGTGGTTGATGTCCCGTTCTCCCTGCGGGATGGGGAACCAGTATTTCATGTTGTAGGGTGCCGGGCACTGGATGTTGGCACCGTTGTCGAGGAAGGGGGCACCCGTAGCCTGAGAGGTCATGCAGGCGGCCCCGCTGTTTTTGAGCGACGGGGTTTCGAGCAGGGCCCAGCGGCGGATGTCGAAGCAGCGGCGTCCTTCGAGTGCGAGTTCCACGCGGCGCTCGTCGCGGATGATCTGGCGCAGGTCGTCGCTTTCGCCGGGATAGGCGCAGTACGCCTCGTCGAATCCGGCACGTTCGCGCAGCGGGCGGATCGTGGTGTCCCAGATTTCGGCCGTCATGTTTCCGGTTTCGTACATCGACTCGGCGTACATGAGCAGCACGTCGGCGTAACGCATCTCCATGAGGGGTTTGTAGGAACCGCCTCCGGCTCCGACCGTATTGGCGACGTAGTTTTTGATGTTGTAGTATCCGGTCAGCGTACGATTCTGCGATGCGTTGTAGGAGTCGCTCAGGGCGGGGTCGTTTTTCTGGGCCTCGGCTTCATCGGCGGGGTTTGTCCAGCAGGTGTAGGTACCCTTTCCGACGCCTTCCGAGCCGATGATCTTGCAGGCTTTGGCTTCGGGGATCTGGATCGTGCAGCCGTTGTAGGCGATCGTTGCGTAGAAACGCAGGTCGCGGTCCGTGTAGTCGGCGTCGGCGGCGATCGAACCGTCGGTTTTGCGGAAGCAGTTCACGAGCTCCTGGGTGGGCGAGAAGGCTACGATCTCCCCGGCGCCGATCGACTGCGGTACGCGGCTGCCGGTGTCCCAGCTCCGTTTGATGTTCTCCACGCCGCCTTCGTAGGCGAATTCGAGGGTGAGGATCGACTCGGGACCGTAGTGTCCGCTGGTGAAGAGTTCGGCGTAGTCCGCCGCCAGGGCATAGGTTCCGTATTCGTTGCTTTCGATGAGTTTGGCGCACTCGCGGGCGCAGTTTTCGAAGTCGTTGTCCAGGAGGTATGCGCGGGCGTTGAGCGCTACGGCCGTTCCGCAGGTGACGCGTCCGTTCTCGGCTTCGGTGAGTTCGGTGTTCTTGGGCAGGATGTGCGAGACCTCCTCCAGTTCCGCGTGGATGAACTGTTTGATCTGGTCGGCGCTGGTGCGCGAGATGGTCTTCGATTCGGGGAGCGTGGGGTTGGTCGTGAAGAAGGGCACGTCACCGAACCAGGTGGTCAGCCGCAGGTAGGTGTAGGCCCTCAGGAGCCGGAGTTCGGCGATGAGGCGGCTTTTCACCTGTTCGTTGATATTCATGCGGTCCTGGTTGTCCAGGGCGGTGTGGATCGTGCGGAGCTCCTGGTAGCACTGGTTCCATTCGTCGGAGAAACGGCTGTCGTTGGTGGTGGCGAATCCCGTTGCGACGTTGGTCGAGCTCTGGGTGTGGCGGCTTCCGTACACGTCGTCGGAGAGGATGTTGTTGTTGAAATACATGTCGGCGTTCCAATACTGGTTGTATCCGAGGTAGAGAGCCGCCATGCAGTTCTCCTCGTAGTTCCAGAACGTCGCGTCGGAATAGGAGTTGGTGGGATACTGTTCGATGCCGACGCATCCGACCATCCCGGCCATCAGAAATGCGAATATAGCGTGTTTTTTCATGGAGGTGTTGTTTTTAGAAAGTCAGGTTGATACCGCCGCCCCAGTAGCGCAGGGTGGGATAGTTACGCAGGGAGTTTGCTCCGGATTTGCCCATGTTGCTGCCGAACTCGGAGGATTCGGGGTCGAAGAATCCGTATTTGGAGAACGTGAGCGGGTTCTGGGCATCGAGATAGATGCGCAGGCTCTTGCATCCGAATTTCTGGGTCCATTTTTCGGGCAGGGTGTATCCGATCTGGATGTTCTTGACGCGCAGATAGGCGGTCGAGACCATGTTGAGTTCCGAACCGGGCTGTCCCCAGTTGTTCGTGGTGCTTGCGGTTCCGGAGACGCCCAGGCGGGGCCATCTGGCATCGGTGTTTTCGGGCGTCCAGTAGTCGAGCTGGTGTTCGTACATCGTCATGCCGTATCCGTTTGAGTGGAATGGTTCGACCAGCTCGCCGCGGATTGCGGCCGTACGCTTCAGTACGCCCTGGAGCATGATACCCAGATCGAGTCCTTTCCAACTGACGTTGTAGCTGAAGCCGTAGGTATAGCGCGGGAATCCGTATCCGAGATAGGTTCGGTCGTTGGTGTCGATCACGCCGTCGTTGTTGATGTCGACATAGCGGACATCACCCGGGCGGAGTTGCGAACGGTCGATGGTCGAAGGAATGGCTGCCGTCTGGATCTCGTTGTAGTCGGAGAAGAATCCGGCGACCTGGTATCCGTAGTAGGAGTTCAGGGGGAGCCCCTCCTGGATGATGGCGGTGACGCCGTCGACCGAGGAGATGTTCGGGGTTCCGTAGGTGACGACCTCGTTTTTCGAGTCGGCGAGGTTGAGTGAGAAGCGGTGCTTCCAGTCGCCGTGGCTGAGGTCGTAGTTGATGGTCAGCTCCCAGCCCTGGTTGTCCATGACGCCGCGGTTCTCCTTGGCGATGCTGGCGCCGAAGACTCCGGGAACGATGGCCGGGAGGAGAATGTCGGAGGTGCGTTTGTAGAAGTAGTCGAAGTTGATGTTCAGGCTGTTTCGGAAGAACGAGGCGTCGAGACCGATGTTGAAGGTCTTCGATCGCTCCCAGGTGAGCGCCTCGTTACCCATGGTGAACATCAGGCCGGGGACGGAGCTTCCGTTGAATCCGTAGGCATCGGTCCAGATTCCGTAGGTGGTCATGAAGTCGTAGAGCCCGACATCCTGCTGGTTACCGTTGATACCGTACGAAGCGCGGAGTTTGAGGTCTCCGACCTTGTTGCGGTAGTCGCCCATGAAGTTCTCCTCCGAGATGCGCCATCCGGCAGATACGGCGGGGAAGAAGCCCCCGTTTCGCACCTTGAGGAATTTGGACGACATGTCGTAACGGGCGGTGAATTCGATGTAGTATTTGTCGTCGTAGGAGTACCCGACACGTCCGAAGTAGGACTGCAGGGCCGAACGGGTGTTGTCCTGCGACGAGAGGCTCGTTCCGCTGTCGCTCGTGATCGTGCCGTCGCTGGGCTGATTGAGGTCGTTGAGGTAATCCTTCGAAGCGTTGATCGAGTAGTGTTTGTTCGACTCCTGTGACCAGCCGACCAGTGCGGTGACGTTGTGCTTCTCGGCGAACGTGCGGTTGAAGTCCAGAAGGACCTGTCCGTTGAGATAGGTGTCTCTTCCGACCCAGTCGTCGGCGGGTTCGGTGGTGCTTCCGGAGAGGACGGCGGTCGAGGGATCGGACCAGTTTGCACCGTTGTCGGTGACCACGTAGTAACTCATGTGGTCGGAGAAGCGGTGTTCGGTCCGGGTTTCGGCGCTGAGCACGCCGCGGATCTTCAAGCCCTTGATGATTTCGAACTCGGCGTTGAAGACTCCGCTGAGATAATCGTTGTCATACTTGTTGTACCCCCCCCCCGACGAGTCCGGCGAGTTCGGCTCCGCAACCTCCATATTTATAGTTGTTTGCGTAGAAAATGCCGTTCTCGTCCATGGTTCGCAAGAAGTAATAGGTCGGGAAGCGCGAGAGGTTCGAGAAGAGGAATCCGTTGGTTGTGGGAGCTTTGGTTTCGGCCCGGGTGTAGCTGATGTTCGCCCCGACCTTGAGTCGTCCCCATTCAGTCGAGATGTTCGAGCGGACGTTGTAACGCTGTTTGCCGTAGTCGGGGCCGATGTAGTTGGACTCCTGGTCGAAGTATCCGGCCGAGATCATGTAGGTCGAGTGCTTCGTGCCACCCGAGACGCTGAGGTTGTAGTTCTGCTGCAGGGCGGTCTTCATGGCCTGCTTGACGAAGGGTTCGCAGTCGCCGTGTATGTACATGTCCTGAATCTCTTCGGCGGTGAAGACCGGGCTTTGTCCCGAGCCGGTCAGCGCCTCGTTGTAGAGGATGGAGTTCAGGTAGGAGGGGACGGGATCGAAGAGGATGTGGGGATCCTGGGCGCCGAGCTGGGCGCTGAACTGAATGGAGGGTGCGGTTTCCCGTTTTCCCTGCTTGGTGGTGATGAGGATGACACCGTTCGAGGAGCGGGCGCCGTAGATGGCCGCCGATCCGGCATCCTTGAGGATGTTCACCGATTCGATGTCGTTGGGGTTCAGGTCGTTCATTCGGGATGCGTCGGCCTGGGGCACGCCGTCGATAACGACCAGCGGGGTGTTGTTACCCATGGTGTTGATACCGCGGATCGAGAGGTTCATCTGATCGCTGCCCGTGGGGTCGTAGTTACGGGTCTGGATGATGAGGTTGGCGGCCGTACCCTGCAGGGCCTGCTGGATGTTTGCGACGGGACGGTCCGCGAGGTCTTCGCGGTTGACGGTCGAGATGGCCGATGTGATGTGTCGGCGGGTCGTTGTTCCGTATCCGATGACGACGACCTCGTCGAGATAACCGGTATCCTCGACCATGGTGAGGGAGATTTCGGTTTTGGTCCCGACCTCCTGCACGACGGTCTTGTAGCCGAGGTAGATGAACTGCAACTTGTCGGAGTTCTTGACTCCCTTGATGAGATAGTCTCCGTCGGCTCCGGTCGCGGTACCGTTTACGGTCCCTTCGACGATGACGGAGACGCCGACGAGCGGTTGTCCCTTCTCATCCACGATTCTGCCGCTTACCGATTTGGTGCCGGCTTGCCCGTAGGCGCTGCAGACACCGGTAACGATCAGACACCACAGCAATGCGAGCGAGTAGCGCGCGAAAGTGCTAAAAGTCGATTTCTTGATCATAAGTGGTTATTAGTAATAAAGGTTGCTTGGAACTTTCGTTTCTCGCAAGCAAAAGTATTTAATATTGTATGCCTTGTTGTACGATTTCATGCCATTTAAGTACAAAAATGTACTTTTGTAAGGATTTATGCCGGAAAAAGCTTAATTTCGGGGCAAATATAGTACGAATTATGCAGGGTGAGTCCATTTGTCGCTGGATCTTGGCAAGTACGTTGTTGCTGGTTGTGCCGACGGAGCTCGAAGCCGGGAATCTGCGGATGATTTCCAGCCGCGATGGGATCAGCAACAATTCCGTATTGTGTCTGGATCAGGATGCGGACGGTTATATTTGGTTGGGGACCTGCGAAGGTCTCAATTTCTGGGATGGACAGCACATGTTCTGCTACCCGCAGGAGGGGAGCGGGCTGCTTCCGCTGTCGGGCAACCTGATCGAGAAGATCCACCCGACGCTGGACCGTTACAGTTGGCTCCGGACGAACTACGGATTGGACCTGATGTTCCGCGACAGGGTAGTGGAGCGCCACGGCGAGTTTCAGGGTATCTATTATCTGATCTCCCGCAACCGCGCGGAGACGATCGTGCTGACCCAGGGCGGGGGGTTTTACGGCTATTGCGAAGAGGATTCCGCGTTTCGACCGATTCCGGAGCCGTTCTCCTTCGACACCTACATCACCTCCTGGACGGGTGCGGGCGATTCGGTATACCTTTTCCGCACGGACGGAATCTATCGGACGGCTTTTTCGGCCCGTTATCCGGGCGAGCCGTGCCGGCTCGATTCGCTCGAATGCGTGCAGCCGCTTGAGTTGAGTTATGCCTTTGCCGACGGAGAGTCCGTTCTGCTGATCGACACCCGGGGGATTCTCTATACCTTCGATCCGGAGAGCGAGGTTTTGGAATACATCGAGGACATCCATGCGGAACTCGACCGCTACGGGAAGGTCTCGGCGGCAATCCGCTACGGCGACGATTTCCTGATCTCGTTTCTCTTCGACGGGGTGACGAAGCTGCGGTTCACGCCGGAGAATGCCCGCAAGTACGAATCCGAGCGCCTCGACATCAACTGCGGGGTTTTCAGCCTGCTCCGGGATGCGAAGCAGGACATCGTCTGGATCGGCAGCGACGGACAGGGGCTCTTCATGTATGCCGACGACGAGGTTTCGTTCCATTCGTACACGTTCGACAAACTTCCCTACAACCTCTCCAAACCGGTCCGGAGCCTGCTGCTCGATTCGCGCGGGACGCTGTGGTTTGCGACGAAGGGCGAGGGCATCATCCAGATTCCGCACTTCTCCACCTCCCGCAAACCGACGGATTTCGAGCAGATCAACGGCCCCGACTCGGGGCTTTCGGACCACGCTGTTTTTGCTCTGGAGGAGAGCGAGCGGGGGCTTGTCTGGGTCGGTTCCGAGGGGTTCGGCATCAACTACCGGTCGTTGTCGGGCGGTGCGGTGCGGACCTTGGGTGGGAATCTCCCGCCGGACCTGCGTTATATCCACGCCATTCGGGAGAGCCACCGGGATACGCTTTGGGTTGCCACGGTGGGTTGCGGGGTTTTCCGGCTGCTGCTCGGCGACCGGGGTGCGACTCCCTACGTCCGGGAGTGGAAGAAACTCGATTTCGGACGGGCGCTGGAGAACAAGGATTTCTTCTTCACGCTCTTCGAGGATGTGGACCATACGCTCTGGATCGGGAATCGGGGCGGAGGCCTGATCCACTACTTCCCGCAGCAGGACAGTTGTACGGTGACGACGTTTGCCGATTCGCGGGCGGAGATCGCCAACGACGTGTGGGCGATTCTCCGCGGGGCGGACGGACGGCTGTGGATCGGCACGAGCTGGGGGCTGCTGCAGCTCGGGGACGACGGCACGGTCTACGAGACGCCGATCCGCAACATCGTGCACGGGATCCTCGAAGACAGCGACGGGAAGCTCTACCTGACGACGAACCGTGGATTGGTCCGCTACGATCCCGCAACCGCTTCGCAGGTGAAGTACGGCTACTCTTACGGGGTGAATACCATTGAATACAGTGACGGTGCGGCATTCGAGGACCCGGAGAGCAACACGCTGTTTTTCGGGGGTACGAACGGGTTCGTGGTGATGGAGCAGACCCGCTACCGGGCCGAGCCGTTCTATCCCGAGCTGTTGTTCCGCTACGTACGGATCAACGACCGGCTGATTCCGTTCGAGGATGCGGTGAACGGGGAGGGAGAGTTGGTTGTCCGGCCGCACGAACGGCTTTACGGGGTGGGGGTAATCGCCCTGGACTACATCAACGGCAGCAACTACGTCTATCTGTACACCACCGAGGAGCTGGACGGCCGGTGGCTCGAATCGGCCTCGGAGATTCAGTTTGCGGAGCGCCATCCGGGGCGCTACCGGCTGCACGTGCGCTACCGGAACACCGTCACGGGGGATACAAGCCCGGTGCGGACGTTGACGGTCGTGATTCGGGCTCCGTGGTATGCGACCCTCTTTGCGAAGTGTCTTTATGTGTTTTTTACCCTGCTGTTCATGGCCGGGGCGGGTTTTTACCTCTACCGGCGCCGGCAGCGGAAGCGGGCCGTAGTGCTGGAGCGGATCGAGGCCCGGCGCAAGGAGGAGATTCTCGATTCGAAGCTGCATCTGATGGAGAACCTGGCGCAGCAGATGGCCGCGCCGGTCTTCATGGTTTCGGTTCCCTGCCAGCAGGTGCTGGAATACGGACATGCGGACGACTACATCCGGCAGCGTTTGCGGAAGGTGCTGCAGCAGAGCGACAAACTGTCGAACATCATCCACATGCTGCACAATTTCCGGGAGTCGAGCGAGTCGGGAAACCTCAGCGTGAAGATCTTCTCCGTGACGGAGTATGTGACGGAGATTGCGCGGAGTTATGTTTCTCTGGCCCAGGAGCGGGGGCTTGTGTTTGATCTCCGGGTTCCGGAGGAGCTTCTCTGGACGAGCGACCCGAAGCGGGTTTCGGAGGTGACGGACATGACCATGGCGAATGCCTTCCTGCACGTGGCACGGAAGGGGCGGATCAGCCTTGATGTGGCGTCGGAGGGGGATCGGCTTGTCATCCGGCTGGAGGTCGAGGGGCATTGGATCGGCGAGGAGGAGTTCGGGCGGTTGACCGACCGCTACGACATGATGGAGTATTTCCAGCGTCGCAGCGAGGGCGGGGAGTCGTTTCAGGACGAGATGCGCCTGGTCGTCTGCTTCAATTACGTAACGAGTCTGGGCGGTGTGATGCGTTTTCGGGATTGGGGCGACCGGTTTGCCTTCGAGATCGAACTTCCGTCGCTCAGTGTCACCGATACGGGGTCGGAATCGGAGCCTTACGGAGAGTTTCCCGAGGAGTACCTGCTGAACAGCCACATCCTGATGGTCGAGAAGGAGCGGATCCGTCAGTTCGAAGCGGGGGGTGACCGTCCGACGATGTTCGTGATCGGTTCCGATGCGGGGATCATCAACTCCATTGCGGAGATGTTCTCCGAGGAGTACAACATCCATGCGTTCCGCAAGCCGGATAAGTTTGTCGAGGAGATGCAGGCCGGGCATCCGGACATCATCCTTTGCGAGAACATCCCGATGAAGGAGGATCTGGAGTCGCTGATGGCATCGGTCAAGCGGGACCGGATGACGGTCAAGATCCCCATCATATTGATTACGAGTTTGCAGCAGGCGGATGCTCCGGTCGGGGAGTATGCCGACTCGGTGCTTTCGCTGCCGATCAACGTGAAGACGTTGAAGTTTACGGTCCGGCAGAGTCTCAACCGGATCAGTTCATTGCGGGAGTATTACAGTTCGTCGATCAGCGTCTATGAGTTCAGCGACGGGAAGATGCTGCACAGCGAGGACAAACAGTTTCTGGAGAAGATGTTCAAGATCATCCAGGAAAACCTTTCGGACAGCAGCATGACGACCGGGACGATCGCACGGCAAATGGGAATCAGCCTGCGGAATCTCTATCACCGGCTCGATGGGTTGGTGAATGTGACTCCGAGCAACATCATCCGCGAGTACCGGTTGGCCTATGCGGAGCATCTGCTGACGAAGACCAAGCTGTCGGTCGACGAGATCATCTACAAGTCGGGCTTTACCAATCGGGGGACCTTCTTCAAGAACTTCTCGGCGAAATACGGCTGTACGCCGCGGAGTTACCGGAGCCGGAAGATCGGGGAGGTGCCGGAGCAGTCCTGATCGGGAGGCCGGGGCGGTTCCGGCCGCCCGGGCGAACTTTGTGCCTGATTTCCGGCAGGCCCGGCCATGAAAAAGAGGCTTCGGAGTATCCCCGAAGCCTCTTTCTTGTTGACGGGCGGCTCCCCGGTCTCAGAAGCGGACCTTGGCGCCGAGCGAGCAGCGGATGCCGTAGTATTCGGCCTGGCGGACGCGGTCCTTCGTGCCCTGGTAGTAACGCAGGGGCTGGTTCAGCAGGTTGCCCACCTCGGCGAAGATCGAAATGTGCTTCGTGGCGCGGACCGAGAGGTTGGCATCGAGGTAGTTGACGCTGTCGTAGTAGCGGTCGGTGAAGGCCGTCATGCCCATCTCCTCGTTGTCGAGGAACGAGCTGGCGTAGTTGTACGAGAGGGTAGCGGTGAGGCGTTTGTTCTCGAAGTAGAGCGAGGCGTTGACCGTGTGCTCGGGGGTTCCGGGCAGTTGGATGTCATCGGCCTTGCGCCCGGCGAAGATCGGGTCGGTCAGACGGGTCACCTTCGAGTGGTTGTAGGTGTAGTTGGTGTAGATACCGAAGTTCTTCAGGGCCGGGGCGATGAATCCCAGGTCGCGCTGGAAGGCTACCTCGACGCCGAAGAGCCGGGCATCTCCCGCATTGACGGCCTTGTATAACTCCTTGAACTCCGTACCGCCGATCGTCTGGTCCTCGATCATGGCGTCGACGATGAAGTCGGAGATCTCCTTGTAGTAGACGCCGGCCGATACCAGACCGATCGACTTGAAGTAGTATTCGAACATCAGGTCGTAGTTGTTCGAGACGGTGTTGCGCAGGTCGGGGTTGCCCATCGTGTACTCTTCGTCGGCGAGGTTCACACGGTCGCCCGGCACCATCTGGCTGAATTTCGGACGGGCGAGCGTCGTGGTGAAGCTGGCGCGCAGCACCATGTTGTCCACGGGTTCGTATTTGACGAGGACCGAAGGCAGCCAGTTGTCAACATCCGTTTGCCGGGAGGTGGGCGTCGAGGTGATGTTCTCCTCTTCGGCATCCACGTGGAGGGCATTTCCGGTGTAGTCGTAGGCGGTGTGTTCGAGGCGGAGTCCGGCGATGAGCTTCAGACGGTTGCCGAACTGCTGGTCGTAACGCAGGTAGGCGGCGTGAATGGTCTCGTGTCCGGTGTAGTTCTCGGCCTCCTCCATCGGGTTGCGTGTGCGGTCGAACTGCGAGGCGTCCGCAAAGTCGAGGCGCGAGAGGTACTGCTTGCTGACGAAATCCCCGACGGTGTAGTCTCCGGCGTAGAAGTTTTTGCGTGTGGCGTCATAGGTGTTGCCGGCGCTCATGGCCTGGGCGATGAAGGAGGTTTCGTCGGCGGGCTCCACGTCGTAGAAGGTGATGAGTTTCGACTTGTCCTTGTCCTGGAATTTGTATCCGGCACGGAGCGTTCCGGCGAAGGTTCCCGTGAAGAGGCGGGCGCGGAGGTCGATGTGGGCCTTGTATTCGGTCTCCTCGATCTCGCTGAACGATTCGGTCAGTTCGTCGAGCTTGATGAAGTTCGTGGTGTTGAGCGCCATGAGCGAGGCGTCGGTCGGCGTGAAGCGCGGCTCGCGTTCGTCGGAGAGGTCCATGTCGAAGCGGATCGGATTGTCCTCGTCGCTCTCCAGCCCGATGTAACGCTCGTTGGGGCGGTCCTCCGAGGCGCGGGCGTAGTCGAAGCCCCATTCAACGCCGAGCCAGCCGAGGTTGTGTTCCCCCGAGAGTGCGATGTCGGCCGTCTGCTGGCGTTCGAGACGTGCGAACTTCGTATCGGGCGATCCGCCTTTGGTCTGGCGGCGCAGATAGGCCGTGGCCGTACCGTCCGTTTCGGGAGTAATGTCCTTGTAGGTCAGGCGGTACCGGTTCTCCCAGTCGTTGCGGCGGTTGTACATGCCGCGGAGTTCGAGCTTGTGGTTTTCGTTGAATTTCCAGTCGAACGAGAGCGAATAGCTCTGGCGCTCGCGGTGTACGTAATATTGCCGCACCTCGAATTCGTCGACATAGGCGTTTCCGGCATCATCCTCCTTCCAGGTCGCTTCGATGTTGTCCGAACCGATCGGGTTGTTGTGGTAGGCGAGCGAGGCCATGACGCCGAGTTTGTCGTTGAAGAAGCGCGAACCCCAGCTTGCCGATCCGTTGAAGGTGACGCGCTGCGAAACGGGGTTGTATCCGGCCCCGGCCGTAGCGGCTACGGTTTGCCGGTAGGGCGAGTTCTTCGTCACGAGGTTCACCGAACCGCCGATCGCATCGCCGTCCATGTCTGCCGTGACGACCTTGTGGACCTCGATGGTCTGGATCATGTCCGTGGGGATGAGGTCCAACTGCGCGGCGCGGGAGTCACCCTCGGCCGAGGGAAGGCGGTTGCCGTTGAGCGTCACGGAGGTGAGGTCGGGAGCCGTACCGCGAACCTGCCCGAAGCGCGCCTCTCCCTGATCGTACTGGACGTTGATGCCGGGGATACGCTTCATGGCATCGCCGATGTTTGCGTCGGCGAAGCGGCTCATCTGGTCGGCGGCGACGATGTTGCTCACGCCGTCGTTGTTCTTCTGGATGGAGAGGGCGCGGCGCTGTCCCTCGACGATTCCCGACACGACGACATTGCCGATGGACATTCCTTCGTGGAGAAGGAATTCGCAGTGCAGGGTCTGATCCTTGCGGATGTCATAGCTTTGGCAAATCTGTTCGTATCCCACGTAGTTGACACAGACATCGTATTTTCCTTCGGGGACACCGCGCAGGGAGAAGCTTCCGTCGGACGCCGTGACGGCTCCGAGGTTCAGCGCGCGGATATAGACCACGGCGCCTTGAATGGCATGGTGCTTGTCGTCGAGGACGACGCCGGTCAGCGATCCGCGGGGGGCCGCTGCGGCCGCCGCCGCAGCGGCGGCTTCGGTTTCGGTTTCACCGACCGTGGCGGCTGCAAGCGAACCGGGAAGAGCGGAGCTCAGCGCTACGGCCAACAGAAGAGGCAGGCAATGTTTCTTCATACTTTATCCTTTGTAAATGTTTGTGTTTCGAAATTCTGCGGCAAAAGTATGGAGGTGATGTTACTGCGGTTTTATGACTCTGTAACAGTTTGGATGCAAATGTGTTACAAATCGGTTAAGTTTGTTTTGGCCGATTCCGGGATTTCGATTATTGCCTATCTTTGCCGCCGGAAAAACCTATTCGTTATTCAATATGAAGAGATTCTGTACTATTCTGCTGGCTGCAGCGCTTGCGGCCTGTACGACGGCCGAACCGGAAAAGAGGGCAGCCGAGGGGACCTATGACGGGGAGTTGAATATTCTGATGCTTTCCGACGCGGGTCGGAACGGCTCCTACGATCAGCGCCTGATCGGGGAGTGGATGGGTGTTTACGCCGATGTGCTGGGTCCGGAGTTCGTGATATCGTGCGGGGACCTGTTCCACTACCAGGGAATCCAGTCGACGCAGGACCCGCTGCTGTGGAGCAATTTCGAGAGCATCTACACCCACGGGGAGCTGCAGTGTCCGTGGTACGGGGTGCTGGGCAACCACGAATACCGGGGCAATACGCAGGCGATGATGGATTATTCGAAGGTCAGCCGCCGCTGGAACATGCCCGACCGTTATTATACGTTCTCCGTGCCGCTGGATGACGATGAACCCGATTCGGACCGAGTTCGTTTCGTCTTCATCGACACGGCGCCGCTGATCGACAAGTACCGCGAGGATTCGGTCCAGTACCCCGACGTGCAGCTTGTGGATCCCGATGCCGAGGTTCGCTGGATCGACAGCGTGCTGCGGGTTTCGACCGAGAAGTGGAAGGTCGTGGTGGGCCACCATCCGTTGTATACCTATGATGACAAGGATGATATCGAGCAGGAGAACCTGCGGGCGCGTTTGGAGCGTATTTTCCGGCAGAACGGGGTGGATGCCTACTTCTGCGGCCATATCCATACGTTCCAGCACATCCGGACGGGTCAGGACAGCATCGACTACGTGGTGAATACGTCGGCATCGAAGCAGCGGGCTCCTCAGCGTGGTCCGTTGACGCAGTATGCGAGTGAAAATTCGGGTTTTGGACTGTTGTCATTCGACGAGGGAGTGATGCACTACACGCTGGTGAACAGCCGAGGAGAACTGGAATACGAGATCGAACGCCGGAAGTAGCGGCTTTTGTGATGCATCATTCGTAGGCCTTGGCCTTGTATTGAAAACAGGAATCGCCTCAAGGTATATGCTTGAGGCGATTCCTGTCTTTGTTGTTTTCGTGATCGTTTTATTGAATATCAGAGCTCGGAGACGAGAATACTCCTGCTGTTGTTCCTGCCGGAAACGGCCCATTTACGGAAGATATGCATAATAGTCAGGTGTCTAAAACTGAGTTAATAGCATTTTGTAAAGTCCGGCGAGGGTAACGAATGTTCAGTTTTTATGATGCGCTTGTTGTTTTTCAGAAGAGCTGTCATTTTCGGCGGCATAATCTTTATTGACAGCATCCTTGAACTCCTTGACCCCTCGTCCCATACCGCGCATCAGTTCGGGAATTTTCCGACTGCCGAACAGCAAAAGAACAACCAATACGATAATAAGGAGTTGGCCGTATCCGATTGCACAGGGTATGAACATATGTGTTTTTTATAAAATAACAAAAATAGGAGGATTGTTATATCGGAATGCGAAGACAAAAGTTGTGCATATTCGATTCATCCCCGGGAACTACCCTCAAGGAGAATCTACCTATGCACAACTTTCATGTTATTTTACTGCATCACAAGCATTCCAGTCATGAACGATAAAGCCCTTGTGTCCATCCGCTGTCTGGAAGGAGATGTAGTAGATATGTGATTCCTTGCCGTTGTCGCCCACTCGTTTCTGCAGATAAAGGCTCGTCAGGGCAATCTCGCTGGTCTTATCGTCATACATTACGGTTTGGCCGTCGGTTGTTACCTCAAGCAATGGCTTTCGATTGGTTGCATTCACACATTCCAGGTTATCCGCCCAACCGCCATTGAATGACACGTGCCAGCTATCCTTTCCATGATCCCAATACATGTGTTTTGTGGTTGCATAGCTTCCTCTCGATACGGTTTCCGGGATCGTTAGATCTGCTCGATAATCATCCCAAGAGATTCGAGGTGTCGGATCATCCGTGTTCATCGGCACACTCAATCGAACCTGTGCCTGCTCATTCATCCGGTCATAAACGGACAACGTTGCAGCACCATCTCCCACGATCGTCAAGTGAATTGTTTCTCCCTCCAGACTAACCGAGACTACGTTCGGATTGTTCGATTCCACCCGATAATCACCGTTGCCGGAAAGGATATGAATCTCCTTAGTCTCCAACTCGCCGCCATAATTGTATGTTCCCGTGATTTCGCCTTCCACATCCAATACCAGTGGTGCGAGCGGGTCCGTTACGGAGACCTTGATCGTGACGCTCTTCTGTTTGCAATCCCGGACCGTAATTTCGGCCTCTTCGATATTCGATTTTCCTTTCAGGGAGAGAAGCCAACCGTCCGTACTCTCCGGATCCTGTATGATCGAGGCCTCTACGGATTCCGGCGCCGAACTATATGCCTCATATCCACCGTTCCCGGACAAAATCTTCAGGTTCTTGACCGAGCCGTCATTATCCAGACGCAGCACGCCCGTCTGGCCAGGAATGGACTCCAATACCAGATCGTAAAGCTGCTTGACGGTCACGATCATCCGGGCTCGGTTATAACCGTCATCCGAGAGATGGACCATTGTCGAGCCGATTTTCCCGGCCGTCAACCGAATTACATCATCCGCGATGATTGCGGTTACGATCTCCGGGTCATCGCTCTTCACGCGATAATTCACGCCGGGCAGACCAATCGTCACGTCGAAAACATCCTGTTCCGACAGAACAACATCGTGGCTGCTCAGAGGCACATTGACATATGAAAAATGAGTATCCTGATCTTCACTGCATCCCATGCCTGCCCAACACGATATGGCGATAAGTATTTGTATCGAAGTTTTCCAAAGTTTCATAGGTTCAAGCATTCAGGTTATTTTTTCTTTCTGTTTTTCGTGTAGTCGAACAAACCTCGCGCATCCAGCCGGGCTTGAAGTTCGTGAATGTCTACATCCCGTGTCCGGAGATTTTGGGCGGCACACAAGGCGGCAGCCGTACCGGCCGCTTCGCCGATCAGTGCGCAAATCGGCTGCACGCGATAGGAACTGTGGGCGATTTTGGTCCCGCTGATGATCCGACCGGCCGTCAGCAGGCCTTCCGTATTCTTGGGGGTGAGGCAACGGTAGGGGATTCCGTAGGGAGGCGTGTGTTTTTTCTCCTCCGGAATCTTCATGCCCCAGGCGTCAAG
Organism: Candidatus Alistipes intestinigallinarum; assembly: GCA_019115745.1. Taxonomy (GTDB): domain Bacteria; phylum Bacteroidota; class Bacteroidia; order Bacteroidales; family Rikenellaceae; genus Alistipes; species Alistipes intestinigallinarum. Next base: position 68,319 of record DXDA01000068.1, read on the forward strand.
ACTATAGTGGGCATCGGCCACTTTGTCCTCCGGCATGATTCCCTGAATAATGTCGTCGGCCGTCAGCACATAGTCTCCCGTGATACGGCGAGCCTCCCGGATTCCTATCTTGGGCGCCAGCGTGACCGAGAATCCGGCCTCGTTGATCACCCGGATGTTGTGTTCCAGTTTCTGAAGTCCCTTGAGTTGCCCGGCTGCAACTTCGACCGGATCGCATGTATTTTTCACCGGGACTGTCGTTCCCCAAAAGAGATAAGCGCCCTTGTCTCGTTTGTGAATCTCCTCCAGATTCTCTTTCCGCAGCCAATCCGGCTCTCCGGCCTCCATGCCGCTGCTCCCTTTGAGTTGATCCAACGGGAATTTGGCATCCGGGCGGATCTTTTGAGCGAGAAACATCCACGTACAGGGCTGTACTTTTCCGTCGCCGACGGCCATACCCACCGATTCTCCGAAGTCCTCCATCGATTCGTTGCCGTACATGAATTCGCACCCGGCCGACGCTGCGACCAGCCCGGTTCCCGTAGCATCGATCGTCACTTTGGCCCGGACCTCCTGCAGACACCCATTCCGCAACATGCGCACACCCTTGACCTCAATCTTCCGACGGCTCCGTTCGACAATCGCCTCTATGACCGGGCAGCCGCACATCAGTGTCAGATTGGGCTCCGCGGCGATCAGCTCAAGGGCAACCTGTTGGAACGAGGTGGGATGCCACCAGTTGTTTTTTCCATTGTAACTGTTGTTGAAATTCGGATCGGGCTTTCCGGAGAGATCATGCTTTTCATTGAGCCGGTTGATCATCTCACTGAATACGCCCAACCGGGGAGCACCGCAGACAAACGGAACGAACATGTCGACCGGAGCTCCACCCGGTGCCATATCCTCCTCGATCAACACGACTTTTGCTCCTTCCCGAGCTGCAGCGATTGCTGCCGGGATTCCTCCGGGGCCGGCACCGACGACTGCCACATCAAACTCCAATGGGGGATACATCGGCGTTTCCGCCGAGGCCTCGCGGATTACGTTTGCGGCTTGGGACAACCGCGGAGCCACTACTCCGGCCGCAATCCCGAGGCCGGCTATTTTCAAGAAATCTCTTCGCTTGATTGCCATAACAAATCTCATTTACCGGTTTTCAATGCCTCGATCACGTTCGGGGCAATCATTTCCAGCGCGCCCCGTTTGGTAGAATGTACGCCGTCATGCAGAAAGTTTCGGAACCCTTTTTCTCCTTTTTTCTCGATGATCTCATTCCAGATCGGAGTGAAATCGATGATCTGCAGGCGGTATTTGTCCGCCAGGGTATGATACCCTTCGATGTAGGATTGCAGATTCGGTCGATCTTCGGCGCATTTTCCCAGTGGATGCGTAGAGACCACCAACAGGATGACTTCGGCTTTGGGGTTCTGTTCGCGGACCTTGCGAATCATGTAGTCCGTATTCTTCATCGACTGTTCCGGAGAGATGTCGAACCGGGTTACGGCATCGTTGACCGAAAACTCGATGATCAAGGCATCCGGTTTAACGGAGAGCACGCTGTCTGCGAAATTATTGGCGCCCCACTGGGAGTTGCGACCGCTGCCACCCCGATTGAATACGGTCAAATGTCCTTTGTATTCGGCATTGAGCACTTCGCCGATCTGCTCAACCCATAACGGGCCGTTGCCCAAACGGGTAATACTGGTCCCGTATACGACCAGCGTACGATCATGGCCTTTGCGCAGATCCTTGACGAAACGGCTTTGTGCTGCGACCGAAATCGTAATGAAAAGACAGCAAGCTAAAAGAATGATTTTGTGGTTTTTCATGGTTATCTTATTTTGCGATTTGACGATCCAATTTGTCGCAAGGCGACCTGTATCCGGTTATTTTTGGCGGCTTTTGGTAAAATCGAAAAGTCCATGTGCATCCAGTGAAGCCTGCAGTTCCCGGATCTCGATGTCCCGTATCCCGGTTTTATGCCGGGCCGCCATAGCCGCCGCCGTACCGGCCGCTTCGCCCGTATTCGAACAGATCGGCTGGACGCGATAGGAGCTTGCGGCGATATGGGTTCCGCTGATGATGCGTCCGGCCGTCAACAGTCCTTCCGTGTTTTTGGGGACCAGCGAACGATATGGAATGCCGTAAGGCGGCACCACCTTTTGTGCACGGGTCAAATGCATTCCCCAGGGATCGAGATCATACCATGCCTCGGCCACTTTGTCATCCGGGAATCGGCCCTCCTGAATATCCGAGAGGGAGAGCACATATTCGCCCACGATGCGGCGACACTCCCGGACTCCCATTTTGGGGGCAAGATTGCATGTAAAACCAGCCTCCCGAAGAGCTTCGATTTCGGGTTCCAACTGTGCGAGCAGTTTCATCTGTGCCTCGGCACACTGCAACGGATCCCGGGTGTCGGCGACCTGAATGGTCTTGCCCCAATGCAAATAGATTCCGGCATCCCGAGCGGCCCACTCCGCCTTGTCTTCGGGCAGAATCCACTTGTTCAGATTGTCTTCAACAACTCCGCCCTTGAGCTTTTCGCGCGGAAGAACCGCCCCTTTCCGGATTCGCTGACTGATAAACAGCCAGGTACAGGGCTGTGTCTTTCCGTCCCCTTTCTCAAGACCCAGATTTTCGTTGAAATCGCTTTTGCTCTCCCGGCCGTACAGGATCTCGCATCCGGCCTTTTCCGAGACCAGACCCAACCCGGAGGCATCGATGGTTACATGGGCACGAATATCCTGCAGGGCTCCGCCCCGGTAAATCCGCACTCCCTTTACCCGGTTCCGATTCCCGGCGTCTTCGGTGATTGCATCGACGACATGGGCTCCGCACATCAATGTGATATTGGGATATTCGGCCAGCATGGAGGTCAATACCTGCAGATAGGAGGTCGGATGCCACCAGTGATTCTTTCCGTCCATTCCGTCCTTGCCGAAAGTCGGGACGGGCGTCCCCGAAAGCGTGTGCCTGGCATTGAGCTCACCGACCAGCCGCTGAAACAGGCCGACGCGAGGGGCCCCGCAAATGAAAGTCACAAACTGATCGAGCGGCGCGCCTCCCGGGAGCATGTCCTCTTCGAGCAGCACGACCCGGACTCCTTCGCGGGCAGCGGCGATGGCTGCCGGAATTCCGGATGCACCGGCTCCTACCACAGCGACATCGAAATCGACCGGATCCATCCGGGGGATCTTCGATTCGGCCTCCTTTTTCATGAAATCAGCTCCCAGCACGTCAAACGGATTGACGGTCATGGCAGCTACTCCGGCCACACCCAATGTCCGGATGAAAGAACGTCTGTCTATCTTTTTCATCATAGCGCTACAAATTATCGATTATTTTTCTCGTTGCATCGGGATCGTGTTTCATGCGGATCCTCCACAGGACCTCTTCCAGCGAAACGACATGGACAGACGGTGCCAGACGCTCCATGCACCATTCTACGGCCGCAACGCCCCGCACGGCCGCACGGTCTTCGTCCTTGGCGTCGACGATGTTGCCTGCCCCATCCTTGGCATATCGGGACCAGGCGTGTACGATCGTCCAGCCCAACGACTCTTCGTTTTCCGCCGCAGCATTGATCCGGTCCGCAATCTGATCCGGCCGTCCGAATCCTTCACCCGCTATTTTCCCCCACAACGAATAGTGCGGCGTCACTACCGGGATTTCGACACCGTCACGGTCCTTGACCCAGTAGATCGCTCCATGACCGGCGTGATAGGGATTGTACTGGAGTACGACGATTCCCGTCAACCCCTTTATCTCCTCCGCATAGATTTTATAGACCTGCAAGGCCTCCTCCGAGCTTACGTCGTGCAGCATCATCAGATTCAATACGGAGATTCCAAGGTGGTTCATATGTTCTCCCGTCTGCCGGGCGAATCGGCGCAGTTTCTCCCAACGGTCGGGGTACTCTTTTGCGAAGCAGTCGGGATACTGATAACCACCGCTGAATTCGACAAGGGTTGTGCCCTCCTTCTGCTGCCGGACAATCTCGTTCCAGGTTGCGGGGCTCATCTGGGAGATATTGGCCGAACAGGTCGTCCAATTCACCGGAACCCGGCCATATGCCGGAGACCGGTAGTATTCCCTGCTGAAAAACGCATCCATTGTCCACTGCATATTGTCCCCGTCGCTCATCATGAAGGCGTGATAGCTCCCCGGCTGGGCAAAGTCAATCTTCCGCGGGTCGATTCGCCGGGCCTTGTCCAGACGGGCCTCTTTGGCCCCGGCCGACAGGAAGGTCAGATTGGAGCAGTAGTCGGATGCCGTATTGAACAATGCATACTCCGAAGGAGGAGCCACATGGTCAGACTCGGGTCCGGCGTTCCATCCCACAACCGGAGTCAAGGGCTCCGCGCGGGAAAGGATCTCCCGATACACGCTGTCAACGCCGTAATAGACCATCGCCCGGTGTGCTATGGCCAGATCGCGGTTGAAAGCGAGTTGCGGTTTCATGGCCAATACCAGCCGATGATTCAGCTTCTCGCCGGCTTCTTGCCAACAAGCCTGCTGAGACTCGTTTCGGGCGTCGTACAACATCTGCAGGCCCATACCGTCGGCTCTGTTCCGGAGAGACTCCTCGATCAGCACGGCATCCCGTATTCCGGCGTGAACGGTTGCCGGATTCAGACTCTCATTCTCCTGCGAATAGAGGACATACCCTTTTATAATGCCCTTTTTTTTCAACAGAGAGACCAACTGCCAGACATCCTTGTACCCGTCGGACCGGATTCCAAGCGTGCGGCGGGTATTTTTCAACCATTTCTCGTAGACCGGGCGATTGCATTCGACCCAAACCATCCGGTTGAAGCGTCCGTCGTTGACGGCTCGAGCTGCCAGTCCGGCTACGGATTGCGCCAAAACAGCCTCGGCGCGTCCCGCAGGCAGCCGACAGGTTACATAACGCTCCGCAGCTTGCTGCTCTGGCCACCAGAAGGTCCGGGACTGTCCGTTGACAGCCCGTCCCGACAAGAGAACCGCCAGAAGGGTTAAAAGAATTTTTGCAGGAGCCATCGGTTTGCGATTACTCATAATAGGGGTTCTGATACATGCCCTCCTTGTTTTCGGAGATCTGGATTTCACTCAAAGGAATGGGGAAAATATAGTGTTTCTTCCCGTCGAAACTGGTCTTTGTCGTGGCATATTCATTCCGGTCTTCCAGGAAATGCTCCAGCATTCCGGTCCGAGCCAGGTCATACCAGCGCCATCTCTCAAAACACAACTCCCGAGCCCGTTCCATCAGAATATCCTCCAACCCATAATCCGCATAATCCAGAAAACTGGGAGTTTCCGATTCCGGGATCGGTTGACCTTGCTCATCCACACCCCGAGCCCGTTGTACGATCCGGTTCATGGCTGCAAGTCCCGCTTCGGTGGGAGAACCTCCGTTCAGCGCCAGATCCGCCTCTGCATACATCAGGAGAACATCGGCAAAACGCAAAACAATCACGTTGTTGGGACAGTTCGAATAGACGAAGTCGGTATGTTCGTCCTGCCAGGTCTCGCCCCACCGGTATTTGGTGATACCGCTGCTCAATACCGTGTTTTTGTTTGAATTGTCCCCGACTTGAGGAGCTCCGCTCAACGAAGAGATCGGCGATTGGGTTTTGGGCTTGTTTGTGGATTTGTCGAATCGAATGATGTAATCGGCCAAATTCCATTCCCGCCGTTTGTCGTAGCCGTTTCCGTCATAATAGGACCAGAAAGCGGGTACATATTTCAAATTGCACTGCCCGGCAATGGCATTCGTTCGCCATCCGCCATAGAGCACGGTTCCATTATAATCCACCGGGCGGGCTCCATACTCTTTTGACCATTGGGAGCCGTAGGGGATCTGTGCACTGAATTGAATCTCCCAAATCGTCTCCTTGTTGATATTCTTGTTTTCGATTTTGAAGACATCACCATATACCGGCTCCAGATCGCGCCCGCTGTTGAGCATGACGTCCTGCAACAGCGTCGCGGCATCCCCGTAAAGCTGTTCGTCGGAGCGGGTGATCCGCTCGTATCCGTCCACCTTGCCCGCTTTGCGCGCCGAGGCCATCGTAATATAGACTTTGGCCAGCAGGGTTTTGGCTGCCCAATAATTCGCCCAGCCGCCATCGATCTCTTTGGGAAGCACGCCCTCTTCCAGACAGTAAAGCAGGTCTTTTTCAATAAAATCATAGATCACATCGACCGGAGAACGCCCCATGTCGTAGGTCAGTTCGGTTATGTGGTCCTCCATCAAGGGCACGGCGCCGAAAACCTGTACGAGATTGAAATAGGCCCAGGCCCGAAGGAACCGGACATTTCCTACATACTGACTGATCAGTTTCGGATCGCCTTCTATGCCCCTGGATTTGTATATGACCGTATTGCAGGTCGTAATGATCCGATAGTACCGATACCAGAAATCCTTGACACACCCATCCGTAGAGGTAAACGTATATCGGTCGATAAAACCCCGTAAATTGGTCTCATCCGGATACATACATTCGTCCGTCCCCACCATTCCGATGAAAAGCGGCGTATTGCTCCCGACAAAGTAGATCTGGGGCAGCAGCGAAAAAGCCCCGACGGTTCCGGCCTTGAGAGATTCGATCTCCGTATAAAAATTACCCTCGGAGAATTCCGATTCAGGAGTCTCATCCAGAAAATTCGCGCAGGACGGTGCACATACGGCCGCTGCCGCCATGACGAATATTGAAAATATATGCTTTTTCATAGACGTTTCGATTAAAAGATGAAGTTGAATCCAACGGAATAAGAGCGGTTGCGGGGATAGGCGCTGTAATCAAGACTGGGCATCAAGTCGCCGGTCTGCCCTTGCCGCGTATTCACTTCCGGATCGTAGCCCGAATAGTCGGTGAAGATCCAGAGGTTTTTAACCGAAGCGAAGAACTTCAACCCGGACATGCCGATTTTCCGCGCCAGTTTTTGCGGGAAAGCATACGACAGCGTCACGTCGCCGATCCGCAGGAACGATCCGTCTTCCAGCATCTTCGACGTACAATAGTTCAGAGCGACACCTCCCGGCATCCGATATTTGGCATTCGGATTTCCGGCCAAAACCAGGTTCCCCGATTCGTCGTAAAGCGTCGGTGACCACGAATCCCGCATGGCTGTGATCTGGTTGTGCCCGTCACGGCCGCTGGTCAGGGAGTGCAGATTGGCATTGAATACCGTGGCTCCATAGCTGAACTGCATCGCCACACTCAGTGTCAGACTTTTGTAGGATACCGTATTGGTAAATCCTCCGGTAAACAGCGGTTCTCCGCTGCCCAGGAGCACCTGATCCGCCGAGGTGATCTTTCCATCGTTGTTTTCGTCGTGGAATCGATAGGTTCCGGGGTATATGTTGGCGATTTTCTGTCCCAACACTTCGGTCAGTCCGTGTTCGTCGATCTCATACTGCGAGCCATAGATTCCTTCGATCTTGTAGCCATACCACTGGCCCAGGCTCTTTCCTTTGCGGATCATGACGAAATTTCCGGATCCGGGAATAATTCCGGGATCGAACCCCATCTCCCCGCCCGGACCGATATCGAGCACCTTGGAGCGATTGAATCCGATATTGAAATTCATGGACCAGTTCCATCTCCGGTTCGATACCGGGACGGCATCGACCGTCACCTCCACCCCCTGATTCCGGACCGATCCGATATTGGCCCAACCCGTCTTGTACCCGGTAGCCAGGGCTGCATTCTTCTCCAGGAGCAGGTCCTTCGTCTCTTTGTTGTAGAGGTCCAGCGTCAAGGCCAGCCGGTTGTCGAAAAAGGCCATGTCCAATCCGAGATTGATCATGTCGGTTGTCTCCCATCGTAAATCCGTATTGGCCGGACGATCGATGATGGCTCCATACGTCAAATCGGATCCGTTCATCGGATAGAACGACGTTGCAATGGTCGAGAGACTGCGATAGGCCGGGATAGCCGTGTTGCCGCTGCGGCCGTATCCAAAGCGCAGTTTCAGGTTGTAGAATACGTTGAGGTCCTTGATGAAGGGCTCCTCATTGATACGCCATGCCAAGCCTACCGACGGGAATCCGGCCCATTTGTTCCCGGCCCCGAAACGCGAGGAACCATCGGCCCGATAGCTGGCCGTGAGCAGATAGCGCTCCTTGTAATTGTACTCCGCCCGGGCGATGAACGAAACCATGTTCCAGTCAACAATCGACGTGGTGGGAATTTGAGGAGCAATCCCCATGCCCATGCCGTCGACACCCAGGTTCAACTCCGGGAAATCCTGATTCTCGACTCGGAGCACGTTGCTGCGGTAAGTCTCGATCGTACTTCCTCCCAACAACCGGAGTTTGTGGTTGCCTTTCCAGGTATTCGAATAAGTCAGGAATGCCTCTCCCGAAAGTTTCTTGACCTCGGTCGACGATACAATTCCCCGGCCGTGCATTTTGAATCCCTGCTCCGTATCCGCCGGATAGAACACCTCCGCTTTTTGGTGGTTGTCCTGATAAGTCCCGGCTCCTCGTAGCGACAGTTGGGGCAAAATCTTCCATTCCACCTGTAACCGGGCCGTAAGTTCGTCCCGATACCGATCGTTGGTAATATCCCTGACCTGCGCATAGGGGTTGGAGATTACGTTCCCCTGTTCATCGCCTTCTCCCTCCATGATATTGTCCGAGTCGGCCGAATAGGTAGGCGGCTGCCGGAGAAGTTTCATGATCAACCCATCCGAACTTCCAGTCGCCAATCCCGAGTTCTTAGTCCGGGAGGCGGACAAGTTGGCCGTCATGGTCACGGTCTTAGCCAGATTTTGGGTCAAATTGACTCGTCCCGTGTAGCGTTCGTAGCCGCTGTTAATCACAATTCCATCCTGGTTGAGATAGCCTCCGGATACTGAATATCGCGTATTTTTATTGCCTCCGGAGACATTGATCCGGTATTCCTGATAGATGGCTTTTCGGAACATGAGATCCTGCCACCGGGTGTTGACGCTGTCGGGGTGGTTGTATGCCTGCCAGTTTTCATAGGGCGATCCGACGGGAAGCACCCAATAGTTGCCGTCGCCGTTCGGATTGTCCCGATAGACCGTACCCTCTTCAAACGAGGAAGGAGACGTACCGTACGGATAATATTTCCACCCGGCTTTGTATCTTAAATAGGTATAGTCGGCCGAATTGAGCATGTCATATTCGCGCACAGCCTCTTGAAAGCCGAAATTGGCGTACAATTCGACCCGGGTCTTGTTGTCCGAGGATCCTTGTCGAGTTGTGACCAGAATCACGCCATTGGCGCCTCGCGATCCGTAAATGGCCGTTGACGAGGCATCTTTCAAGATCTCGATCGATTCGACATCTCCGGGATTCAGGAAGGAGGCGTCATCACAAATCACTCCGTCGATGACAAAGATCGGAGCACTCGACGCGTTCACCGAAGAAGCACCTCGAATCCGAATCGTATAATCCGATCCCGGGGAGCCGTCATTCTGGATGATCTGCAGACCGGCAGCCTTGCCGCGCATGGCGTCTTCCAGGGAGACGATGGCCCGATCGCTCAAGGCATCCTTGTCTATGGAGGAGATGGAGCCGGTCAGGTCGGAGCGGCGGGTCGAGCCATAACCGATGGCTACCACCTCTACTTCGTCCATTCCCACGGCATCTTCCTGCATCGTTACATTGATCGTTGTCCGATTTCCGACGCGATGGGACACGGTTTTCATACTGAGCATCGAAAATACCAACACGGACTCTTTGGATGGCACCGTAATGGTATAGTCACCCTTGCTGTTTGTCGAGGTTCCTTTCCGGGTTCCCTCCACGATCACCGTGATGCCAGACAAGGGCTCACCCTTGCTGTCGCTCACTTTACCAGAGACCGTGATTGCCGAATTCTGTCCCCAGACCTGAGCGGATAGAATCAGCATAAAAACAGCTACCAAGTAGCGTAGTCCATTTTTTTTCATTTAGATGAGGTTTTAGGTTTGGGTTCGAAACGTACGTTCCGCGGTTGACAAAAATAGAATGCTCCTATTAGCGCAAGGGTTAATAAACGGGTTATCGGGTCAAAAAAAACATTAACCCTTGAAATTTTTCGTATCTTTGCGAGAGAACCATGGACGCGAAACCTAATGACCAAATATTCCATACTTTTCCCGTTGTTGCTGCTTCTGAATTTCGGGGTCTTGAATGGGCAGGAATCCGCCGCATCGGGTCTGCTCTTCGCTTCGAAGACCGAATCGATCACCCAACGGACCTCGCTGGAGCTCTTCGACCGGCATCCCTGTAAACTCCGCAACAACTTTTCCCTCAGTTTCGAAATATCCATTCGTGACACGAAACGTTTCGGCTATATCCTGCGTTTGATTGACGAGGAGAAGGAGCGGGCCAGCCTTGTGTTCGTCAATTTTCGGGAGGGGAACAATTACTACATCGATTTCAATACGACCCAAACAAAACACAACCTGCCCATGCCGGTCCATCCCGATATTGCCGGTACGGGCAAATGGATTCCGATCCGGATGGATTTCGATCTGGTCAACGATCTGGTCCGGCTCCAGATTCATGATGCGTCATACGAATGTCGCCGGATCGGGCTCAAGAATCCGAGTCGTCTGCGTCTGATTTTCGGGTGTCATGGTATCAATCTGGATGTTCCGGCCATGGCGCTGCGCAATATCCGGATCACGGAAAAAGGAAAAATCCGCCAGATCATTCCGTTGGATGAATCGTCGGGACACGTCGTCCATAACTCGAAAGGACAGGAGGTAGGGCACGTCAAAAATCCGACGTGGCTCATTTCCGAACATTTCAATTGGAATCAGGTCGCCGATTTCGAGACCCAACTGACCTCCGGCATCGCCTACAATCCCTTTTCCAACGAAGCCTACATCATCGGCAACGACTCGCTTCTGATCTTCCAGACGGATACCCGAAACATCATTTCAACGCCCATTGAGCATGTCCCCATGCTCATCGACGAGGCCATCTACAATCTGAAGACCAATCAGACTTATCTCTACAACCTCGACAATCCGGACACACTCAGCCCCTCGGTGGTTCTGCTGAACATGGAGACCTTGAAAATCGATCAGGAGGGATTTCCGCCGGTCATCAGAAACCGCCTGCACCATCATAACGCCTTTTTCGAACCGGAATACGATACGCTGTTTCTTTTCGGCGGTTACGGGAACTTCTCATACTCCAACAAACTGTTCGGCTATGAATCCGTTTCCGACCGTTGGCGGGAAATTCCCTTTTCGAAGGGGGGGGGTCAAGCCTGTCCTCGTTTTTTTGCCGCAAGCGGCGAAGGGCGGAGTGATTATGAGATTCTGATTTTCGGCGGTTTCGGCAATGAATCCGGCCGTCAGGAGTTGGGCGGGAAAAACCTTTATGACCTTATATCTCTTGATCTGCAGACAAAAGAGGTTCGGAAACTATGGGAAATCCCGGCCGATTCCCTGTATGTTCCGGCGACCAACCTTATTCTGAGCCGGGATAAAAAAAGTTTCTATACGCTGGTTTATCCTCATCATTTGGCTTCGTCCCGGCTTGTTCTATGCCGTTACGACCTGGAAACAGGGCACTCGGAGGTCGTCAGCAGCAGCATTCCCATCCTCTCCGAAGAGATCATCACCAAGGTTTTTCTGTTTCACAATGCCGCAATGAATGAGTTGGTGACGGTCATTCGGGAGTATAAGGATAAGAAACGGGCCAACATTCGGATCTATACCCTCAACATGCCGGCGGTTTCAGCTCATGAATTGTCTGCCAAGAACTATTCCGTGCGATCGTTTCCGTTTCAGACGATCGCTCTTTTGGTGACGGCACTCATTCTGGGAATTCTGCTCTATTTGTACTGGCGATTCAAAACCGGCAGTCGGAAGAGTCCAAGTTCCGCCATGCATCCTACCGCCAAGGAGCGGATTCAGACCAAAAATGCGATTTACGTATTGGGCGATTTTCTTTCATTCGACAATCGGGGCAGCGAAAACACCTATCGTTTCAGTGCCAAACTCCAGATGTTGTTTTCGCTGGTTTTGCTGCACAGCAAAAGGGAAGACGTCGGGATTTCGACCAAACTGCTGTCGATGACCTTGTGGCCGGACAAGGAGATGGGAGAGACCAAAAATATCCGGGGCGTGACGATCAACCATCTGCGAAAGATTCTCGAAGACATCGATGGCATTGAGTTGACCTACGACAATTCGAAATGGAAGTTTTCTTTTGGAGACGCTTTTTACTGCGATTACATTCATTGCATGAATCTGTGCCAAGAACTTCTTCAGTCGGAGGATTTGAAGCCTTATGCGACGTCGCAGGACAAAGAATTGGAATCCAGGATGGATGCTCTGCTCAAGATATTGAACCGGGGGCCGCTTCTTCCGTTGATGACGGAGCCGTGGATCGAGAACAAACGCCGGGACTTCGAAGCTGAGGTTGAAAAAGTCTTTTTGCAGCAAATTCAACGACAGCAGGCCTTGGGCAATCATGACCGAGTCATGCAACTCATCGAGACCCTGTTCATCATAGATCCGCTCAATGAAGATTTCTTGTCCATGGGGGTTTCCACGTTGAAGGTCATGGGACGTTTGGATCGAGCCTTGAAGTTGTATCATGACTTTTGCAATCGCTTCAAGGCGGCCATTGGCGTAGAGTATCCGCATACGTTTGAGGCTCTTTAAGATCCGGTTTATTACAAGATTGTTCTCGGGAGATGTTTTCCGGCCTTTGACAAAAGGTCCGACAGCCTTGCTTTTGAGTGACTTAGCCTTTGTCGGCTTGCCGAGACCCTCCCAGATGTATTCGTGGTATGGTCAGGATTTGGCGTGTTTTTGGCGGCCCCGAAAAAACAAAACCGCGTCAAACTTTTGTCTGACGCGGTTTCCGGTGCCCAGGACAAGACTCGAACTTGCACGAACGCAATTGTTCACTACCCCCTCAAAGTAGCGTGTCTACCAATTTCACCACCTGGGCATTGCACACCTTCGTGCACCCTCCCGAATTATCTTTCGGGCCTGCAAATATAGACACTATTTTACGATTTGCAAAATTTTTCCCCGAAAAACATCCGATTTTCCCCGGATTCGGGTTTTTGGAGCGGAAGAGAGGCCCTTTTCCGAACTCCTCAGGGGCTTTTCACCGAAACGGGGCGTGTCTCTGTTCCCGAAACACGCCCCGATCCGGGGGAATAGGAGCCCCTTTTTATTTGATCCGCATCTCCTTGAGCAGATATCCGGCTCCGCCGATGCGGTCCACCACAAACAGTACGTAGCGAATGTCCACGGCGATGTTGCGACAGATCGTGGGGTCGAAGGCGATGTCGCTCATCGTCGAACGCCACGTACGGTCGAAATTGATGCCGATCAGTTCGCCGTTGGCATTCAGTACCGGTGATCCGGAGTTCCCGCCCGTGGTGTGGTTCGAGGCCAGGAAGCAGACCGGCACCGTCCGGCGTCCGTCGATCTCCACACCCCAACGTCCGTACTCCTTCGACGCGTAGAGGTCACGCAGCGACTGCGGAATGTCGTAGTCGTAAATCTCGGGGTTGTCCTTGGCGATGATGCCGTCGAGGGTTGTCTGCGGCTTGTGGTACTCGCCGTCGGCATACTCGTAACCGGCGATGGCACCGTAGGCCACGCGCAGCGTCAGGTTGGCATCGGGATAGTAGGGTTGTTCGGGCCAGGTCCGGCGCAGTTCATGCACATACTCCCGGTAGAGCGTGTTGAGTCGTTTGCTCGTGAGGTTGCGCAGCCGGTCGGTGCCCAAGAGCCACGTGATGTGGTCGAGCATCCGCTTCGAACCGCTTCGCAACGAGTCGGAGAGGGGCGTTTCGCCGCCGGCCCACACCTCCTCGAAGACCTTTTCGGCGAAAGCTTCGGGCGTGCCGTTTTCGGCCACGCCGTCGAGGAACTCCGGAATCTGGTATTGCGCCGGACAGCGCCGGGCATACTCCCCGAAGAGCCAGCGGAACAGCGAACGCTCGGTCTCCTTGCGAGCCGGGAAGAGGGCTTCGGCACGCTCTTCGGCCGTATATTTTGCAGGGAGGGCACGAAGGGTTTCGAGCGTGATTTCGCGGGCGAAGTAGGGCGTCGTGATGCGCGCATACTCCGACTTCATTTCGCGCAGGAGCTCCGCACCGCGGGGATTCTCGCGCGCGAAGGCCTGCTCCTGCTCCTGCTTGGCGGCGACGGTCTTCATCCGGTTCAGCCCCAACACTTCGCCCTGCCATTTTTTCCAGGCATTGGCGATCGAGGCGTGCTTGGCCGCATAGTGGATGCGCAGCGCGGGGTCGCTCTCCTGGGCGCGGGAGATGATGTCGAGCCGCCCGTTGCGGATGGCGATCTTGGCCGGATCGGACTGCGTGGCGATGTAGGCCGCAGCGTCCGAGAGAATGTACTCCTGGGTGTTCCCCGGGAATCCGTAAATCATCGTGAAGTCGCCCTCGCGGAATCCCCGGGTCGAGATCGTGAAGTGCTTTTTCGGCCGGTAGGGAACGTTGTCGGGCGAATAGGCGGCGGGCTTGTTGTCCTTCGACGCATAGATGCGGAAGATCGAAAAGTCGCCCGTGTGGCGGGGCCAGATCCAGTTGTCGGTGTCGCCGCCGAACTTGCCGATCGACGAGGGCGGCGCGGCGACCAGACGCACGTCATCGAACTGTTCGTAGATGAAGAGGAACTGCTGGTCGCCGTAATACATCTGCTCGACGGTGGCCTTGTATCCGGCCCCTTCGGCTTCGGCCTTGCGGATGATCTCCTCGGGGCTTTCCCCGGCGGCGATGCGGTCGGTGACCTCCTCCATGCGAACCAGGAAGCGGACGTTGAGCCCCTTGTTCGGAAGCTCTTCGGCGCGCGAACGGGCCCAGAATCCGTGGGTGAGGTAGTCGTGCTCGACGGTCGAGTGGCGCTGGATGGCGTCGTATCCGCAGTGGTGGTTGGTGAGCAGGAGTCCTTCCGCGGAGACGAGTTCTCCGGTGCAGCCGCCGTCGAAGAGCACCACGGCATCCTTCATCGAAGCACGGTTGATCGAGTAGATGTCTTCGGCCGTGAGGCGGAAACCTTTGGCGCGCATGTCGTCGATGCGTTCGGAGATGAGGCTCGGGAGCCACATGCCCTCGTCGGCCGCGGCGGGCCAGAGATAGAGGAGGGCGAAAAGGGTCAGTAAGGTGTGTTTCATCGATCGAGAAATTGATTCAGTTCGGTGTATACTTTCTGAATGGGGAGTCCCATGACGTTGTAGAAGGAGCCTTCGATGCGCTGGATGGCGGCGTATCCGATCCACTCCTGAATGCCGTACGACCCGGCCTTGTCGAAGGGCCGGAACGTGTCGACGTAGTATTGGATCTCGTCGTCGTCGAGGACCCGGAACCAGACGTTCGTCCGGGCATCGAAGGAGTGCATCCGTTCAGCGGTCCGGAAGGTGACGCCGGAGACGACCGTATGTCGACGCCCGGAGAGCCGGAAGAGCATCTCGACGGCATCCTCCCGGTCGCGGGGTTTCCCGAGGACCTCGCCGTTGAGCACCACCACGGTGTCGGCCGTCAGCAGAATGTCGTTCGGGGCGAGCGCCCCGGGATAGACCTTGCTTTTGAGTTGCGAGAGGTAGACGGGAACCTCTTCAGCGGCCATGTCCGCGGGATAGAGCTCTTCGCAGTCGTATTTGGGGGCCAGTTCGTAGGGAAGCCCGCATCCGGCGATAAGCTCCCGGCGGCGGGGCGACTGTGAGGCCAGGAGCAGCCGGTAGGCTTTCAGTTTTTCGTGCAGCAGCATGGTGTGTCGTGTTTAACGGATGTCGAAGTTGAGCAGTTCGTGCCCTTCGAGCGTGGCCCGGAGGTTGTCGCCGGGGCGGACAGGCCCGACGCCGGCCGGGGTTCCGGTGAAGAGCAGGTCGCCCATGCGGAGGGTGACGTATTGCGAGACGGCGGCGATCAGGCGGTCGACGTCGAAGATCATCTCGGCCGAATGGCCCGTCTGACGGCGCTCGCCGTTGATGTCGAGGGCGAAACGGAGGTTGCGGATGTCCCCGCCCAACTCGGCCAGGGGAAGGAACTGCGGCGAGAGGGCCGCCGAGTGGTCGAAGGCCTTCGCACGCTCCCAGGGGAGCCCTTCGGCAATGGCCTGCCGCTGGAGGTCGCGGGCCGTGAAGTCGATCCCGAGCCCCACCTCGTCGTAGTAACGGTGCGCGAAACGCTCGGAGATGGCCCGCCCGATGCGGTTGATGCGCACGACCAGCTCACACTCGTAATGCACCTCCTGCGAGAAGTGCGGAATGTAGAAGGGATCGTTGTTGCGCAGCAGCGCCGTATCGGGCTTCATGAACCAGACGGGCTCCGGGCCGCTTTCTGCGAGTCCCGTATCGTGGTGGAGTTCGGCGGCGTGGGCGCGGTAGTTGCGCCCGATGCAGATGATCTTCATGACTGGCGGTTTTTAAGCAGTTCGACCATGCGTGCGGCGAAGCGGTCGCTGGCTCCGGGACCTCCGATGACGGTGCGCAGCTCCTCGAAGTCGGCGAGCATCCGCTGGCGTTTCCCGCCGCCGGGGAGGATGGCGCGCAGTTCGCGTTCGGCGCGCGTGATGTCGAGATTCGACTGGAGCACCTCGGCGACGGCTTCGCGGCGGAGGTTGAGGTTGACGAGCGAGACCCACGGGCATCGCACGACGAGCGGCATTCCGTGGTATTCGATCGGAGCCATGCGGTATACGACCACCTCGGGAATCCCCAGCAGGGCGGTTTCGAGCGTGGCGGTTCCCGACGCCACGACGGCGGCTTCGGCCGCGGCGAGGGTTTCGTAGGTCTGGTTGCAGACGTAGCGGATCGGGCTTCCGGCGATGTGCTCCTCGTAGAGCGCGGGGTCGAGCCAGGGCACGCCGGCCACGACGAACTGATGCCCGGGGAAGCGCTCCGCGAGCCGAGCCATGAGGGGCAAGTTCTTGCGGATCTCCGAGCGGCGGCTGCCGGCCAGCAGGGCGATGACCGGACGGCTGTCGAGCCCGTTCCGGCTTCGGAACTCCTCCGGCGTGGGGAGCGTACCCCGCCGGGCTTCGAGGGCATCGACCAGCGGATTCCCCTCGAAAACGGGTTCGATCCCGTGCTTCGGGAAGTAGTCGCACTCGAAGGGGAAGATGACGAAGAGCCGGTCGACATAACGCTGAATGCCCTTCACGCGGCCTTCGCGCGAGGCCCAGACCTTCGGGGCGATATAATAGAAGGTGCGCAGGCCGCGTTCGTGGGCCCAGCGGGCAATCTTCATGTTGAATCCGGGGTAGTCGATGAGGATGACGACATCGGGGTCGAATGCCGCAATGTCGTCCTGACACTCGCGCATCTGGCGTCGGATGGTGCCCAGGTTGCGGAGGACCTGCACGACGCCGAAGAACGACGTCTCGCGGTAATGTTTTCGCAAATTGGTTTTGCCGCCTGCGTCGGCCATCAGGTCTCCGCCCCAGAAGCGGAACTCCGCCTCGGGGTCGGCCTTTCGGAGACCGCGGATGAGGTTTGCGCCATGGAGGTCGCCCGAAGGCTCTCCGGCAATAAGGTAGTATTTCATGATATCCGTAACTTTTTGGGGGAAGGGCGGTTCCCGGAATACGCTTTCCCGGTTTTTTTTCGGCTCTCCCCGGTCTTTTTCGCTCCTTTTGCGGTTCTTCCTGGCTCTCCCTCGTTCTCCCTGATTTTCCCCGGTTCTTCTCCGGATTCCTTTTGACCCTTTGCCCCGCCTTCTATTTTTCGAGCAGATCGGGGCGCAGACGTCGGGTGCGCTCGAAGGCCTGCTCGTCCTGCCACTTCTCGATCTCGGCGAAGTTGCCCGACAGCAGCACGTCGGGAACCCGCCACCCGCGGAACTCCGCTGGACGGGTGTAGACCGGCGGTGCGAGCAGATTGTCCTGGAAGGAGTCCGTCAGCGCCGAGGCCTCGTCACCGATCGCCCCGGGGATGAGCCGCACGACCGAATCGGCGATGATGCAGGCAGCCAGTTCGCCTCCCGTGAGGACGTAGTCGCCGATCGAGATCTCGCGCGTAATGAGATGCTCGCGGATGCGGTGGTCGATGCCCTTGTAGTGTCCGCAGAGGATGATGATGTTTTCGAGCGTCGAGAGCCGGTTGGCTTCGTGCTGGTCGTAGCGCACGCCGTCGGGCGAGGTGTAGATGATCTCGTCGTAGGAGCGTTCGCTCTGGAGCTTTTCGACGAGCTCGAAGACCGGTTCGCACTTCATAACCATGCCGGCCTCGCCGCCGAACGGATAGTCGTCGGTGGTCTTGCGGCGGTCGTGCGCATAGTCGTGGAGATTATGGATGACAATTTCAACAAAACCCTTCTCCTGGGCGCGCCGGAGGATCGACTCGTTCAGGGGCGAGGTCATCAGTTCGGGAACCGAGGATATGATGTCAATGCGCATGTCTGAAAATGATGTCTTTGGTTGCTGTGGGGACGAGGGGAACCTCCCGCCCGTGTTCGAGCGTGAAGCCCTTGTACCCCAGTTCGGTGAAGAGTCGGATGATTTCGGGGCGGTTCCCGCCGCCGGTTTCGATCAGGACCGTGGGGCGGAACCGTTCGAGCACGGGGCGCATTTCGCGCATGACGACGAGCTCGTACCCTTCGATGTCGCACTTGATGAAATCCAGCCGCGGAAGCGAGGCGAAGAGTACGCTGCCGCGCCGCATCCGGGCGGTGAAGGTCACGTCGGTGGCCGTTCCGGTGTCGTTGACGAAGTTCTGCCCGGTTCCGAGATAGCCGGATTCGCGGGCGGAGTCGTTTCCCATGACGATGTCACGCTCTTCGGCACCGAGGGCGTAGGGGAGGATTTCGACGTTGCGGCAGCGGCGGAGGTTGCGGCAGAGGACCTTGCGGACCGGTGCGACGGGCTCCACGGCGAAGAGCTGCCCGTCGGCTCCGGCCAGCCGGGAGATCGTGCGGGCGTAGTACCCGAGATTTGCGCCGATGTCGATGCACGTGTCGCCGGGCCGCACGAGCTGCGGGAGGTGGTATACATACTCCGTGGCGGGGGCGTAGCGTCCGATTCCGAGACGCTGCCAGAGGAAAAAGAGGCGGCTCACGACGCGGAGATAGCTTTCGAGCGACAGCGTGCGGTAGAGGATTCGATGGATCAGGGATTTCATCAGCCGCGGTAGTTGACCTCCTCGTTCAGCACTTCGACGATGAAGGGGTTGTAGAGCAGTTCGTGACCGATGGTCGACTCGGGCCCGTGGCCCGGATAGACGTGCACCTCTTCGCCGAGCGGGATGATGACGTCGAGGATCGAGCGCATGATCCACGAGTAGTCGCCGCCGGGAAGGTCCGTGCGTCCGATCGACTCGCGGAAGAGCGTGTCGCCGGTGAACAGGGACTTCGATTCGGGCTCGTAGAAGGCCACGTGCCCGGGGGAGTGCCCGGGGGTGCGGAGGATCTGCAGCACGGAGTTCCCGAAGCGGATCTCGGACATGCGGTCCAGATCCTGATCGACGGAGGGCATGGCGCCGATCTTCACGCCGAAGACCGAACCGCTCGTGGCGGCGTTGTCGACCAGAAACTGATCCTTGGCCGAGAGGGCGAAGGGGATTCCGTAACGCTGCTTGAGGTGTTCGACGCCGAGCGTGTGGTCGAAATGTCCGTGGGTGTTGGCCGCCAGCACGGGTTTGAGTCCGTGTTCGGCGATGAAGTTGTCCAGGGCGGCATCTTCGCGGGGGTTGGAGTTCCCGGCGTCGATGACGATACACTCCTTCGTGTCGTCCCAGAGGACGTAGGTGTTTTCCTGTATGGGGTTGAAAGGCAGACAGGCAATCTTCATGGTTCGTGTGTTTTGCGGTCGCGGTCCGGGCGGGACGATGGAAATTGCGGGGGTGGAGCCGACGGGTTCCGTTTCCGGACGTCCGGGCCGGGGGTGCGTCCTATTTTGCGCAAAGATAACGTTTTTTGCGGGATTTTGCCTACCTTTATCCCTCAAAACCCGACGAACCATGAAACGTTTGCTGCTTGTTTTTGCCGTGCTGCTTCTTTTCTGCCCGACACTCCGGGCGCAGGACGGCGGCTACCGCACGGAGCGTGCGATTGCCTACCGGGATGCCGCGGACCCGGCTTCGGCCGATTCGCTGTGCCGCCTCGACCTCTACTACCCGACGGACCGCCGGGGCTTTGCCACGGTGATCTGGTTCCACGGCGGGGGCTTGACCGCCGGGCGGCGCGAAATCCCTGCGGCACTCCGGAATCAAGGTTTTGCGGTGGTCGGCGTGGATTATCGGCTGGTGCCGCACGTGCAGGTTTCGCAGTGCGTGGAGGATGCCGCGGCTGCTGCGGCATGGGTTGTCCGGCACATCGCCGACTACGGCGGCGACCCGCGTCTGATCTTTGTGGCGGGACACTCCGCCGGGGGCTACCTCACTTCGATGATCGGCCTCGACAAACGCTGGCTGAAGCCCTACGGGCTGGACCCCGACGAGGTCTTCGCGGCCCTGATCCCCTACAGCGGCCAGGTCGTGACGCACTTCGCGCGGCGGGCCGAACTGGGGCTCCCCGATACGCAGCCGCTGGTCGACGACCTGGCGCCGCTGAACCACGTGCGGGCGGACTGCCCTCCGATCCTGATCCTTTCGGGCGACCGCGAACTGGAGATGCTGGGCCGCTACGAGGAGAATGCCTATTTCTGGCGGATGATGCGGGTGGTGGGGCATCCCGACGTGCAGCTCCGCGAGTTCGACGGTTTCGACCATGGAAACATGCCCCAGGCGGGTCACTACGTGGCGGTGCGCTATATCCGCGAGCGGGTGAAGAGGCTGGAGCGATAATTGCGGGAAGGTGGAAAAATCGGGAATCATGAAAAAACGGATGAAAGCGCTTGCGGCATTCTTGAGCGTGCTGCTGCTGGCGGGGTGTTCGCTGCTGAAGGTCTCCGTCTCGACGGGCGACCCCTTGCCGAAGGAGCAGATGAATACGCGGACCCTGACACGGGCCTTCTACTACGACTTCTCGGGCGAGGTGGCCCGGGCGGCGGATTCGATCGTGGCGTCGTCGCCGGAACTCGGCGTGCGGGTGGCGGCCGTGCGGTGGAAGATCCGCGCCACGCAGGCCGGGCTGACGGCCGCCATGCAGGGAATTCCCGATGTGGCCTTGGCCGACCTGTGGATCCTCTGCCGGCGGATGGACCGCTACTTTGCTTCGACCCCCGATTCGCTGCTGTTCGGACCGCAGAGCCCCGTCGCGCGGGCGACGGCCGCACACCTCGACCGCCGGATCGGACACCTCGCCCGGCAGGCGCTTCCCGGGGATCGTTATCCGCTGATGGAGCGCTTCGTGGAGACGTATCTGGCGGAAAACCCCGCTTCGGAGGGGGCCGAGAGCGACAATACGACCCTGGCGTGGCTGGAGTACCTGCAGGCGAACGGCGTCGAACACGCCTACGCCACGGGATCGATCGCCGAGGTGCTGGCCGACGTGAACGACCGCGTGAGCGGACAGACGCAGCAGCTTTCGAACAGCGTGAGCTGGTCGAAGGATATCTTCGAGATGCGGCTGGCGCAGGACAGCCTGCGTTCGCAGATCGGTATGCAGTTCGATTCGCTGGAGCGGAACTTCACGCGGATCGTGGTGGTTGCCGAGCACCTTCCGGAGATCTCGGACCGGATGCTGACGGAGCTGAACGCCCAGGCGACGCAGCTCATCTCGACGATGAACGCCTCGGTGGACCACGCCTTTGCCGACATCGACCGCCAGCGTGCGGAGTTGCAGTATTACGTCTCGCGGGAGCGTGAGGCGCTGGTCGAGCAACTCCGGGCCGCGGGCGACGACCTGGTCCGCACGACCCTCGATGCCGTCCCGGGGCTTGTCGGCAAACTGCTCTTCTATTTCGTGCTGGCCGTGGCGGTGCTGGTCGGGGGGCCCTTTGCGCTGGGCTTCTGGCTGGGCGGCGTACGGGCGCGGGCGCGGATGAAAAAACGGGCGGGTGAATGATTTTTTGTTACCTTTGCAACCCGAATCAGAGAAACCGATGGCAAGAAAGAAAGCGAATTACCCCTTGATCGAGGGGCTTGAGATTACGACCCTGGCGGCCGAAGGCAAGGCCATGGGGCGCTGGAACGACGTGGTGGTCTTCGTGCCGATGACCGTACCGGGCGACGTGGTGGACGTGCAGATCCGCGTCAAGCGGCGCCGCTTCATGGAGGGCTACGTCGTGAACTACGTGAAACGCTCGCCACTGCGCGAGGAGCCCTTCTGCGAACACTTCGGGGTGTGCGGGGGGTGCAAGTGGCAGAACCTTCCCTACGAGGAGCAGTTGCGGTTCAAGACGGCGCAGGTGCGCGATCAACTGACGCGCATCGGCAAACTTGAACTCCCGGAGATCGCCCCCTGCCTGGGCTCGGCCGAGACGCGTTTCTACCGCAACAAACTGGAGTTCACCTTCGCCGACCGCCGCTGGCTGACGCGCGAGGAGGTCGAAAGCGGCGCCGATCTCGACGCTTCGCCGGCCGTGGGATTCCACATCCCGAACATGTTCGACAAGGTGCTTGACATCCGCAAGTGCTGGCTGCAGCCCGATCCGTCGAATGCCATCCGGCTCGAAACCAAACGCTTCTGCCTCGAACACGGCTATACGTTCCACAATGCCCGCGAACATACGGGGCTGATGCGCAACATGATCATCCGCACGGCCTCAACGGGGGAGGTGATGGTGATCGTGGTCTTCGGCGCGGAGGAGCGTCCGCGGATCGAGGCGCTGCTCGACCACCTGTCGGCGAGCTTTCCGCAGATCACGTCGCTCTTCTACGTCGTCAATACGAAACTCAACGACTCGGTCGGGGATCTCGATGCGGTGTGCTACCGCGGCAAGGACCACATCATCGAGGAGATGGAGGGTCTCCGCTTCAAGGTGGGCCCGAAATCCTTCTACCAGACCAACTCGGCGCAGGCGTACGAACTCTACAAGGTGGCGCGGCGCTTTGCCGACCTGCACCCGGAGGATACGCTCTACGACCTCTATACCGGTACGGGGACGATTGCCAACTTCTGCGCCGCACGCTGTGTGCGGGTCGTGGGCATCGAGTACGTCCCGGAGGCGATTGCCGATGCGAAGGTCAACTCCGAACTGAACGGTATCCGCAATACGACCTTCTACGCCGGGGACATGAAGGCGGTGCTGGACGACGCCTTCGTGGCGGCGAACGGGCATCCGGATGTCATCATCCTCGACCCGCCGCGGGCCGGCGTGGATGAACCGGTGATCGACGTGATCCTGCGTGCGGCGCCGGAGCGGATCGTCTACGTGAGCTGCAATCCGGCGACGCAGGCCCGCGACCTGGCGCTGCTGGACGGCGCCTACCGGGTGGAGGCGGTGCAGCCCGTCGACATGTTCCCGCACACGCACCACGTGGAGAATGTGGTGAAACTCGTGCGGCGCTGACGCAGTATTTTCGGGAATTCTCCGTTTCTTATACAAAACCGTTTCCCAAACGGGAGTTTTTGTTCACTGAAAAACTGAAACATGATGAAACGACTGATTTTGATGGCCGTCGTGGCGCTGGCAGCGCTCCCGGCCGCCGCGCAGATCCAGGAGGCATTCCCGAGTTACGTGCAGGTCAACGGTCGGGCCGAGAAGGAGATCACGCCCGACGAGTTCTATTTGCAGATCATCATCAACGAACGCGATTCGAAGGGGAAGATTTCGGTCGAGAGCCAGCAGCGCGACATGATTGCCGCACTGAAGAAGCTGGGTGTCGACGTGGAGAAGCAGCTCAAGGTGGCGAACCTGTCGAGCGAGTTTTTCAAGAAGAAGACCTCGGTTGCGACGGCCAAATACCAGTTGCAGTTGGGGACGTCGGCCGAAGTGGCGCGGGCCTGGCAGGCGCTGGACAACCTGGGGATTTCGGATGTCTCGATTCTGAAGGTTTCGCACTCGAAGATCGACGAATACAAGGAGCAGGTGCGTGTGGAGGCGATCCGCAACGCGCGGGCGAATGCCGCGACGCTGGCCGAGGCGATCGGTCAGACGGTGGGCAAGTGCTTCTACATCTACGATTCGAACAGCAACGTCATGCCGGTTATGTACGACAATGCGGTGCTGATGCGCAGCGCGAAGGCCTACGGGGCCGCCGAGGCGACGGTCGAGGAGGAGCCGTTGGAGTTCAAGACCATCCGCCTGGAGTATAACGTGCAGGCGAAGTTCGTGCTGGAGTAGGGCTTCCGGAGTCGGTCCGACGGCTTTTATACGATGATTTTTGGAAACAGGGAAATCCCGGATCGGGACGTGCCGCGACGCGTTTCGATCCGGGATTTTCGGGAAAGATGGGCGGCGTGCCCGGCCTTGTGCGGGGCGGTGGCGGCCGGGCCCCTGCCCTGACGACTCCTGCCCTGACGACTCCTGCTCTGGCGATCCCAGCCCGGATGACTCCAGCCCGGATGACCCCTGCTCTGGCGATCCCTGCTCTGACGGCCCCTGCCCGGATGACCCCGACCGCCCGGATTCGGATCTGTTGCTTCCGGATTTTCAGGATTTGCGGTTCCCGGGAACGAACCTGTTGCAAAAACCGGAAATAATTTTTATCTTTGTAATTCACCCCTGTAAAAACGGGGGTCGTGAAAAAGGAGGAGTTATGGAAAAGCAGTTCCGTTTCGATTACGAACACTATGCGGCGCTGTCGGAACTTCCCGAAGCGGACCGCCAGTTGGTTGCCGAGGCTGGGCAGGCCACGGCACGGGCTCAAGCCCCCTATTCGAAATTTCGGGTAGGTGCTGCGGCGCGGCTGCGCAGCGGCCGCATCCTCCACGGCGGCAATATCGAGAGCGAGGTCTTCCCGGCGGGTCTGTGTGCCGAACGGACGCTGCTCTTCTACGCCGCGGCCAATTATGCCGACGACCCGATCGAATCGCTGGCCATTGCTTCGGAGCCCTCGGAGCGCGAATGCTACCCCTGCGGACAGTGCCGTCAGGTGCTGGTGGATACCGAACGCCGCCAGGGGAGCCCGATCCGGGTGATCATGAGCGGCGGCGGCACGGCCTCGATTGTCGACACGGCGGAAAAACTCCTGCCCTTTACCTTCATCCTGTAACTCTGCACCCGATGTTCAGCCCGGACGATATTCTCTATGAAGACAACCACCTGTTAGTCGTGAACAAACACGGCGGCGATCTCGTGCAGCCGGATCCTTCGGGCGAGAGTGCTCTGGAGGATCAGATCAAGGCCTTCATCAAGGTGCGGGATGCCAAACCCGGGGAGGTTTTTCTGGGGGTGGTGCATCGCATCGACCGCCCGGTGAGCGGTGCGGTGGTCTTTGCCAAGACCTCGAAGGCGCTGACGCGGCTGAACGAGATGCTGCGCGAAGGGCGGATCCACAAGGTCTACTGGGCGCTGACGGAGTCGACTCCCGACCCCGAGCAGGGCGAACTGCGACACTATATCCTGCGGGACGGACGAACGAACCGCTCGCGGGCCTATGATGCTCCGAAGGGGGATGCCAAGGAGGCTCGGCTGCGCTACGAGACGCGCGGACGGGGCAAGAACTATACGCTCGTGGAGGTCGAGTTGCTGACGGGCCGCCACCACCAGATCCGGGCACAATTGTCGAAGATCGGCTGCCCGATCCGCGGGGACCTGAAGTACGGGGCGCGGCGTTCGCAACCCGGGGGCGGGATCTCGCTCCATTCGCGGCGGGTGGAGTTCGACCATCCGGTTCGCCACGAACCGGTCTCGGTCACGGCGCCGGTTCCGGCGGGCGATAATCTGTGGGCCGCCTTCGAGAACCTGTAAAACAAAAGAGGAAAGACGATGCGACTGTTTGTACAACGGGTGAAAGAGGCCTCGGTGACGATCGGCGGCACGCTCCATTCCCGAATCGGCGGGGGATTGCTGGTGCTGGTCGGCGTGGGAAACGATGACGACGGGGAGGACCTGGAATACCTGGCCGGAAAACTCGTTCGGCTGCGGATCTTCGACGACGAGAACGGGGTGATGAACCTCGACGTTATGCAGACCGGCGGTGAGGTGCTGGTTGTGAGCCAGTTCACGCTGATGGCCTCGACGCGCAAGGGCAACCGCCCGAGCTATATCAAAGCGGCCCCGGAGGCTGTTTCGCGTCCGTTGTACGAACGTTTTGCGGCGCGGGTCGGGGAGTTGACGGGCCGTCCCGTTGCGACGGGCGAATTCGGTGCCGACATGCAGGTAGCCTTGATCAACGACGGTCCGGTGACGATCTGGATCGATTCCAAAAATAAAGAGTGACGAGTATGAAGACGAAGACGATCACATGGATGACAGGGTGCCTTGTCGCCTGTCTGGTCGCCTGCGGAGGCGACGGTTCGAAGGATTTCGAGATTCCGGGATTTCCGGGTACTTCGGATCCCGACCCGGAACAACCGCCTGTTTTTGAACGTTATGATCTGTCGGTCCATACGGGCTGGGCGGAGTTGCCGGCGGTGGACAACGACTCGGAGGACCTCTATTATGCGGCACACTTCTGCACGGGGCTGCCCGGCGGACGGAACTACTCGATCTGTTACAGCGCGGAGAACCGGATCACCTTCTGGTCATCCTTCCCGCTTCACGAATGCTACAAGGGGGATCAGAGCCGTTCGGACGGATGGGCCTACGATCCGGAACTGCCGCAGTCGATCCAGCCGGCTCTGACCAATGGTTCGTACCAGCCGCAACCGGGCTATTCGAAGGGTCACCTGCTGGCGTCGAGCGACCGTACGGTGAGCTACGCGGCCAACGTGCAGACCTTTTATGTGACGAACGTGGCTCCACAGTGGCAGAATGGCTTCAACAGCGGGGTGTGGAAGTCGCTTGAGGAGGATTGCTGGAAGAACATCTGCGCCGATACGCTTTATGTGGTATCCGGGGTGTATGGCGTACATGCCACGGATGAGGTGACCGACAAGAGCGGTCGGAAGTGCACGGTTCCGAGCCACTTCTACCGGGTGCTGCTGCGCTCGAAGGCGGGCAATACGGGCAGGAAGGTGCAGGATCTTTCGGCCGACGAACTGCAATGCGTGGGCTTCTGGTTCGAGAACCGGACCTATCCGAGCGGCAAGCCCTCGGCGAACATGACCTCGGTGGCGGAGATCGAGCGGAAGACCGGAATGACCTTCTTCGTGAATGTGCCGAATGCCCCGAAGGAGATTTTTGATAAAACGGCGTGGAAATTTCGATAAAACAGCGATAGATACGGGCGGGGCGCCAGCGAGGATGCCCTTTGCCTTTATGAAAATTAGTAAAAGTTTATGAAGCGGATTTTTACCCTTTTGGTGGTCGGTTTGACGGCCTTTTTCGTGTCGTGTGATTCCGAAGAGTCGGATACGGGCGGCAGCGAATGGTTTTCGACGCCGGAGAGCACGGTGGTGGGCACGACGGTTGAGGTTCGTTGTGCCACGAAGTTCGGCCCGGGTGTTTTGAACAGCTCGAATGCGGGCTTCATCTATGCCACGGTAAGCAACGAAGGCATGGGGGCCTTCGAGACGGCAGCGGCGGTTACGGTCGACGGTTCGACATTGAGTGCGACGTTGAGCGGGCTCCAGGCGGAGAGTTTTTATGTGGTTTATGCCTATGCGGATCTGGGAACGGGTCGGATGCAGAGTGCAGGGAGTGCGTTCCGGACGGAGCAGAGCGAAACGCTTCCGGAACCCGATCCGGAGCGCCCGACTTTCGGAACCCCTTCGGCCCTGAACGTCACGGCGTCGGCGGCGACCTTGAGTTGCGGTTTTACGTTCGAGCGCCCGACCTCGGAGTATACGCTCCGGTTCGAGTACCGGAAGACCTCGGAGCAAAGTTATACGCAGAAATCCGTGGCTTCGGGTTCGGGGACCAAGACCGCGACGCTGACGGGTCTGAGTGCCTCGACGACGTATGAATTCCGGCTTTGTGCCGAGTGGGAGGGCGAGAGCTATACGAGTGCGACGGGGCGTTTCACGACCTCGGCGTCGCAGGGCGGCGGTGATCCGACGGGCGGTCTGACGAAGTATTCGGGCTGGCCGGAGCTGCCGGTGGAGGTTGCGAACAGCGACTATTACTATGCTTACCATATCTGCCCGGACTTCCGGGTGGACGGCCATCTGGCCCGCAACTATACGGTCTGCTTCAGTGCCGAGCACCACTGCCCGGTGTGGGTGGCGGCGCCGCGGCACGTCTGCTACGAGAGCGGAGCCTCCCGGACGAATGCTTATGGCAAGGATCCGGATATTCCTTCCAATATCCAGTATTACAGCGATGCTACGGGCGGTGGCTGCAACAAGGGGCACATGCTGGGTTCGGCCGAGCGGTTGGTGACGAGGGAGGTCAACAAGCAGGTTTTCTACTATACCAACATCGCCCCGCAATACACCAGTAGCTTCAATACGGGCGGCGGAGCCTGGAACAACCTGGAATCTTTTGTCGACGGGCAGGTCAGTAAAAACACACAGGGCAGCAACGATACAACTTATGTGGTGATCGGTACCTATTTCAAGCCCTTTACCGATGCTTACGGTAAGAGTTGCTCGCCGGCGACGATCGAGTATGGCGGACGCAGCGACGTAACGCGCCCCTCAATGTTCTACTATCTGATTCTGCGGAGCAAGAGCGGTACAACCGGCAAGTCAGTTTATGACCTTTCGGCCAGCGAATTGAAGTGTGCAGCTTTTGTGCTTCGTCACAACATGGAGAAGGGCCATACTCCGCAGGCCAAGGACATGCGCTCGGTCAAGGAGATCGAGGAGCTGACGGGCTTCACCTTCTTTGCGAACGTCCCGAACGCTCCGAAGGATACCTACAACCCTTCGGACTGGGGCCTGTAAGCGCACGGCGATGGCCTATCCGTGGGGCGACGAACGGCGGTTCAACTCTTATGCGGGTTACTTCCGCCGACTGTTCGGGGACCGGGTGCAGAAGCTCTCGGTGGATGCGGGCTTCACGTGCCCGAACCGCGACGGAACGGTCGGACGGGGCGGGTGTACCTTCTGTATCAACGGGGCCTTCACGCCGTCGTACTGTACCCCCGCGAAGAGCATCACGCAGCAGATCGATGAGGGAATCGAGTTCCACCGCAACCGCTACCGTACGGCGCGGCACTACCTGGTCTACTTCCAGTCCTATTCGAACACCTACGCGCCGCTGGAACGCCTGAAAGCAGTCTACGACGAAGCGCTGCGACATCCGGATGTCGTGGGGATCGTCATCGGCACACGCCCGGACTGCGTCGACGAAGAGAAACTCGACTACCTGGCTGGGTTGGCGCGAGACCGCTATGTGGCCGTGGAGTACGGCATCGAGTCGACCTCGGACGCGACGCTGCGCGCCGTGAACCGGGGACACGATTTTGCTGCGGCCGAACGGGCCGTGCGGATGACCGCCGAGCGGGGCCTTGCCGTGGGCGGGCACTTCATCCTCGGTCTTCCGGGCGAAACGGACGACATGCTGCTGGCCCAGACCGCCCGGATCAACGCCCTGCCGCTCACGACGGTGAAGTTCCACCAGTTGCAGGTCTTCCGCGGGACGGCGATGGCCGCGGAGTACGACGCGCACCCGGATCGGTTCCGTTTCTGGAGCCTCGACGAATACCTCGATCTCTTTGTGGAGATTCTGCGGCGGCTGCGTCCGGATCTGGTCGTCGAACGCTTCGCCTCGGAGGCTCCGCCGCGCTACCACTACGGCCGCAACTGGGGCCTGGTGCGCAACGAACAACTGCTGTCGATGCTGGAAAAAAGATTGGAGCGGCGGAATGCGTATCAAGGCGAAATTTTTACTACATTTGTAGACGAATAAAACCCCGGCAGGCAACAACATCCCATCCCGTGAGCAAATGGCCCGAGATTTGAGCTTCACGCCGACGACTTGTCGTTCTGTCGTGCATATTGAATAGAACAGTTCCCTTATGAAACACGCTATTACTCCGGATTCCGTGTGGAAGATCGTCAAGGAGTATTTCCTGATGTTCTTCGGCATGATGATGTACTCGTTCGGGTGGATCGGCTGCGTGCTTCCGGCCAACGGTATGGGCGGCGGTGCTGCGGGTCTTTCGCTGGTGCTGTGCACGGCGCTCGAAAACCTCGGGCTGCACGTGCAGATCGGTACGATGGTCTTCTTCATCAATGCCTTGCTGCTGCTCGTTGCGGGGTTCATCGTGGGGTGGAACTTCGGGGTCAAGACGATCTTCTGCGTGCTGGTGATCTCCGTGGGGATGAACTTTTGGCAGGACGTGCTCCCGGAGGGGAACTTCCTCGGCGTGGACAACCTGCTTTCGATCGTCATGGGCGGTATCCTGGCCGGAGCGGGCATCGCGCTGTGCTTCACGCAGGGCGGCTCGACGGGCGGTACGGACATTGTGGCGATGATCATCAACAAGTACCGGACAATCAGCTACGGCAAGATCCTGATCTACTCGGATTTCGTGATCATCGCCTCGTCGCTGCTCGTGGGCAAGGGCATCAGTGCGGTGATCTACGGTTACGTGCTGACGGCCGTGGTGGGCTATACGGTGGACATGATCATGGCCGGAAACCAGCAGTCGAGCCAGGTGCTGATCGTGACGCACGACTACGAGAAAATGGCGGACGCCATTGCACGGAATATCCACCGGGGCGTGACGCTCATCGACTCGCAGGGATGGTACTCGAAGGAGCAGACGAAGATGGTGATGGTGGTGTGCCGGAAGCGTGAGACGACGATGATTCTGAAATTCGTCAAGACGATCGACCCGGATGCCTTCATGACCGTAGGTTCGGTGATGGGCGTCTACGGCAAGGGCTTCCAGGCGATCAACAAGGGCTGATGCCTCGCTATGCCGACATAGTTCTGCCGCTGGCGCAACCGGCCTATACGTTTGCGGTCCCCGAGGGGATGGCGGTTCGGGAGGGTCAGGCTGTTGCGGTCCAGTTCGGGCCTCGCAAATTCTATACGGGAATCGTGTGGCGGCTGCATGACCGGCGCCCCGACTTCCCGCGCATCAAATCCATACAACGTATTCTTTATGATTCTCCGCTTCTGTCGGCGGCGCAACGCTCGCTGTGGGAGTGGATTGCGTCGTACTATCTGTGCAGCGTCGGGGAGGTGATGCGCGTGGCGCTGCCGCGGCTGATGAAACCCTCGGGCGATACGGAGGAGGAGTTTTCGGAGGAGGAGTTCCGCCCCCGGACGGAGTGCTACGTATCGCTGGCGCGGGAGCTGTGGGACGAGACGACGTTCCACGAGACGTGCGAACGCCTCGAACGCCGGGCTCCGAAACAGTACGAAGCGCTGCTGGAGATCGCTGCGGCGGGCGACGGGGAGCGCATTGCGACGGACGAGATTGCCCGTCGCCTGCTGCGGGCCGACTACGGCGTGCTGCGGACGCTGGAGCGCAAGGGGCTGATCGTGGCGACGGAACACGAACGAACGGTCGAATACGGCGGTCCGGCCTTCCGCCTGCCGGAGTTGACGCCGCACCAGCGGCGGGCGCTCGATGCGTTGCGGGAGCAGTTTGCCGCCGGAAAGAGCACGGCGCTGCTGCAGGGCATTACGGGCTCGGGGAAGACAGAAATCTATATCCACCTGATTGCCGAGACCCTGTCGCGGGGCGGCGACGTGCTGCTGCTGGTCCCGGAGATTGCGCTGACGGCCCAACTGATCGAGCGGATGGAGCGGATCTTCGGGAGCCGCGTCACGGCCTACCACTCGAAACTCACGAATCGCCGCCGGACGGAGACCTACCTGCGTCTGAGCCGCTCTTCGGGAGGCGAATTCGTCGTGGGGGTCCGGTCGTCGATCTTCCTGCCGCTGAAGCACCTGCAACTGGTGGTGGTCGACGAGGAGCACGATGCGAGCTACAAACAGACGGACCCGGCCCCGCGCTACAACGCCCGGGACTGCGCCGTGGTGCTGGCCCGCCTGACCGGGGGCCGCACGCTGCTGGGGAGCGCCACGCCGTCGCTGGAGACGTGGTCGAACGCCGCGACGGGCAAATACGGGCGTGCGGAGCTGACCGAACGCTACGGCGCGGCGCGCCTGCCGGCGGTTTATGTTTCGGATACGCTGCGTGCGGCCCGCCGGGGCGAACGACACGCACACTTCAACAAACTGCTGCTGGACAAGATCGGGGAGACGCTCGACCGGGGCGAGCAGGTGATGCTGTTCCAGAACCGCCGGGGCTTCTCGCCCTACGTCGAGTGCGCGGAGTGCGGGTGGACGGCGCGGTGCCCGAACTGCAACGTAACGCTGACCTACCACAAGAGCGGGCGGAAACTCGTCTGCCACTACTGCGGCCATACGGAGGATGTCCCGGCGAAATGCCCCTCGTGCCGCGTGACGGATGTGGTCCCGATGGGTTTCGGAACGGAGAAGATCGAGGAGGAGATTGCGGCGATCTTCCCCGAGGCGCGTGTCGCGCGGCTGGATCGGGACAGCGTCACCTCGGAGTCGGCCTTCAACGCCATCATCGCCGACTTCGCGGCGCACCGGACCGACATTCTGGTGGGTACGCAGATGATTACCAAGGGTTTCGACTTCGCGGGGGTTTCGCTCGTGGGGATCCTCAATGCGGACAACCTGCTGAACAATCCCGACTTCCGGGCTGCGGAGCGGGCTTTCCAGTTGATGATGCAGGTGGCGGGCCGGGCCGGGCGGCGCGATGACGGGGGCGAGGTGGTGATCCAGACGGGCGATCCGGGAAATCCGGTGATCCGGCAGGTTGCGGCGGGTGACTACGAGGGAATGGTCCGGATGCAGTTGGCCGACCGCCAGGCCTTTTTCTACCCGCCGTATGCGCGTCTGACGTCGCTGACGCTGCGCCACCGCGACCCGACGACGCTGCGCAACGGCATTCTGGCACTCGCAACAAGCCTGCGCACGCGCTTCGGACGGCGCGTGCTGGGTCCGATGACGCCCCCCGTGGACCGGATCCGGGGCGAATACCTGGCGGGTCTGCTGCTGAAGATCGAGAGCGGGGCCTCGTCGGCCCGGGCCCGCGAACTGCTTCTGTCCGAGCTGAAACGCTTTTCCGAAAATCCGGCCTGGAAGGCCATAACCGTGGTGGTGGATGTCGATCCTCAGTGAATGGTTCCGGGATGTGGCGACGCTGTTTTTTCCGGCGCGCTGTGCGGTCTGCGGGGAGCCGCTGGAGACGGGCGAGCGGAGCATCTGCACGCTTTGCCGGATGACGGCTCCGCTGACGGGCTACTGGCGCGAGGCGGACAATCCCGTGGTGCGCAGGTGCTGGGGACTGGTCCCCGTCGAGCAGGCCTCGGGCTTCCTCTTCTTCGTCCACGGCAGCGGCTGGCGGAGACTGATCCACGGTTTCAAGTACCGGGGATCGTGGCGCATGGCGCGGGAGATGGGCGAATGGTACGGCCGCTGCCTGGCCGAGAGCGGCCTTTACGGTGGGGTGGATTGTGTCGTGCCGCTTCCGCTGCACCCGATCAAGCGGTGCCGGAGGGGTTACAACCAGTCGGAGTATATCGCCGAGGGGATCGCCTCCCAATTGGGGGTTCCGGTCGATCGCCACAGTGTCTGCCGGCGGCGCAACACGGAGAGTCAGGCCCGGAAATCGCACCGCGAACGGGCCGGGAATGTCGAAGGGGCCTTTGCGGTGCGGCATCCCGAACGGCTGGCGGGGCGCCATATCCTGTTGGTCGACGACGTGATGACGACGGGCTCGACGCTGCTGTCGTGCGCCGGGGAGATCCTGCGGGCGGTTCCCGATTGCCGGATCAGCCTGGCGGCCCTGGCCGTCTCGCAACGCGAACTGGGCGTAAAGCCTTGATTCTTCCGGGTTTGCTTCTCTGTCTGTCGGCCCGGTCTTCGGAAAATGGAAAATCTTTGACTTTTCCGAGTGCACCTTTTTGATATGTCGGACCGAATCCGTATTTTTGAGGTCCGAAAACAGCGAAAAATCCATGGCTAAGGAGTTCAACAATACGACCCCTCGCGGCAGCGCCTACACGCGCAACCGCGAGGCGTACGATGCCCTGACGGAGAATGCGGGAAACGTTCCGCCGCAGGCCGTCGAACTGGAGGAGGCGGTGCTCGGAGCGCTGATGCTGGAGAAGGACAGCATCATTGCGGTGCAGGAGTTCGTCACTCCGGAGGCGTTCTATACCGAGGAGCACCGCCTGATCTACAAGGCGATCGAGGAGCTGTCGATGGAGCTGAAGCCCATCGACCTCTATACCGTGACCGAGCGTCTGAAGGCGAAGAAGGAGCTGAAGAAGGTGGGCGGCGCGTCGTACCTGGCGCAGTTGACCCAGAAGGTCGGCTCGGCGGCAAACGTGGAGTTCCATGCGAAGATCATCGCGCAGAAATATGTCCAGCGGGAGCTGATCCGCTCGGCGACGGAGATCCAGAAACGCTCGTACGACGAGTCGACCGACGTGACGGAGCTGATCGGCTTCGCCGAGGGCGAGATCTTCAAGGTGGCCGAGGGTCATGTGAAGCGGTCGGTGCAGTCGTCGAAGGAGATCCTGGCGCGGGCATTGATGCAGATCGAGGAGGCGTCGAAGAATACGAGTTCGTACAGCGGCGTACCGTCGGGTTTCACGGCGCTGGACCGGGTGACGCTGGGCTGGCAGTTGTCGGACCTGATCATCGTGGCGGCGCGGCCTTCGATGGGTAAGACGGCCTTCGTGTTGTCGATGGCGCGCAACATGGCGGTCAACTACGAGCAGGGCGTTGCCTTCTTTTCGTTGGAGATGTCGGCCGTGCAGTTGATGATGCGTCTGATCATCGCCGAGACGGGCCTTTCGGGCAACGACGTGAAGTCGGGACGGCTGACCCCGGAGCAGTGGCGCCACCTGGAGTCGGCGACCAAGCCGCTGGGTGCGGCTCCGCTCTATATCGATGATACGCCGGCGCTTTCGGTCTTTGAGTTCCGCTCGAAGGCGCGGCGTCTGAAGATCCATAACGACATCAAGATCATCATCATCGACTACCTGCAGTTGATGACCGGCAATCAGGATACGAAGGGCAACCGCGAACAGGAGGTGGCCTTCATCTCGCGGACGCTGAAGGCGATTGCCAAGGAGTTGAACGTTCCGGTGATCGCGCTGTCGCAGTTGAGCCGTGCGACGGAGATGCGCGGCGGCTCGAAACGGCCCCAGTTGTCGGACCTCCGCGAGTCGGGCGCCATCGAGCAGGATGCCGACATCGTGGCGTTTATCCACCGTCCGGAGTATTACGGCATCAACCAGGATGAGAACGGAATGCCGACGGCGGGGATGGCCGAGATCATCCTGGCGAAGCACCGTAACGGTGCGGTTTGCGACGTGAACCTCCGCTTCCTGAAGGAGCAGGCCCGTTTTGCGGATATGGAGGATTCGATGCTTCCGCCGTCGGACGCCGCGGAGAGCCAGCAGGCCTACGACGATTATGCCAGCGGTTCGAACAACCTCCCGGGCGGCTTCGGGGGCAGCAGTGCCCTGAACGGAGCCATGGGCGGGGAGTTCGATCTGAACCGCTCGGCGCATCTCGACGAGGAGGCGCCGTTCTGACACGGGTCGCGGATTTTGAAACAACGATAAAAAGGAGACCACCATGTTCGTACGCACGTATGCCGGAGCCCTGTTGGGGATCGACGCCGTGAAGGTGACCGTCGAGGTCAACATCACGGGCGGCGGTTTGGGACTGTACCTTGTCGGACTTCCGGACAATGCCGTGAAGGAGAGCGAGCAGCGAATCCGTGCGGCGTTCGAGAATTCGGGCGAGCGGATGTCGGGCCGGAAGGTGGTTGTGAGCCTGGCCCCGGCGGATCTGCGCAAGGAGGGGTCGGGTTTCGATCTGCCGATTGCGGTGGGGATCCTCGCGGCGATGGAACGGGTCCATGCCGAGGCGGTTTGCGACACGATGTTCGTCGGGGAGTTGTCGCTCGACGGGTCGCTGAAACCCGTGCGGGGCGTGCTTCCGATCGCCATTGCGGCGCGTCAGGCGGGGCTGCGGCGGCTGATTCTTCCGGTGGAGAATGCCGGGGAGGCGGCGGTCGTGACGGAGCTTGAGGTGCTGGGGGCAGGGACGCTGCGCGAGGTCATGGAGTGCCTGAACGGCGAACGGACGATCCCGCGTGCGGAGCCTCCGAGCCGCGACCCGTTCGAGACGCCGGATCAGCGCTATGCGGAGGATTTTGCCGACGTGAAGGGCCAGACGCACGTGAAACGGGCGCTGGAGATCGCGGCGGCGGGCGGTCACAACGTGCTGATGATCGGAGCTCCGGGTTCGGGCAAGACGATGCTGGCGCGGCGCCTTCCGACGATCCTCCCGCCGCTGACGCGCGAGGAGGCGCTCGAAACGACCAAGATTCACTCCGTGGCCGGGAAGACGGAGTTTGCCGGCGGTTTGATGACCCTGCGGCCGTTCCGGGCCCCGCACCACCTCACGTCGCAGGTGGCGCTGATCGGCGGCGGACAGTCACCGCGCCCGGGTGAGGTGTCGCTGGCGCACAACGGCGTGCTGTTCCTCGACGAGCTGCCCGAATTCGGGCGGAGCGTCCTCGAAGTGCTTCGGCAGCCGCTGGAGGAGAAACGGATCGTGGTTTCGCGGGCGAAATACAGCGTGGAATATCCGGCGAACTTTACGCTCGTGGCGGCGATGAACCCCTGCCCGTGCGGCTACTACAACCACCCGACGAAGGAGTGTACGTGCTCTCCGGGGGCGGTGCACCGCTATATGGGGCGCATTTCGGGCCCGCTGCTGGACCGCATCGACTTGCAGGTGGAGGTGACTCCGGTGCAACCCTCCGAACTGACCTCGGCGGCCCCGGGCGAACCGAGCTCGGCGATCCGCGAACGGGTGATTCGGGCCCGGGAGGTGCAGGCCGCCCGGTTCCGCGACGTGGAGGGGGTGCATACCAACTCGATGATGGGGAGTTCGCTGCTGCGGAGTTGCTGCCGCCTGGACGGAGCCTCTGCGGCGCTGCTGGAGCGGGCCATGGAGCGGCTGTCGCTCTCGGCCCGGGCCTACGACCGGATCCTGAAGGTGGCGCGGACGATCGCCGATCTGGCCGGACACGCCGAGATTGCGGCGGAGGATATCGCCGAGGCGATCGGCTACCGCTCGCTGGACCGCGGCACGTGGGGCCGCTGATTTTCGCGGCGTTCGGAGCGGGGCACTGATTCTCGCGGTATTCGGAATGGGGCTGCTGATTTTTGCGGCGTTCGGAGCGGGGCTGTTGGGGATGTGAAAAAGTATTGGGAAAAAGGACAAAATATGAAAAAAATCATTCTTTCGGGCGGCGGAACGGGGGGCCATATCTACCCGGCCGTGGCGGTTGCCGAGGCGTTGAAACGCCGTTTCGGCGACGACGTCGACCTGCTCTTCGTGGGGGCCGAAGGCAAGATGGAGATGGAGAAGGTCCCGGCACTGGGCTACCGGATCGAGGGGCTTCCGATTGCGGGTTTGCAGCGGCGGCTGGACTGGCATAACCTGCTGGTCCCGTTCAAGGTGCTGCGGAGCATCCGGATGGCGCGTCGGGTGATCCGCGACTTCGGGGCCGATGCGGTGGTGGGCTTTGGCGGCTATGCGAGTGCTCCGGTGCTGTGGGCCGCGCAGCGCATGGGGGTCCCGACGGTGATCCAGGAGCAGAACTCCTACGCCGGGGTGACGAACAAGATCCTGGCCAAACGCGCGAAACGCATCTGCACGGCCTACGAGGGGATGGAACGCTTCTTCCCGGCCGACCGGATCACGCTGACGGGCAATCCGCTGCGGGGCCGCTTCTCGAAGGAGGGTGCCGACCGGGCCGAGGCGCTGAACTACTACGGTCTGACGGCCGAACTCCCGACGGTGCTGGTGGTCGGGGGATCGCTCGGCACGCGCTCGCTGAACGAGATGATGAAGCAGTGGATCCTCGACATGGGCGGCACGGCCCCGGTGCAGGTGATCTGGCAGACGGGCAAGTATTACGAACGGGAGATGCAGGCCTTCCTGGCCGCACACCCGGCGCCGCATGTCTGGCAGGGGGCCTTCATCGACCGCATGGATTACGCCTATGCGGCTGCGGACGTGGTGGTTTCGCGGAGCGGCGCCGGAACGGTTTCGGAGTTGTGCCTGGTGGCCAAACCGGTGGTCTTCGTCCCCTCGCCGAACGTGGCCGAGGACCATCAGACGAAGAATGCCCGGGCGCTGGAGGCGAAGGGTGCCGCCGAGGTGGTTGCGGATGCGGAGTGCCGGACGCAGGCGATGCCGCGGGCGCTGGAGCTGCTGAAAAATCCCGAACGACTGGCCGCCATGAGCCGCAGCCTGGAGTCGCTGGCCAAGCCCCGTGCGGCGGAAGATATTGTGAATGAGATTGTCAAAGTGATGAAGTGATGGAACGCAAGAGTGTCTATTTTCTGGGGATCGGGGGCATCGGCATGAGCGCCCTGGCCCGCTATTTTCTGCACGAAGGTTGCCGGGTTGCCGGTTACGACCGCACGCGTACGGCGCTGACCGACGCACTGACGGCCGAGGGTGCCGCCGTCCACTACGAGGACGACATCCGACAGATTCCCGCGGAGTTTCTCGATCCGGCCCATACGGTCGTGGTCTATACGCCGGCCGTCCCGCAGGATCACAGCGAATACACCTATTTCCGGGATCACGGCTTCCGCATCGAGAAGCGTTCGCAGATGCTGGGGCACCTCTCGGAAGGGAAATACGTGCTTGCCGTGGCGGGGACGCACGGCAAGACCACCACTTCGACCCTGGTGGCGTGGCTCGACCGCGTGCTGACGGGGGGCGGTTCGGCCTTCCTCGGGGGCATTTCGAAGAATTTCGGCGGCAACCTCGTGCTGGGCGACGGTAAACGGCTGGCGGTCGAGGCCGACGAGTTCGACCGCTCGTTCCTGCGGTTGTATCCCGACGTGGCGGTGGTCACCTCGGCGGATGCCGACCACCTCGACATTTACGGCACGCACGAGGCCGTGAAGGAGGCTTTCGCCCAGTTTATCCGCCAGATCCGCCCCGACGGTTACCTCGTCATCAAGCAGGGCCTCGATCTGGAGATCGACAATTCGGAGATCACGGTCTACCGCTATGCCTACGATACGCCGTGCGACTTCTACGCGCGGAATGTCGAACTGCTCGGCGGCGGCCTTTACCGTTACGATCTGGTGACCCCGTCGGGGGTGATCGAGGGTTGCACGCTCGGCATCCCGGGGTGGGTGAACATCGAGAATTCGGTGGCTGCGGTGGCTGCGGTGTGGTGCGCGGCTCAGTTCGAGGGTCAGGAACTGGATGCCGGCCGGGTACGCGAGGCGCTGGCATCGTTCTCGGGGGTGAAACGGCGTTTCGAGTTCTATGTCAATACGCCGAAGCAGGTCTACATGGATGATTATGCGCACCATCCGCGCGAACTGGCCGCAACGCTGACTTCGGTGCGGCAGATGTTCCCCGGGCGGCGGATCACGGCGCTGTTCCAGCCGCACCTCTATACCCGCACGCGGGACCTCTACGCGGAGTTCGCCGAGGCGCTGTCGCACGCCGACGAGGTGGTCCTGCTGCCGATCTACCCGGCACGCGAGGAGCCGATCGAGGGCATCACCTCGGAGATCATTGCCGAACGGGTGACGGTTCCGTGCCGGATCGTCGACCGCGACCGGCTGGCCGAGACGGTTGGGGCGATGGATACGGATGTGGTGATCAGCTTTGGGGCGGGGAATATCGACGCCTGCTGCGAAGCGTTGGCCGAGGTGCTGAAAAAGAAGAGTTGATCGTTTAACCGATTTCTGTTTGATAGCCGATGCGTCTGCTTCGACCAGCGATTCTGGGCCTTTTGTGGGCCGCCGTGGCCGTCTACATCCTGTGGGCGGGCCTTTCGGCGCGGCGTGACCGCTCGGCGCAGCAGGTCCGGAGCCTGGAGATCGAGGTGGTGGACAGCACGTCGCAGGGCTACCTGGTGACGGGCGCGCAGGTCCGGAGTTGGATTTCGCAGAGCGGGATCGGCACGCTCGGCACGGCAGTTGAGGAGGTGGACCTGACGGCCCTCGAACGGCTGATCGCGCGGAACGGCTTCGTGGAGCGGGTGGCGGCCTACGTCTCGGGGCGCGGGGAGCTGCACCTGACGATCACCCCGCGGGAACCGCTGCTGCGGCTGCTGACCGACGGGCGGAATGCCTATGTGACGCGTGAAGGGTATGTCTTTGCGGCACCGCGGGCCTCGTCGCTCTACGTTCCGGTGGTGACGGGGAGTTATCGCCCTCCGTTCCCGGCGGATTATACGGGGAATGTGCGGGAGTATATCGACCGCCGCCAGCGTGAGATCGACGAACGGATTGCGGAGTTGGAGCGCTCGAAGTACCCGGTTTACCGCCGCGAGCAGGCCAATGACCGGGATTACCGGGAGTTCCGCCGGAAGCGGATCAAGCGCCGGTGGTGGAAGGGCGAGAGTGCGGAGGCCTTCGACAAGCGGGTCGAGGAGCTGCTGGCGCAGAAGGCGGCGTACCGCCGGGGCTACCGTTACCGTGCGCGTCAGCTCACGGCGGAACTTGCGCGGATCGATTCGCAGCAGGAGTCGGAGCGTCGGAAACAAAAAAAGTTGGAGAAAAGCTACGAAGATTTCCTGAAACTCCTTACCTTTGTGGAGAGTGTCGAAGAGGATGATTTCTGGAGGTCGGAGGTGGTTCAGATAGCTGCTTATACGACCTCCAGCGGAGCATTGGAAGTATCTTTGACGCCGCGCAGCGGACGTTATACGATACTTTTCGGGCGTCTTGAGGAGGTGGATCGGAAGTTCGACAAACTGTTGCGGTTCTATCGCAACGGACTTTCGACGTTAGGCTGGGAGACGTACCGCACCATCGACATCAGATATGGGAATCAGGTAGTCTGCAAGAAGTAAAAGATAATACCGTGGAAAGAAAGAATTATACCGTTGCTGTCGATCTGGGGAGTTCGTCGGTGGTGTTGGCCGTCGGAGAGCGGACCCCGGAGGGTCTGATGGATGTGGCGTTTGTTGTCACGAAACCCGTGGAGGGGGTCCATGCGGGACGGATCGAGAATATCGAACTGGTCAGCCGTGCCATCCGGGATGCGGTTTCGGA
This sequence comes from Candidatus Alistipes intestinigallinarum, assembly GCA_019115745.1. Classification (GTDB taxonomy): domain Bacteria; phylum Bacteroidota; class Bacteroidia; order Bacteroidales; family Rikenellaceae; genus Alistipes; species Alistipes intestinigallinarum. The sequence goes on from DXDA01000068.1 coordinate 109,172, forward strand.
GGTTGAGCAGCAGCTCGGTATCCGGATCACGGAGGCCTATGCGGGCATTTCGGGCGATTTCGTGCGCTGTGCCCGGCATACGGACCATGTTTTCGTCTACGACCCCCAGAACGGTGTCAACCAGAAGGACGTGGATGCGCTGTTCGACCGGATGCGGAACGTCCAGGCCCCGGACGACGAAACGATCATGGAGCGCGTTCCGCAGAACTACATGGTCGACGACAACCAGGAGGTCCGGAATCCCGTAGGGTCGTTCGGCAAGAAACTCTCGTCAACGTTCAACTTCATCCTGTGCCAGAAGACGCCGATGCAGCGCCTCGACATGGCGTTGAAGCGCCTCGGAATCCGAATGCTGGGTGTTGTGCCCGATGCGATGGCCATTCCGGAGGCTGTTCTTCTCCCCGATGAGAAGGAGGAGGGCGTCGCCGTGGTGGATGTCGGTGCGGGCGTGACGGACGTGACGGTCTATTATCGCAACGTGGTTCGCTACGTGGCTACGATCCCGATGGGCGCTTCGGCCATCAACCGGGATATCCGGACGATGAGCGTCCCGGAGAAACACGTCGAGAGCCTGAAACAGAAATACGGTTCGGCGGTTGCCGAACTGGCCCCGGAAGACAAACTGATCCGCGTCAACGGCCGTATGGCCCGTGAGGCGAAGGATATCCTGTTGCGGAACCTGGCAACGGTGATCGAGGCCCGGGCCACGGACATCGTGGAGTTCGTGCAGCAGGAGCTCAAGGATTCGGGCTATGCCGATAAACTGGCCTACGGCATCGTACTGACGGGCGGTTCCGCGAAGCTGAAGGATCTGGATGAACTCTTCCGCCGCGTGACGGGCCTGGATGTCCGGGTTGCCGTTCCCGAGACGGGGCTCACGGAGAGCTCGAAGGAGAAGGTCGCCGATCCCTCCTGCTCGACGGTGGTGGGTATTCTGCTCCACGGTGCGGAACTCGGAGGATGTGCCGTGATCGAGCGGCCTTCGGTTCCGGCTTCGACTTCGACTGCTGCTTCGACTTCGGCTGCTGCTTCGACTTCGACCGCAGCTCCGGGATCGGAGATTCGCCAGCCCTATACGCCGACGCCTCCGGCCGCGAATACCTTCCGGCACGTTGCGCCCCGTACGCCGCAGTCCGAACCGCCGACTCCGCAACAGCCCCGTACTGCGGCCGAGCAGCCCGCAACTCCCGAAACCCCGACTCCGGAGGAACCCCGGGAGGAGCCGCATCCGGAGACTCCGCGTCGGAAACGCGACTGGGGTTCGATCTTCCAGAAGACCTTCGACAAGATCAACAAGAGCTTCTCGGCCGCCGAGGACGAAGAGATCTAACCGAGGGGGGGAACAGGAGAGCAGGAGGGCAGAAAGGCAAGGAGGGCGAGAAGAGCAGGAGAGCGAGAAGAAAATGCGGGCCGGACTCCAAGCGGGGCGCTGGCCCGATTCGAAAGGGTGCCTTCGGGGACCGATTGATGTTTTGATAAAAAAGAAGATTCAGATATGACGGACGAATTGATGTCGGAAATCAAGGTTCCGCGCACGAACGGCTCGATCATCATGGTTGTGGGTGTGGGCGGAGCCGGCGGGAACGCCGTGAACCACATGTGGAACCTGGGAATCCGGGGCGTGACGTTCATGGTGTGCAATACCGACCAGCAGGCGCTGGACAAAAGCCCCGTGGAGCAGAAGATCCGCCTGGGCGCGGAGGGCCTCGGGGCGGGCAATGACCCCGAAAACGGTCGCCGGGCAGCCGTGGAGACGCTTCCGGAGATCCGGCAGGCCTTGGAGGCCGCCGGTACGAAGATGTTGTTCATCACGGCAGGTATGGGCGGCGGCACCGGAACGGGTGCTTCGCCGGTGATTGCGAAACTGGCCAAGGAGATGGGCCTGCTGACGGTTGCGATCGTGACGTCGCCGCTGGCCGTCGAGGGCAAGATCCGCTACGAACAGGCCTTCCGGGGTATCGAGGAGCTGCGCCAGAATACCGACTCGCTGCTGATCATCAACAACGAAAATATTCTGGAGATCTACGGCCGGCTGTCGTTGAAACAGGCCTTCGGAAAGGCCGACGACATCCTGGCTTCGGCAGCCAAGGGTATCGCGGAGATCATCACGGTGGAGAGCGATCTGGTGAACGTGGACTTTGCGGACGTCTCGAAGGTGATGCGCGACAGCGGCCGGGCCCACATGGCCGTTGCCACGGCCGAGGGCGACAACCGGGCCGAAGCGGTTGCCGAGGCGTCGCTGCGCTCGCCGCTGCTGGACCACAACCTGATCTCGGGAGCGAAGAACATCCTGCTGAACATCTCGGTTTCGAACGCCGACGGACTGATGTACGAGGAGGTGGTTCAGATTCTGGAGTATATCCAGGCCCATGCGAGCGTTCAGGACGAGCAGGGTGTGATCCACAATGCGAATATCATCTGGGGAACGAGCGAAAAACCGCAGTTGGGCAACGCCATCGAACTGGTCGTGGTGGCAACGGGCTTCGAGGGAGATCTCCCGGGAAGCGGGATGAAGCCGGTGATGCCGACCCCGCGGATCATCGAACCGGTACCGGCCCCGGAGTCGGTTACGACCCCTCCGGTTCTGGAGCCGATCAAGCCCGTGGCCCCGAAACCGGCCCAGCGGGTTCCGGAACAGGTGATGCTGGGAGCGAAACCGACCCGTTACAGCAATATCGAGGCTTTGCTTGCCCGCCCGGCCTACCAGACCCGGAATTCGAAGTTCATCGTGCAGATGCCTGGAGGCCGCAAGGAGGTGCTGAAGGAGGACTCGGCGGATCCGGCACAGCAACACGGGGCGCCGAAGGGCGGTTCCCTGTTCGACTAACCAATAGACTTACGGTTTGGAAGAGACTCATTCCTGGATTGCATTCCATGGCTTCACGCCGCATATCATCGTACTTTGTGCGGTGACGTTCCTTCTGTTGTGCGTCTCGGCGCTGGTTTCGGGTGCGGAGACGTCGTTTTTTTCGCTTTCGCACAACGATGTCCGGCGTTTGCAGGAGAGCCGCAGCGGCCGGGCCGAGGCGGTGCTCCGCTTGTTGGCGAATGTCGATCTGCTGCTGGCTACGATCCTGGTTGTCAACAACCTGGTGAATATCTGCATCGTTATCCTCACGGCCGGGATCATCGATTCGCTTTTTACCTTCCTGCGCTTCGAGTTCCTCTTCAAGACGGTGCTCGTGACGTTCCTGTTGCTGCTCTTCGGGGAGATCATGCCGAAGGTGCTTGCGCAGATGATTCCGGTTCGGTTTGCCCTGCTGGTAGCGCGACCGTTGATGGTGTTGCGGTGGGTTTTCTACCCGCTTTCGTACATCCTGGTCCGCACGAGCAGCCGTATCAGCGAGAAGGCGGCGCACAAGAGCGAGATTTCGCTCGACGAACTGGCCGATGCGGTGGACATGACGCAGAGTTCGAGCCCGGAGGAGCACGTGATGCTTTCGGGGATCGTGAATTTCGTGAATACCGAGGTGCAGGAGATCATGAAGCCTCGGGTGGATATGACGGCGCTCGACATTACGGATGACTACGACCACGTGAAGCGGACGATCATCGACTCGGGTTTTTCCCGCATCCCGGTCTACGAGGAGGATATGGACAATATCCGGGGGACGCTCTACGTGAAGGACCTGCTGCCGTATATCAACAACGGGTCTGATTTTGCCTGGCAGCAACTGATGCGCAAGCCCTATTTCGTGCCGGAGCACAAGAAGATCAACGACCTGCTGGCTGACTTCCAGACGAACAAGGTGCACATGGCGATCGTGGTCGACGAATATGGCTCGACGTTGGGGCTAGTGTCGCTGGAGGACATCATCGAGGAGATCGTGGGCGAAATTTCGGACGAGAGCGACAACGAGGAGAATTTCTATACGCGCCTGGATGCCAAGAGTTACCTGTTCGAAGGAAAGACCCATATCGGCGATTTCGAACGCATTCTGGAGCTGGACGAAGGGACGTTTGCCGATGTCAAGGGCGAAGCTGAAACCTTGGCGGGTCTGATGCTGGAGCTGAAGCGAGATTTCCCGCGCAAGGGCGATACGTTTATGGCTCACGATCTGCGCTTCACGGTGCAGGAGATGGAGGGGCATCGGATCGACAAAATCCGGGTCGACCTGCCGTAACTCCTCCCCGGCTGCCGATTCCTGTCCCTCCCGGCTGTTGACTTTCGTCTTGCTGACCAGCCTCCTGCCTGCCATGAACGCTCCGTTGCCGACTTTTCACCGTGTTTTCTGTTTGCTCTCTTCGTGTTAGACTTGCCTTCTGCTTGCCATGAACGCTCTGTTGCCGACTTCCCGCCTGTTGATTGAGCCGCCGATGCCCCTCGCTGCGGCAATTGCCTGGACAACCCTGGAGGAGCGGCAACGCGCCGAGACATTCGGCAGCGAACGCCGCCGCCGGGAGTTTCTGACCTGGCGGGCAATCATCCGCCGGGAGCTGGGGCGCAATATCCGGATTGCATACGATGAAGTGGGGGCTCCGCTCCTTCCCGACGGTGAGGCTTGCGTGTCGGTGGCGCATTGCGCGGATCGGGTGGCTGTGTGCCTTTCGCCGAACCGCTGTGCCGTCGATATCGAACCGGCCGACCGGGATTTCACCCGGGCTGCGAACCGCTTCCTGACTCCTTCCGAGGCGGCTCTTGCCGATGATCCTCACTGGCCGGGCTTTGTCTGGTGCGCCAAGGAGACCCTCTATAAATATGCCGGTCGCCGGAATCTTGATTTCCGAAAGGATCTTCGCATTGAGTCTGCGCATCTTGCGGCCGGACGGATAATCGGCCGGATCGGCGATGAACTGCCCCTCGAACTTGCGGCGCGTTGTATCGACGGCTGCCTGGTGACCGCTATCCTTTGAACGAGCTGCCACTTCTCCATCCCAGCCCATGAGTTTGATTGCTTCCCGCTCCTTTCTTCCCGCTCCTTCCTTCCAAAAACACTTGTATGATTGAGATTACCAGCCCGCAACTGCCTTCGGACCCGACCTCACCGAGCAATCCTCTGCTGCTGCATGAAGCGGAGGAGGTCACGGATGCCGTGTTTCGGGGTGCGGATTTCACGACGCTCTTCCGCGAGCATCTGTCGATCCAGTCGGGCCGCTTTACGGGTTGCCATTTTGCAGGCGCTTCGCTGCTCCGTTCGCAGTGGTCGGACGTGCTCTTCCGGAACTGCGACTTTTCGAATGCCGACCTGTCGGGATGCAGTTTTCATCGGGTGCAGTTCGTGGATTGCAAACTCTCGGGCACGAACCTCTCCGAGACGACGGGCCATCACCTGTTGCTCGAACGTTGCAAGGGGGAGTATCTTAACTTCTCCTTTTCGCGCTTTCGGACAGCCCGTTTCTCCGACTCCCGCCTGCGGGGTTCGATCTTCAGCGACTGCCGTTTCGAGCGGAGTGAATTTACGGTTTGCGACCTTTCGCAAGCCGAATTTTTCGGAACACGCCTCTGCGGGCTCTCTTTTTCCAACTCTGAAATTCATGGAATTCGGGTCCGCGAAATTGGGTCCTTGGAGCTGAATGGACTGAAAATTAATGCGTTGCAAGCTGCTGAACTGGTCCGTTTGCTGGGTGTGGAGATCGAGCGCTGAGGCATTCTTCAAAAAATTTACATATTTAGTAAAAAATCTTAATAAAATATTTGGAAGTTTGGTTTCGGACGCTTACCTTTGCCGCGTCTTAAATGATAAAATATTTTAATATTTATTTAAAATTATTTACTATGAAGGCAAAGATTGGAGAGTGGGTACGCACCGCTCTGATTATGTTGGGAGAGAGCATTAAATACCGAGAGATGTAAATCTCCCATAAACAAGAATTTAAAACCGAAACTTCAATAAACGGAGAGAGCCCGGCTCGTAAGAGTCGGGCTCTCTCCGTATGATCGTATCGGGGGCATCGGATCTATTTCCAACCGAGTTTTTTGCGGATCTCTTTGGGAACAGCGTTCTTGTTGACCATGATGGACATGGTTTTGTACTCGACGAACGGACGGGAGAAGTACCAGAATCCGTCGTAGGGCGGGAGTACGTCCCAGGAGTTCTGAACCTTGAAATAGCGGTTTCCGGCCTGATCGGTGGCGGTTCCGACAATGACCATACCGTGATCGTCCGTGGTTTCGTAGTTGTCGAAGGCCTCCTGTCGCATCTGCTGGTCGATTTTGCGCTCTTTTCCGGGTTTGTCGAACTTGTAGAGGGCAGCCTCTTTTTCGCGTTCGGTGAGTTTTCCCCATTTTTCAGCCTCGGTTCCGCTCATTCCTTCGAGGTCGGCCTCGGGGATGATTCCGATGGCCTTCGTGCGGCTGAATCCCTTCTCGCTGACATCCGTACCCCAGGCTACGGTGTATCCGTTTTCCAGGGCGTAGTCGATGGTCTGCATCAGTTCATCCAGCGGCACGTTCCAAACCGTGGCCCACATCCAGTTGTCGGGGACCTCGATGATGAATTGCGAGTAGAAGGGGTGGTGCGTGAAGGAGGAGAGGTCAACATAGTCGTCCATCCGGATCGGGAGGGATTCGGCGAACGACTGGGGGGTGTACTCCTTGCCTTCGTAGGTGAAGGTCTCGGGGCAGGGGCCGAAATATTCATCGAGGATGGCGTTGAATCCGCGTTTCCAGGCGGTCGAGAGCGTTTTCGAGCCTCCGGAAGCCTGGATCACGGCATCGAGATAGGCCTTCAGCACGGCCGAGAGCTCATGGAAGTCGGGTTTTTCCGTTCCGTAGTTGAGCCCGGGATAGACGTCGAAGGGGACAATTCCATGCTGTTTGATCCCTTCTGTGACGTCGTGCGAGGCGCCGCCTTCGGCGAAGTTGAGCTCTCCGTGGAGGCGGACATACTTCACGGCCTTGTCCATGAACGAATGGCGAACGATCCACATCTCGGAGAGGTGGATTTCGGGGCCTCCGGCGCGGAGGATCTCGCTTTCGAGCATCGTCATCGTGGAGTAGCACCAGCAGGTTCCGCTGCGGTTCTGGTTTTTGACCGGCGTCGTGCGGATGATCTTCCCGTCGGTGAAGCGGTATCCCTCGATCGAGTCGGGGTTCTGGGCGACGGCTCCGAGAGCCATCCAGAGCGCCAGGGCGGATAGGAGCAGATTTTTCATCGTATCATCAGGTTTTGGGTTACTTACTTTTTCGATCCGGCAACGATCTTCAGACAGGCTTCGAGCGTAAGGTCTTCGGGTTTCGTTCCTTTGGGAATCCGGTAATTCTTGCCCTTGTAGGCGATGTATGCGCCGTATCGACCGTTCTTGACGAGCATGTCGGGATCCTCGGGGAAACTTTTCAGCGGGGTGTTGGCCGCAGCGGCAGCCGCCTGGTGTTCGCGGACGATCTCCACGGCGCGTTCGTGGGTCAGCGTGTAGGGGTCGTCGCCCTTGGCCAGCGAGGCGAACGACTTTCCGTAGCGGACATACGGACCGTACTTGCCGAGTCCTACGACGAGCTTTTCGCCGTCGAGTTCGCCGACCTCGCGGGGCAGCGCGAAGAGCTCCAGGGCCTCCTCCAGCGTGATCGACTCGATGAGCTGGCCCTTCTTGAGCGAAGCGAAGCGGCTCTTCTCGCCCTCGGCCCCTTCGATCTCGACCATCGGTCCGTAGCGGCCGATGCGGGCCTTGACGACGTGTCCGGTCTTGGGGTCATTGCCGAGGATGCGGTTTTCGCGGGGCTTGGAACTCTGGGTCGAGATGGCGTTGTCGACCATCTTGTGAAACGGCCCGTAGAAATCTCCGATCATCTTCTCCCAGGTGATGTCGCCTTCGGCGATGCGGTCGAACTCCTTCTCGACGTTGGCCGTGAAGTTGTAGTCGATGATCGGCGCGAACTGCTCTTCGAGGTAGTCGTTGACCACCATGCCGATATCGGTCGGGGAGAGTCGGCTCTTCTCCTTCCCGTAGTTTTCCGAGAGGGTTTCGCGCGCGATCTTTTCGCCCTTGAGCGTCAATTGGGTATAGGCTCGTTTCTGTCCCTCCTTGTTCTGCTTGACGACATATCCGCGGTTGATGATCGTGGTGATGGTCGGCGCATAGGTTGAAGGGCGCCCGATTCCCAGCTCTTCGAGCCGTTTGACGAGCGAAGCCTCGTTGTAGCGGGCCGGCGCGGAGGTAAATCGCTCCGTGGCGGTAATCTTTTCGGCCTGGAGCCGGTCTCCGGTCTTGAGCTTCGGCAGGCGGGCCTCTCCGCTCTCGGCGGCCTGGTCGTCATCCGTGGACTCGGAGTAGAGGCGCAGGAATCCGTCGAAACGGACAACTTCACCCTGAGCGACGAACTGTTGGTCGGATCCCGACATGTCGATGGTGATCGTGGTTCGGTCGAGCTCGGCGCAGACCATCTGCGAGGCGACGGTCCGTTTCCAGATCAGCTCGTAGAGCCGTTTCTCCTCGGCGGTTCCATCGATCTCCTGCCGTTCGATGTACGAGGGGCGGATGGCCTCGTGTGCCTCCTGTGCCCCTTTGGTTTTGGTCTTGTAATTGAACCAGCGGGAGTATTTCTCGCCGTACAGCTTGATAATCTCCTCCTTGCACTGGGCGAGTGCCTGCTGCGAGAGGTTCACGGAGTCGGTACGCATGTAGGTGATCAAACCCTGCTCGTAGAGGTGCTGGGCGACGGACATGGTACGCGATACGGACATGCCGAGTTTTCGTCCGGCCTCCTGCTGGAGCGTGGAGGTGGTGAACGGCGGGGCGGGATAGCGCTGTGCGGGCTTCTCCTCGGCCTTTGCGACGGTGAAGGTGGCGCCGATGCAGGAGTTGAGGAAGGCTTCGGCCTGCTCGACAGTTTCGAAGCGGGTCGGGAGTTCGGCCTTGAAGAGCGTTTTGTCGGGGTCGTCCGCGGCATGGAACTGAGCCACGACCCGGAAATAGGGCGTCGATCGGAATGCAATGATCTCGCGTTCGCGTTCGACGATCAGCCGCACGGCGACGGACTGAACGCGTCCTGCGGAGAGCGACGGCTTGACCTTCTTCCAGAGCACGGGCGAGAGTTCGAAACCGACCAGTCTGTCGAGGATTCGCCGGGCCTGCTGCGCGTTCACGAGGTCCATATTGACGGTTCTGGGTTTCTCGATGGCTTCGAGGATGGCGCGTTTGGTGATTTCGTGGAATACGATCCGTTTGGTCTGTTCGACGGGGAGCCCCAACACTTCGGTGAGGTGCCAAGCGATGGCTTCTCCTTCGCGGTCTTCATCGGATGCGAGCCATACGGTTTTCGATTTGGCGAGTTTGGCGAGTTCGTCGACGACCTTTTTCTTGTCCGCGGGGATTTCGTAAACGGGTTTGAATCCCTGTTCGATATTGATTCCGAGGTCCTTTTTTGCCAGGTCGCGGATGTGTCCGAAGCTGGATTTCACGACGAAATCCTTTCCGAGAAACTTCTCGATGGTTTTGGCCTTTGCCGGGGACTCGACGATCACTAAATTGTCCTGCATTTGTCTTTGATGTCTTGAAATGCGAAAACCTAAGCATTACACTTAGGTTCCGCCAAACGTTTTTTTCGAGGGTTTACTTGATGAGGTTGTATGCCAGGTCGAAACGGATCGGGCATTCGGGGGCAGCATCGTCGGTTGAAGCCCCCTGGAATACACCGAACGAGTTGGTGTAGAGGCTGTATGCTTCGGGCCCGATGTATACCTTCCGGTAACTGATTCCGTCCCAGTCGATCGCCTTTTCCCAGGCGTCGTACCGTTCGTCGAAGGAGTCGGTGTCGGCCGGATCGGGATACTCCGCGCCTGCCGCCGTTTTGGCCTTGATGTAGTTGTTCCAGAGCTGCTGGAGGTATCCCGTGATGTTGATGACGTAGCATCCGCGGCTTCGGTTGACATATCCTCCGTATGCGAGCGTCGTGCTGTAGTTCTGCTCGTAGGTGTAGGCGTAGTCGGAAATCGGGGTCAGGCTCTTGTAATTGGTGTAAAGTCCCAACCGGCTGGGTGCGGCATCCATCTCCTTGATGAGCGACATGAGCGGGGATCCCGTCTCACCGTCGCCGGGGTTTGGGTCGAGGCTTCCCCAGTCGTAGCTGCTGCCGGTGAAGTAGACCGACATGCGGGCCTGGCTGAAGGCGAGGGTTTGGAAATCCTTCCCGTCCTTGGCGTTTTCCTCGGCGATTTTCTCTTCGAGTGTTGCGAAGAACCCGGGGGTGAATGTCATCTCGGTGATGGCGCCGCCGAGCCCCTCGACGCGGAACTGCGTAACGGGCTTTCGGGTATCCGCCTCGTTGCTGGCGGGCTCCTGAGCATCGGTCTTCTGATCGAACTTCAACTCCGGCACCTGAATCTGCGAGTAGTCGTGCTCGATGGAGTTCACCGATACATTTCCGTGCTCGACGTAGGAGTCGTAGAAGTAGAGGACCATTCCGATGGTATCCTTGATGAGCGAGGGGTCGCTTTCGACGCGGTTCCGGCCGAATATCGACAATCCGGAAGCGTCGAGCGACGTGGCGTAAATCGTACCCGCATTGGTGCCCTCCTTGGTTACGGGGTATGCGGGATCGGGGGTGATGTAGAGTCCGGGGAACTCCTCGATGAAATACTCCAGGCTGTCGGCCGAATAGATCGAGTATTTGTCCTTGTAGGTGCCCTCCTGGAGCATCAGTCTTCTGATGTATTTTTTTCCGGACTCGGTGGGGGTCATGGTGACGGCGGTTGTCGTCGAGGGGTATTTTCCTTCGCCTCCGAGCGTAAAGCGGAAGAGGGGTTCTTCGTCGGTATTGACGGTCTGTTTGTCGGGCTGGAACCCGAGGTAGAAGGTCGTATCGCTGCTCTCCCGGTTGGTGATGTAGTCGTTGCTGAGGATCTCGTAGACGGCGAAGTGCTGCTCGGTGAGGGTATCGGCGCCGAAAGCGGTGATACTGAGCAGGAGCTGTGCGGAGTCGAAGATGGGCATGTATCCGAAGTAGTCTTCGGGCACGGCGTAATAGCTGACCATCTGCGAGAGGAATCCGGCTTTTCGTTCTCCGATGGAGTCGTTCACCTGCATTCCGAAATATCCATAGGATATGTTTGAGCTGACGATGGAGTCGGTCTGGAAGAGTCGGGTTTCGACGTATTTTTTGGGATTCAGGCCGTCGATCGTGATGAATCCGGCTCTCATTTGCTGGTTGTCGGGGATGAGGTTTCCACCGAGCGTGTCATCCACCGAGGTGCAACTGCCGAGCGCCAGGGCCCCGGCGAGGACCCCGCAAAGGTTCCGGACCGACAGCCGGCAGAAGTTATTGAATCGCTTCATAGAATCGGTTGTAATTATCGAAAAAGTCGTCGGCCTCGGGGTTCTGGTATTCGAGGATGGGTTTTCCGGAGTTCCGGGCCCATTCGAGCACCTTCGGGTCGACATCCGGGGATGCGGCGACCACACCGTCGGCATAATCCATAACGAATCGACAGAGATTTTCGTATGAAGGGATGTCGAGCAGGCAAAGATTTTTATCATTGACGCCCTCTCCGGCGATTTTTTCGCGGAATCCGGGGTCGAGCGATTCCGGGAACGCCTCGTTGTAGAGGGAAACGACGACCTTGACATCCCGGAAGATGGGGTCGTCGGCGAACACGCGTTTGAGGTATACGGGGACCACCGCGGCGAACCACCCGTGGCAATGGACGATGGAGGGTGTCCACCGGAGTTTCTTGACGGTTTCGAGGACTCCTCGTGCGAAGAAGATGGCGCGTTCGTCGTTGTCGGGGAAGTAGGTGCCGTCGGGCTCCGTGAGCACGGCCTTTCTGGAGAAGTAGTCGTCGTTGTCGATGAAGTAGATCTGTACGCGGGCTGCGGGGATCGAAGCGACCTTGATGATGAGTTGGTGGTCGTTGTCGTCGATGATGAGGTTCATTCCGGAGAGTCGGATGACCTCGTGCAGTTGGTGTCTGCGTTCGTTGATGCAACCGTAGCGGGGCATGAAGGTTCGGATCTCATTTCCCCGTTCCTGCATAGCCTGTGTCAAGGCACGGCACAGCCGGGACTCCTCCGTTTCGGGGAGATAGGGTGTAATTTCCTGACACACGTACAGAATCTTGTTCGCCATTTTCCTGGGGGTTTCTCCGTGCAAAGATACGAAAAAAAATTAAAGAATGAGCATAGCGTCGCCGTAAGTCCCGAAGCGGTATCCCTCCTCACGTGCGACCTTGTAGGCGTTCATGACGGTATCGTATCCGCCGAATGCGGCGACCATCATCAATTGGGTGGAGTATGGGAGGTGGAAGTTGGTGACCATTGCGTTTGCGACCGTAAAGTCGTAGGGTGCGAAGATGAACTTGTTGGTCCACCCCTCCATGGGTTTGATCATGCCGTTTGTGGAGACGGCGGTTTCGAGGGTCCGCATGACGGTTGTACCGATCGCCACGACCTTGTGTCCCAGCTCTTTGGCGGAGTTTACGGCGGCGGCGGCCTCTTCGGTCACGAAGAACTGTTCGGAATCCATCTTGTGTTTGGAGAGGTCTTCGACGTCTACGGTCCGGAAGTTTCCGAGTCCGACGTGCAGGGTTACGAATGCGCGGTCGATGCCCTTGATCTCCATGCGCTTCATGAGGTGCTTCGAGAAGTGCATTCCGGCCGTCGGGGCGGCGACGGCGCCTTCATGAGCCGCGAAGATGGTCTGATATCGCTCGGCGTCTTCGGGTTCGACCTTTTCGCGGACCCACCTGGGCAGGGGAGTCTCACCGAGGGCGAAGAGCGCCTTTTTGAACTCCTCGTAGGATCCGTCGAAGAGGAACCGGAGGGTTCGTCCCCGGGAGGTGGTGTTGTCGATGACCTCGGCGACGAGCAGGTCGTCGTCTCCGAAGTAGAGTTTGTTTCCGATTCGGATCTTTCGGGCGGGGTCGACGAGCACGTCCCAGAGCCGGAGTTCGCGGTTGAGTTCGCGGAGGAGGAATATTTCGATTTCAGCGCCGGTTTTCTCCTTGTTTCCGTAGAGGCGAGCGGGGAATACCTTGGTGTCGTTGAATACGAAGAGGTCCTTTTCGTCGAAATATTCGATGATGTCCTTGAAAATGCGGTGTTCGATGGAACCTTTCGCGCGGTTGATGACCATCAGACGGGATTCGTCCCGATTTTCGGCCGGATATTTGGCCAGCATTTCGGGGGCAAAATCGTACCCGTATTGCGATAACTTCATAGGTGCAACGCTTTTTTAACGTTCAGAAAATAAAACAGATTATTTTCTATACGTAAAAAGAGTCATTTTGTTTCAAGATTTTGTAAATTTTCCAGGAAATTGTCGAGATTCCAGGCATTTTCGAGGGTAAAACCGCCACTTCGGGTTCTCCGCAGGCCGGTCAGATGGGCTCCGCTGTGGAGTGCGATTCCGATTTCGTTTGCGAGCGAGCGGATGTAGGTACCCTTGCTGCAGCGCACGCGGATCTTCAGCCGGGGGAGTTCGCATTCGAGGATCTCCATCTCGTAAATATGGATAAGGGCCTGCCTGACGGCAACCTCTTCTCCGGCGCGGGCGAGTTCGTAGGCGCGAGTGCCGTCGATCTTCTTGGCGGAGTAGACGGGCGGGGTCTGGAGCCGCTCTCCGGTCAGCTCCGCCAAGGCTTTTTCGACGGCTTCGCGGGTGATGTGCTCCCAGGGATAGGTCCGGTCGATTTCGTGTTCGAGGTCGTAGCTGGGGGTCGTGGCCCCGAGCATGACATCGGCAATATACTCCTTCTCCTCGGCCTGGAGGGCGTCGACCATCTTGGTGGCACGTCCGATGCAGACGAGCAGGATGCCCGTCGCCAGGGGGTCGAGCGTTCCGGCGTGCCCGACCTTGATGCGGCGGTAACCGAGTTTTCGGAGCGAGAACTTGATTTTTCGCACGACATCGGTGGAGGTCCAGCGCAGGGGCTTGTCCAGGACGGCGATGTACCCCTCCTCGAAATTGATACCGCGGAGTTCCATCTCTTCGCTCATCAGAACAGGTAGCTTGCGATGGAGACGATTCCGGCCAGTGCGCAGTAGACGGCGAACCAGATCAGACGTCCCCGTTTGACGATTTCGAGCATGAACTTGCAGGCCAGACACCCCGTGATGAACGATGCGGCAAACCCGGCGATCAGGGGCACGACCTCGACTCCGGCCGTGAGGTCGCCCTTTACGGCTTCGAGGAGCGTTTCGCCGAGAATGGGGGCGAGGACCATCAGGAAGGAGAACTGGGCGACGGCGGCCTTTTTGTTTCCGAGGAGGAGTCCGGTAGCGATGGTCGATCCGGACCGGGAGAGTCCGGGCATGGCGGCACAGGCCTGGGCGAGTCCGATGATGAAAGCGTCGCGGTAGGAGATGGTCTCCTTCTGTCTGGGTTTTGCGTAGTAGGCGAATGCGAGCAGGGCCGCGGTCAGGAGGAGCATGGCGCCGACGACCACGAGGATGTAGGGTGCGTCGAGCAGGGCATTGATCTGGTCTTTGAGGAGGAATCCGACGATTCCGATGGGGATCATCGAGACGATGATCTTGAGGATGTATGCCTGCTCATCATTGAAGTGTCGGGAGAAGAGCCCCTTGAGGAGTCTTCGGATTTCGCTCCAGAGCACGACGATCGTACTCAGGACGGTTGCGGCATGGAGCGCGACGTCGAAGGTGAGGTTTTCTTCGAGCTGTACGCCGAGCAACTCCTTGGCGATCTGGAGGTGACCGCTGCTCGAAACGGGGAGGAATTCGGTGATTCCCTGTACGATGCCCAGCAGAATGGCCTGTAAAGTATCCATCGTGACGAGTTGGTTTGGTTTAGTTGAAACGTTTCAGAATGGCGTAGATTTCGAATGCGAAGCCGCCGATCACGAGGATGGGTGCGAGGGTGATTCTGCGCCAGGAGAACATGGCATAGTTGAATTCGTCGGGGGAGTCGCTTCCGCCTCCGGCCATGAGGATGAATCCGAGGAGGATGACGGCGAACCCGATTGCCAGCATGATATAATTGCGGCGGGTAAGGGGCATCCGCTCGTTTTGTTTTTGGTGTTCGGGGTTCTGGGTCTGTTTCTTTTCCATTTAATAAAGGTATATCTTGTTGGACTTCATGTTTACGAATTTGTTGAGCGCCGCGAAGGTGAAGAGCCCGGATATGACGACGCCTCCGACGATCATCGCGCCGAGAATAATGGCTATTTTGCGGATCTCGGCGAAGGTCGTCAGCTCGGGAACGGCCTCGTTGAGCCCGTACACGGCCAGGACGAAGAGGATGGCGGCGGCGACTCCGGCGATGATTCCCTGGGTGATGCTGCTTCCGAGGAACGGCTTCATGATGAACCACTTGGTAGCTCCGACGAGCTTCATGGTGTTGATCAGATAGCGTTTCGAGAAGATGGCCAGGCGAATGGTGTTGCTCAGCAGGATGAGCGAGATGACGAGCAGTGCGCCGCCGAAGAGGATCAGCACGAGGCGGATCTTGTTCACCGTTGCGTGCAGCCGCTGTGCCATGCGGGCCGGGTAGGATACGTGTTCGACTCCTGGGATGCGCTCCACGGCGGCGATGAAATCGTCGAGGAGCTGCTGGTCTTCGGAGGCGGCCGAGAGGGTGAGTTCGAAGGAGTCGAGCAGGGGGTTCTCCTGGAGGATCTCCTCGAATTCGGCACCGAACATCTTGCGGAATTCGGCATCCTGGGCCTTTTCGTCGCGCGGGGAGAAGCGGATGGCGGTGACGATCTGCTCTTCGGCGAGTCGTTTTTCGATTTCGGCGCGCTGGTCGTCGGAGATGTCGTTCCGGAGCTCCACGGTGACGGTGATACTCTCCTGGAGCGTGTGTGCGACCTTCAGGGCGGCGGCCATCAGATAGCCTACCGATCCCAGGAGGAACAGGACGAGGGCGATGCTGACGGTCGAGACGATGTATGAGTTGCGGACTTTCCGCTTGAGACGTTTGTCATCCTTCATGGCGGGTCGATTTTTTCTTGCGCAGGGCGAAGAGGATTGCAGCTAAAGTTCCGAGGAGGATCAGCGCGGAGCAGACTCCGGTGACGGTCTCTACGGCGTTCCATCCGGGAGCCCGGAACCTCCATTCGACGACGTGCTCACCGGCCGGGAGCTCCATGGCTCTCAGAACGTAGTCGGCACGGAAATAGGGGGCCTCTTTGCCGTCGACGAAGGCGGTCCAGCCCTTGTCGTAGAAGATTTCGGAGAAGACGGCCACGGCCTTTTCGGGGGCGGAGTATTCGTACCGGAGGTAGTTGGGGCGATACTCCGAGAGTTCGATGTGCGCCGATGCATAGATTTCGAGGGGCATCGGGCGCGGGGCATACTCTTGAGCCTGCGACTCCTTCACAACGGCCGTCGTGCGGAGGTTGACCTTGCCCAGCAGGTCGATCTCTTCCCGGGCGGAGGCGGCTCCGGCCAGGGAGTCGACGAACCAGGCGGCACCGAACGCGGTTGTGCGGCGCTGTGCCTGGGGCTGCCCGTCCTCTCCGGTAACGATGACATAACGGGTGTTGAGCATGTCGAGCACGGCGGGGTTCGGCCGGGTCGGATCGCTCATATAGCAGTCGATGAGGTCCTGATAGCGGGCGAGCTTGGCGCCGTGATAGCCGCCGACGGAGCGGTGGAAATAGGAGGTCGTGGCATCGTTGAAGGGGCTGACGGTGAGGTTCAGCACGCGATACCCGGGCTCCTTGTCCTGGAGGATGGCCAGATCGGCGGCCGAGGGGGTCACCTGCGTGCGCCGGGGGGATACGAAGTTGTCCGCCGAGAGGAACCTCCGGTCGACGGGCACGAGGTCCAGGATCATGATGGCGGCGAGCGCCGCTACCGTCACGCCGCGCCCGATCTTCTGCATTCCCCAGAGGGCGACGCAGGCGGCGGCGAGGAGGATCATGAGGAGCGAGCGCCAGGCATCGGCCTGCATCATGGCGCATCGGTCTGCGGCGACGGCCTGTGCCACGGCTTCGCCCCACTCGACATCCATGCCGCGGTCGATGTAGGATTGGAGACCGTTTGCGGCGAAGAGCTGCCGGAAGGTTTCGGTCATCTGTTCGGCACTTGCCGCACGTCCGAAGTCGAAGAGGGCGTCGCCGGCCACGGCGAAGAGCAGACAGAGTCCTCCGGAGATTCCTGCGGCCCAGGCGATTCCCTTCCGGAGCCGGTCGCGGGGAATCCCGCCTTTCCAGAGGTGCATCAGGGCGAATGCGCCGAGCAGGGGCACGGCCCACTGCACGACGACGAGGGTCATCGAAACGGTCCGGAACTTGTTGTACCCGGGGAGGATCCGGAATGCCAGTTCGGTGAATCCCATGAAGTTGCGGCCCCAGGCCAGGAGGAACATGAGTGCGCAGACGGCGAGAATCCACCATTTGTTGCGGCCTTTCGCCCAGATGAAGCCCAGGAGGGCGAGGAAGAGGGCTGCGGCGCCGAGATAGGTCGGGCCTCCGGTATAGGGTTGGGAGCCCCAGTAGGCGGGCAGTTGTTGTGCCCAGCTTCCGAGCGACGGGGCTCCGAGCTGCCGCCCGATATCGGAGAGTTCGGCTGCGGTCTCTCCGTCAGCGGGGAGTCCGGTTGCGGAGTCGCGCCCCATGAAGTCGGGAATCAGCAGGTTGAAACTTTCGGTTTTGCCATAGCTCCAGGCCGTTGCATAGTCGAGATCGAGCCCCTGGTCCTGCGCCTCGGCCGTGGAGGCTTCGGCGAGCTCCGAACCGCCTCGGATGGTCTCGGGGGTGTGCTGGGCGGTGTACCAGAGGGGCGCGAAGTTGGAGCCCACGGCGAGCATCCCGGCTGCGGCGAGGGCTGCGGTTCTGCGTGCGAAATCCTTGATCCGCTTCTCGCGGATGGCGAAAATCCCCTCGCTGATCCAGAGCGCGGCCATGGCCAGGAGGAAATAGTAGGAGATCTGCGGGTGATTCGCGCCGATTTCGAGGGATGTGGCGAGCGCCGTGAGGGCCATCCCGGCCCAGACGTTTCGCCGGAGCGTCATCCATGCGCCGCCCATCATCAGCGGTGCGTAGACCAGGGCCCACATCTTCGTGATGTGGCCTGCGGCGATGATCAGCAGGAAGTAGGTGGAGAATCCGTATGCGAGAGCGGGGATGATGCCGACCCAGGGGTTTACCTTCCCGATGAGGAGCATGATCCAGAATGCGAGCATGGCGAAAAAGAGGAATGCGGCGGGGGTGTCGATCCATCCTGTGATCTTCCCGATGGCGTTTTTCACGAACATCGCGGGGTACTGGATGTTGATCAGATAGGCGGGCATTCCACCGAACATTCGTCCGGTCCATTGCGGGTCTTCGCCGGCCTGGTCTCTCATGTCGTAGATGTCGCTGGACATTCCGCGGTATTGGATGACGTCGTGCTGTGGGAGCACCTCGCCGCGGAATTGAGGTGCGAAATAGGCTGCCGCGGCGATGAAGAAGATGAGGATCGCGACGGCTCCGGGGATTATTTTCGCCAGTTTAGCTTTGAGAAAAACCATTTTACCGAGTCTTTACCGAGGCCAAAGGTACGAAAAAAGCGGGATAGTCCGTGCCTTGAAAGGGAAAAATGACTATCTTTGCCATTATGATTACACTTGAAAACATCCGCAAACCCGTCATGGCGGAACTGGCGGCCTTCGACGAGTTTGTCGAGCGGCAGTTTACGGCCGAGGGAGAGTTGCTGTCCGATATGTTGCGCTATGCGCTGTCGTCGCGAGGAAAGGGTATCCGTCCGACTTTGGTGATGCTCTCAGCGGCGATGAATGCCTCGGTCAAGGGGGCGTCGACGGGACGCCGGGCGTGCCTGGCTGCGATGCTGGTGGAGATGATCCACGTAGCGTCGCTGATCCACGACGATGTGATCGACGAAGCCGATACCCGCCGGGGCCGAGCCTCGGTCAATGCGCGTTGGCAGTCGCACAAGGCGGTGATCCTGGGCGACTACATCCTGGCGCGTAACATGAATATCGGACTCCAGAGCGGTCAGTTCGACCTGGTGACGCACATTTGCGGATCGATGGCTGCACTGTGTGAGGGAGAG
The DNA here is from genome assembly GCA_019115745.1 of Candidatus Alistipes intestinigallinarum. GTDB lineage: Bacteria > Bacteroidota > Bacteroidia > Bacteroidales > Rikenellaceae > Alistipes > Alistipes intestinigallinarum. Next base: position 128,060 of record DXDA01000068.1, read on the forward strand.
GTTTTGCAGGACGAATGTGCTGCCAACCGGACGATGACGCGTCAGTCCTACCTCGACATCATCTATAAGAAGACGGCGTGCCTGCTGGGCGTGAGTGCTTCGGCGGGCGCTTTGGCCGTGAGGGCCACGCGGGACAAGGTGACGACGATGCGTCGTTTCGGCGAGGCCGTGGGCATGGCGTTCCAGATCCAGGACGACATCCTGGACTATACGCCGACGGCCCAGACGGGGAAACCGGCGTGCAACGATCTTCGGGAGGGCAAGATTACGCTTCCGCTGCTGAGTGTGCTGGAACGGGCCTCGGAGTCGCGGCGTGAGGAGCTCATCGAGCGCCTTTCGCACTGCCACGAAGATGATGCCGCGGTGGAGTACCTCCGCTCAACGGTCGAGTCGGAGGGTGGGCTGAGGTATGCCGGCGAAGTGATGCACGGTTACATTGCCCGGGCGACGGAGATGCTTTCGGACTACGCGGATTCGGAGTACCGGTCGGCGTTGGTGAACCTTTGCGCGTATATCGCGGAACGGGACCGATAACTCGAACTCATTAACCTAATATTTATAAAACTAATGGAACAAACGCAAAAGAAAAACTACACGTTGCCCATCATCATGATGTTCGCGCTTTTTGCGATGATCTCGTTCGTGACGGGGCTCACGAACCCGCTGGGCGTAATCGTGAAGAACCAGTTCTCGGTAGCGAACTGGATGTCGCAGTTGGGCAATGCCGCCAACTTTATCGCCTATGCCTTCATGGGACTTCCGGCGGGCCTGATGCTGAAGCGCATCGGTTATAAGAAGACGGCGCTGGTCGCCATTGCCGTAGGCTTTATCGGCGTCGGTGTTCAGTTCCTGGCCGGCGAAGCGGGGAGTTTCGGCATCTATCTTGCGGGAGCCTTTATTTCGGGTTTCTCGATGTGTATGCTGAACACGGTCGTCAACCCGATGCTGAATACGCTGGGCGGCGGCGGCAAGAAGGGTAACCAGTTGATCCAGTTCGGCGGATCGCTGAACTCGATTTCCGCAACGATCGTTCCGATCCTGGTCGGCTACCTGATGGGTAATGCCGCCAATGCGACGATCAGCGATGCAGCGCCTGCACTCTTCATTGCCATGGGTATCTTTGCGTTGGTCTTTGTGGTGCTGCTGGCCGTCAACATTCCCGAGCCGTATGCGATTCAGGAGGCCAAATCGGAGAAGAAGGACAAGTACAGTGCGCTGTCGTTCCGTCACTTTGTGCTGGGTACGGTAGCGATTTTCATCTATGTGGGCGTTGAGGTTGGTATTCCGAACTTCATGAACCTGTTCATGACAACGAAGACGACCTCGGAAGCGGCGCTTCAGATCGAATCCTACAAGCAGCAACAGGCCGATCCGGAGTTGCTGGCCTCTCTCAAGAGCCAGGATGAGGCCGCCATGGCCGCATTGGAGGCTGCCGGAGATAAGGACGGTATCAAACGGTTTGTTCCTCAGGTTATTTCCGAGGATGACTACAAGCGGGCCGAGAAGGTTGTTGCCGGCGAAATCTATCCGGGTCTTGGCATGAATGCCGGGATTGCGGGTGTGATTGTCGGACTTTACTGGCTGTTGATGATGTGTGGCCGACTGATCGGCGGTGCAATCGGCGGTAAGGTTTCGAGCAAGCTGATGCTTACGTTTGTATCGAGTCTGGGGTTGATTCTGGTGTTTGCCGCCATGTTCACTCCGGTTTCGAGTACGATCAAGCTTCCTGATCTCTTCGGAGGGGCGAGTGTTCCTTTGAGTATTGTCTTCCTGGTTTTGTGCGGTCTTTGCACGTCGGTGATGTGGGGCGGTATCTTCAACCTGGCGGTAGAGGGTATCGGCAAGTACACCTCGATGGGTTCGGGCATCTTCATGATGATGGTGTGCGGCGGTGGTATTCTTCCGCTGATCCAGGGCTATGTTGCGGATATTGCAGGTTATCTGGCCAGCTACTGGGTGATCATCATCAGCCTTGCCTTCCTGCTTTACTATGCGCTGGTCGGCTCGAAGAACGTCAACAAGGATATTCCGGTGGATTAGTTTTCCGTCGGATTTTCGGAATGCGGGGCGGGGACAGCGGGTCTCCGCCCCGTTCTTTTGGAGGGGGGGTGAAGTGAAGGGTTCCTTTCTGTTTTTTGAGGTTCCCCTTCTCCGAAATAAAAAAAGGATGCCACTTTGGGGTGACATCCTTTTTTCTTCGACCGGGAGGGATTATTTCTCCTCCGAACGGGTCATGCGCTTCTCCTTGATGCGGGCCTTCTTACCGGTCAGGTCGCGGAGGTAGTAGATGCGGGCGCGGCGAACGACACCGATCTTGTTGACCTCGATCTTGTCGATGTGGGGGGAGTAGAGGGGGAAGATACGCTCTACGCCTACGCCGTTCGAGACCTTGCGGATGGTGAACATCTTGGTTTTGCCGGAACCCTTGATCTGGATTACGACACCGCGGAAGCTCTGTACGCGCTCCTTGTTACCCTCGATGATTCGGTACGATACGGTGATCGTGTCTCCGGCCTTGAACGACGGCACATCGGCGTCCGTCTTGGGCCACATCTGCTCGTTTACGAGCTTGATGATTGCATCTTTGTTCATTGTTGCAACAAATTTTTGAGTTTCGCACTCGACATTCCCGCTGCGGACGACTACCATACCGGACTTTTTCCGATAATCCTGCGGATCGGAGGCCATTGTGTCGGAGTTCGGTTCTTTTCCTGTCGGAGTTCCCCCCCCCTGTCGGAGTTCGGCTCTTCTCTTTTCAGAGCCCCCTCCCTGTTGGAGTTCGGTT
>DXDA01000069.1 GCA_019115745.1 Candidatus Alistipes intestinigallinarum
CAGATCATCGTCGTCGACCACGGCCGCATCGCCGAACAGGGCACCCACGCCGAGCTCATGGCCCGGAACGGCATCTACGCCAAACTCATCGAAATGCAGTCGTTCGACTGAACCCCGCCGCTCCCCGAGCCGTAAAAAATCCGGAATCCGGGCCTCCTCCCACACGGGAAAAGGCCCGGATTGTCGTTTCGCGTCCCCGGGTGATCGGATTCGTCGCAAAAATGCAAGGTTTCTCAATCTTTTTACTATCTTTGCAGGTTGTCAACATGTAGCGAAAATTTTTCTTACCGATATGAAGTTCAAGGAGTATAAAGGACTCGACCTGGCAGGCACCGCCGCCGACGTGCTCGGCGAATGGGATGCCCGCGACACCTTCCACAAAAGCATCGAAACCCGTGAGGGGCATCCGACTTTCGTATTCTACGAAGGCCCCCCCTCGGCAAACGGTATGCCCGGCATCCATCACGTCATGGCCCGAACCATCAAGGACGTCTTCTGCCGCTACAAAACCCAGCAGGGATACCTCGTACACCGCAAGGCCGGTTGGGACACCCACGGACTGCCCGTCGAACTGGGCGTCGAGAAGAAACTCGGAATCACCAAGGAGGATATCGGCAAGAAGATCTCCATCGAGGAGTACAACCGCACGTGCCGCGAAGCCGTCATGGAGTTCACCGGCGTGTGGGAGAACCTCACCCGCAAGATGGGATACTGGGTCAACATGGACGACCCCTACATCACCTACGACAACAAGTACATCGAGTCGCTGTGGTGGCTGCTGAAGCAGCTCTACGACAAAGGGCTGCTCTACAAGGGCTACACCATTCAGCCCTACTCGCCCGCGGCCGGAACCGGACTCTCGACCCACGAGCTGAACCAGCCCGGCTGCTACCGCGACGTCAAGGATACGACGGTCGTGGCACAGTTCCGCATCCGCAACCCCAAGCCCGAAATGGAGGGATGGGGTACCCCCGTCTTCCTGGCCTGGACCACGACGCCCTGGACCCTGCCCTCGAATACGGCCCTCTGCGTCGGCCCGAAGATCGACTACGTGGCCGTGCGCAGCTACAACCCCTACACCGGGGAGAAGATGACCGCCGTCGTGGCCAAGGCGCTCCTGAACGCCCACTTCAACAAGAAGGCCGAAGGCATCGCGCTGGAAGACTACAAGCCCGGCGACAAACTCGTTCCCTACGAGGTGGTCGGCGAGTGGAAGGGCCCCGAACTGGTCGGCATGGAGTACGAACAGTTGCTGCCCTGGGTCAAGCCCGTCGAGCTGGACGAGCAGGGCAACTGGCAGGTGGCTTCGGAAAAGGCCTTCCGCGTCATCGCAGGCGACTACGTCACCACGGAGGACGGTACGGGTATCGTCCACATCGCCCCGACGTTCGGTGCCGACGACGCCTTCGTCGCCCGCGCCGCCGGGATTCCCTCGCTCTTCATGATCAACCGAAAGGGCGAAACCCGGCCGATGGTCGACCTCACCGGAAAATTCTACCTCCTCGACGAGTTGGACGAGCGCTTCGTGAGCGAGTGCGTCGATGTCGAGGTCTACAAGGAGTACGCGGGACGCTGGGTCAAGAACGCCTACGACCCGCAGTTCACCGTCGACGGCAAGTATGACGAAAAGGCCGCACAGGCTGCCGAGTCGCTCGACATCTACATCTGCATGAAGTTGAAGGCCGCCGGGTTGGCCTTCAAGATCGAGAAGCACGTCCACAACTACCCCCACTGCTGGCGCACCGACAAGCCCGTGCTCTACTACCCGCTCGACTCGTGGTTCATCCGCACGACGGCCTGCAAGGAGCGCATGATCGAGCTGAACCGCACGATCCGCTGGAAACCCGAATCGACCGGTACGGGGCGCTTCGGCAAGTGGCTCGAAAACCTCAACGACTGGAACCTCTCGCGTTCGCGCTTCTGGGGCACGCCGCTCCCGATCTGGGCCACCGAGGACCGCTCGGAGCTGAAGTGCATCGGTTCGGTCGAGGAGTTGATAAGCGAAATCAACAAAGCCATCGCCGCGGGGGTAATGACCAAAAACCCTTACGAAAACTTCAAGGTCGGCGACATGTCGAAGGAGAACTACTCCACGGACCGCATCGACCTGCACCGTCCCTACGTCGATTCGATCGTCCTTGTCTCGTCGAAGGGCGAGCCCATGCGCCGCGAACCCGACCTGATCGACGTCTGGTTCGACTCCGGGGCCATGCCCTACGCCCAGGTACACTACCCCTTCGAAAACAAGGAGAAGTTCGGGGAGGTCTATCCCGCCGACTTCATCGCCGAGGGCGTCGACCAGACCCGCGGATGGTTCTTCACGCTGCACGCCATCGCCTCGATGTTGTTCGACTCGGTGGCATTCCGGAACATCATCTCCAACGGACTGGTGCTCGACAAGAACGGAAACAAGATGTCCAAGCGTCTGGGAAATGCCGTCGACCCCTTCGAGGTGCTCGACACCTACGGTCCCGACGCAACCCGCTGGTACATGATCTCCAACTCGCAGCCCTGGGACAACCTCAAGTTCGACCGCGACGGCGTTGACGAGGTGCGCCGCAAGTTCTTCGGAACGCTCTACAACACCTATTCGTTCTTCGCACTCTACGCCAACGTCGACGGATTCACCGGCCGGGAACCCGAGGTGCCGATGGAGAAACGTCCCGAGATCGACCGCTGGATCATCTCGCTGCTCAATACGCTCGTCAAGGAGGTGACCGAATCGCTCGAAGACTACGACCCGACGCCTGCGGCCCGCGCCATCCAGGAGTTCGTCGGCGAGAACCTCTCGAACTGGTACGTCCGCCTCAACCGCAAGCGCTTCTGGGGCGGTGGCATGTCCGAAGACAAACTGGCTGCCTATCAGACGCTCTACACCTGTCTGGAGACTGTGGCGATGCTCGCCGCACCCTTCGCGCCGTTCATCACCGACCGCATCTTCTGCGACCTGAACGCCGTGAGCGGCCGCCACACCGATGAGTCCGTGCACCTCTCGACCTTCCCCAAGGCCGACCTCTCGCTGATCGACAGCGGCCTCGAAGAGCGCATGGACCTCGCACAGAAGGTCTCCTCGATGGTGCTGGCCCTGCGCCGCAAGGTCTCGATCAAGGTGCGCCAGCCCCTGATGAAGATCCTCATCCCGGTGCTCGACCCCGCCATGGCCGGGCAGATCGCCGCCGTGAAGAACCTCATCATGAGCGAGGTGAACGTCAAGGAGGTCGAACTCATCGAAAACACCGCCGGAATCATCACCAAGCGCATCAAGCCCAACTTCAAGACCCTCGGCCCGCGTTACGGTAAGCAGATGAAGCAGATCGCGGCCCTGGTGGCCGGATTCTCCCAGGAGCAGATCGCTCAGATCGAGGCCGCACCCGAAACCGTGCTCGACATCGCCGGGGAGAAGATCGCCGTGACGCCCGCCGACTTCGAAATCACCTCCGAGGATATGCCCGGATGGCTCGTGGCGTCGGAGGGCAAACTCACCGTGGCCCTCGACATCACCGTCACCGACGAGTTGAAGGCCGAAGGTGTGGCACGCGAGTTGATCAACCGGATTCAGAACATCCGCAAGGATTCCGGATTCGAGGTCACGGACAAGATCCGCGTCGAGATCGAGCAGAAACCCTTCGTCGCCGAGGCCATTGCGCAGTTCGCCGACTACATCGCCTCGCAGACCCTCGCCGTCGAGGTCCGGCAGGCGGCTGATCCCGCCGGTGCGTTCGTCATCGATTCCGAGGTCGACGATGAACCGTTGCGGATTGCCGTCACGAAGATGTAGGAATCGGTCGGGTTTCGATCCGAGGATGCGAGTTTAGCAAGAAAATTTGGTTATATCGGAAATATTATTTAATTTTACCTAAAACCAAATAGAGAGGACAACACTATGGCTGACGAAAGAACCCGATACAGCGATGCCGAACTCGAAGAGTTCAAGCAGCTTATCCTGAAAAAGCTGGAAAACGCGCGCGCGGACTACGAATTGCTCCGCGCCACGATCACTCACACGGCCGACAACGATACCGAAGATACCTCCCCGACCTTCAAGGTGCTGGAAGAGGGCGCTGCGACCCTCTCCAAAGAGGAGAGCGGGCGACTCGCGGCCCATCAGATGAAGTTCATCCGCAACCTCGAAATGGCGCTCGTGCGCATCGAGAACAAGACTTACGGAATCTGCAAGACCACCGGGAAGTTGATTCCCAAGGAGCGTTTGATGAAGGTTCCCCACGCCACGGAATGCATCGAGGCCAAAGAGGGCCGCAGATAATCTCCAGGGGCCGGGGCCAAGGAAAGGGACCGGAAGCGTAAAAAGCCGGAATCGCAGAAAGGGACCGGGGCCGCAGGAAGGGACCAAAGGCGCAGAAAGGGACCAAAGGCGCAGAAAGGGCTGGAGACACAAAAAGCCGGGGCCGTGGGAAGGGCCGGCCAGAATCCGAAAACCCCGTCCGCAGAAAACCCCGTCCGCAGAAAACAAAAACGTCTCACAAAAAAAGGTTCACCGCAAGGTGGACCTTTTTTTATACACGAGAATGCCCTGCAAGCGTTTTTCCCATACGTTTTCCGGGATTTTTGCGTTATCTTTGACACATGTTCATCCAATTCCGCATATCCACACTCCTGCTGCTACTGATCCTCGCGGGAATCGTTGCATCGGTTTCCGCTGCGACCCCATCCGTCATTCCATCGGCAGGACCCGGTATGCAGACCCCGGAACGATTCACGCCCGACAGCGCACGAATCCGGAATCCCGACGCGCGAATCCGCAACAAACGTCTGTACGACAGCATTGAATCCAAAACAAGCCGACGGGCTGTGCCCAGAATGCTCTACAGGATGATATTCGTAAAACCCGTCCTCGACACAACCTCGAACGGACAGGTCCTCGATGAAACCCGCGAACTCGAACCCTTCGCCGGAAAAACAATCGGCGAGATCACCATCGACCGCAAACAGGTGTTCGATGCCGGAGGCCGATGGCTCGAACGGGCTGCCAACAAAACCCACATGCTGACCCGAGAACGGGTCATCCGCCGCGACCTCCTCTTCAAACCCGGGGAGGAACTCGACCCGCAACTCATCGTTCGAACCAAACAGCTCCTCCGATCCCGGGACTACATCGCCGATATCGACATCGCCGTAAAACCCGACTCGATCGACTCCACTCGCGTCAATCTCCGGATCACGACCCGCGACAGTTGGACCATCTCCGCAGACGGAGCCCTGCACTCCGAAGGCCGTACGATGGTCGGACTCTCCGATGCCAACATCCTCGGTACCGGAAACAGCCTCAAAATCATGACCAACTTCTACCGCAACAACTTCTCCTACGGCGGGAACATGGTCGAATACGAGATCCCCAACGTGCTGGGGACCTTCTACACCGCAAACTTCAATGCCGGGCGCAGTTTCTACAACTCGACGCTCGACCTCGGAATCCGCAAGGAGTTCATCCGACCCACCGACTACGAAATCGGCCTCACCTACAACGACATCAAGGACAAACGATACATGATCGAGCAGGACACCTCGCTGCTCGTCAAGGAGCGAAACCTCGATGCCTGGGGCGGATATTCGCGCTTCCTGCGACAAATCGGGTCGAGCATCTACCTCACGGGACGCTACAACTACAGCCGGGTGAGCCGACGTCCCGAAGTCGGTCCCCGCTACAACCCTGCTCTCCACGATCAGGATGCGCTGCTCATGGGATTGGGACTCTACCGCGAAAAGTTCTACTCCGCCAACATGATCTACGGATTCGGACGACGCGAGTACCTCGCCGCGGGATACAAGGCCGAAGTGACATCCGGCTACACCTGGGGAGAGTTCGGAAACGACGTCTATCTGGGGTTGAGTTTCGAGGCGGGAGGTTTCTGCCCCATCGGTTACATCATGGGCGGCGCCACGCTCGGAAGCTACATCGACCCCGACAACGGTATGTGGCAGCGAAGTGCCGTAGACGTCGACCTGCGCTGGTTCTCGAACCTCTTCATCTTCCGGCGAAGCCGCATCCGGCAGTTCCTCACCTTCAATTACACCCAGGGGTGGAACCGCTGGCAGGGAAGCGACGAAAGCATTCGGTTCACCTCCGAAAACGGGCTCCAGACCCTCAAGGAGTATGCAATCGGCACCAACCGCATGATCCTCAACACCGAAACCGTCGTATTCACCCCCTATCAGCCGCTGGGTTTCCGCATCGCATTCTTCGGGTTCGCGGATTTCGGACTCCTCGGCTATTCGCCCAACATCTTCAAGAACAACTTCTTCACCTCGTTCGGATTCGGGGTTCGGCTGCGAAACGAACGGCTCGTTTTCAACACCGTCCAGATCCGGCTCGGCATCGCATTCGGGAAACACGGCCTTGTCGACTGCGAATATTTCCGACTCTCGAACCCCACCAGTCTGGAGCAGTACCGCTACCGCCCGACCCGTCCCGAGATCGTCGACTTCGAATAAGTCCACACGGGACCCGACCAGGACCGCACGCGACCAAACGGAGCGGAACCGCACGCGACCAAACGGGGCGGGACCTCCCGCGAAAAAACGGGGCGGAACGGTCCATACCGCTCCGCCCTTCGGGACTTTTTATCGCTTAGGGTCTACTCAAAAGCCGCTATTTGCGCGTCCGGACCCGCAGGATGCCCTGTTTGCCGGGCGTCGCGTCGTTGCGGATCAACTCTACGCGCCGGATCTTCCCCGGTTCGATCCGCTCCAGATCGGACTTGGTGGCGGGTTTGCCGTTGATTTCGATCTGATACTCCGACTCCTCGATCTCCGAGAAGTCGGCCGTTACGCGCCCCTTGGCTACCGAGACTGAACCGTTGTCGTCCGAACGCGTCTTCGACATCACATCCGGCCCCGTGACCACCATGCCGCCCCGGCCTCCGACCACCGTATTGCACGCCGGGGAGGAGGGATCATCGCCGTCAGTCGCGGAGTGCGCCGGTGAGATCGTCCGGAAACCGGACATCGTACCGTTGAGCTGCTCCAGATCTCCGAGTTGTCCCAGTTTCCCGAGCTCTTCCAGGCTCTGCTGCGCCCGCTTCCACTCCTCGCTCTCGAAATACTTCTCCGACTGGGCCAACTTCTGCTGCATCTGCTTCCATTCGTCGCTCTGGAAGTAGTTCCGGAGCTTCTCGGCCGACTGCGCCGCACGTTTCGTGATGATCTCGATCACACCCTCGTTCTCCGGACCGAGGTATTGGCGGTACTTTTCGGGAATATTGCCCTTGTAGATCGACATGCTCCGGATCTGCTGCACGTCGAGGTCGTTGAGACTGCCCGAATAGCGCTCCCCGTCGACCACGATCATCGGATTGCCCTCAAGCCCCGAAGCAGAGAGCGATGCCTGCGAGGGAGAACCCGAAATCGAAATGGACATGGTGTTCCCGTCCGGGGAGGTTGTCACCTGTGTACCGTAGGCATTGTTCTCAGAGGCCGCCGCGGTCTCTCCCGGCTTTTTCAGCGTGACGACGATCACGCCGTTCTTCGCCTCCTCGCCGTAGGTGGCCCGCGAAAGCGAATCCTTCAGCACCGAAACCGATGCGATCCGTTCCGGACGGAGCGTGTCGAGGGCCTTTGCGTCGGTTTTCGAGCCGTTGATGATCACCATCGGAGTCTTCGCCGGATCCATCGTCGCCTTCGTCCCGCGGATAATAATGGTATCCGGACCGATTTCCGCACGCATTTCGTTTTTTGTAATCCGATTTTGCGTATCTTTGTACGCAGCAGGAACAACATAACGGGTCTCGGCAAAGGCTCCCAGAGCCAGACCCACAAGCGGCAGCAGCAGAAGCGCACGCGCTTCGGTCCGCCGCGACGATCTTTTTCGCAACATCATGGTAATCCGATTTTTAAGTTTACTGTGATTGAAGCTGTTGGCGACTGAGTACCACCTCCCGCCGACAGCTTTCCTTATAAGCAGCATCTGATAACTCTTCGCATCGACACCCCCGGCCAGCACGGCGGCATCGGCTTCGTATTCGTGGATGGCCCGCAACTCGCGCCGCAGCAGCCACATCGCCGGATTGAACCACTGCAGGCATCCCGCCAGGTCGGTCACCAGCAGGTCGACCGAATGGTGCAGACGCACGTGGGCCCGTTCATGGGCCAGGATGGCCGCGCCGTTATCGGCCAGATCCTCCTCGGAGATCACGATGTAGCGGCCCCAACTGAACGGCGTGACGCGCTGCGGCAGCCGCACGAGGATCGTCCCGTCGTCCAGCCGTTCGCGGCGCCCCCGGCGGATCACCCGCACCACCGCGACCAGCGACCAGAGCGTATGCAGGCAGGTGGCAGCGGCTCCCGTCACGAAAAGCACCCCGACAAGGGTTTTCCAGGGGAAAGGCCGTGCGGCAGGAAGAGCCGGTTCGGGAGCAACTTCGCCCATCTCGAAAACCGGGACGGCGGGCAGCAGCGGGAGTTCGCGCCAGACCGTAATCACGCACAGCGGCAGCACGAACGAGAGGAGCATCGCCCCCAGCACCACGATGCGGTTGAAGCGGTGGAAGGTCTCACGGCTCAGCAGCAGTTTGAAGAAGAGGTAGAAAACCGCCAGGCACGCCCCCACTTTCAGGCTGTAGATCGTCCATTCGTAACACATGGCTATCGGGCGTTTTGGTGTTCGATGCGGTCGATCAGTTCGCGCAGCTCCTCGACCGAGATCTTCTCCTCCTCGACCAGCGCCGAAACCGCCCCGAGGCAGGACTTCTCGAAATAGCGGTCGATGACGCTGCCCAGCGTGCGGCGCGAAAACTCCGCCTCGCTCACCAGCGGATAGTACTGGTAGGTATTCCCGAAGGGTTTATGCCCCACGTAGCCCTTCGATTCGAGGGCCCGCACCATCGTCGAAAGCGTATTGAAGTGCGGTTTCGGCTCCGGGGCCAGGGCCACCAACTCCCGCACGAACAGCGGTCCGTGCGTCCAGAAGCATTGCATCAGCTCCTCTTCGCGGCGTGTCAGTCGTTCCATGGTCGTCTCTTTTTTCGATTCTTTTCTGCGTCTCCGGGCGTTTCGTCCCGCCCTCACCACAAAGGTAACTAAAAAATATTCACAAACAACTATTTTTTATAGTTTATCAACTAAAAAATTTAGTTACACCCGTTTCTCTTCCGGATTCCATATATTATATGTATCTTTGAGAGATGATACTTTTGGCAGACAGCGGATCAACCCAATGCACGTGGATCGCCGACGACGGCGTCCGGATGCGCACCCTGCGCACCCGCGGGATCAATGCCGTCCAGCACTCCGACGAGCAGATCCTCAGCTCGCTGGCCGAATTGCCCCGGCTCGGGACCGTTGCGGCCGTGCGGTTCTACGGCGCCGGGTGCGGCAGGAGCTTCCCCGAGACCTCGGAACGGCTCCGGCAACTCCTCGCCCACCACTTCGGAACGCAGGAGGTCACCGTCGAATCGGACCTCACGGGCGCGGCCCGGGCCCTGTGGGGGCATGGCGAAGGGATTGCCTGCATCCTCGGGACCGGTTCGAACTCCTGCCTCTGCCGCGGGGGCGAGATCGTCCGGCAGGTCCCCCCGCTGGGCTACATCCTCGGTGACGAGGGAAGCGGTGCCGCCCTGGGCCGCGGCCTGCTAAACGGCATCTTCAAGGGGCACATCCCTCTCCGGGACGAGTTCCTCACCGAAACCGGACTCTCCTACGAGGAGATCATCCGCCGCGTCTACCGCGAACCCTTTGCCAACCGGTTCCTCGCCTCGTTCGCGCCCTTCGTCCGGGCACACACGGCGTGTCCCGAAGTGCGCGGGATGGTCATCGGGGCCTTCCGCGAATTCGCCCGGCGGAACCTGAGCCGCTACCCGGCCGGGATTCCAGTCGCCTGTGTCGGAGGGGTTGCCGCCCACTTCGAGGAGCTGTTGCGCGAGGCCCTCGCCGCGGAGGGCTATTCCGTGAAAACCATTGTCGAATCGCCCGCAGAAGGGCTTGCAGCATACCACCATGGAGAACAGAATCACCGAACAGAGTTCGGAATACGATAACCTGCAGCAGATGTCCACACACGACATTCTCGTCGGGATCAACCGCGAGGATGCCCGCGTGCACGAAGCCGTGCGGAAGGTCATACCCGTCATGGAGCAGTTGGTCGAACGCATCGTCGAACGGATGCGGCGCGGCGGAAGGCTCTTCTACATCGGAGCCGGAACCAGCGGCCGTCTCGGTGTGACGGACGCCTCGGAGCTCCCCCCGACCTTCGGGGTGCCCTTCGATCGGGTGATCGGGCTGATCGCCGGGGGCGACGGTGCCCTCCGCCGTGCCGTGGAGCACGCCGAGGATGACCCGGAAGGCGCCTGGCGCGACATGGCACCCTATCACCCCACGGCAGACGATACGCTCGTGGGAATTGCCGCCTCGGGAACCACCCCCTACGTCATCGGCGGCCTGCGCAGGGCCCGGCAGGAGGGACTGTTGACCGCCGCCGTGGTCTGCAACCCCCAATCGCCCGTCGCCGCCGAGGCCGACTACGCCCTCGAAGCGGTCGTCGGGCCCGAATTCGTCACCGGCTCCACCCGCATGAAGGCCGGAACGGCCCAGAAATTGATGCTCAACATGTTGTCCACCACGGTGATGATCCGCCTGGGGCGCGTCGAGGGGAACCGCATGGTCCACATGCAGCTCACCAACAACAAACTCGTCGCCCGCGGAACCCGCATGGTCGCACAAAGCACCGGACTCCCCGAAGCCGAAGCCCGCGAAGCCCTGCTCCGCTGGGGATCGGTCAAACGGGCCATCGAACACGCTAACGAATAATACCCGAAAAAATGGCCAGACTCTTTTCCGAACGTGAGGTGCGCGCCGTGGTGCTCTTCCTGCCGTTGGCCGGACTGTTGATCGTCGCGCTGCTGCTGATACGCCCCAAGGCCGACCCGGAGGCCGCCCGGCACCTCGAACAAGCATTCGAACAACCCATCCCCGCCGACAGCATCGTCTTGCGGCCCTTCGATCCCAACACCGTCACGTTCGACGAGCTGCGGAAACTGGGGCTCTCGAAGTACGAGGCCGTGAGCCTGCTGAAATACCGCGCCGGAGGCAAGATCTTCCGCATCCCCGAGGAGCTGACCCTCTGTTACGCCATCAGCGACTCCCTCTACCGGCGGCTCGAACCCTGGATCCGAATCGGCCGCAAATACGCCATCGCTCCCCGCGAATACCGCAGCGGACGCATCATCGCCGACCCGCTGCCCATACACCCCTTCCGCATCGACACCGTAAGCGCCCGCTACCTGCAGGCCATCGGCGCCCTGACCAAACGGCAGGCCGAATCGTTCATCCGCTGGCGAAACCTCGCGGGCATCTACGACATGGAGGAGTTGCGGGCCTGCTACGTCATCAACGACTCGGTGGCCGCAGCCCTGGAGCCGTACGTCATCTTCCCCGAACGCAAGCCCCGGCCCATCGACAAACCCGTCGAAATCAACTCCGCCGATTCCGCCACCCTCCGATCCGTATACGGCATCGGCGAAAAAACCGTCATGAGAATCATCGGCTACCGCGAACGCCTCGGCGGATTCGTCCGCGTCGAGCAACTCGCAGAGGTTCCGGGAGTCACGGAGAGCAACTACGAAAAAATTTTGAAACAAATTTACTGCGACAGTTGCAAAATTCGGAAAATTGATATTAACTTTGCACCCCAGGAAAAGTTGGGACGGCATCCCTACATCGCCGCCCGGACTTTACGGAAAATCGTCAGACAAAGACAGTTGAAAGGAGGTTGGAGTACCGCTGAAGAGTTGATCGAACAGCACATATTGACCCGCGAGGAGGCAGCACGGCTGGCTCCCTATCTGCAATTCGGGTCGGACAGCGGAACAACCGACAAGTAGACACTCCCCAGGGATCGGCGCATCGGTGATGCGGCCCCCCGCAGCCCCAATCTGACAAAACAACGATTACAACAACAAAAAAACTGAGAATACTATGATTATCATGCCGGTAAAAGAGGGCGAAAACATCGAACGCGCCCTGAAGAAGTTCAAACGTAAATACGAGCGTACGGGCGTCCTCAAGGAGCTCCGCCGCCGCCAGTACTTCACCAAGCCTTCGGTGGCAAAGCGCGAGGCGATGCAGCACGCCATTTACGTGGAGCACATGTACCGCGAAGAGGAATAGTCCCGGAAACAACCGGAACGACAAGAGGGGGGGGGCCAGTGAGGCCTTCCCCCTTTTTTGTGCGGGAAGGGAGGGAGGGGCTGAAGAAGCCGAGCCGGACCGGAAAGCCGGACCGTACCAAAAAGCGGTTCACCGCAGAGTGCCCGATTCACAGCAAGACACCCGGTTCACAACAAAGCGCCCGATCCGCAGCAAAGGGCCTCGTCCACAAAAAATCCGGCCGCCCGAACAATTCGGACGGCCGGAACTCTTCCAACAAACGGGATCAACGCAGGAACAGCAGCTCCCGGTATTTCGGCAACGGCCAGATCTGGTCGTCGACGATCTCCTCCAGCTTGTCGATGTGACGCCGGATCTGATCGAAATAGACCGCCACCGTATCGTGGTAGGCAATCGCCTTCTTGCGCTGGTCCTCGATCTTGTTGGCCACCTTCCGCGCGTCGATCATTTCGCCCGTCAGGCGCTGGATCTCCGCCGTGTGGTCCTGAATCCGTTTGATCAGGCGAATGTCCGGATCGGCATTCAACCCCGGAATCTGCGACATCTTGTAGACCTTGTCCAGCAGCTCGGCTTCATATTTCGAGGCGATCGGCACGATGTGGTTCATCGCCAGGTCGCCCAATACGCGGCCCTCGATCTGGATCTTCTTCGTGTAGGTCTCCCACTTCACCTCCGTGCGGGCCTCCACCTCGACCTTCGAGAAGACTCCCATGTCGGCAAACATCTTCAGGCTCTCCGGATCCAGATAGCGGTCGAAAACCAGCGGCGTCGAGGTCTCACAATCCAGACCGCGGCGCTTCGCCTCCTCCTTCCACTCCTCCGAATAGCCGTTGCCGTCGAAGCGGATCGCACGGCAGGCCTTGATCATCTGCTTCAGCACCTCGTAGATCGCCTTCTCCTTCTTCATCCCGGCATCGATCTTCGCATCCACCTGCTTCTTGAACTCCGTCAACTCGTTGGCCATCGCCGTATTGAGCACGATCATCGCCTCGGCGCAGTTGTCCGACGACCCGACGGCCCGGAACTCGAAGCGGTTGCCCGTAAAGGCAAACGGCGAGGTGCGGTTACGGTCGGTATTGTCGCGCAACAGGGTCGGAATATGCGAAATACCGCTCATCTTGAAGACATTCTTCGCATCGAAGCGGATTGCATCGTCGCTCTTCGAAGCCTCCAGTTTGTCCAGCACGGCCGAAACCTGCGTCCCGAGGAAGGTCGAGATAATGGCCGGGGGCGCCTCGTTGGCACCCAGGCGGTGTGCGTTCGTGGCGCTCATGATCGACGCCTTCAGCAGACCGTTGTGCTTGTAGACCGCCGAGATGGCATTCACCAGGAAGGTGATGAACTGCAGGTTCTCCGCCGCCGTCTTGCCCGGACCCAGCAGGTTGACGCCCGTATCCGTGCCGAGCGACCAGTTGTTGTGCTTGCCCGAACCGTTGATCCCCTTGAAGGGCTTCTCGTGCAGCAGAACCCGGAACTGGTGGCGGCGGGCGATCTTGTCCATGATGGTCATCAGCAACTGGTTATGGTCGTTGGCCAGGTTCGCCTCCTCGTAGACCGGAGCCAGCTCGAACTGGTTCGGAGCCACCTCGTTGTGGCGCGTCTTGACCGGAATGCCCAATTTCAGGCACTCATACTCCAGGTCCCGCATGAAGGCCATCACCCGAGTCGGAATCGCCCCGAAATAGTGATCCTCCAACTGCTGATTCTTCGCCGATTCGTGGCCCATGAGCGTGCGGCCCGTGAGCATCAGGTCGGGACGCACGGCCCACAGGCTCTCGTCCACAAGGAAATACTCCTGCTCCCAGCCCAGATAGGCGAAGACCTTCTCGACATTCTTGTCGAAATAGTGGCACACCTCGGCGGCCGCCGTCCCGACAGCCGTCAGCGACCGCAGCAAAGGCACCTTATAGTCGAGCGCCTCGCCCGTATAGGCGATGAAGACGGTCGGGATACAGAGCGTCGTGTCGACGATGAAGGCCGGAGAGGTGGGATCCCACGCCGAATAGCCGCGTGCCTCGAACGTATTGCGGATTCCGCCGTTGGGGAACGACGAGGCGTCGGGCTCCTGCTGCACGAGCAGTTTTCCCGAAAACTCCTCCAGAACACCGCCGTGGCCGTCGGGCTCGGCAAAGGCATCGTGCTTCTCGGCCGTACCGCCCGTCAGCGGCTGGAACCAGTGCGTAT
>DXDA01000070.1 GCA_019115745.1 Candidatus Alistipes intestinigallinarum
GTGACAGCGGAGGGGAGGGGCAGAGAAAACGGCGGCGGGGCAGGAACAACCGGGGAGAGAGGGGCCGGGCGACGGGGCTGAAATAACGGATCCGGGAGGGGACGGACCGAAGGGGGCCGTTTTTTGAGTGGGAGGGGTAGAGGAAACGGCGGCAGGGCGGAAACAAAGAGGGGGGGGGAGCGGCGGCCAAGTCCGGGAAGGGAAGGGAAGGGAGGGAGGAAAGGGAGGAAAGGGACGGAAGGGACGGAAGGGAAAAGAGACAAAGAGAAGGGGCGATCCGGCGGGGAACTCTGCTTTGGCGGCGGCCGGAATCCTAAAACTCAAAGAAAGGGAACCAGCCAGGCAGCCAGAGGCAGGTAGTCCTTCAAGGCCACCCGCAGCATCTTCTTCGCAGCCCGAATCTCATAGTCCACCTGGCTCTCCGTCAGCGAACAGATCGCCGCAATCTCCCGGTAGGACATCTCCTCGTAACGGTAGGCTATGAAGACCCGACGCCGCACCGGCGACATCCGCAGCAACTCCCGCTCGATGATATGCAGCGCCTCGTCCAGCAGCAGCTTCCCGGGATCGTCGGCCGTCTGCCGCAGCACGTAGTCCGACAGGATGCGCAACTCCGCCCGCTGGAGG
This sequence comes from Candidatus Alistipes intestinigallinarum, assembly GCA_019115745.1. GTDB lineage: Bacteria > Bacteroidota > Bacteroidia > Bacteroidales > Rikenellaceae > Alistipes > Alistipes intestinigallinarum. Next base: position 628 of record DXDA01000070.1, read on the forward strand.
TTGTCGTGGGCCCGCAGGTGCTGCTGCCGGTCCCGGAGCCAGTTGCGGCACTTGTGGATGATCACCGTGTAGATGTAGGCCGGAATGTTTCGGACATCGAGTTCATGTCGGTTTTCCCAGAAAACCACGAAACTGTCGGTCACGATGTCCTCGGCCGCCATCCGGTCACGCACGTACGAGAGGGCAATCCGCACGAAATAGCTCTTGTATTTCGCGTAGATCTCCTCGAAGCCGTGGGGCAAAACGACGTTTTTCGGCTGCTTCTCCATAATCGGTCCGCTCTCCAACCAGAGGTAAAGATAGTATTTTTCGGACGGGATGACAAATTTTCGGAGCCGGATTTACCGTCGGCAGCGATCACAACCCGCGTCGGAAATATTATATATTTCCGGATTCCCGCCCAAACGGCCCCCTCCCAAGCCCGAACGGAACAGACCCCCGGGCGGGAGCTCCATCCATGCCACCGACCATGCCGCCGCCCACAAAAAGGCCCGCGCCAGAAGCGCGGGCCCTTCCACCCATTTCCCGAAGCCGGGCGTCAGTCAAAACGCAGCCAGTCCGGATAGTAAAACATATTGCCGTATCCCGGAAGATTGAGATTTGCGTTGGGATTTTGAAGAGCTCCGGCAATAGCTCCCCCGGCATCGGTCAGCCAGGGCATATTCATTCCACCATCCGTCCACGGCAGCATAAATCCCAGAAACTCACCTAAATGAGCACCTGTTTTGTCTTCGTTTCCTTCGATAATCGGTATCAGTTCCTCAACCAGAATTCGCGGATCGTCCGACACAGCAATCTCCATCCACATCACATTAAAAGAGTCATCATACCCAGCTTCATTCCATACACCGATATCCCGGGCCCGGGCCGTAAAGCGGCCGTAGCATTGGCGCGGCAGCCCTGCAATGGGTTTGCGCGAGGCTCCCGCCGCATAGGGGTCCGTCAGGTCGGCAGCCGTACCTGTCCAGGCATAGTCGAGGTAGGTGCCGGCCTCGATTCCGTCGTGAGCCTCGTAGAGCGTGGCCGACGGTTCGCCCAGATCGGTCAGGGTGATCGTCTTGTCGGGAAGGGCCGTCCGCAGGTCGCGGATGAACTTCGCATAGGAGGCCGGATCGATCCCCGGCAGGCCGTTGGCGCCGTAGTTGGTGTATTCGTCGTTGAGATTCACGCCGTCGATGCCGTATTTTTCAACAACCCGGGCGATCTCCGCAACGAGCGAAGCCCGCTGTGCATCGTTGAGATTGCAGAAACCCAGTCCCGAACCGGCGCCCGTCAGCTCAAAAGTTACCTTGACACCCCGCTTCTGAATCGGCCGCAGATAACGGTCGGCATTGTCCAGCAGATGAAGCAGATTGCGGTCGATGTTCAACTGCGGCATCTGCGTCAGGGGATCATAGCCGACCGAGCCGCCCAGAATCACCACGATATCGCAGTATTCATAAAGGGACGTCTCCCAAGTCGATGGATCCGTATAGAGGATAACCGGTTCGAGGCAGGCCCGCGGGTCCAGCCACGAGGGGTCGATGTAGATGACGCCGCACTCCACACAGGATTCCCCGTGCCCCTCGATCCGCTCCGGATACTGGCGCAGCGTAACGGGGTCGACCATCAGTTCGTAGTAGAAGCGGCTGCTGGAGGTATTCCCGGCGGCATCGACCGTCTCGGCCTGCAGGATCACCAGGAAGCTGCTGTTGAGAGCCGGATCGCCCACGCCCTTCAGGTCGATGCGTACGGGGATGCTCAGTCCGTTCTCCCCGGCCGGAATGGTCTGCTCGCCGAGCGTCGCCGTCACATGATCCGCCGGAACCTGGAAAAATGTCCGGTCGATTTGCTGCCTCGGAGCATAACCACCACTCACATCCACATTGACTCTTTCCAGAGAATAATATACATTGGCTTTGTACCGCAACTGCTCGTTTTCGACCAGCGAGAGGGTGACGGTGAGGTCCTCATCGCGGAGTTTCGGCATGGAGAGGGTGACGACATCCTCGAAGGTCGACTCCGCCTCGACCCACACCCGCGCCACCGAATCCCGGGTGGTCAGCGCGCTGTAAAACCGCGGGGCACTCTCGCCCATCGGGTCGAAAGCCGCTCCCGATCCGCCCTCGAACTCGATCGGGTCGGACGTACAGGCCGTCAGCACCGCCGCCAGCCACAACACCAGCACGGGCAGACTGCCATACCATGATCTATTTTGCATTTTCATCGTTCAATTCCGTTTATGGTTACTCCTTGTTCAGTTGCGGAACCTCCACCGAGGTGTTCCACTGGAGCGGCTTGGCCGCTACGCCGTCGTTGCCGTGGCCCGTGACGTCGCGCACCACGTCGCCATCCTCCGGCTTGTCGAACTTCCAGTAGCCGAGCAGTCCCTCGCTCGCCGGATCCACGTCGTACATGTGCTCCCAGATCTCCGCCTGCGTGCGGACCACCGACCAGACCCGAGCCTCGGCAACCTCGCCCTGCAGGGGCCGGTCGTCATCGTACGAACGTCCGATGAAGAACTGGTAGGCCTGCGACAGCGACGCATTCCCCACCGGGTCGGCATCGTACATCGCACGCATCGCCAGGTTGATCTCGCCGCCCGACCACTTGACCGTGCCCGCACTCTGCACCTGGCCGTTGACCAGGATCTGCATCTGACCGCTCAGCGCATCGTAGGTCAGCGCCAGGTGGTACCATTCGCCCGCTTCGAGCGACAGCACGTCGTCCGCATCGGGGAACTTGTTGGCCCCGGCCTGGACCTGCAACTGCTGGCGCGGGAAACCCGAATCGCCGAAGCGAAGCAGCAGGTACTGCTCGACGCCCATCACCGAGGAGATGCTCACCTCCGGATTGAAGCTCTTCACCCGGACGATGATCTCGTAGGTCACGGCCTTCAGCCCGTTGAACAGGTCGCTCTGGGGCCCCGCCTCGTCGAGCGTCGGGAAGGTGATCCAGTTGTCGGTCAGGTCGGCAACGGTCGTGATGGCGCTCGTCTGCTTGACCAGGTACCACACCGTCGCCGAAGCCTCCAGCAACCCGATGTCCGGACTCGACACCGAAACCGGAAGCAGGTACGTCACATCCGCCGGAAGCACGGTCAGATCCTTGAAGCGGACCGTCACCGGCTCCGAAATCACACTCCCCGCCTCGATCGAAAGGTGCTGCGCCGACAACTCGTAGTGCGCGGCGTCGAGCAGCGCGTAGTCCGTGCCGTGGCGCTCGTTATAGCGCGAAACCGCGTCGGCATCGATCGCCAGCGTCGCCGTCACGTCCCGGTCCGTCGGGGCGCTCAGCGTCGCCGAAAGCGTCTTCTCCTGCGCGGAGACCTCCCGCTTGAAGAAGACCTGGATGTCGCTCCGGTCCTGCGCCGCATCCAGATAAAGCGCCGCCGAAACCGGACTCTTTTCGTCGTATTCGTCGCGGTCGCACGACGTCGCCGCAACCGCAAAAACCGTCAAAATCAAAAATATCCGTTTCATCGTTCGTCAGTTTTTAGGTGTGAGGGCCAGCCGGGTGATAAAGCTCCTTGTGACCTGATAGTTCACCCCCGAAGCGTGGTAGTAGTCCTGTCCGATGTCGTAGAGCGCAAGCCCCGGCAGCCCGGACGGAAGACTCAGCCGCAGACCCAGCGTCAGCGCATCGGTCTTCGTGCTGCGGAAATCCCGCCACGAGCCCCCCGGAACCGCACTCAGCAACAGCCGGTCGGCCGGGATCCCCGCCCGCAGCGCCTCGTCGCGCAGCAGCTCGATGTCCGCCTGGTAGACAAGCATCGCCGAAGGCACCACCACCAGGTCGAAGGCGTCGAAACAGGTCGGGTCGGCCAGCAAAGGATCCCCCTCGTAGACCACCATTCCGACCTCGCCCAGCGCCGCAAGCGTCGCCCCAAGGTCCGCAAACGGCGCCGTCCACGCCTGCAGGGCCACGCCGTCGAACCCCTGCTTGCGGGCCCGGTTCCCCACGGCCGCCGCATCCTCGCCCGGAAGCAGCGGGCAGAGCACCCGCGTGCCCAGTTCGCGCATCCGCGGCAGGTCCTCCAGATCGGCCGACGACGGCGTGCGCTGCAGGCTCACGATGTCCAGCGAGTCGGGCAACGACCGCAGGAAATCCCGCTCCGATGTCGACGGCTCCGGGGCATTCTGCAGGCACGCATACGTCAGCAGGTGCTCCGAACGCTTGTAGGCCGTCACGTCGGCCACGTACTCCGCCCATCCAGCCGGGTCCTGACGGTCCGGGCGAATGACCTCCTGATCCATCACCTCCGTCTCGGTCCAGTCACTGCACGAAATGCCCGCGCAAAGCACCCCGAACAGGGATAAAATAGCTATGATTCGTCTCGTTTTCATGGTCTCATTCGTTATATGGTTTCACATCCCACCACAGACGGACCCCCGGCGTGTCCACTCCGCCGAGCATCTCCACCGCCTCGGCTACATGCACGGGATTCTCCGTGTACTCCTCCGTCGGGTAGTTCAGGCGCCGCGCCCCGTGTTCCGAGGTGACCGTCCCGCCGCTCTTGTTGTTCACCGTCGGGAACAGCCGCGGGTAGCCCGTCCGCCGGTACTCGGCCCACGCCTCGTTGCCCAGCGGGAAGATCGCAATGTACTTCTGCGTGATGATCCGCTCCAGGTTGGACTCCCAGTTCCCGGCGCCCGGCTCCCACGGAATCGTAATCTTGCTCAGCGCCGCGATGTTGTCCGTTCCCACGTTGTCCACGTAGTTCGCCGGAACTGCATCCGCCTGGGCCAGATAGGCCTCCGCACCCTGCACGCCGCGCTCCTCGAACGACAGCTCAACCGCCTTCTCGTAAAGGTCCTGCGCCGCCGACTCCGAACCCCAGCGCAGCTCGTACTCCGCCCGCAGGAAGGTCGCCTCCGCCGCATTGAACCACAGGTAGGGCGATTTCGAATCGATGATCATGTTCGAATAACCCGCCTTGGCCCGATCCGTACTCTCCGGAATCGCCCCGATGCGGATCCCCGCGTAGCCCTGCACGGCATCCTCGCCCTCGCCGATGGTCACCTGCGTGAACATCGTCTCGCGCCGCGGGTCGTTATAGCCGTTCATCAGCGAGATGATGTCGGCCCCGACCCGGTGATCGCCCCAGTCGACCCAGCACAGAACCGCCCGGTTCTCCGTAAGCGTCAACTGCGCATTGTCGGCATTCGCCGTGATGACGCCCCCGGCAATCGCCTCCGACGCCCGCTCGCGCGCAACGTCCGGAGCCACGTACGATAGGCGCATCGCCATGCGCAGCTTCAGCGAATTGGCATACTTCAGCCATTTCGAGACGTCGCCGCCGTAGACGTTGTCGAACTTCCCGAACGCCTCGGTCGAAAGCTGGATGTTCTCCGTCAACGCCGCAATCGCCGCGTCCAGCTCCTCGAACATCTTCAGGTAGACCTCCTCCTGCGTGTCGTAGCCCACGGCCAGCGACTCCTTGCGGTTCTCGACCACCTCGGAGTAGGGGATCGGACCGTAGGTGTCGGTCACCCGGTGCATGATCGCAACCCGAAGCACGTCCGCCAGGGCCAGCATCACCGCATTGTCCGTCCCGTTGACGATCCCCCGGTAGTAGGGGTAGGTCTCGGAGAGCACGTTCACGAACGGCCACTTCAGCCAGTCGGCCGTCGGATTGAAGATCGAAAACTTGTTGTCCCAACCGTCGAGCGTCCCCTCGACATATCCCGCATAGGAGCCCCCGACCAGCAGTTCGTTGAACTGGTAGATGTGCTCCTCGACCGGAACCACCAGACTGAGAAGCCCCTTGATGTTGGCGCCCGTCTTGTAGTTCTCGCGCTGGATCTCCTCCTCGGTCACTTCGTTGGGATTGCGGTTGATCTCCGCAAACTCGCCCGTACAGCCGACCGCAGCGTATGCGGCAACGGCAAGCAGCACGAGGCGGATACTCCGATTCTTATGGTTTTCCGTTTTCATGGCTGTCGTTTAAAAGGTTAGTTTTACATTGAAGCCGATGCTGCGCAACGACGGCATCATGAAATAGTCGATTCCCTGGTAGAACGTCCCGGTCGATGCCACGGCTTCGGGATCGAACGGCGCCTTGCAGTAGATCATCCACAGGTTGCGCCCCACGAGCGACACCTCCATCGAGCAGACATCGCCGAACCACCGCTGCGGCAGCTCGTAACCGAGCGACAGCTCCTGCAGACGGACGTTCGTGGCCGAATAGGTGTAGTATTGCGGCAGTCCCGACTGGGCCGAAATCGACTGGTACCATCGCTGCGGATCGACCATCGAGCGGCCGTTGACCCGTGCGCCGCCCGCATCGCGCGCCGCGGCCGTGGCCTCCGAAACCCCGAACTGATCCATCCAGGCCTGCGTCGCCGAGTAGCAGATGCCGCCCAGACGCACCGTGAAGAGCACGCCGAGATTCACGCCCTTCCACGAGAAATCGTTGCGCCACGCGAGGTTGGCGTCCGGAAGCACCGACCCGAGCAGGATGTCCGGACAGTTGTCCAATACGGTCACGTTGCCCTTGTCGTCGAGCTCGATGTAGCCCTTCTCGCTGTACTTGAGGTTCGAATTCGTATAGAGGTCACCCATCGTGCCGCCCGGTTTGAGGATATACTTCGCCTTGCCCAGCCCCTTGATTTCGAGCCGGTCCTTGGTGATCAACTCCCCGGTCTCCGGGTGGGTGTAGTTGTGGACCAGCTCGACGATCTCGTTGCGGTTCCACGAGAAGGTGAAGTTCGTCGACCAGCGGAAATCCCGCCACGTGTTGTCATACCCCGCCGAGAGCTCCACACCCGTATTGCGGACATGGCCCGTCTGCAGGTAGATCGTCGAATAACCCGACGAAACCGAAATCTGCGGGTCGAACGTCTGGTTGTAGGTGTCGGCCCGGTACCACGACGCCGAAAGGCTCAGGTGGCGCCACAACCGCAGGTCGAGACCCGCCTCCCAGGTCTTCGTACGCTCCGGGTGCAGTTCGCCGATCGGGTAGTGCGTCTTGGGTTTCCAGGCGTGGTTCGTATTGTCGTACTCGTAGGTCGGGATCGTCAGGTGCCGCGGGAAGGGGATACCCACCGACGAGAACGACCCCCGCACTTTCAGGTAGCTGAACGCCGCGGGAAGCGTGAACGTCTCGCTCGGGATCCACGACAAACCCACCGACGGGTAGAAGAACGACGATTCGGGCGATTCGGCCAACTGCGAAGCCCAGTCGTTGCGGCCCGTGAGCGTCAGGTAGAGCATCCGACGCCAGCCCACCTCCACCGAAGCGAAGAGCGACTGCGTCTGCTCGCGCCAGCCCTCTTTCGAGCCCCGCCGCTTCTCGATGTCCAGGTCGAAGACCGAGAAGACATTCGGAATGCCGTCGTTGGAAAGCGGGCCCTGGTAGGTCAGCTCGTCCGACCGCGTGTCGTTGATCGAGGCCCCGACGTTGGCATGGAGCGACCAATCCTCCCCGAACGTCTTGTCGATATTGACCATCAGGTCGCCGTAGGTCTGCTTGTCGAAGCGCCGAGACTCGCCGTAAAAGCCCTGCGTGCTGCCTTCGAGCAGCGTGGCATTCGACGAGGCGTAGAGTTTCTGCGTGTAGAGGTTGTTCGAATTGTCGACCCGCACCCGCCCGGAGACATTCAGCCAATCGGTGATGTCGTACGACAGCGAGGCCGACAGCATGTAGCGGTTGCGGTCGTTGTCCCGCAGGTTGCGGTAGGCGATCCAGTAGGGGTTCTGCATCCGCAGGTCACCGCCCTCGCCATAGGGCCAGTACTGTTCGTAGATCCCCCGGGCCGGGTTGTAACGCTCGAAATTCCGGGTCAGCGAGAAATCCTCCCCGCGCGGGAAGAGATAGGCCGAAACCAGCGGGTTGGAATAGACGCCCTGGTTGATCATGTTGCGGTCCTTCTGGACGATATAGCTCGCTCCGACATCCAGACGCAGACGGTCCTGCAGAAAATAGGTGCTGTTCCGGAACGTGAAGTTGTAACGGTCGTAGTAGTTGTTGGGGATGATCCCCTCGGAGTTCACCGAGGCCGCCGAGAAAAAGGTCCGGTTCCGCTCCGTGCCGCCCGACATCGTCACCGAATTGGAGGTGACATAACCGGTTTCGAGAAAATCCTCGGGCGTGTAACCCGTGCGGGCCGCAGGAAGCAGCTTCTGCCCCCAGCTCTGGATCGGAGAGCCCTCCCGGGTGCCGTTCGAACCCGTGCCGTAGCGGTTCTGGAACTCCGGAAGCACGAACGGCCGCAGGAACTCGTTGTTCGTGGAGAGGCTCACACGCAGGCGCCCAGCCTCGCCCTGGCGGGTCGTGATCATGATCGCACCGTTCGCCGCATTCGATCCGTAAAGAGCCGCCGCGGCCGCACCGTTCAGGACGCTGATGCTCTCGATGTCGTCGGGATTCAGGTCCGCAATGGCATCCGTGGCGCCCTTCGAGTCGAACTCCGTACCGCCTCCGCCGCCGTAGTTGTTCATCGGAATGCCGTCGATCACATACAGCGCGTTGTTATTCTGCGAAATGGACTTCTGGCCGCGCAGCACGACCTTGGCCGCACCACCCACGCCCGACGACGAGGTGTTGATCTGCAGTCCGGCCACCTTGCCCGCCAGGGCGTTCATGAAGTTCGCGTCGCGGACCTTCGTGATCGCGTCGGAGGCCACCTCCGAAACATGATAGGCCAGGGCCTTTTCGGAGCGTTTGATGCCGAGGGCCGTCACCACGACACTCTCGATCTCGGAGACCTGTTCCCGAAGCGTGATGTCGAACGTCGTGCGGCTGCCCACGGCCAGCGTACAGGGCTCGTAGCCCAGGTAGCCGATCTCCAGAACCGCCGCCGAAGGTGCGGGGACCGTCAGCGTGAAACGGCCCTCTCCGTCCGTCGAGACGCCGTTGGTCGTCCCCCGGACCAGCACCGTAGCTCCCACGATCGGACGCCCCGAAGGATCGGTCACCCGTCCCGAAACCACGGCCGGAGCCTCCGGTTTCCGTACCGAGAGCGAGATGCTCAGCGAACGGATGTCATAGCGGATGTCCGAACCCCGGAGCATCTGATCCAGCGCTTCGGTCAGCGGCGCCGCCGAAACGTCGACGCTCACGATCCGGTCGGTCCGCACCTCCGCACTCGTGACGAAGAGGTATTTGGTTTGTCGTTCGATTTCGGCCATGACCGTCGTCATCGGAACCTCGCTCAGATGGATCGTGACGCGGACCGTCCGCTGCCCCTGCGCCTCCGCGTGCGGAGACCCGAACAGCCACAGGCCGAGCATGAACAAAAAAGTAAACAGACGTTTCGTTTGTCGAATAAACTTTTTATTCATAAATTTGTGAATTAAGGTTAGAGTAGGCTTTGAATGCTCGAACCGAGGCCTGCACGGATGGTCGCACATCCCGCAGGCCGTTTTTTTCGGGTTCGGCAAGGTAGTTTCGGTGGTTGGCGATGGTTGGGGTCAAATCATAGGCAGCAGGTATTTCAAGGTTGGTTTTCGGATTCGTTCTCTATCGGATGGTGACCGTATTGGTCTGCTCATCCTTGTCGTAGCGGAAGTCGGCGAACTGTTGCAGCACCTGCAGGGCGTTGTCGATGCCGATCGACTGCCGGATCTTGCCCTGCCCGATGTGGATCTCCGGAACCCGTTCGAGGCGGATCGTCACCCCGAAGGCCTTCTCGAAACGCTCCATCAGCTCGGGGAAGCTCTGGCCCGTGAGGTTGATGATGCCCTCCGTCCAGCGGTAGGCGTCGGTATTGACGACATCCCCGACCTGCAGATGCCCGCCGCAGAGCGTAACCATCCGGTTCGGGGAGAGGACGACCCGTTCGCCCGCAACCAGGCGGTTGGTCACCGCCACGCACCCCTCGAACAGCGCCGTCGAGAAGCGCCGGCTCTCCGGATCGGCCTCCACATTGAATTTCGTACCCAGCACCTCCAGGTCACAGGCGTAGGTCTCGACCACGAACGGCCGCTGCGCATCGCGGACCACCTCGAAGCGTGCCTCACCCTCGATCTCGACACGCCGCTCGCGCTTCGGGAAAAGGGCCGGATAACGCAGCGTGGAACCCGCATTCAGCCACACCGACGTGCCGTCCTGCAGGGTCAGTTTGAGGTGCTGGCCGTAGGGGACCTCGATGGCCAGCATCTGCTCCGAGAGGCGAGTCATCCGGCGCGACTGCAGGTAGTGGTAGCCCCCGAAGAGCACCAGGGCAAGCATCGCCGCAACGGCACTCCAGCGCCGGAGCCGGACCAGTCGGCGGGCCGGGCCGTGTGCATCGTGGTAGCGGTCGATAAGCGGACCGCTCAGGGCAACCAGGTCGTGCTGACGCTGGATCTCCGACAGCAGGCGTCCGTGGGCCGGATCGCGGTCGAGCCATTCGAGGACGGCCAGCTCCTCGTCGGGCGTGGCCTGGCATTTGACATAGCGGTATAAAGTCTCTTTTTCCATCTTTGCAGAATCGTTTGACACTATATAGACGCATGGCGGGGCGGGATTTGCGAAAAAAACAGGCGAATCCCGCAAATAAATATTTTTAAGAATAAAATCATCTATTATTCACCACTTTACGCCCACGTCGACGAACAAAAAAGTTCAGAAAGAGAGAAGCAAACTGGCCGAAGTTAAAAAAGGGCAGGAAGGGTGGAAAGGACAGGAAGAGCAGGAAGAGCAGAGAGGGTGGAGAGGGTAGAAAAGGATCGGAAGGGCAGGAAGTAGATGAGACAATCGGGAAGAAGGCCGAAACCGGGGGGGGGAGGCAGATCAAAAAATCCGGGTGGGTCGGACGCGGAAAGGGTGGTCGGGCAGCAGGCAGAGAGGGTAGGAAGAGGAAGATAAGAAGGGCCGGCAGCCCGGACGGTAGTTTCCCAATCAGCTCAACCGGGAACCGCCCTCAACAATCAATGCAACCAACGGCAGATAATCCTTCAGGGCCATCTTCAGCGATTCACGCGCCATGCGCAACTCGTAGGTGACCTGTCCTTCCGAAAGGTGGTAAACGGCCGCAATCTCCCGGTAGGACATCTCCTCGAAACGATGCGCCACAAAGACCCGGCGGCGCTGTTCCGGCATCCGCTGCAACTCCCGCTCGATAATGGCCAGCGCCTCGGAGATCAGCAGCGGATGCGAAGTCTCGGATTCGAGTCGGGCAATACGCTCCTCAACGATCCGGCATTCGGTCTGGTGCAGGCGATGCTGTGCCCGGAGGTGGATGTTCCGGTTGCGCAGCCAGTCCAGGCATCTGCGGCGAAGCGCCGTCAGCAGGTAGGCCGGCAGGTTGTGGGGCGTGATTCCGGAGCGGTTTTCCCACACCTTGAGGAAAGAATCCGTAACCAGATCCTCGGCAACCATACGGTCACGGACATACGACAGGGCTATACCGATGAAATAAGCCTTGTAGCGGTCGTACACCTCCTCGAAACGGCAAGGAACAGCAGTCTTATCCGAAGTTTCTTCCATGAATCATGGGTTGCGGCGATGGGTAAAGGTAGCACATTTCGGGCGCTTCGGCAAATTTTCCGGCAGGTTTTGTCCCGAAATCATTCGGAAAACCGGACAGAAACCGCTGCGCGGCAATGTCCCAAACAAGGGTTCCGGAATGCACGAAAAAAGAATATGCAGAAAATTCCCTGCATATTCCGGTCATTCGTCCCCGCCCCGTTTACAGGACCGGCCGGATGTCAGACTGCACACCGCAAACGTTTCATATCGCCTTGATTATCAAATGCCCGAGATGCGCAGCCAGCAATCCCAGCGCAAAGCTCAGCAGGGCATAGCCGGCAAAATGGAGGAAATTCTGTTCACCGAGCAGGGCATAATTTTCATGAATGAAGGTCGAGAAGGTCGTAAAGCCTCCGCAGAAACCCACCGTGAGAAAAAGCCTCAGATCGCCGTTCATCAGATTGCCCCGCTCGAAAAGAGCGTACAGCACGCCGACAACCAAACATCCGGCGACATTGACCGCCAACGTCCCCCACGGGAATCCCGAAGCGGCATGACTCTGCACGAGTCGGGAGAGCAGATACCGCGCAACACCGCCGGCAAAACTTCCGGCACCGATAAAAAAGAGCGTCTTTACCATAGAGCATGTAAAATGAAAACAGAGACGCTGCGATCCTTGCCGCACGTCTGAATCAACTGATATTTGAGATCTTTCACCGCCATACCATCTGCTTTTAATGGTTGGAATCCATTATCACGCAGGTATCATCAGCACATCCCGATCGGGCGGCGGTTCGAGGCAGATACCATTGCCTTTCGGGCGCAAAGATAGTTTTTTGGAACCAAAAAACAAAAAACAAACGGATCATTCCCTGGCATTGGAAGGTCCCGGCCGTGCTTCCGGCTGTATAAAAATTCCGGAGCGGTCGCTATCGCGGGGTGGAGGTGAATCGACCAGCCGTTTCAGACGGCCATAACGGGAATTCGGTCGTCGGTTTCCGGGGTTGGGTCATTTATCCGGAAAGCAGCAGTCCCTGCCCCTTACTTTTGCCGCGGAAACAAAATCCCATCCGATGAATGCCAGAATCCTTATTCTCCCGTTTTTGCTGTTGACGACAGCCTGTGGCGACCGGTCGCAGCGGTCCGACGACCGGATGTATGTCGAAACGGCCCGCTCCTCGACCGTCGAGATCGCCTCCTCGCAGGAATTCCCATTTATTGCCAAACCGTTGCGTACGTCGGTCCTTTCGTTCCGGGTCTCGGGGCCCGTCGAGCGCTTCGACGTCTATGCCGGGAGCCATTTCCGCGCGGGGGAGCTCATTGCCGAAATCGATCCGCGCGACTTCCGACTCCGTTGCGAACAGACCGAAGCGGCCTGGCGGCAGGCCCGGGCCGATTACGAACGGGTGGCGGCTCTCTACGAGAAGGACAACCTCCCGGCCAGCAGTTATGAAGTGGCCCGAGCAACCTGCGTTGCGGCCGAAACCGCCCGTGATGCGGCACTCAACGCCTTGAACGATACCCGGCTCCGGGCTCCGTTCGACGGTTACGTCGGCGAGGTGTTTGTCGAGCGTTATCAGGATGTGAAGGCCTCGCAGCCGGTGGTGACCCTCGCGGACATCTCCTCGCTGCGCATCGAGATCTACGTGACGCAGCAGATCGCCATGCAGGCCGCCCAGCTCGATGAGGTGGAGCTGGAGTTCGACCATGCGCCGGGTGAGCGGTTCCGGGCCCGGGTGGTCGAGTGTGCGCGGAGCACCACGCCGAACAACCTCTCCTACCTGTTGACGGCCCTGTTGCCCAATCCCGACGGAACGCTTCCCGCAGGACTCTCCGGGCTTGTGCGTTTCGAGCTTCCGGATGCGGCCGCCCGGACGGTTGCCATTCCCCGCAAGGCACTTTTCCATGCCCCCGGAGAGGGCGATTGCGTCTGGGTCGTCGAGCCCGCTTCGGGCCGGGTTGCACGGCGGAAGGTCGAGGCGGGCGAGCTGCTTCCGGAGGAGCGGATCGCGGTGAACGCGGGACTGGCTGCCGGAGAGACGGTTGCCGTGAGCGGACTGCGGTTTCTGGAGGACGGGCAGGTCGTCGAGTGTCGGGAAACGGATGAGGTACGGACTGCCGAATTGCAAAGACCATGAAAAAGCGGATTATCGACAGCTCGCTGAAGCTGCTCGGGACCTTCGGGCTCCGAAAATTCACGATGGATCGGGTGGCCGCCGATTTGCGGATCTCCAAACGCACGCTCTACCAGCACTTCCCCAGCAAGGAGCAACTGCTCGAAGCGTGTCTTATGGAGTGGTTGTGTCGCAAACGGCTCCTCGTCCGGACGGGCGGCAACCTGATCGACGAACTTTGTACGCTCCAGACCGGGATTCGGTCGCTCGACCTGCGGCGTGTCGGACGCTGCTGCCGGGAGCTCCGGCAGGTTTGCGAGCCCGTTTACCGGCTCTTCCTGGAGCAGCTTTTCGATTATGCCGAGGCGTGCGGCGCCCGGGCTGAACGGGATGCCGAAGCGGGCTATCTCTGCCGTACGGTGTCGTCCCATACGGTCCGTGCCGTGGTGTCGGATTTTCTGATCCGGCTCTTCGGCAACCATGAGGAGCGGCTGCTGTATCGGAGTGATCCCTTCTCGTCCGAAATCCTGGTTGTCTTTACCCGCGGACTCTGTACGATCAAGGGTCGGGCCTATCTCGAACAACGACTCAAAAACCGCTCCTGAAGATGAATACGCTGGTAAAATACGTTCTGAAAAACAAGGCGGTGACGTGGTTGCTGCTGGCTCTGGTCCTCTTCGGCGGACTCTACTCCTACACCCATATGGGCAAGCTCGAAGACGCCCCCTTTACGATCAAGCAGGCGCTGGTCATGACCCCGTACCCCGGGGCATCGCCCGAGGAGGTCCGCAACGAGGTGACCGATCTGCTGGAGGAGTCGATCCAGTCGCTCGACGAGCTCTATTACCTGAAGAGCGAGAACCGGGTCGGGATGTCGAAGATCACGGTCTATGTCAAGAAGGAGGTGCGGGCCGACGAGATGCAGCAGTTGTGGGACAAGCTGCGGCGGAAGGTTGCCGACGTGCAGGGACGCCTGCCCGAAGGGGCGGGTCCGTCGGTCGTGAACGATGACTTCGGCGACGTGCTCGGGGTCTTCTACGGACTGACGGGCGAGGGCCGCACGTGGCGCGAACTGGAGGACGAGGCCAAGCGGCTCAAGGACGAGCTGCTGACGGTGCGGGATGTGGCGCGCGTGGAGGTCTGGGGGACGCAAACCCCTACGGTGGAGGTCACCGTGGCTCCGGCCCTTCTGTCGCAGAGCGGCCTGACGACTGCCGACATTGCCCGGGCCTTCGCCGAACAGAACCGCGTGGTCGATGCCGGGGCGCTGGAGACGGGCGAAAGCCGCCTGCGGATCGAATCGACCGGTACGTTCCGCACGCTGGAGGATATCCGCCGGATGACGATCACCTCGCCGTCGGGCGAACACTTCCGCCTGGGGGAGATCGCCCGCGTGGAGGAGAGCTATGCGCGTCCGGCCTCGAATCTTATGCGTATCAACGGCCGGCCGGCACTGGGTGTGGCCGTGGCCACGGTTTCGACGGGCAACGTCGTGGAGATGGCCCGGGCCGTCGCCGAACGCATCGACGCCTTTGCCGCGAGCCTGCCCGAAGGGTATGCCATCCATCCGATCTACGATCAGGGACATGAATCCGAGGCGGCCAACCGGGGGTTCGTCTGGAATCTGGTGATCTCGGTCGTGACGGTCGTCGCCGTTCTGCTCTTCTTCATCGGGCTGCGCAACGGGCTGCTGATCGGCAGCGGGCTGATCTTTTCGATCTTCGCCACGCTGATGGTCATGCAGGTCGAGGGGATTGCCCTGCAACGCATGTCGCTTGCCGCAATCATCATCGCCATGGGAATGCTCGTAGACAACGCCATCGTCGTCTCCGACTCGGCGCTCGTCAACATGCAGCGCGGGATGCGCAAGCGCGTGGCCATCCTCAGGGCCTGCTCCTCGACGGCCGTGCCGCTGCTGGCCGCGACGGTGATTGCCATCCTGACCTTCCTGCCGATCTACTACTCGCCCCACATCACCGGCGAACTGCTCTCGTCGCTGGTCGTCGTGATCGGCGTGTCGCTGATGTTCAGTTGGGTGTTCGCCCTGACCCAGACCCCCTTCTTCATCCAGGAGTTCGTACCGCGTCCGCGGCAGGGGCAACTTCCGGCCGATCCCTATGCCGGGCGGCTTTACGATGCGTTCCGGCGGGCTTTGCAGGCGGTGATCCGCCGCCGGTATGCCGTTCTCGGAGCCCTGGTGCTCCTGCTGGGGGCATCGGCCTGGGGCTTCCGCTTCATTCCGAAGGTCTTCACGCCGTCGCTCGACAAACCCTACTTCACGGTCGACATGTGGATGCCCGAAGGAACGCGCATCGAGCGTACCGACGCCGAAGCCGCGGCCGTAGCCGCGGCCGTAGCCGACTGGATCCGCCGCTTCGAGAGCGTGGAGCGGGTCTCGGCCTTCGTCGGATGCACTCCGCCGCGCTACTACCTCTCGAATGCCGCGTTCGGCCCGCAGCCCAACTTCGCACAGTTGCTGGTCAAGTGCCACTCCTCGAAGGAGGCCCGGTCGTTGCAGCGCTTTCTGCAGGATTCGGCCCGCCGCCGCTTTCCCGAACCGCTGGTCAAGGTCAACCGCTTCGAGTTGAACACCCAGCCCGAGGCGCTGATCGAGGCGCGGTTCCTGGGGCCCGACCCGGCGGTGCTCGATTCGCTGGTGGGTGAGGCCGTGGCCATCATGCGCCGCAACCCGAAGGTTGCCGATGCGCGTAACGAGTGGGGCAACATGGCGATGATGATCCGCCCGGACTACGACGCCGTGCGGGCCGGGGCGATGGGCGTGACGAAGGCCCGGATGATGGAGTCGGTCCGAGCCTCGGGCGACGGACTTCCGGTCGGAGTCTACCGTGACGAGGAGGACCGTGTGCCGGTGCTGCTCCGCACGCCGGTCGAGGGGCTGACGGACCTCGGGATGCTCTCCGTCTGGAACGGAAGCCGTTCGGTGCCCCTCTCGCAGCTCACGCGCGGCATCGAAACCGCATGGGAGTATCCCCAGATCCGCACCTACAACCGCCAGCTCTCGATGGCCGCCATGTGCGGCGTGCAGCCCGGCGCCACGATGGCCGAGGTCCACGGCGAGATCCGCCGCGAGGTGGAGGCAATCCGTCTGCCTGAAGGCTATACCTTCTTCTGGGACTCGCAGTTCAAGGACCAGAGCGAGGCGATGGAGGCCCTGATGAAATACTTTCCGCTGGCCTTTCTGGTGCTGGTCGTGATCCTCGTGGCGCTGTTCGGCAACTACCGCGAACCGCTCATCATCCTCTGCGTGCTGCCGCTGTCGCTCATCGGCGTCGTCATCGGGATGCTGCTCACGGGCTTCGACTTCGGGTTCTTCCCCATTGCCGGGTGGCTGGGGCTGCTGGGCATGATCATCAAGAACGTCATCGTGCTCATCGACGAGATCAACGCCCAGCACCGCATGGGCGCCTCGCTCGAACGGGCCATTGTCGAAGCTACCGTCGCCCGCACGCGCCCCGTGCTGATGGCCGCTATCACGACCATTGCGGGCATGATCCCGCTGCTGTTCGACATCGCTTTCGGAGGCATGGCTGCGACGATCATCTTCGGCCTGACCTTCGCCACGGGGCTTACGCTCTTCGTAACTCCGCTCCTTTACGCGCTGTTTTATCGTGTGAAAATGAATTGACCATGAGATTTTTCCCTGTTGTATCGACTCTTTTCCTGCTCGTCGCCGTCGGGCAGGCGGCTGCTCGGCCGATGGAGGATTCGCTGCTCGTGCGTTACCGGCGGATGGCGCTCGCTGACGACGACGACCTGAAGGCCGCCGCCAAACGCATCGAGGCCAGTGCCGAACTGGAGCGTGCGGCGCGTGCCGAGCGGATTCCGACCCTTTCGGCGGGCGGGGACTTCCGCTATACGGGCCATCCGCTGCAGTATGAGACCGAATTGCCGGGTGTCGGCCCGCTGACCTTCGAGGGCCGGAACTGGAAGTACGGCGCTTCGGCCACGCTGTCGCAACCCCTCTATACGGGCGGGCGGATCTCCGGGGCAATCCGCATGGCCGAGTCCGAAACGCGGATGAGCGAGGCGCAGCGTGAACTGTTGCGCTCGGAGGTTTGCTACCGGGTCGACGTGCAGTATTGGACGGCGGTTGCCCGCCGCGAGCGGATGACGGTGGCCGAGGAGTATCTCCGCGCCGTGGCGGATCTGGAACGCGTCGTCCGCGAGCGCGTCGAGGCGGGTTTGTGCGATCGCCAGGAGTTGCTGACCGTGGAGGTCAAACACAACGAGGCGCGTTATCGGCTGTTGCAGGCACGGAGCGACTTCGAGACGGGCCGTATGGCGCTCAACGCGCTGATCGGCGAGCCGCTCGATGCCGAGACTCCGGTCGGCGAGGCGTTGCCGGAGGTCGAACCCGGTGCGACGGGACTTCCGGGTGCGGGGCTGCACCCCGCCGTCCGGTTGGCACAGGAGCGTATCGATTGGGAGAAGAGCGCCCTGCGCGTCAACGATGCGGCGTACAAACCGCAGTTGCAGGTTGCGGCCAATGGCGGCTGTTTCGCCCCGGGCTACGACTTCCGGCCCGACCTCTCGCCCAACTATACGCTTTATGCACAGCTCTCGGTGCCGATTTTCCACGGCGGCAAGCGCCGTCGGGAGCGCCGTGCCGCGGAGTACCGCATCGGCATGGCTTCCGATGCCCTGCACCGCGTCGAGACGGACCTCGACCTGGAGACCCGCACGGCCCGCACGGCGCTTCGGGAGGCGGAAGAGCGGGTTTCGCTGGCCGCCTCGTCGCTGGCGAAGGCGTTCGAGAACGAACAGCGCGCCACGGAGAAGTACGAACAGGGTGCCATCTCGGTCTCCGAGGTGATCGACGCACAACTCTACCGCCAGACAGCGCAGGAGAATCTCGTGGCCGCCAAGACGGCAGCCCGAATGCACTATGCCGAACTCCTGAAGGCTACGGATGCCTACCGTTTTCGATAAGTTTTCGTATCTTTAGGTCGTCGAAAACACCCTGTGATGCATTCCGATCGAAAAAACCGTTGGCTCTCCGGTCTGCTCTTCACCGGCCTGGGACTCTTTGCCTGGCTGCTGCTGACCGGCTACACGAACCTTTCGCCCCGCAGTGAGGCCGTGCTGGGTACGGTGTGGGGCGCGGCGTTTCTGGTCCTTCTGTTCAACGCCCTGGGGTTCCTGACGCTCCGCATTTCGGCGTGGCTCAATGCGCAGTATCTGCTCCATGCGCGTCGCCGGTGGAAGATTGCCGCCGCCTATCTGGGCGTTCTGGGCATGTTCCTGGTCGTCGACTACGGGTTTCTGGTTACGGGAAAACTGCTGGCCGGGGCGCAGCATCCCTTCACCTTTCCGAACGGCGGCGTGCGGATGCTGGTTGTCGTCTGGCTGGTCGAACTGGCCGTCCTGGGGCTGTTGCTCGCCAACCGGGCCATGGCCCAAACGCTCCGCCTCCGGCAGCAGGCCGCCGAGCTGCAGCGCGAGAACAATACGGCCCGCTATACGGCCCTGCAACAACAGCTCAACCCGCACTTCCTCTTCAACAGCCTCAATACGCTGATCGCCGAGATCGAGTACGACCCGGCGCGTGCCGTCTCCTTCACCCGCCGGCTTTCGGATGTCTACCGCTATGTGCTGCGTGTGCAGCGGCTGCCGCTCGTGCCGCTCGACGAGGAGTTGCGCTTTGCCGACGCCTACCTTTACCTCCACCGGGTGCGGCTGGGCGACTGCCTCGGCTGCCGGATGGAGATCCCCGACGAGATGCGGGAGTGTAGCCTGCCGCCGCTGACGCTGCAACTGCTCATCGAGAATGTCATCAAACACAACGTCATCACCACCTCGCGCCCCCTGGAGATCGAAATTGCCGCCCGTGACGGATGGCTGACGGTCTCGAATCCGATCCGCACGAAGCGTGGAACGGAGTCCGGCGGAGTCGGATTGCAGAACCTCTCGAATCGCTGCCGGATGATGCTGGGCCGCGAAATCGAGGTGCTGCGCACCGAAGACCGGTTTACCGTAAAAATACCTTTGAGCCATGAATAAACTGCGTGCAGCCATCGTTGAAGACGAGATTCCGGCCGCCCGGCTGCTCCGGACGCTCCTCGCGCGTCTGCGCCCGGCCTGGGAGATCGAAGTCCTGCCCGGCAGCGTCGAGGAGGCCGTGCAGTGGTTCGCCGTGAACCCCCATCCCGATCTTCTGTTTCTGGACATTCAGCTTGCCGACGGCACCTCGTTCGACCTGCTCTCGCAGGTGAGGCCCTCATCGGCTGAGATCTTCACGACGGCCTACGACGAGTATGCCGTGCGGGCCTTCAGCGTCAACAGCATCGACTATATTCTCAAACCCGTCGACGAGGAGCGCTTGGCGGAGTCGATCGAACGTTACGAGACGTTGCGGGAGCGGATTCTGCGGCCCGACGACTACCTGGAGACACTGCTCGACGCCTTGCAGCGACGCGAGAAACGTTTTCGGACCCGTTTTTTGATTGCCGGGGTGGATCGTTTCCTGACGTTGCCGGTTGAAGAGGTCGCCTATTTCTATTCGGAGAACAAGGTGACGACGGCCGTGACCTTCGCCGGGCGCAATCACGTGGTGGACCTTCCGCTGAGTCGGTTGGAGGAGCAGTTGGATCCCGATCGTTTTTTCCGGGCCAACCGTCAGGTGTTGCTTTCGGTGGGGGCGATCGAGCGGATCGAGCCCTATTTCAACGGAAAGGTCTCGGTGGCGGTCCGTCCGCCCCACAAGGAGAAGATCACCGTCAGTGAGGAGCGGGTCCCGCTTTTCAAATCCTGGCTGAACTATTGAATTTGTTTCGGCGAACGGGAAGTCTGCAACCTCCGTTCAAAAAGCCTCAGTTACGGAGATTTCCAGCTAAGACACAGATGTCAGCAGTCCATGCTGACAGGTTGCTTTGGTTCTCTGGGACAGAAAAGAAGCTCGAACCATAGCAAGAATAAAAAGCAATGCTCTTTTTTCTTTGAATGGGATTAAATCAATATCTTTGTCTTAGATTCAACTTAATGACGGCCATGGAAGATATCAATCGACTGAAAATCGTACTTGTGGAACGGAAAAGAACCGGGAAATGGTTGGCAGAACAATTAGGAAAAGATCCATCGACAATATCGAAATGGTGCACAAATGTATCTCAACCCGATTTGGCAACTCTTTCAAAAATCGCCGAGTTGCTGAATGTGGATCGGCGGGATTTGCTTAACAAGAGCCGATAACCCTCACCCAATGAACAACACCCCGAGCATCGATAAATAAAAAAGCATGACAAGCATACAACAACGAAACGAATTGCAGGCAAAGATCTGGAAAATAGCCAACGAAGTACGCGGAGCCGTCGACGGATGGGACTTCAAGCAATTCGTCCTGGGCACACTGTTCTACCGCTATATCAGCGAAAACTTCACCAATTATATCGAAGGCGGCGACGAAAACGTGGACTATGCCAGCCTGCCCGACAGCATCATCACGCCGGAAATCAAAGACGACGCCGTCAAAACCAAAGGCTATTTCATCTACCCGAGCCAGCTTTTTGCCAATGTCGTAAAGACGGCCAATACCAACCCAAACCTCAATACGGATTTAAAGGCCATTTTCAATTCCATCGAGAGTTCCGCTACGGGCTATGCCTCGGAAAAGAGCATCAAGGGCCTGTTTGCCGATTTCGATACGACCAGCACGCGCCTGGGCACCACCGTCGAAAGCAAGAACAGGCGTCTGGCTGCGGTCTTAAATGGCATTGCGGAGTTGAATTTCGGCAACTTCGAGGATCATCAGATCGATCTGTTCGGCGATGCCTATGAGTATCTGATCAACAATTACGCAGCCAATGCCGGAAAGTCGGGCGGAGAGTTTTTCACGCCTCAGCATGTTTCGCGTCTCATCTCCCGGCTTGCCATGCACAAGCAGACCGCCGTAAACAAGATATACGACCCGGCCGCAGGATCGGGGTCCCTGCTTCTTCAGGCCAGAAAGCAGTTTGAGGAGCATATCATCGAAGATGGCTTCTTCGGGCAGGAGATCAACCACACGACCTACAACCTGGCCCGCATGAACATGTTCCTGCACAACATCAACTACGACAAGTTCAACATGGCGCACGGAGATACCCTAATCGATCCTCAGTTCGGGGACGACAAGCCGTTTGATGCCATTGTCTCCAACCCGCCCTATTCGATCAACTGGATCGGTTCGGACAATCCCACGCTGATCAACGACGACCGGTTTGCTCCGGCCGGTGTGCTGGCGCCCAAATCAAAGGCCGATTTTGCCTTTGTGCTCCATGCTTTGAGTTATCTTTCGAGCCGGGGCCGGGCCGCCATCGTCTGCTTCCCGGGGATCTTCTACCGGGGCGGCGCCGAGCAGAAGATCCGGAAATACCTGATCGACAACAATTATATCGAGACCATCATCTCCCTGCCGCCCAATTTGTTCTACGGCACTTCGATTGCCGTGAACATTATGGTTCTGTCCAAGCACAAGCCCGATACCAAGACGCAGTTTATCGATGCAAGCGGCGAGGATTTCTTCACGAAGGAGACCAACAACAACGTGCTTGAGGAGCGTCACATCGATCGGATCGTGGATCTCTTCGACCGGAAAGAGGATGTTGCATACATTGCCCGGTCGGTGGATTACAACCAGATCGTCGAGAACGATTACACGCTGTCAGTCAGCAGCTATATCGAAACGCGGGATACCCGTCCGCAGATCGATATCAAGGAACTGAATGCCCGTCTCCGCCATATTGTGGCCCGGGAGAACGAATTGCGTACGGAGATCGAGAAGATCGTCGCTGAATTGAAGGAGGAGCAGCTATGAACCGATTGCAGGAATTGATACAGAAGCTTTGCCCGGATGGAGTAGAGTACAAGAGATTGGGAGAAATTGTTGTCATCAAGAATGGTAGGGATTATAAGCATTTAACTAATGGG
>DXDA01000071.1 GCA_019115745.1 Candidatus Alistipes intestinigallinarum
TGTTATATTCGGAGGAATTGAATTGAATATATGAAAATCCTTATCAATCATTTTTTGATGAAGAGGAGCTTTTTCACAACCATATTTCTCCCAAAAACAGACATCCCAATCCAAAAATTTTAGACATACCCAATATTCAATTGCTTGTTTTTCAAATTGTTGCTCAAAAAGTGCGGTTTCTTACAAAGAAACCGCACGCGTCAAATCTCCCCCGTAATCGTCTGTTGAATAGCCGGAATTTGGACGGAGCGGGCGGCGAATGATCAAATTTCCGGAAAAATTTACGCTGTACGGCTCTTCCGAAGAGATGCTGATGGTGGGCGGAATTGTTGTTTTGGCGGCTGAAATGGCTGTGTGCGCGTTCTGAGGCGGTTTTCTGTGTGGATTGTCAAGGTCTCCGGCCGGGAATGTTTTGTCCGTTCCGAATGCAGGGATATGGAAGAAAAATGCGTCCCGATTCGACTGTTGAGTCGTTCGGGACGCAGACTAATACGATGTTTCAGCGAGTGTTTTTGCTGGATTCAGGCGCTTGTCTCCTTCGGATATATGCCCCCTCCTCCAGCCTCTGATCTGTCGGATATTCCTCTACCCATGGGGCACTGCTTCGATCTTTTTTCTTTTCGAAGCCTCTTTTTCGTGAATCCAGCTCGACTTAGGGCTCCTTGTAGAGCCGCTGTTTTTAAAATTCCGAGGTGAAGTGGAAGCGGATATCCTTGAAGTTCTCCTGGGCCAAGGCCAAGGCATAACTCGTGTCCGCGAGGAAGACGTCGCGGCCGTGTTTGTCGACGGCCATGTTGGTGTGTTTGCGGCGTTTGAAATCCGCCAGCTGGGCTGCATTGTCGCTCTCGATCCAGCACGCCTTGTAGATCGAAATCGGTTCCCAGCGGCACGCGGCGTTGTATTCGTGTTCCAGTCGGTACTGGATCACCTCGAACTGCAGCGCGCCGACCGTACCGATGATCTTGCGGCCGTTGAGCGACGAGGTGAAGAGCTGCGCCACGCCCTCGTCCATCAACTGATCGATACCCTTGGCCAGTTGCTTGAACTTCAGCGGGTCGGCGTTTTCGATATAGCGGAACTGCTCCGGGGCGAAGGAGGGAATGCCGGTGAATTTCAGCTTCTCACCCTCGGTGAACGTGTCGCCGATCTTGAAGTTGCCCGTGTCGTGCAGACCCACGATGTCGCCCGGATAGGCGAAGTCGATCACCGACTTCTTCTCGGCCATGAAGGCCGTCGGCGAGGAGAACTTCATCTGCTTGCCGCTCCGCACGTGAAGGTAGTTCTTGTTGCGCTCGAAAACGCCCGAACAGATCTTCAGGAACGCGATGCGGTCACGGTGGTTCGGGTCCATGTTGGCGTGGATCTTGAAGACGAAGCCCGTCATTTTGGGCTCTGCGGGCTCCACTTCCCGGGTTTCGGTCGTCGAGGGGCGCGGCGAGGGGGCAATGCGGATGAAGCATTCGAGCAACTCCCTCACGCCGAAGTTGTTCACGGCCGATCCGAAGAAGACCGGAGCCAGCTCGCCCCGCAGGTAGGCGTCGCGGTCGAAGGCGTCGTAGACCCCCTCGACCAGCTCGACATCCTGCCGCAGCTGATCGGCGAATTTCGCGCCGACGTGCTCGTCGACCACCTCCGAGGCAAGGTCCGTGATCTCGACCGTCGAGGCGTCGGCCGTGAGCTTCTCGTCCGACGTGAAGAGCGAAAGCCGTTTTTCGTAGAGGTTGTAGACCCCCTTGAACGTGGGGCCGTTCGAGATCGGGAAGGTCAGCGGCCGAACCCGGATATGCAGCTCCTTCTCCACCTCGTCCAGCAGGTCGAAGGGCTCCTTCGACGGACGGTCCAGCTTGTTGATGAAGACGATGACGGGCGTGTTGCGCATCCGGCAGACATCCATCAGCTTGCGGGTCTGCGACTCGACGCCCTTGGCACCGTCGATGACGATGATGACCGAGTCGACGGCCGTCAGCGTGCGGTAGGTGTCTTCGGCGAAGTCTTCGTGACCCGGCGTGTCGAGAATGTTGATCTTGCGCCCCTCGTACTCGAATCCCATGACGGAGGTCGCCACCGAGATGCCGCGCTGGCGCTCGATCTCCATGAAGTCCGACGTCGCGCCCTTCTTGATCTTATTGCTCTTGACGGCTCCCGCCACGTGGATGGCGCCGCCGAACAGCAGCAGTTTCTCCGTCAGTGTGGTTTTTCCCGCATCGGGGTGGGCGATGACCGCAAAGGTCCGCCGCCGGGTGATCTCTTCCTGTAAGGTCATGTACTATTGTTTCGGATAATCCATGTTGTAGTGGCAGCCCACCGACTCCTTGATCTCGCGGCCCTGCTTAATGATCAGGTAGGCCACGGCGATCATGTTGCGCAGCTCGCACAGTTCGCGGTTGGGCTTGGTCTTGCCGTAGAGCTCCTCGGTCTCTTCGAAGAGGATCGACAGCCGCCGCATGGCGCGTTTGAGCGAGAGGTTCGAGCGCACGATGCCCACGTAGTTCGTCATGATCTGCTGCACCTCGCGTTTCGACTGGATCAGCATCAGCATCTCTTCGGTGTGCTGCGTGCCGTCGAAGTCCCAGTCGGGGATTCCCTCCTGGAAATCCATCTTGTCGATCAGCTCTGCGGTGTGGCGGGCGGCCTGGTCGGCGTAGACCACCGCTTCGATGAGTGAATTTGAGGCCAGGCGGTTGGCGCCGTGCAGCCCCGTGCAGGAGGTTTCGCCCAGCGCGTAGAGGTTGCGGATCGAGGTCTCGCCGTTGGTGTCGACCCGCACGCCGCCGCAGCAGTAGTGGGCCGCCGGGGTGACCGGAATCCAGTCCTTCGTGATGTCGATGCCGATCGAGAGGCACTTTTCGTAGATGTTCGGGAAGTGGCTCCGGATCGAGTCGGGGTCCTTGTGCGTGACGTCGAGGTAGACGAAATCCATACCCAGACGGGTCATTTCCCGGTAGATGGCGCGGGCCACGATGTCGCGCGGGGCCAGCGACTTCATCGGGTGGTACTTGTCCATGAACTCCGTGCCGTCGGGCAGGCGCAGGATCGCGCCGAACCCGCGCATCGCTTCCGTGATGAGGAAGTTGGGCTTCTCGCCCGGGTTGTAGAGCGTCGTGGGGTGGAACTGGATGAACTCCATGTTCTCGGTGATGGCCTTGGCGCGGTGGCACATGGCGATACCGTCACCGGTTGCGACGATCGGGTTCGAAGTCGAGGAGTAGACGTTGCCGCAGCCGCCCGTAGCGACGATCGTGAACTTCGAGAGCATCGTCTCGATCTCGTTCGTGTCGAGGTTCAGGACGTAGGCCCCGAAGCAGGCCAGCCCGCGCGTATGGCGCGTGACGAACTCGCCCAGGTGGTGCTGCGTCAGCAGGTCGATGGCGAAGTGACGCTCCAGGACCGTGATGTTCGGGTGTTTGCGGACCGAATCCACCAGGGCGCGTTCGATTTCGGCGCCCGTGAGGTCCTCGTGGTGGAGGATCCGGTGTTCGCTGTGGCCGCCTTCGCGGTTAAGTTCGAAACGCCCGTCGGGCGTCTTGTCGAAGCGTGTGCCCCAGGCGATCAGGTCGGCGATCAGCTCCGGAGCCCGGCGTACGACCAGCTCGACAGCCCGTTCGTCACACTTGCCCGCTCCGCAGACCAGCGTGTCGTGGATGTGTTTCTCGAACGTGTCGGGGGCATACGTTACCGAGCAGATACCGCCTTGCGCGTAATTGGTGTTGCACTCGTTCATTTCGCCCTTGGTCACGATCGTGACGTGCCCGTGGGCTGCGGCTTTCAGCGCGAAGGAGAGCCCTGCGGCGCCGGAACCGATAACCAGGAAGTCGGTCTTCATAGGTTTCTTTTTTGCATTATGCGCCGCAAAGTTACAAAAAATAGTAACTTTGCCGCATAATTCCCGGCAAAAATGGAACGACACATCGACATAAACCGCTTCGATTACGAGCTGCCCGACGAGCGGATCGCCAAATTCCCGCTGGCCGAGCGCAGCGCCTCGAAATTGCTCGTCTACCGCGGGGGCGAGATCGCCGAACGCCATTTCTCCGATATCGGCGACGTGCTGCCCGCGGGCGAACTGCTCGTCTTCAACAATACGAAGGTGATCCGTGCGCGGATCATCATGCACAAGCCCTCCGGGGCGCGTATCGAGGTCTTCTGCCTCGAACCGCACGACCCGGCCGATTACGAACGCGCCTTTGCCGTGGTCGGGACGTGCGAGTGGTCGTGCATCGTGGGCAACCGCAAGAAGTGGAAGGAGGGGTATGTCGAGATCAACTTCGAATCGGACGGCCGTGCGGAATACCTCCGGGCGTGGATCGTGGAGGATCGCGGACGCGAGTGTACGGTGCGTTTCGAATGGACGGCGCCGATGACCTTCGGGCAGCTGCTCGAACACCTCGGGCGCATTCCCATCCCGCCCTACCTGAACCGCGAGAGCCAGGAGATCGACAATACGCGCTACCAGACCGTCTATTCGAAATTCGAGGGTTCGGTGGCGGCTCCGACGGCCGGGCTGCACTTCACGCCCGAGCTGATCGAGTTGATGCGGCAGCGCGGCTTCGAATTCGAGGAGGTGACGCTCCACGTCGGGGCGGGGACGTTCCTGCCCGTCAAGGACGAGGATGCCGCCAAACACCCGATGCATACCGAGCACTTCGAGGTGCGCCGCGAGACGGTGGCGCGGCTGCTCGAACGCTGGGGGCACATCACGGCCGTGGGAACCACCTCGGTGCGGACGCTCGAATCGCTTACGGCCCTCGGCTGGCGCATCCATACGGCGGGGACGCCCGATGCCGGGCGGGTCATCGGGCAATGGGAACTCTATGACATTCCGGCCGAATATTCCGGCCGCGAGGCGCTGGCCGACCTGCTGGGATACCTCGACCGCGAGAACCTCGACCGCCTGAAGGCCTCGACGCAGATCATGATTACGCCGCTGGGCTATGAATTCCGCATCGTGCACAACATCGTCACCAATTTCCACCAGCCCAAATCGACGCTGTTGCTGCTGGTTTCGGCCTTCGTGGGCGACGACTGGCACCGCATCTACGACTACGCCCTCGGTCACGGTTTCCGTTTCCTGAGCTACGGCGACTCGTCGGTGCTCATGCGGTAGGAGCGGGGAGCGGGGGGCCGGAGCGGCAGGGCCGGGAGGAGCAGCCGCACACGCCCGTGGTGACAAAAAGAACGGGGCCGATGAGGTCCCGTTCCGGTAAACAATTGGAAATGTATCCGGTCCGGCGATCAGGCCCGGATGTGGCGGACGGATCAATTGATCCGTTTGTAATACTCTTTGTCCGTGTAGATTTTGCCATCCTCGCCATCATCATCATGTGTAAGGATCAATTCCGAATCATTCAGTTTTTCGATGAAGGCCCTGTCTAAATAATCGGAAGTCTTTGGGTCAAAACAGATCAGGATGTTGGATTCGAGAGTGTAGGTGTATTCCCCGTCCGAGGAGTAGGAAGATTCGAGTTCTGCGTAGTGGGTCCTTGCAGTCCCGTCGGTCCGGAACTCTATCGTCGAAATATACCCGAACTCTTTGCCGTAATTGTCCCAATTGCCGGTTTCACCATAGTAATATTGGGTCAATTCCCAAGTTCCGATCAGTTGGGAGGGGTCGATGGTATTGTCGTCGTTGCCTTCGTCTCCGCCTTCGCTACCCAGACTGGAGATCCGTTTGTAATATATTTTGTCCGTACAAGGCTTGCCGTTCTCTCCTTCGTAGTCGATGGCAAGAACCATTTCCGAGTCGGTCAGCTTCTCGACCCGGTAGACAGAACTCTCATTGCCATTGGCAGGTTTGGTCGTAATGACATTATTTTCGACCGTGTAGGAAAATGCTTCCTCCCAAGTGTTGGCTCCCGTTTCTTCGGTTTGGAACATTCCGGTTCCGTTGTCCCGAAATAACAGCGTCTCGACATAACCGAATTGGACTCCGTATTCTTCAAACCATATCCCGAATTCGCCGTCGTACAACTTGGTTACTTCCCAGGTTCCGACCAACTGGGTGAGGTCGACGGTATTGTCGTCGCCGTCTTTCGTGCAGCCGCTCCACGAGAGGGCCGCTGCGCAGCAGAGAAAAAGAAATAGACGTTTCATTTTTTTAGCTTTTGTCCTTTCTGTTGGGCCCGGATCAGCCGATTCGTCTGTGGTAGGTCTTGTTCCGGAAGGTCCCATGCTCCGGACTGTAAGATTCATAGCTGTACACGAACTCCGTCTGGGTCAAAACCTCGATGCGGAAGCTGTACTCCTCGCCATCCTCGTCTTCTCCCGTGAGCGTATTGCCATCTAACGTATAGGTGAGCTCCAGCGTCATCACCTCCAGGTGATCATTGTCATCATAGCCGTGGATGGTTGCCGTGATGGTGTTCGCCCCGATGTCGAGAATGTCCCGGTTTTGATCGTACGGAATGATTTCTCCGGTGCTCCCGAGATACTCCTGATAGGCTTCCCATTTACCCTGAAGATATTGCAGATCGATCTGTGGCTGATTCCCTTCGTCGCCGCCGTCGCCTTCGTTGCCACCGCCGTCGCCGCCTTCACCTTCATTGCCGTCGCCGCCGTCGCTTCCCGAACTGTCGATTCGTTTGTAATATACCTTGTCCGTACAGGGCTTGCCGTTCTCTCCCTCGTAGTCGATGGCAAGAACCATTTCCGAGTCGGTCAGCTTCTCGACACGGTAGAGGGTATTCTCATTGCCGTCGGTGGGCCGGGTCGTAATGACATTGTTCTCGACCGTATAGGTAAATGCTTCTTCCCAAGTGTTGGAGCCCGTTTCTTCGGTACGAAACAACCCGGTTCCGTCGGCCCGGAACGACAGGGTCTCGACATAGCCGAATTGTTCTCCGTACTCTTCAAACCATATCCCGAACTCTCCGTCGTACAGTTTGGTTGCTTCCCAGGTCCCGATCAGTTGCGAGACGGTGATGGTGGGGGTATCGCCGTCCTCGTTGCCGCCGTTACCGCCGTTGCCGTTGCTGGGGTTGCTGTTGTCGTCGCTTTCCGAGCAACCCGCTCCTGCAAGCATGGCCATGCCGCAGAGAAGTGTGAAAAGACGTTTCATAAATCTTTAAAGCCTTTGATTGAAAAATATCCTTTTCCGCTCCCGGGCAACCGTCCCGCAAAAGGGCGGGTTGCCCGGGCAGCAAAAAAGAGGGTTTTATCGCCTGCGGCGGATCAGAAGTTGTAGCCCACCTGGATCGAGAAGTTCCGGTTGTGGAATTTCGCATCTTTGCCCAACTGCTTCTCTATGGCCATGTTCGTCAGCCCGAGGTCGTAGGCGATACCTACGTAGTAGTGCTTCTTGATCGTGACACCGGCGCCGAACGTCAATCCGAAGTCGAAGCGTTTCATGCCGCAACGATTGGGCATCCCTTCGTCGTCTGAAGTGGATTCTCCGAAGAAGGGGATCTTGTCGCTGTCGCTATGGCCTTCGGAGTCGCTGTACTCATATTTGTAGTTGCCGCCCAGTCCGAATGCAAAATGGGGACCGACGTTTACCTGCACGTTCACCGACTGGCTTACATCCGCACGGAACGAAGCCAGCACCGGAATCTCCAGGTACATCGGCTTGTATTTCGTGGTTTCCTCTTCGCTGTAACCCGTCTCACTGTAGGAATAGGACTCCTTGGCACCGCGCGTCGTGAACAGAAGCCCCGGCTGTACATAGAATCCGTTGGTGATCGGAATGTCCACGATGCCGCCGATGTGGAAGCCTGTTCGGGAGTCGAAGTCGAGTTTGTCGTCGGAATCCGGGCCGTACTCGCCGCCGATGTTCGAGATGTTGAGACCCGCACGGACTCCGTACGAGATTTTGCCCTTCTGGTCCGTGCCGAACATGTCGCCGAACGATTGGGCGGAGGTCGCCGTAATGCCCGTCAGGAGCATTGCGGCCAGCATGAAGCATTTCTTCATAGCAAGAGAGAGAGTTTGGGGTACACCCGGGCCCCGGAGGTGTGATAATCTAATAAAAATAAGAAAGTGTGGAGCCGTTCGTTTATCTGGCGAGAGGCTCTGGTAAGCCCGAAAACAAATAAACAATACCCCACACTTGTATAGCAGAAGGCAGAGTGCCTTTCATGCCGATACAAGTGATGAGTGCGTCGTTTCCCTTGTTTTCTTGAAATTTACCAGATTTCTCGCCAAGGATAAAAGCGAAACACTTTCATCAAAATATGTCCTGTCGTACATTACGACACGGCAAAGATAGAAAATGTTTTGCAAAACGCAACGTCTGTGGGGTATTGTGCTGCAAATTTCGGGGAAATTTACTTGAAAATCAATATTGATTTCCACTTTTTATTAGGTTTGATTGGCCCCGGTTTCACCGTGCGGAAAGGCGGGGAGAAGTCCCGGAAGAGGGGTCAGAAGTCGTAGCCGATACAGAATGTGAAACTGCGGCTGTGCAGGCGCTCAATGCCGGCGGGCAGGAGCGGAGTCTGGTACTCCGGTCTGAGGAGATCGAGGCATCCCGCATCGAATCCGGCGCTGAGGCAGATCCTTCGCCACGAAACTTCGGCCCCCGCGCGGAGCGTGAGGTCGCTGCGCCGGATAAATCCCGTATTTCCGAACAGGTCGTTCCACCCCTCGGGAGTGCGGGCCTTGCCGCCGATGCCGAC
>DXDA01000072.1 GCA_019115745.1 Candidatus Alistipes intestinigallinarum
GTAATATTCAAGAAGAGATAACATTTGCTCCTTGGACAGACTTTTGCCATCAAACTCAGCTTCTTCTTCCGAAAGCGAAACTTTTGACACGATACGCATATCCTGAATCCTGGCATTGACTGCAGGTTCCATCATGCCCATCTCGCTCGCATAGGCGCAAGCTTTCAATATCGGCGTCAAGGAATGGTTAATTGTCGCATCACTGTTCAACTTTACTTCTCTACGCCAAGCTATATAGCTGTCCAGCAGTTCCGGTGTCATATCGCCAACATAGATTGCATCGGGTCGATAGGACCCTTGTTTGGTTGCCCTTAGAAAGGTCTGGAAGATATTCATGCAACTCTTGCCGTTTTCATAACGGCTCCTGCCAATCCTGTTTCGGGAGTAATCGGACGAAAGGCGCTCCAAAGTAAATTCCACAAAATCCTTCCCTTGGTCTCGCCGTGCAAGCGGCTTGTCCGCAAGGAAGCCCGCCACAACTTCGGCTGTAATCTGATTCGGATTCCTCTCATTATACTCCGCAAGCAGACTGTCAATCCGTTCAACACGGGCCAGTAGAAGTTGGTTAAGACGTTTATACTCGCTTCCGTAACTGACTCGCAATTCGCCTCGTCCCTGATTGCCGTTCTGATTCCAGTCAGCAATTTTTGCAAAGACATTTGTCGTTTTGCGGATAATCTCCCTGTTCCATGTATATTCCAAAACGACAGGGTAAGCTTTGTCCGCTTCCGCATCTTTGGGGACACGGAGCCGGTATCTGCCAAGTGGATATAGTCTTTTTGGTCTTCCCATACGCTTTTTCCTCCTTTTTTAATATTCCCGAGGAGAAACAAAGGTAATGTATTTTAGACAAACAAACTCCGATTTTGAGCGAAAAAACCGTAATTTAGACAAACAAACCGCACCGTTTGAGACTATAAAACACCAGCGCGACAAACAAATTATCTTTGTTTATCGCGCTGATATTCAGTTATTTAACCTAAATAAAGGCTATTAATATTCTTCCTCGTTGAAGAAGAAGTCGTCTTTGGAGGGGTAGTCGGGCCAAATATCCTCGATGGATTCGTATATTTCGCCTTCGTCTTCGATTTCCTGAAGGTTTTCGAGCACTTCGAGCGGAGCTCCCGAACGGACTGCATAGTCGATCAACTCGTCTTTTGTTGCGGGCCAGGGTGCATCTTCGAGCTTCGAGGCCAGTTCAAGCGTCCAATACATAGTTATAAAATTTTAAGTTTTTAACAATCAGCAGTTTGGTCGCTCAACAGGGGTGTGTGTCCCTGTGATCGATCTGCAAAAGTATAAAAAAAACGAGAAAAACAAAGAAAAATTGTTATTTCTTGAAGCGGCGTAGGGAAAATCGAACAAAAACGTTCGAAATCCGAACTCCGACGGCGAGCCCCGGAATCGGCCCTGGAACCAGACTCCCGGAGCCGCCGGATGACTCCGGAGCGCACGTTTTGCCCGGCTATTTCGTGGCGATGAAGAAGAGGTCGTAACAACCTTCGGCTGCAGGTCCGAGGCGATAGTCCTCCATGCGGATGGAGGTTGTCAGATCGTTGTTTTCGCGGAGGAGCCGGCGCCGGTTGAGGCGGTTGAGCAGGTCGTAGGGAATCTGCAGCATCCAGCGGGGGAGCCGGTGCTGGAGGTCGAGGGGGTCGAATCGCGTGATGCGCTCCACGCCGCGGCGGTTTTTCTCGTAATAGTCCGCCACCTGCTCGTTCCCGAAGACACCGAGCGCTTCGACCGAGGCAAAACAGCTTCCGAGGAGCTGCCGCAACTCGTCGGCGGTGTATTCGCGGACGTGCCAGGGGTTGCGCGTGAGCGACATGGGGGCGTTGGGTGTGGTGACGATGAAGCGCCCTCCGGGCCGCAGCACGCGGTGGATTTCGCGCACGAACTGCCGGTCGTCTCGGATGTGCTCGATGACCTGGAACGAGATCACGCAGTCGAACGACGCGTCGGGAAACGCCAGCGGGGGAACGACGGCCTGCCGGAACTCGACATCGGACCTGTCGAGCAGCTCCGCGGCGGGACGGTGCTTGTCGAGAGTGACGAACCGTTGGGCCTTCGGGGCCACGACCTCGATTCCGTATCCGGCCCCGGTTCCGATTTCGAGCACGTCGCCCGCGATGCGTTCCGCGGCGGCGTGGTAAGCGAGCAGTGAGCGCTGGAATACGAAGTTGTCGGAGGCTTCGCGGGAGACCCGTTCCGCGGTATTGATTTTGGCCATCTTCCCGATTCTTTATAAAGTCTTGTTCTCTTTGAGTTTCGTGCCGTTCGGGCCGATTTCGACGAGCCCGCGCTTGAGGAGCATTCCGAGCGAACGTTTGAAGACCTTCTTGCT
The DNA here is from genome assembly GCA_019115745.1 of Candidatus Alistipes intestinigallinarum. Lineage (GTDB taxonomy): Bacteria > Bacteroidota > Bacteroidia > Bacteroidales > Rikenellaceae > Alistipes > Alistipes intestinigallinarum. The sequence goes on from DXDA01000072.1 coordinate 2,345, forward strand.
CATGCGGGTTGTGTTCCGGACGGTTTCGGGGTCGCTGTCGTCGTTCAGGGGGAGTTCACCGCCGTTTTCGCGGAGCAGGCGGAGCAGCACCTCGGCGGAGTCCCTGACCTGCGCAAGCCCGGACTGCTGGAGCGAGAGGTCGATGCGGTTGTCGTCGGTGATGCGGGCGACATAGGCCGTGAAACGGTCGCCTATGGCCACGGGCTGAAAGATCTGATTGCGGTAGATCATGCCCCAGTGGCGGTTGTTGATGACGACTCGGAACCCGATGGGGCTCTCCGAGGCGACGAGAATCGAGACCTGTTCGCGGGGTTTTACGCTGATGAGTTCGTTGTTGACGAAAGCCTTGAGTTTTTCGGTTGCCACGCAGCGGCCCGTGATGTCGTCTTCGTAGAGGTAGACGAGGTATTCGTGTCCGACGAGTACGCCTCCCTGCTGGTTGCGGTTCGGGAGGAAGAGGTCCTTTCCGTGGAGTCCCCAGTCGAGGAATGCGCCGTGCGGGGTTTTGTCGACGACGCGCAGGAACCCGACCTCTCCGACCTGGAGCCGCGGGGTTTCGGTCGTAGCCACGAGCCGGTCTTCGGAGTCGTGGTAGATGAAGACCTCCTTTTTGTCTCCGATTTTGTCGGAGAGCGAGGTGTAACGGTTCGGGAGCAGGACTTCCTGCTGCTCTTCGTCCGCGAGGTAGATGCCGTAGTCGGAGATCCGGCTGACGGTAAGGGTTTCGGTGCGTCCTGCTCTGAGCATTTCTTCGTCGAGATTTGATCCGGTGCAAAAGTACGTTTTTTTCGCGTGTTTTCAAATTCCGGGGCGGGGGACGCCGCGATTCCGACCCTGGAAGTTGCCGTTTTGCGGAGAAAAACGTATCTTTACGAAACTCCGGACGCGTTGTCGCGGAGACTTTGAAAAATGACGTGCACGATGAATTCCCGAACTGGTCTCGAATTGAGTTTTCTGCAACTGGACGCCGGTCTGGTCCGCTACCGGTCGCTTTCCGCACTGGGCGAGGTGGTGTTGCGGGCCCCGGGGGATGTGGTTGTTCTTCCGGAGATGTTCGCCACAGGCTTCCGGACCGATGCCGGGGCTGTTTCGCAACCGATGGAGGGTGAGATCGTCACCTCGATGCGGCGGTGGGCAGCGGAGAGCGGGAAGGCGGTTGCGGGGAGCGTGGCGGTCCTAACGGAGAGCGGTTTCCGCAACCGGCTGATCTTCGCACACCCTTCGGGCGAGGTGTCGTACTACGACAAACGCCACCTGTTCCGTCCGGGCGGGGAGGCGAAGGAGTTCAGCCGGGGGGCGCAGCGCACGGTGATCGAATACCGGGGCGTTCGGTTTCTGCCGCTACTCTGCTACGACCTTCGGTTCCCGGTTTGGAGCCGCTGCCGGGGCGACTACGACGTGATTCTGTGCTGTGCGGCGTGGCCCGAATCGCGGCGCGAGGTGTGGCGGACGCTGCTGTGCGCCCGGGCGCTGGAGAACCAGGCGTGGGTCGTGGGTGCGAATTTCTGCGGCGAGGATGCCTCGGGACGCTACGGAGGCGGTTCTGCGATCATCGACTGCTTCGGTCGTTTCCGGGCGGAGGCCACGGCAACGGAGGAGACGTGCCGCACGGTGCGCTTCCTGGCGGATGAACAGCAGGCCTTCCGGGACCGCTTCCCGACGTGGCGCGAGGCGGATGACTTTGTGCTGACGCAATAAAATCGAAGAAAATATCGTATCTTTGCACGATTCCCCGACCTCGACGTCCGTACGCAGGCTTGAGCCCGGACCGGGAGGGAGCGGGCCGACCTTTTTTTGGATTCCGATATGGAGGAAACGATCAAGATAGAGGGCGCGCGGGTCCACAACCTGAAGAACGTGGATCTGGAGATTCCGCGCCGCAAACTGGTGGTTATCACGGGCCTTTCGGGCTCTGGGAAGTCGTCGCTGGCCTTCGACACGATCTACGCCGAGGGGCAGCGCCGCTACATGGAGACGCTGTCGACCTACGCGCGGCAGTTCGTGGGGACGATGGAGCGCCCGGACGTGGACAAGATCACGGGATTGAGCCCGGTGGTGGCCATCGAGCAGAAGACCACGAACAAGAACCCGCGCTCGACGGTGGGGACCGTGACGGAGATCAACGACTTCCTGCGCCTGCTTTACGCGCGGGCATCGCGGGCCTACTCGCCGGTGACGGGCGAGGAGATGGTCCACTACACGGATGACCGGATCGTGGAGCTGATTCTCGAAGGCTTTGCGGGGCGTCGCATCGCGTTGATGGCTCCGGTGGTGAAGGGCCGCAAGGGCCACTACCGCGAACTCTTCGAGTCGCTGGCCAGGAAGGGTTACATCTACGCGCGTATCGACGGGGAGATCCGGGAGATCTCGGCGGGAATGCGCCTCGACAGCTACAAGATCCACACGATCGACCTGGTGGTCGACCGTCTGGTGGTCGGGGAGGAGTCCCGCGATCGGCTGATGACCTCGCTCAAGGAGTCGATGCGCCAGGGCAAGGGTACGATGGCCGTCTACGACTACGGGACCGAGCAGCAGCGCTTCTACTCGCGGCACCTGATGTGCCCGACAACGGGTATCGCGTTCGAGGACCCGGCTCCGCACACCTTTTCGTTCAACTCGCCGAAGGGCGCCTGCCCGCACTGCAACGGACTGGGCGAGGAGGCGGTCTTCGACCTGGGGAAGATCATCCCCGACATGCGGCTTTCACTGCGCGAGGGGGCCGTGGAGCCGCTGGGCAAATACCGCAACAACATGCTCTTCGCGACGCTGGAGATGCTGGGCCGGCGCTACGACTTCACGCTGGACGACCCGCTGGAGAGCTTCTCGGAGGAGGCGCTCAACGCCGTGCTTTACGGCGATTCGGAGCCCTTGACGGTCGACCTCACGGAGTTCAGCTCCTCGGGCGGGCGTCAGTTCCTCTCGTGGGAGGGCGTCGCCGAGTACATCGGCCGCACGGAGGAGGACGACTCGAAACGGGGCCAGAAGTGGCGCGAACAGTTCCTCGTCTACCGGAAGTGCTCGGTCTGCGGGGGCACGCGGCTGAAGAAGGAGGCGCTGCAGTTCCGCATCGCGGGGAAGAACATCGCGGAGGTCTCGGCGATGTCGATTTCGGAGTTTTCGGAGTGGGTTCCGACGCTTCGGGAGTCGATGAGCGAGAAGGAGTGGCGCATCGCGCAGGAGATCGTCAAGGAGATCTCCGAGCGGCTGCGCTTCCTGATGGACGTGGGGTTGGGCTACCTGTCGCTGGCGCGGTCGTCGCGGTCGCTGTCGGGCGGCGAGAGCCAGCGGATCCGGCTGGCGACGCAGATCGGCTCGAAGCTGGTCAACGTCCTCTACATCCTGGACGAGCCCTCGATCGGCCTGCACCAGCGCGACAACCGGCGTCTGATCCGGAGCCTCGAAGAGCTGCGCGACGCGGGGAACTCGGTGATTGTCGTGGAGCACGACGAGGAGATGATGCGCGCTGCGGACTTCATCGTGGACGTGGGTCCGAAGGCGGGGCGCCGGGGCGGACATATCGTTGCCGCGGGGACGTTCGACGACATCCTGCATTCGGATACCATCACGGCCGACTACCTGACGGGCCGGCGGCGGATCGAGATTCCGGAGACGCTGCGCCCGGGGACGGGAGAGGCGATCACGATCCGTGGGGCGCGGGGCAACAACCTGAAAAACGTCACGGCGCGCTTCCCGCTGGGGAAACTCATCTGCGTGACGGGCGTGAGCGGTTCGGGCAAGTCGACGCTCATCAACGAGACGCTGCGACCGATTCTTTCGAAGGCGCTCTACCGCTCGCTGGATCAGCCGCTGGCGTACGATTCGATCGAGGGGATCGAGCATATCGACAAACTGGTCGTCGTGGACCAGTCGCCGATCGGGCGCACGCCGCGCTCGAATCCGGCGACCTATTCGAACGTTTTTTCGGACATTCGCAAATTGTTCGAACTGACCCCCGATGCGCAGATCCGGGGCTTCAAGGCGGGCCGCTTCTCGTTCAACGTCAAGGGGGGCCGGTGCGAGGAGTGCCGGGGTGCGGGCGTGCAGACCATCGAGATGAACTTCCTGCCGGACGTCTACGTGCGCTGCAAGGCGTGCGGCGGTCACCGCTACAACCGCGAGACGCTCGAAGTGCGTTACAAGGGGAAGAACATCGACGACGTGCTGAACATGACGGTGAACATGGCGGTGGAGTTCTTCGAGAACATTCCGGCGATCTACCAGAAGCTGAAGGCGATCCAGGACGTAGGCCTGGGTTACCTGACGCTGGGGCAGCCCTGCACGACGCTGTCGGGGGGCGAGAGCCAGCGGATCAAGCTCTCGGCGGAGTTGTCGAAACGCGATACGGGCCGTACCCTTTATATATTGGACGAGCCGACGACGGGCCTCCACTTCGAGGATATCCGGCTGCTGCTCGACGTGCTGAACAAACTGGTCGACCGGGGGAATACGGTGATCGTCATCGAGCACAACCTCGACGTGGTGAAGGTTGCCGACCATCTTATAGATATAGGGCCCGAGGGAGGGGCGGCCGGCGGGGAGATCATCGCCGAGGGGACACCGCACGAGGTGGCCCAATGCGAACGGAGCTATACGGGCCAGTTCCTGAAACAGATGGGCCTTTGACGGAACGTTCCCGGACGCAGCGATCGGCGTCCGGGATTTTTTTGCTTCCGGGACGGCTGGGCGGGCGGTTGTGGCATTGGTTTTGCGCTCATGGACGAAACCAAACCTTATCGTGCCATGAAAAAAACAGCCATTTTTGTTGCGGGGCTGCTGCTGTGTGCGGCGGCCGTGACGGTGATCGGACAGAAGAAGGTCCTTTCGCCGAAGGAGGAGCGTCGGGAAGTGCGTGAGCAACGGCGTGCGGAACGTATCGCCAACTATGAAAAGACGATGGACTCGATCGTCCTGTCGCGGAATTTCCAGTTCAACCCGCAGACGATGCAGCGGCAGCCGGCGGGCCCGATGCGTCAGATCATGAACCCGACGTTCAACGTGGGGATCTGGGACGGGACGGTGGACATCTGCCTTCCGTATATCAAGGGGTATGTGCCTCCCTACTACACGACGGTGCTGAACTATACGGTTTCGAACGTGCAGGGCTACACCACGGAGCAGACCCACGAGGGTTGGATGGTGACCTTCTCGACGTCGCTGTTCTCGGCGTCGACCTATACGTTCACGTTCGAGATCTACTCGCGGACGGGCGGCGCGAACCTGACGATCACGAATCCGTGGTACAGTCCGGTCCAGTATTCGGGTACGATTTCGCAGCTCTATTGATCGGCGCCGACCGCGTAAAAAAAGCCTCTCCGGAGTTCGGAGAGGCTTTTTTTTACGGCTTGCAGCCGCGCCTCGGTCAAGGCCGGAAGATGAGCGCCACGGCCGAGACCGATACGCCCTCCTCGCGGCCTTCGAAACCGAGCCGTTCGGTGGTTGTGGCCTTGACCGACACGCGGTCGGCGCCGATTCCGAGGTCCGCGGCCATCGCTTCGCGCATCCGGTCGATGTAGGGGCGGAGTTTTGGCCGCTGCATTTGGATCGTGCAGTCGACGTTTCCGATTTCGTAGCCCTTTTCGCGGAGGAGCGCCGCGACGCGGCGCAGGAGGATCCGGGAGTTGATGCCGCGGAATTCGTCGGAGGAGTCGGGGAAGTGGAGTCCGATATCTCCGAGAGCTGCGGCGCCGAGCAGGGCGTCGCAGAGGGCGTGAATGGCGACATCGCCGTCCGAATGGGCGACACACCCCTTCGAGTGGGGGATCTCGACGCCTCCGAGGACGAGCCGCAGGCCGTCGGCCAGGGCGTGCACGTCGTAACCGTGTCCGATTCTGAAATCCGTCATAACGTGAGATTTTGAGTTGCCAAAATAGGGAAAAAAGCGTAACTTTGCAAAAATACATGAAGTCTATGTCAGCAATCTCTACTTTGGAACCACGCCTGGTGTGGGAGCAGTTCGATGCGATCACGCAGGTTCCGCGCCCCTCGAAGAAGGAGGGCAAGATCATCGAATTTCTGGTTGATTTCGCACGTCGGCACAACATCGAGTATAAGAAGGATGCCATCGGGAACGTGGTGATGCGCAAGCCCGCGACGCCGGGCTACGAGACACACCCGGGGGTGATCCTCCAGTCGCATATGGATATGGTGTGCGAGAAGAACTCGGACGTGGAGTTCGACTTCGAGCACGACGCGATCCGCCCGCAGATCGACGGTGACTGGGTCCGGGCCGAGGGTACGACGCTGGGCGCCGACTGCGGCATCGGGATGGCCGCGGCGCTGGCCGTGCTGCTGGACCCGGAAGTTCAGCACGGGCCGCTGGAGGCGCTGTTCACCGTCGACGAGGAGACGGGCCTCACGGGAGCCTTCGAACTGGGCGAGGGGATGCTTACGGGCAAATACCTCATCAACCTCGACTCGGAGGACGAGGGCGAATTGTTCATCGGCTGCGCCGGGGGTATCGACACGATTGCGACGTTCCACGGCACGATGGAGCCCGCGCCGAAGAACTACGCCTTCTTCCGGGTGGATGTTTCGGACCTCTTGGGCGGCCACTCGGGCGACGACATCGACAAGGGCCGCGTCAACTCGAACAAGACGGTGGCTCGGCTGCTGTGGGACGGGATGCAGTCGTGCGAGCTGCGCCTGAGCTACTTCAACGGCGGCAACCTGCGCAACGCGATTCCGCGCGAGGCCTACGCGATCTTCGGAGTCCCGGCGCGCCTGAAGGATGACTTTGTGAAACGCTACCGGTTGTTCGCCGCGGATCTCGAAGCGGAGTTCCGCTTCCGGGAGCCGAATTTCAAGATCACGCTGAACGAGATGCCGGAGGTCGAGGAGGTGCTCGACGCGCGGACGCAGTTCGGACTGGTCTACTCGCTGGTGGGCGTGCCCAACGGGGTAGTTTCCATGTCGTTTGCGGTTCCGGGGCTGGTCGAGACCTCGACGAACCTCGCCTCGGTGAAGTTCGAGGGCCGCGACCGGGTCGTGGTGACGTCGTCGCAGCGGTCGTCGGTCGAGAGTGCCAAGACCTACGTGATGCAGATGGTCGAGTCGGTCTTCGCACTGGCGGGCGCCGACGTGGCGCACTCGGACGGCTACCCGGGTTGGACGCCGAACCCCGATTCGGCGCTGCTGAAGGTGACCGAGACGGCCTACGAGCGGCTCTTCTCGACGAAGCCGAAGGTGCGTGCAATCCACGCGGGCCTGGAGTGCGGACTCTTCCTGGAGAAGTACCCCGACCTGGAGATGGTTTCGTTTGGCCCGACGCTGCGGGGAGTCCACTCGCCGGACGAGCGGCTGGAGATCGCCACGGTGCCGAAATTCTGGTCGCTGTTGTGCGAGACGCTGAAGAACCTGTAAAGGGCCCGCACCGCTGTTTTCGAGGAGGAGGGGGAAGCCGGGGCAGATCCGACGCTCTCTCCGGGGCGGAGCGCGGCGAATATGCGCCTGATCCGAACGCTTCCGGGATTGCGGCCGACGAACTCGCGGCCCCGGAATCGGGTTCGGTTCTGCCGATTTTCATGAAAATGTAACAGAGATGTTTCGGCTTTGCAACGAATGTTTCAGACCTTTGCCGCCGAAATCCACGTCCAATCGAAGATGAGAAGCCTTCTTCCCAAACTGTTTGTCCTGTCCGGCTTGCTGCTGCCGGTTTCCGTACCTGTTTTTGCCGATGCGGCGGATAGCTGCCGGACGACTCTTACGCTTCCGGCCGCGGGCCCGGACGGCCGGACCCGGGCATCCGAACCGGCCTTTACGGTGCAGTTGCACGGAACCGTCCGCGCGAAGTTCGAATACCAGCCCGATCTGGGCCAGAGTCGTTTCGAGGTGCGCAATGCACGTTTCAGCCTTTCGGGGAGCGTGACCCGGGCGGTGGACTACAAGGCGGAGATCGACCTTTCGGACGAGGGAGCGATCAAGATGCTCGACGCCTATGCACGTCTGCACCTGTTGCAGCGGAAACTGCGCTTTACGATCGGCCAGATGCGCGTCCCGTTTACGATCGACGCGCACCGCTCGCCGCACCAGCAGTATTTCGCCAACCGGTCGTTCATCGCCAAGCAGGCGGGCAACGTGCGCGACGTGGGTGCGACGCTGGGCTGGACGTTCGGTGAGACGGTTCCGGTGACGCTGGAGGGGGGACTCTTCAACGGCTCGGGGCTGACGGACCAGAAAGATTTCTGGACGGGATCGTTCAACTATTCGGCCAAGGCTCAGATGAAGTTTGCCGACCGGGTGAACCTTGCGCTGAGTATCCAGAAGACCCACCCGGACATCGTGGATATCCGGATGTACGATGTGGGCGCCTACTACGAGAATCCGCTGTGGCACATCGAGGCGGAGTACCTGCGCAAGAACTACGCCCGGGATGCCTTCGAAGGGGTGAATGTGGTGGATGCGTTCGTATGCCGGAATCTGCCGCTTCGGAACTGCCGGGCCCTGCGTCAAATCTCGATTCTGGCACGCTACGACTACATGTCGGACCACAGCAAGGGGATCGCCGACCCGACGACGGGACGTCTCGTGCTGGACGACCCGGAGCGCCACCGCGTGACGGGCGGTGTGACGCTGAGCCTGGGTCTTCCCTTCCGGGCGGACATCCGGCTCAACTACGAAGCCTATTTCTACCGCCGGACGGCTACTCCGGCCCTCTCCGAACAGGACAAGGTGGTCGCGGAGTTCATGATCCGCTTCTGAGACCCGGGCGGAGCCATGACCCGCTTCTGTGGAGCTCCGGGGCATGATCCGCTTTTGAGACCCGGGCGCTGAAAATCGCCCGGATTGCACGATCGTCGACCTATTTTGTTAACTTTGTATACACAAAAAGTTTTCGGAATATGTCGAACGGTCCTTTTCGCCGCTTTTTTTCGCTTGGCGCCTGCCTGGCGACGCTGTTTCTGCACGGCGTGGCCGCGGCGCAACCGTATTCCGACGACGAATATTACCCCTATGCCGAACGGGAGGATCGCCGCCCGTTCCTCACGACCGATACGACCCTCTTTTACCGGGCGGTGCAAAGCACGGCGGACCTCTACGGCGAACATACCGATTTCACGCTGCCGGATGTTGCCGCCCGGCGCCGGGGCCTGAACTACGACTCCGAACGCACGGCCCTCGGTGGCATCGACCTTTCGTATCATTATCTCACGCTTTTGCGGCTGCTCGGGGCCGAGGAGACGCGCATTCCGGGTCTACAGCCGGTTCCGGGTCTGACGGCCGGGGCGGGCGGTGCGACCCTTGTCCGCTTTCCGGAAGGGGAGCCGTTGCAGCCTTACCTGGCGTCGGCGCGTTTTGCCGACCGCAACTACCGCTTCGGGGCGCGGCTGGCGGGGACGACCCGCCTGGGCCGGAGGTGGCACCTCTCGGCCGCCGCGGATTTCCGTACGGGCCGCGACCTGCGGGTCGAGGGGGTCTTCACGAATGCCGTGACGGGCGGTTTCCGACTGTGGCGCACGCTCGGGGCTTCGGGCGATGAAGGCACCTTGTCGCTGCTCTTCATCGTGCCGGTCTCGACGCGGGGCACGCGCCTCTCGACCTCGGAGGAGGCCTTCACGCTGACGGGCGACCGCCTCTATAACCCGGCCTGGGGCTTCCAGGACGGCCGGGTGCGCAATTCGCGGGTCCGGCGTGAGACGCTACCGCTGGCGGTTGCGACGTGGGAGCGGCGGCTTGCGCCCTCGACGACGGTTTCGGCGGCGCTCGGTGCGGAGACGGGCACAAACCGCTACAGCTCGCTGGGGTGGTACGACGCCCGGACGCCGATGCCGGACAACTACCGCTACTTGCCGAGCTATACCGGCGACCGGGCGACCGAGGAGGCGTGGCTTGCGGGGGATCCGCACTATACGCAGATCGACTGGGACGAACTGATCCGTCAGAATCGCATGTCCGGCGGAGCTGCGGTCTACGCATTGGAGGACCGGGTGGAACGGCTTTGCGACCTGGGGCTGCACGTCTGTTTCGAGACGGACGTGGAGCACCGGCTGACACTCCGCTACGGCGTGGCGCTGCGCCTCGACGACCGCCGTTTTTACAAGGAGATGCGGGACCTGCTGGATGCGGGCGCTGTCACGGACATCGACCAGTACCTGATCGACGACGATACCTACGGCAACCAACTCCAGAACGACCTGCGGCATCCGGATCGGACGATCCGCGAGGGCGACCGCTTCGGCTACGACTATACGCTGTCGACGCGCTCTGCGGAGCTGTTTTTCCAGATGGATTACCGTTCGGACCGCTTCCGGGGCGATGTTTCGGTGTCGGCGGGGAGCTCGGCGGTGAACCGCCGGGGCCACTACGAGAAGGAGCTCTTCCCGGGCAGCCTCTCCTACGGGCGTTCGCGGGTGCTTCGCTTTGCGCCCTACACGCTGCGGGGCACCTGCGGCTGGTCCTTCACGCCGCGCCAATACGTCGGGCTGTCGCTGCTGGCCGCGGCCCGTACGCCCGATGCCGGGGATCTCTTCTACCAGCCGCTCTACAACAACCGCACGCTCGAAAATCCCGTTCCGGAGCGCACCTTCGCCGCCGAGGCTGTCTGGCGTCTGACGGGTCCGGTCGTGAACCTCCAGACGACGCTCTTTGCGGTGCTGACGCTCGACGGCTCGGAGACCCGCCGCTATTACGACGACCTTTCGTACGTCTATTGCGACCTGGCGGTGACGGGCCTCGGGACCGCCTCATACGGGGTTGAGGCAGCGGCCGACATCCGGCTTTCGGAGCGCTGGCTGTTGACGCTGGCGGCTTCGGCGGGCCGTTACCGTTATGTCCGGGACCCGGTCGTGACGCTCCTTTCGGATGTGGACAACACGGCCGTCGACCGGGGTTCGCGGAGCCGGATGGGCGGTTGCGAAGTGGGTGGGGCCCCGCAGGTGACTGCGGCTTCCGAACTGGCGTGGTTCGGCCGGAACGGGTGGGGCGTCCGCGCCTCGGCGGGCTATGCGGGCCGCCGCTTTGTGGAGGCGATGCCGCTCCGGCGCACGGACCGCCTGGCGGCCCAGACCGGCATCACGCGGGAGGCCTTCGAATTGTTCACGCAGCAGGAGCGGCTTGCGGATGCCCTGACGCTGGATGCCTCGCTGTTCAAGAGCTTCTGGTTCGACCGTTCGCGGCTGACGGTTTCGCTGCTGCTGAAGAACCTGCTGGGGAGCTCCGACATCGTTTATAACGGCTACGAGTCGCTTCGCGTGCGGCGGATCTCGTCGGGCGACACGACCTACTACACGCCCCATGCCACGCGCTATACCTACCTGCTTCCGCGATCGTTCTACCTTACGGTTTCGTATCGTTTCTGAAAGAAAGCGAGAAAAATCTCGAAATTTTTGGGATTTTGGTTTCGAATTCGTATTTTGTTGGGGCAAACCTAAAAACTTCAACCCATGATTGTCGGAATTCCAAAAGAGATCAAGAACAACGAGAATCGCGTTGGTCTGACCCCGGCGGGGGCCCAGGAGCTCGTGAAGCGGGGACACCAGGTGTATGTGCAGGCTACGGCCGGAGAGAACAGCGGTTTTCCGGATGCGGCCTATACGGCGGTCGGCGCCGAACTGTTACCGACGATCGAGGATGTCTACGCGCGTGCGGAGATGATCGTGAAGGTCAAGGAGCCGATTGCCCCGGAGTATAAGCTGATCCGCCGCGACCAGTTGGTCTTCACCTACTTCCATTTTGCGAGCAGCGAAGCGCTGACGCACGCCATGCTCGACAGCGGCGCGGTGTGCTGCGCCTACGAGACGGTCGAGCGGGCCGACGGGTCGTTGCCGCTGTTGATCCCGATGTCGGAGGTCGCAGGGCGTATGGCCGCGCAGGAGGGCCGCTATTTTCTGGAGAAGCCGCGCGGCGGCAAGGGGGTATTGCTGGGCGGCGTCCCGGGCGTGAAGCCGGCGAAGGTCTTCGTGATCGGCGCGGGCGTCGTGGGGACGGCTGCGGCGCGCACGGCTGCGGGAACGGGTGCCGACGTGACGATCTGCGACATTTCGCTGCAGCGCCTGACCTACCTGGCCGACGTGATGCCGAAGAACGTGAAGACGCTCATGTCGTCGGAGTACAACATCCGCGAGGAGCTGAAACATGCCGATCTGGTGATCGGTTCGGTACTGATTCCGGGTGCAAAGGCCCCGAAACTGGTTACGCGGGAGATGCTGAAGGAGATGGAGCCCGGGACGGTGATGGTGGACGTTGCAATCGACCAGGGCGGCTGCTTCGAGACCTCGCGTCCGACGACGCACGAGGACCCGGTCTACTATGTGGACGGGATCCTGCACTACTGCGTGGCGAATATCCCGGGCGCGGTTCCGCGCACGTCGACGCTGGCGCTGACGAACGCGACGCTGCCCTACGTGCTGCAACTGGCCGACAAGGGTTGGCGTCGTGCGGCGCGCGAGAATGCGGAACTGGCTCTGGGTCTGAACATCGTTGCCGGGAAGACGGTTTACCGGCCGGTTGCCGAGTCGTGGAACCTTCCCTACGAACCGCTGGCGTTGTAACGGCGGTTGAGGAGCGATTTGCGGCCCTCCGAGTTTCGGACTCGGGGGGCCGCTTGCGTGTAAAAGATCGAAATTTGCGAGTTTTGTTTTTGAAAATCTTAAAAAATGATTATATTTGCCAAAGAGCGAGCCTGTTATAAGATCCGGGAGACTTTCGGACTGACATGAAACGCGAACTTAGACGAGCGTATTTTCAGGGAGTGGTCCGATTTGGGTTACGGATTGTAAGCAGGCGGGCGAAAAAACAGCGAAAAACGAGTTAAGCGGTGGCGTTTCCCGCACGGGATCGTGGGGCGGCGTCACTGAAATTTTTACCCAAATAATAACGAAGTTTCGAGTATGAGTGAAAGACTGTACATTTTCGACACGACCTTGCGCGACGGGGAGCAGGTTCCCGGCTGCCAGTTGAACACCACGGAGAAAATCGAGGTCGCCAAGTTGCTGGAGGCGCTTGGCGTGGACATCATCGAAGCGGGTTTTCCGATTTCGAGTCCCGGAGATTTCAACTCGGTTCTGGAGATTTCGAAAGCGGTATCGGAGCCGACGATCTGCGCGCTGACGCGTGCCGTCGAGAAGGATATTGACGTGGCGGCCGACGCCTTGCGCCTTGCGAAGCGGAAGCGGATCCATACGGGGATCGGGGTTTCGCCGCAGCATATCTATGACAAGCTTCGTTCCAATCCGGAGCAGATCCTCGAACGGGCGATTGCGGCGGTGAAGTACGCGAAGCGTTATGTGGAGGATGTGGAGTTCTACGCCGAGGATGCGGGGCGGGCCGATACGGAGTACCTGGCGCGGGTTGTCGAGGCTGTGATTGCCGCGGGAGCCACGGTAGTGAACATCCCCGATACGACGGGCTACTGCCTTCCGAACGAATACGGCGCGAAGATCAGGTACCTGATGGATCACGTGCCGAACATCGACCGGGCCATAATCTCGACGCACTGCCACAACGACCTGGGAATGGCTACGGCGAACACGCTGAGCGGCATTCTGAACGGGGCGCGGCAGGCTGAGGTGACGATCAACGGCATCGGGGAGCGTGCGGGCAACACGTCGCTCGAAGAGGTGGTGATGACGTTGCGCTGCCACAAGGACGTTGCGATCGACACGGGGATCAACTCGCGTCTGATCACGAAGGCCTCGCACCTGGTTTCGAGCCTGATGAACATGCCGGTTCAGCCGAACAAGGCGATTGTGGGTCGGAACGCCTTTGCGCACTCGTCGGGCATCCACCAGGACGGGGTGCTGAAGGACCGGCAGACCTACGAGATCATCGACCCGCAGGATATCGGCCTGAATGAATCGGTGATTGCGCTGACGGCGCGGAGCGGGCGTGCGGCACTGGTGCACCGGCTCGAACTGCTGGGTTACGATCTGACACAGGAGGAGCTGGACGCGACGTACGAGAAGTTCCTGGCGCTGGCCGACAAGAAGAAGGAGATCCACGACTACGACCTGCTCTACCTGGTCGGGGATATCGACCGGATGAAGCAGCAGTCCATTGCGCTGAAGTTCCTGCAGGTGACGACCGGGACGCTGGTACCGACGGCGACGGTTGTGCTGAAGTTCGGGGACCACGAGCGGATGGCGATCGGTACGGGCAACGGCCCCGTGGATGCCGCGGTTTCGGCGATCAAGACGCTCATTAACGAGAAGGTGGTGCTTTCGGAGTTCCTGATGCAGGCCATCACGCGGGGCTCGAACGACGTGGGGCGGGTCCACGTGCAGGTGGAGTGCGGCAACCGCACGGTCCACGGTTTTGCCGCGCATACGGATACGACGCGTGCGTCGATCGAGGCGTTCCTCGACGCACTTCGCGCCTTGAATGTAACGGAACGCAAGGAAGAGGAGGCGTGATATGGGAAAGACGCTTTTGGACAAGATTTGGGACGCACACACGGTGCGTATCGAGGACGGGGGCCGGTGTGTGCTCTACATCGACCGCCAATACATCCATGAGGTGACCTCTCCGGTGGCCTTTGCGGGTCTGGACCGGCGGGGAATCGGGGTGGCACGTCCGTCGCAGATCACGGCGACGGCGGACCACAACATTCCGACGGTGAACCAGCACCTGCCGATCGAGGAGCCGGAGTCTCGGCGCCAGGTGGCGGCGCTGGAGGCGAACTGTGCGAAGTACGGCATCGAACACTTCGGGGTGGGAAACCCGCGACAGGGGATCGTGCACATCATCGGCCCGGAGCTGGGCTTCACGCAGCCGGGGATGACGATCGTGTGCGGCGACAGCCATACCTCGACCCACGGGGCGCTGGGTGCCGTGGCGTTCGGCGTCGGGACGTCGGAGGTGGAGATGGTCTTCGCCAGCCAGTGCATCATCCAGACCAAGCCGCGGACGATGCGCATCACGGTCAACGGGGCGCTTCGCCCGGGCGTGGAGGCGAAGGATGTGATCCTCTACATCATCTCGCAGATCACGGCATCGGGCGGTACGGGCTACTTCATCGAGTTTGCGGGGAGTACGATCCGTTCGCTGTCGATGGAGGGTCGGATGACGGTCTGCAACATGAGCATCGAGTGCGGGGCCCGCGGGGGCATGATCGCCCCGGACGAAAAGACGTTCGACTACCTGCGGGGCCGCGAACGGGTTCCGCAGGGCGCGGATTTTGAGGCGGTCGTGTCTCGTTGGCGGGAGCTGTACAGCGATGCGGATGCGGTTTTCGACAAGGAGTACCACTTCGATGCCGCCGACATCGCGCCGATGATCACCTACGGCACGAACCCCGGCATGGGGATGGCGATCGACGACACGATCCCGGCCGCTGCGGACCCGAAGGCGCTGGAATACATGGGCTTCCGGGCAGGCGAACGGATGCTGGGCAAACCGGTGGACTACGTCTTTGTCGGGAGCTGCACGAACGGCCGGATCGAGGACCTTCGCCGCTTTGCCCAACTGGTCAAGGGTCGCCGGAAGGCCGAAGGCGTGACGGCGTGGATCGTCCCGGGTTCGAAGGGCGTGGAGGCTCAGGCGCGGGCCGAGGGTCTCGACGTGATCCTGTCGGAAGCGGGTTTCGAGCTGCGGCAGCCGGGCTGTTCGGCGTGCCTGGCGATGAATGCGGACAAGATTCCGGCGGGGAAATACAGCGTTTCGACCTCGAACCGCAACTTCGAGGGGCGCCAGGGCCCCGGTGCTCGGACGATGCTTTCGGGCATTGCGGTGGCAGCGGCAGCTGCGGTGACGGGACGCATTACCGACCCGCGCGAACTTTTCGGATTTTAAAAACACGAACGACATGTCCATACCCAAATTCGTCACATTCACTTCGGGGGCGGTGCCCGTCGAGGTGGAGAACATAGATACCGACCAGATCATCCCGGCGCGCTTTCTGAAGGCCACCGAACGCAAGGGCTTCGGGGACAACCTCTTCCGCGACTGGCGCTACGACGCGGAGAACCGCCCCGTTGCGACGTTCCCGCTGAACGACCCGCGCTACGGCGGTCAGATCCTCGTGGCGGGTCGGAACTTCGGTTGCGGAAGCTCGCGCGAACACGCCGCGTGGGCCATTGCGGACTACGGCTTCCGGGTCGTGGTTTCGAGCTTCTTCGCGGACATCTTCCGCAACAACGCGCTGAACAACGGCCTGCTGCCGGTCCGTGTCGAGGAGGCGTTCCTGCGTGAGATTTTCGACGAGATCCGGCGAGATCCGCAGGCGCAGTTTACCGTAGACCTGGATAACCAGCGCTTTACGATCGTCCGGAGCGGCGCGAGCACACCGTTCGAGATCGACGCCTATAAGAAACGGTGCCTGCAGAACGGCTACGACGACGTGGACTACCTGCGGAGCATCTCGGCGGAGATCGCGGCCTTCGAGAAGAACCGCAGTTGAATTCCGGACCGATGTACTCTTCGGTTGAGATTCTGGATACGACGCTGCGCGACGGCGAACAGACCTCGGGCGTTTCGTTCAACGCCCGGGAGAAGCTGTCGATTGCGCGGCTGCTGCTCGAAGAGCTCCGCGTGAACCGGATCGAGATCGCCTCGGCACGGGTCTCGCAGGGCGAGGAGCGTGCCGTGCGGGCCATTGCGGAGTGGGCTGCTGAGCGGGGATACACGGATCGGATCGAGGCGCTGGGTTTCATCGACGGGGGTGTTTCGGTCGAGTGGCTTTGGCAGGCGGGTTGCCGGGTGGTGAACCTGCTGGCCAAGGGTTCGCGGAGACACTGCGAGGAGCAGTTGCGCCGCACGCCGGCCGAGCACCTGTCGGACGTGCGGGCGGAGATCCTGCGGGCCGCCGAGCGGGGTATGGGTGTGAACCTCTACCTCGAAGACTGGTCGAACGGGATGCGCCACTCGCCGGATTACGTCCATGCGATGCTCGACGGACTGGCGGACCTTCCCGTGCGGCGCTACCTGTGCCCCGACACGCTGGGGGTGCTGGACCCGTACGATACGGAGCGCTTCTGCCGCGAAATGACGACGCGCTATCCGACGCTGCGTTTCGACTTCCACGCTCATAACGACTACGACCTGGCGGTGGCGAATACGGCCGCGGCGGTGCGTGCGGGCTTCGGGGGCGTTCACGTGACGATCAACGGACTGGGCGAACGGGCGGGCAATGCGCCGCTGTCGAGTACGGTGGCGGTGCTGCACGACCGGCTGGGGTGCCGGACCGACATCGTCGAGTCGAAAATCTACCGCGTGAGCCGCACGGTGGAGTCCTATACGGGGGTTCGCATCCCGACGAACCGCCCGATCGTGGGCGCGAACGTCTTCACGCAGTGCGCGGGGGTGCACGCCGACGGCGACAACAAGAACGGACTCTATATCAGCGAACTGCTTCCGGAGCGCTTCGGCCGGGTGCGGGAGTATGCCCTGGGCAAGACCTCGGGGAAGGCAAACATCCTGAAAAACCTCGAAGTGCTGGGCATCGACCTCGACGAAACGGCGATGCGGAAGGTGACGGAGCGGGTCGTGGAGCTGAGCGACAAGAAGGAGCTGGTGACGCTGGACGACCTGCCGTACATCATTGCGGACGTGCTGCGCTACGACCAGACGGACGCTCCGGTGCGGATTCTGAACTACAGCCTGTCGCTGGCACAGGGTTTGCGACCCGTTGCCACGCTGCGGATCGAGATCCACGGCGAGCAGTACGAGCAGACCTCGGCGGGAGACGGACAGTACGACGCCTTCATGCGGGCCTTGCGGTTGATCTACCGCGAGCAGTTGGGCCGGAAGTTCCCGATGCTGCGGGACTACGCGGTCTCGATTCCGCCGGGCGGGCGGACGGACGCCTTCGTGCAGACGATCATCACGTGGGAGTGGGAGGGCCGGACGTTCCGCACGCACGGACTGGACGCGGACCAGACGGAGGCTGCGATCAAGGCGACGGTCAAAATGTTGAATATCATCGAAACAAACCATACGAATCATGGAAATCAAGATTGCACTGTTGCCCGGTGACGGCATCGGCCCCGAAATCATCGCGGAGGCCGTGAAGGTGTTGGACCGGGTTGCCGAACGTTTCGGCCATCGAATCACCTATACGCGGGCGCTGGTTGGCGCTGCGGCGATCGACGCCGTGGGCGATCCCTACCCGGAGGAGACGCACCGGATCTGCCAGGCGGCGGATGCGGTGCTGTTCGGGGCGATCGGGGACCCGAAGTACGACAACGACCCCACGTCGAAGGTGCGCCCCGAACAGGGGCTGCTGCGGATGCGCAAGTCGCTGGGACTGTTTGCGAACCTGCGTCCGGTGACGCTGTTCGAGGCGTTGGCGGACCGCTCTCCGCTGCGCACGGAGGTGGTGCGGGGCACGGACTTCGTGTGCGTGCGCGAGCTGACGGGCGGCATCTACTTCGGGCGTCCGCAGGGACGTGACGAGGATGGCCGCCGGGCCTTCGACACCTGCACCTATACGGTCGAGGAGATCGAACGGGTGCTTCACGTGGCGTTCCGGCTGGCGATGACGCGCCGGCGCCGACTGACGGTGGTCGACAAGGCGAACGTGCTGGAGACCTCTCGGCTGTGGCGGGAGACGGCGCAGCGCCTGTCGGCCGAGTACCCGGAGGTGAAGGTGGACTACATGTTCGTGGACAACGCGGCGATGCAGATCATCCGCCAGCCGACGCATTTCGACGTGATCGTCACGGAGAACATGTTCGGGGATATCCTGACTGACGAGGCGAGTGTCATCAGCGGGTCGCTGGGGATGCTCTCGTCGGCGAGTGTCGGGGCGGATGTGGCCCTGTTCGAGCCGATCCACGGGTCGTACCCGCAGGCTGCGGGGAAGAACATCGCCAACCCGATGGCGACGATCCTCTCGGCTGCGATGCTGCTCGAACACCTGGGTCTCGACGCCGAGGGACGCGCCGTGCGCGAGGCGGTGAATGCGGCGCTGGCGGCGGGGATCGTTACCGAGGACTTGACGGCTCCGGATGCCCGGCGCTATACGACTTCGGAAGTGGGCGACTACGTGGCGGCTCACGTGTAGCGCGGCGGCCCGGCCCGGTTCGGTGAGGGGTGCCCCGGATCTGCTTGTTTGCTCCCGGTTTTTCCCGGTTTCTTCTACTCCTTTCCGGCAACCATCCGAACCCCGGAAATACTCGCTTGTGCAGACCGTTTTCGCGGTCTGCATTTTTTGTACTATCTTTGCAGGCGGAAAAACGACGGCCCGGCGACCGACCATCCCGGGCCTCAGCTAATCGACAAGAGACATGGCAGGATCGAATTTCGTGGATTACGTCAAGATTTTCGCCCGTTCGGGACACGGCGGGGCAGGCTCGGCACACTTTCGGCGCGAGAAGTTCGTGGCCTTCGGAGGCCCGGACGGCGGCGACGGCGGCAAGGGCGGCAGCATCGTGCTGGTGGGCGACCGGCAGTACTGGACGCTGATCCACCTGAAATACCAGCGCCACCAGTTCGCCGAGGATGGCGAGAACGGCTCCGGGGCGCGCTCTTCGGGCAAGGATGCGAAGGATATCGTGATCCCGGTACCGCTGGGCACGGTGGCGCGACGTGTCGTGGAGCTGGAGGACGGCACGACGACGCTCGAAACGATGGGGGAGGTGACCGAGGACGGCGAACGGCTCGTGCTGCTGAAAGGGGGCCGTGGCGGTCTCGGAAACTGGCACTTCAAGAGCGCCACGAACCAGACGCCGCGCTATGCGCAGCCGGGCGAGGAGGGCGACGAAGGGGCCTTCGTGCTGGAGCTGAAGGTGCTGGCCGACGTGGGACTGGTGGGGTTTCCGAATGCGGGGAAATCGACCCTGCTGTCGGTGGTTTCGGCCGCGAAGCCCAAGATCGCCAACTACGCCTTCACGACGCTGGAGCCGAACCTGGGTATCGTCGAGGTGCGCGACCACAAGTCGTTCGTGATGGCCGACATCCCGGGGATCATCGAGGGGGCACACGAGGGCCGGGGGCTGGGTACGCGGTTCCTGCGCCATATCGAGCGCAACTCGGTGCTGCTGTTCATGATTCCGGCCGACAGCGAGGACATTCGCCGGGACTACGAGATCCTGCTCGGGGAACTGACGCAGTACAACCCGGAACTGCTGGACAAGGAGCGGCTGCTGGCCATTACGAAATGCGACATGCTGGACGAGGAGCTGATGGAGGAGATGCGAAGCCATTTGCCGGAGGGCGTACCTTCGGTTTTCATCTCTTCGGTTTCGGGTCTGAATATCCAGACGCTGAAGGATATGCTCTGGGAGGCGCTGCAACGGTAGCGGCACGCCCCTCTTCGAATCGAATTCGCCCCGGGACGCATTTCGTGGACCAGGCGCCTTCTGTTTAACGGACTCCTCCGGATGCCCGGATTCGTTCTCCATCTGCTTCGAGCTCCGTTTCTCCGTCGCTGCCCTTTTCGTTTGCGTCTCCGCCGAACCCCCCCCCTTCATATTGGAGCCCGTCGGCGCTTTCCGTGGAAAACAGAACCTCCCGGAAGGTGACGCGCAACGCATATTTTCCACCGAAATAGTCGATTACCCCGGCCAGGGATCCCTCTCCCGAAGGAAGGGGCTCATCGGCATAATCGCAACTCCCGAGCGTCCGCACGAAAAAACGTCCGCCCTTTTCATCGATGATTTCGCGTTCGGTGGTTACGCTCCGTCCGGTCTCGGGATCGGTTTCGCACCAGGGCTCTCCCGCCTCGACGAACCGGACTCGTTCGAATCGCACGCGGGTGTCGATATGCCGGCTTTGCACCTCCTCGAACGTGAGCGGAACGCTGCGGGGCATCTCGACGTCCGTGCCGGGAAAATGGAAATAACGGTCGATCTCCTCCTGCGGAATCACTCCGCTGCCGTATTCGTCGGGTTCGGTTCCGAGTCCGACCTTCCCGCCGTAGTCGGTGAGCACGAGCCCGTTGCAACGCACCTCCACCCGTGCGCCGAACGGAAACCGGTCGGCCAGCGGATCCCCATCGACGGCAATGGCAATGCCACCGCTGTCGTCCTGAAGGATGATTTCGCGGCTGAATTCGCCGTAGAGGTCATTGGCCACGACCTGTCCGCAAATGGTTGCATCCTGCGTGATGCGGACCGAGGTTTTCCCGTCGCACAGCGCCTTGAGTCCGGCGATCGAGCGGCTCGATTCCTGGGGTGTTTCGTGAAATCCGGGTTTGGTTGCGTCGTTGCAGGCGGCGAGGAGCAGCAGACTAACGAATACAATCGTTCTCATCGCGCAGTTTGAGGATGTACCGCCCCTCTCCGGCCTCGTCGTACTGCAGAATTCCGACCAGACAGACCTCTTCGACGGGAACCTCCTCCCGGGCGAATGCGGCATAGTTGCGGACATAGGTGTAGATGGAGTTTCCGGCTTCATCCGTGAATTGTTTGTATCCGGCCCAGGCGGCGGCCGTGATTTCTTCGGGGAGATAGCGGAGGCGGTCGATCCGCACGAGCGTTCCGCAGCGTTTCGTGGTCAGTTCGGGGATCGTCATCCGGGCCGGGACGATGGGTTGAAGGGTTTCGGAGTCGCGGAGAAGTACCTTGTCGAGTGCGGCTTTCGAACCGATGTAGTCGGTGTCGTATCCGCTTCCGGGTTCGGGTGGATTTCCGACCTGCAGGACTCCGCGGCTTTCGGCCAGGGTAAGTCCCTGGAGCCGGAGCGTCACGCGGCATCCGACAGGGTAATCGTTGTGGAGCTGGTCGATTCCGACCATGATTTCGAGGGCGGCGTTCTCCTCTTCGATGCAGATCGTGCGGTAGAAGTTTTCGGCGGCATCGGAGCTGGTGACGGTTCCGCGGACCGAAATATCGGAACTGATGACGAACGGTACACCGAGATAGCGGTTCTTTATGTTGGCGATGGTTTCCGATACGGGCCCTGTGTTTTCCGTTTCGCCGGGAGCGCCGAATCCGGAGTCATAACACGCAGTCATGCAGGCTCCGGGCAGGAAGACCAGGAGTGCCGCAATGGCCCGTTGCCGCCAGTTTCGGAATCTTTTCATGGAGTTTTGTTTCCCGATTACACGCCTCTTTTCTGTACACCCTCTCTTTCCACTTCTTTTTCACACGCCTCACTCCTTCTTGTTCACTCTCTCCTTCCTTTCGCTCTCTTCTCTTCCCCCCCCCTTGCTGGCCTCTCCGGTCAGGCTTCGATTCTCGAATCCTTCAGCCCGAGGAAGTAGAGAATTCCGTCGAGCCCGATGGTGGAGATGGACTGACGGGCCGTCGCCTTGACTTTGGGCTTTGCATGGAAAGCAATCCCGAGGCCCGCGAGATTGAGCATCGGGAGGTCGTTTGCCCCGTCACCGACGGCCACGGACTGCGCGATGTTGATCGACTCGAACTGACAGAGCAGCCGGAGGAGTTCGGCCTTCCGGCGCCCGTCGACAACCTCGCCGACGTACCGCCCCGTTAATTTTCCGTTTTCGATTTCGAGTTCGTTGGCGTAAACGTAGTCGAAGCCGTATTTCTGTCGGAGATAGTTTCCGAAGTAGGTGAATCCGCCGGATAGGATGGCCGTTTTGTAACCTACGCGTTTGAGGATGGTCATCATGCGTTCGAGCCCCTCGGTGATGGGGAGGTTGTGGGCGATCTCCTCCATGACGGACTCGTCGAGGCCCTTGAGGAGCGCGACGCGCCGGGAGAAGCTCTCCCGGAAGTCGATTTCGCCGCGCATGGCGCTTGCGGTGATCTCGCGGACCTGAGCGCCGACACCGGCACGTTCCGCGAGTTCGTCGATAACCTCGGTTTCGATGAGCGTGGAGTCCATGTCGAAGCAGATGAGGCGACGGCTCCGGCGGTAGATGTCGTCCTTCTGGAAGGATACGTCGAGTCCGATCTCGGATAGGTTCATGAAAGCCTCGTGCATGGTGCTGCGCTCCTCGTCGGACAGCGATCCGCGGACGGATAGTTCGATACAGGACTTGGCGGCTCGGTTGTCCTCCTTGAGGGGCATACGTCCGGTGAGCCGTTTGATGGCATCGATGTTGAGACCGTGTTCCGCGACGACCTTGGTGACCTCGGCGATGTGCCGTGCCGTGACGATCCGTCCGAGGAGGGTAATGATGTATCGGTTTTTGCCCTGCCTGCTGACCCAATCGTTGTATTTCTCCTCGGAGATGGGAGTGAACCGGATCATGACGCCGAGTTCTGACGCCTTGAAGAGGAGCTCCTTCATGATGAATCCGGACTTGTCGGCGGTTGTCTTGATGAGGATTCCGAGGGTCAGGGACTGGTGGATATTCGCCTGTCCGATATCGAGGATAAACGCATCGTAACGGGCCAGGATCTCGGTCAGGGAGGATGTCATTCCGGGCTTGTCTTCGCCCGAGATGTTTATCTGAATGATTTCGACGTTGTTCTGCATGGCTTCAGAAGGGAGTTTTTGACGTTTCGGTAAAAAGCATAGACAAAGTTAATAAAGTTCTGCTTTTTTTGGCTATTTTTGCATGATAAATGTGGAGTGTAATGGGATCCGGATCCGAAAACCGGAACATTTACCCTTCGGAAAACGATGAAAATTATGTGGAACCTGTTAGCCGCTGACGCCCCGGCCGCGCCGCTCATTGTCCCCGACAGCATCCAGAAGGCGAAGTTCGCGGAAGCCGTCAACCGCCTTGTGAACCTGGATTTCAGCGAAATTCTTCGGAATCTGCTGTCGGAGTCGCTGTGGGTGGTCATCAAGATTGTGATTGCGCTGATCGTTTACTATATCGGCCGTTGGGTTCTTCGGCGCCTGATCCGGTTGGTCGACGTGGCGATGGAGCGCCGCAACGTGGACCAGTCGCTGCGGGTCTTCACGCGGAGTTCGGTGCGGGCGATCTTTACGCTGCTGCTGATCCTGATCGTGGTATCGACGCTGGGCGTGAACGTGACGTCGCTGATCGCCGTCGCTTCGGCCGCGACGCTGGCCATCGGTATGGCGTTGAGCGGTACGGCGCAGAACTTTGCGGGCGGCGTGATGATCCTGCTGATGAAGCCCTACCGGGTTGGGGACTACATCTCGGCACAGGGCCAGTCGGGTACGGTGCGAGAGATCAAGCTCTTCTCGACGGTCATTACGACGACGGACAACCAGACGATCTACATTCCGAACAACTCGATCGCCACGGCGATTATCGACAACTACTCGACGGCCGAGCTCCGGCGTGTGGACTGGACGGTTGGGATCTCCTACGGCGACGACGTGGATACGGCGCGGCGGACGATTCTGGGGATGCTGGAGGGCGATCCCCGGATCCTTCCGGACCCGGCGCCCGTGGTATGGGTCGCGGCTCTGGCGGACAGCTCGGTGAATCTGACGATCCGGGTATGGACACGGAACGAGGATTACTGGAACGTCTTTTTCGAATATAACGAACGCTACTACAAGGAGCTTCCGAAGGCGGGGATCAACTTTCCGTTCCCGCAAATGGACGTTCACGTGAAGAACGATTAACGGAGGGCCAGCCCCTCGGGACAAATAAGCAATCGAACCAAATCAAGAAGAAACTATGGAACTGAAAGAGATTCTGGCCATTTCGGGCCAGCCGGGGTTGTATAAATACGTAGCACAGTCGACGCGCGGGGTGATCGTGGAGTCGTTGGTGGACGGCCGCCGGATGAATGCCTCGGCGAATGCCCGCGTGAGCGCCCTGTCTGAGATTTCGATGTTCACCGAGGGTGACGACATCGCGCTGGCGGACGTCTTCACGCGCATCTACGCGCATACGGGCGGGAAAGCGGCCATCGATCCGAAGTCGAGCCCCGAGGCGTTGAAGGCGGCTTTTGCGGAGGTTCTTCCGGAATACGACCGCGACCGGGTTCACGTATCGGACATCAAGAAGTGCTTTTCGTGGTATAATCTGCTGGTGGGCGTGGGCTTCACGGAGTTCAAGCTCCCGACGGAGGAGACCGCGGCAGCGGAGGAGTAGCAGGTATTGCGAGGGCCTCGGTTGAGGCCTCCGGAAAATAGATAAAGAAGATGGAAAAGCAAGCGAAAGTGTTGGCGTTGGTTGCGCATGACAACATGAAGCGCGACCTGGCGGAGTGGGTGGACTGGAACAGCGAGAAGCTGAGCCGTCACCACCTGGTGTGTACGGGAACGACGGGCAAGATGGTCGAGAAGACGCTTCGGGACCATCGTGCGGAGCATGAGCGTGCGGACGACGCGGCTCCGGAGCTGTCGATTACGCTGTTGAAGTCGGGCCCGCTGGGCGGGGATCAGCAGTTGGGGTCGATGATCGCCGACGGCAAGATCCACGCGCTGATCTTCTTCTGGGATCCGATGTCGGCCCAGCCGCACGATGTGGATGTGAAGGCGCTGCTGCGCCTGGCGACGCTTTATAACGTTCCGACGGCCGTCAACCGTTCGTCGGCGGACTTTCTGATCTCGTCTCCGTTGTTCGAGGACGACGACTACAAGCCGGAGGTGAAGGATTACAAGGCCTACATCGAGCGGGTCCTGCGGTGAGCCGACCTTCCGGAACGGACGATAAAGAGCCGGATTCCCTTTCGGGGAGTCCGGCTCTTTGATTGAAAGGTGCCCGTTTTTTGATGCGTTGGGGGTCAGAGATCGTGGGAGAGGGGCGCGGGGACAACCCCCGAGAGGTCGTATCCGCCCCAACGCTCGGCCACGTAGTCGAGCGTGGCGAAGAGCTCGTCGACGTCGAGCGAGGTGACGAGTTTCAGCCGCGTGGACTTGAAGTCGGGCAGCCCCTTGAAGTAGTTGGTCAGATGACGCCTCATTTCGAGAATCCCGACATGGGGGCCCTTGATTTCGAGTGATTTCCGGAGGTGCTCCTTGGCGATGGCGACGCGCTCCACGACCGACGGCTGGGGCAGGACCTCTCCCGTAGCGAGAAAATGCTTGATTTCGCGGAAAATCCAGGGACGTCCGTAGGTGGCTCGCCCGATCATCACGCCGTCGACGCCGTACCGGTCGAACATCTCGCGGGCCTTGGGTCCCGAATCGACATCGCCGTTTCCGATGATGGGGATCCGGATGGCGGGGTTGTTCTTCACGGCGCCGATGAGGGTCCAGTCGGCCTCTCCGCGATACATCTGTGCGCGGGTGCGGCCGTGAATGGTGAGGGCGGCAATCCCGACGTCCTGCAGGCGGAGGGCGATCTCCTCGATGTTTTTCGAGTCGTTGTCCCACCCGAGTCGGGTCTTGACCGTCACGGGGGTGTGGACGGCCCGGACGATCTGCCGGGTCATCTCGACCATCAGATCGGGATTGCGCATCATGCCGGATCCGGCGCCGCGGCCTGCGATCTTCTTGACGGGACAGCCGAAGTTGATGTCGATGATATCGGGCCCGGCAGCTTCGGCCATGCGTGCGGCCTCGACCATGGGTTCGATCAGGTGTCCGTAAATCTGGATGCCGACGGGCCGTTCGGCGTCATCGATTTCGAGTTTCTTGAGCGACTTGGCGGCATCGCGGATCAGCCCGTCCGAGGAGATGAATTCGGTGTATACGACGTCGGCGCCGAAGCGCTTGCACATGTAGCGGAACGAGGGGTCGGTGACGTCCTCCATGGGGGCGAGCAGCAGGGGACGCTCTCCGAGGTCCATGTTTGCGATTTTCATACCTCTTCTTCGGTCGGGGATGTGTAGTGTGTGACGAGTATCTTGTCGATGCGAGCGCCGTCCATGTCGACGATTTCGAACGAGAAGTCTCTCCATTCGATCTTTTCGCCCGTGGCGGGGATGTGTCCGAGCAGGTCGAGGATCAGTCCGCTGACGGTGTTGTAGGCATTGGCGGGGAAGTCGTCCTCGACGCCGAATGCGGCGAGGAAGTCGTAGAAGGGGCATTGCCCGTCGACGAGGGCGCTTCCGTCGTCGCGGCGTACGATATCGGGTTCTTCGCGCGGGTCGGGGAGCTCTCCGACGAGGGCCTCGAAGATGTCTTTCAGGGTGATGATTCCGCGCGTGACGCCGAATTCGTCGCAGATGATTCCGTAACCGAGTTGTTCGCTGCGGAGCTGTTCGAGGGCGTTGTAGACCTCGAACTCCTCGTGGAAGAATTTCCCGGGAGTGAGGATGGTCCGGATGTCGAAGGCGGGGTCGTTCAGATGGAGGAAGAGGTCCTTGAGATAGACCACGCCGAGAATCTTGTCGAGGCTTCCGTCACCGACGGGGTAGCGGTTGTGCGGGGCCTGGGCGACGATTTCGTGAATCCGTTCGGGCGACATGGCGACGTCGATCCAGGCGATTTCGCTGCGATGGGTCATGATCGACTCGACGGTACGGTCTCCGAGCGAGAAGACGCGTCCGACGATCTGCTGTTCGACCTCCTGCACCTCGCCGTCCTCGGCGCCCTCCTGGATGATGGAGCGGATTTCGGCTTCGGTGACCTTGCTTTCGGACTCGTGAATTCCCAGCAGCCGGGTCATGGCGGCGGTGCTTTTTGCGAGGAGCCAGACGAAGGGCGAGGCGATGGCGGCGAGGAGTCCCATGGGCCGGGCGACGATCTTTGCGGTGCGTTCGGCGGCGTTCATGCCGATGCGTTTGGGGACGAGCTCCCCGAAGATGATGGTCAGATAGGTGACGATGATGACGATGGCGACCTGCGCGATGAGGGTGGCCGTCCGGATGGGCATTCCGAGTTCGGCGAGTTGCGTGCCGCACTTGGCCGCGAGGGTGTCTCCGGAGTAGATACCGGTGAGGATCCCGATCAGGGTGATTCCGATCTGAATGGTGGAGAGGAACCGGTCGGGGTCTTTTGCGAGTTTGAGTGCCTTGCGGGCTCCGCGGCTGCCCTGTCGGGCCTGCAGTTCGAGGTTGGATTTGCGGGCGGAGACGAGGGCCATTTCGGACATGGCGAAGAGTCCGTTGAGGAGAATCAGGATAACGATGATGAGAATTTCCATGCAGGGATTCGGGGGTATTTCGAAGGGCAAAGATAATGCATGCGGGGCGAAAAGCCAAAAGAAAGGGAGGCAGGGGGTTGGTTATTCGGCGAAAAGCGTTAAATTTGCGTCGAAAATCAAACGGACATGAATATCGAGAACTATATTTCGGAAGCGGTTCGGCAGTCGGTCGAGGCGCTTTACGGGCCGCTCGGGGACGAGCAGTTGCAGATACAGAAGACGCGCCGGGAGTTCGAGGGCGACTATACGCTGGTGACGTTCCCGCTGCTGCGTCGGAGCCGGAAGTCTCCGGAGGCCACGGCGACGGAGATCGGGGAGTACCTGACGACACACGTTGCGGAGATCCGGGCCTATAACGTCATCAAGGGCTTTCTGAACCTGTCGCTGGACGGGACGTTCTGGGCTTCGCGTTTCACGGAACTGGCTGCCGACGAGCGCTACGGCGAGGCTCCGTCGACGGGCCGCACGGTGATGATCGAGTATTCGTCTCCGAACACGAACAAGCCGCTGCACCTGGGTCATATCCGCAACAACCTGCTGGGTTACTCGGTTGCGCAGATCCTGAAGGCGAACGGGCATACGGTGATCAAGGCGAACCTGGTGAACGACCGGGGTATCCATATCTGCAAGTCGATGCTGGCGTGGAAGCTCTACGGCGGGGGCGAGACTCCCGAATCGTCGGGCATGAAGGGCGACCACCTGGTCGGTAAATACTACGTGGAGTTCGACAAGCACTACAAGGCTCAGATCAAGGAACTGATGGCCGCGGGCCAGACGGAGGAGGACGCGAAGAAGAACGCACCGATTATGCGCGAGGCGCAGGAGATGCTGCGTCGGTGGGAGGCGAAGGACCCGGAGGTCTACTCGTTGTGGGAGACGATGAACGGCTGGGTCTACGCGGGCTTCGACGTGACGTACAAGGCGCTGGGCGTGGATTTCGACAAGGTCTACTATGAGTCTCAAACCTACCTCTTGGGCAAGTCGCTCGTGGAGGAGGGTCTGAAGAAGGGGGTCTTCTACCGGCGCCCGGACAACTCGGTGTGGATCGACCTGACGGGTGACGGCCTGGACGAGAAGCTGCTGTTGCGCGGCGACGGCACGTCGGTCTACATGACGCAGGACCTGGGTACGGCCTACCGCCGCTTCGAGGATAACAAGCTCGACGACATGATCTACGTCGTGGGCAACGAGCAGAACTACCACTTCCAGGTGCTGAAACTGGTCTTGAAGAAGCTGGGCTACGCCGAGTGGAGCGACCACATCACGCACCTGTCGTACGGCATGGTGGAGCTTCCCGAGGGGAAGATGAAGTCGCGCGAGGGCACGGTGGTGGATGCCGACGACCTGATTGCGGACATGGTGCAGACGGCGCGGGAGATGTCTGCCGAGCTGGGCAAGCTGGATGGCTGCACGGAGGCGGAGGCCGACGCTGTTTCGACGATGGTCGGGCTGGGCGCGCTGAAATACTTCATCCTGAAGGTGGACCCGAAGAAGACGATGTTGTTCGACCCGCGCGAATCGATCGACTTCAACGGCAATACGGGCCCGTTCATCCAGTATACGCACGCACGGATCTGCTCGGTGCTCCGGAAGGCTGCGGAGAGCGGCATTGAGGTTCCTGCGGGGATCGTGCCGACAGTTTCGCTGCTGCCGGAGGAGACGGACCTGATCAAGACGCTGACGGAGTACCCGGCTACGGTGAAGGCTGCGGGCGACAACTTTGCACCTTCGATCATCGGGGCTTATGTCTACGACCTGGCGAAGCAGTTCAACGGCTACTACCACGACCACTCGATCCTCCGGGAGGAGGATGCTTCGGTCCGTGGGATGCGCCTGGCGTTGGCGCAGCAGGTCGCGCGGGTGATCCGGAAGGGAATGCTGCTGCTGGGCATCGAGGTCCCGGAGCGGATGTAGCAGCCGTTCGGCGGTCAAGGAAAAGGCGGAGCTCCTCGGAAGAGGAGTTTCGCCTTTTGTGTTTGGGATGTGTAAGGGTTCGGCGTTTTGTGGTATGAAACTTGCGAAAAAGGGAGACGTTAACCAACACTCTACAGACGTGAAAACAATCAAGAAGACCATCGCACTCTCGATTGCGATGTGTGCTGTTGCCGGGGCGACGGCACAGAACGGAACACCGACCTCCGTTTCGACACCCGATACGGTGCTGCTTTCGGAGACGGTCGACGGCGACTATCTGGTCCGCCGGCTCCAGATCCGGAGCACGGACGACGTGGATTATTCGATCCGCTACCGGATCAGCGCCGCGACGCTGAATGCGGCGCTGGCTGGCAATGCTGCAGCGTTGAACGAGTTGAACGGCTTTGTCGACGGGCTGATGCAGGATACGCTGAAGAAGGTGAGCCGGATCGTCATCACGGGCTACGCCTCTCCGGACGGAACTGTCGCCTACAACCAGAAGCTTGCGGCACAGCGGGCCGCCGATTTCAAGAATTACATGGACGGGAAGTACAACCTGTCGAAGCGTTATGCGGTGACGGTGACCTCCGAGGCCGACGATTGGAAGATGGCGCACGCGGCGATAGCGGCGTCCGCGGTTCCGGAGCGGGCCTCGGTGCTTCAGATCGTCGACGGCAGCCAGGCCCCGATGGCGAAGGAGCAGGCCCTGAAGCGCCTGCCGGGGGTCTGGAGCTACCTGGCCCGGGAGATTCTCCCGCCGATGCGGCGTGTGGAGGTGATGATCGACTACGATACGTCTCGGATCGTCGAGGAGCGGACCCTGCTTCCGCGTCCGACACCGACACCGGCTCCGCAGCAGGATGATTACGTGGTAGTCGAGGAGGATGTGAGCGGCGTGATCGTGGAGATGCCGAAGAAGGAGTACCGGGAGGAGCAGCGTGAGCTGCGCGAGGAGGAGAAGGCCGCCGAGCATCTTGTGAAGCACGATTCCCGGGAGGCTGCGAAGATTGCCCGGGCTCAGGAGAAGGCCGCCAAGCGGATTGCGAAGAAGGAGGCCAAGGCTGCGAAGAAGGCCGCCCGAGCCGCGAAGAAGACCTATAAGGACCTGGAGAAGATGTAATCCGGGGGTAAGAGGACCTTTTCGGGGACGGATGCGGAAGTGCGGGGGATTTTCCCGGCTTCGGCATCCGTTTTTTTCGGGAACCGAGTTCTCCTTCGGGTTTCTTTTTTGCAACTTGTTATCGAATGGTTCCCAGGAATTTGCGGAAGAGAAAAAAAATCCTAATTTTGCGGCACATTTCACTCTCATACACGTTATGTCTACATCACGCAAGGAATGTGCCCTCGAAGGGTTCATCTATTATCTGCTGTCGGTCTGTGTACTGGCCGTACAGTTTTTTCTCTACCTGATCCGGAGCCAGCAGTCCGGTTACATGGATTTCGGAGGCTGGGTCTATTTCGTCTCTTCGTGTCTGTCCCATGCCGCACAGATCGTATTGATTCCCTATCTGGTGTTGTACCTGCCTTTGGCCCTGACAGGCTGGCGGCGCACGGCGGCGGTTGTACAGGTCGGCGTTACGGGCCTGCTGAGCGTTCTGATCTATCTCAACAGTCAGGTCTATGCCCTCTACCGCTTTCACATCAACGGATTTGTCCTGAATCTGGTTTTCGGCGAAGGAGCGGGGGAGATCTTCGAGTTTGCACCGATGGTCTACGTCAAGCAGACGCTGCTGTTTGTACTGTTGATTTTGATTTTTGTGGGGATGTGGCATCTTGCGTCGTATTTTCGGCGTCGGGTGGGGCGTCGCGTGATCTGGCCGGGGATCTTGACGCTTGTGGCACTGACGCTCTACAGCCAGTTGTACCATGCTTACGGGGCCTTCACACAGAAGTCATCGGTCCTCAAGAGTACAGCCGTAATCCCGTTCTACTATCCATTGACGGCCAACCGGCTGATGTTGAAGATGGGGGTTGTTCCTCCGGCGAACTCGTCGTTGCGATTCGAACGGACCGGGACTTCGGTCGCCTATCCACGAAATCCATTAAGAATTTCCCCCCCCCTTCAAGATTCGACTTTTAACATAGTTTATATCCTGATTGACTCATGGAATCCGCGGACGCTGACGGCGGATTGTATGCCCAATCTGCATCGGTTTGCGGAGGAGAATGTCCGTTTTGAGAACCACTTCAGTTGCAGTAACGGTACGCGCAACAGTGTCTTCGGAATGTTTTTCGGGTTGCCAGGCTATTATTGGGACACATTCGAAGCGGACCATGTCCGTCCCTTGCTGCTGCGAGAACTGTTGGATCGCGGGTACGATGTCCGGGCCTATTCCAGTGCCACGCTGCTCTCTCCGCCCTTCAACCGGGTGGTTTTCGGCGATGTTCCGAACCTTCGGACTCATACGCCTGGCGAGACTTCGTGCCAGCGCGATTCGACACTGACGGCGGATTTTTTGGCGGATCTCGATACGCTTTCGGCATCGGGCCGTCCGTTCTTTTCGTTTCTGTTCTACGATTTGCCTCATGCGATTGCTGTTCCGGCCGACAAAAATACGCGATTCCAGCCGGCGTGGGAGTATGCCGACTATACGCGTTTGAACAACGACATCGATCCGGAACCCTTTTTCAACCTCTACCGCAACTGCTGTTATGAGGACGACCGCCTGATCGGTCAGGTTCTGGATGGATTGCGGAGCCGGGGATTGCTGGAGAATACGGTTGTGATCGTGACGGGCGATCATTCGCAGGAGTTCAACGAGAACCGGAAAAATTTCTGGGGTCACAACGGAAACTTTTCGCGCTGGCAGTTGCAGGTACCGTTGATTCTGCACATTCCGGGGATGGCGTCCGCCAGCTATGCGCATCGCACGACCCATTACGACATTGTCCCGACACTGATGCAGGGGTGCCTCGGGGTGATGAATCCTATCGAGGACTACTCCATGGGCCATTTATTAACGGATCCGACGCCTCGCGGGTGGCATTTTGCGGGGAGTGGGATGAACTACGCTTTTGTGATTGACGACGACATGATTCTGGAGAAAAAGGTCAACGGGGTGTTGGAGGTGACGGACGGCGATTTGAATCCGATCGATGATTATCGGATCGATCCGGTGGCTTTCGACCGGGCGATCCGGCGTCTCAATTCGTTCTACAAATAGCCCGGAACGCTTGTTAATACGAAAGGAATTGCTAACTTTGCGGGAAGAGAGATTTTAAACTCAAGATACAATGGCAAATTTACGTACTTTGAAGAAGGAGATCGACTATCGTCTGGAGGAGGTTGTTTTCGACTGCGACATGGCGATCTGCTTCCAGCCTTCGAAGGAGAAGGAGATTTTCGATGTGATGCAGGAGGCGGTAGAGACCCGCAACGCACTTTTCGCCAAGGCGATGAATCCAGCAGAGCCGCATAACCGTTCGTTGGTCCGCAAGCACTATGCAGCGCTTCGTGCAGAGATGGACGAGGTGTTCGGCAAGCTTTTCGAGAAGCTGAGCAAGATCAACGAAGCGAAGTA
>DXDA01000073.1 GCA_019115745.1 Candidatus Alistipes intestinigallinarum
GGCATTGATCCGGAAGTAGGTCGACAGCTCCATCGGGCACCGCACTCCCTTGGGGATGTAGCAGAACGACCCGTCGGAGAAGACCGCGGCATTCAGCGCCGCATAGAAGTTGTCCGTATAGGGCACGACACTCCCCAGGTATTTTTTCACCAGTTCGGGGTGGTCGCGCAGCGCCTCGGAGATCGAGCAGAAGATAATCCCCTTTTCGGCCAGCGTCTCCTTGAAGGTGGTCTTCACCGACACCGAGTCCATCACGGCATCCACCGCCACGCCCGCCAGGGCCATCTGCTCTTCGAGCGGGATACCCAGTTTGTCGAACGTACGTTTCAGTTCGGGGTCGACCTCGTCCATCGAGTCGAGCTTCTTGCGCGCCTTCGGGGCTGCATAGTAGATAATATCCTGGAAGTCGATTTCGGGAATCGTCAGGTGTGCCCACGTCGGGGGCTCCAGCGTCAGCCAATGGCGGTAGGCCGCCACGCGACGCTCGGTCATCCACGCCGGTTCTCCCTTCTTCTCGGAGATCAGCCGCACGACCTCCTCCGAAAGACCCTTGCCGATGGTTTCGGTCTCGATTGCGGAGGTGAAGCCGTATTTGTACTCCCGCTCGCCGAGGTTTTCCAATATCTCTTTTTCGTTCTCTGCCATGGTGTGCAAAATATCCGGGCAAATTTAATAATTTATTTGCAATTATGCACACCCCGGACCGCAAACACCCTGCCGCAAAAAAGACGTGCAACCTCTTTCGGGGCTGCACGTCCTTCTTACTTATTTTTCGCAGAGTTGGTTTTACTCTCCCAAATAATCGATCTGGATCGAAACGATCTTCAAGTCGCCTTCGCTGCCACTGCGAGGAACATTCTCCAAACTGAATTTTCCGTCATTGGCGTCACTGAACACATAAGTCAGCACTTCGGCATCACTATCAGACTCGTTATCGGAAAGAACCAGTTTCTTCTCACCGCCGACATATTCATACATCGACAGTTTGTTGCCCTTCTTCTTGCCGCTATCCACAAAGGTTACCGTGATCTTCTGGATTTTTTCACCCAAAGACTCCGTACTCCGAACATAGTTTGCTCCGAGAGCCGTATTTTCCGTACTCTTGTAGAGATACAGAACCGGGACTTTGACCGATGCGGAGTTGTTTGTCGACGAAAGTGCCATCACCGACTCGAAGGCCTTGCCTTCATAGCTCCAGGTCGAAGGTGCCGTCAACGCCTTCACATCGTCTTTGCCCTCCGGAAGTCCCAGATCGGCCAGATTGTCTTTGGTCAGCATCATTGTCTTTTCCGTAGCCGTGGGAGCCTCCATATAGCTGAACGACAGGCTGTATACTCGAATACCGGATACACCATAGACATAAACCGTAGCCCCACCATCGGGAATCGTCACATCAAATTCATTCGTAATCACATCGGTGCTGGCCGAATCCCCATTACCGGAAGTTGCAGGTTTCGCCTGAATATTCTCTCCAACCTGAACCTTCACATCGCGCAGCTCCGTTCGGCCTCCGGTGTCCGAGGTCCGAACAACCAGAGTTCCCGAAGCCGGTGCCGTGAACGAAAGTACGCACTTCTCCGTGGAGCCCGTTCCTCCGAGTTGGATATAGCGGCCCGAACTATTACTTCCCGTCTTGATTTTAGAACCTCCAGACAAAATATTCAAACCATTCCATTCTCCCGAATAGTCCGTGTTATCCGACGTGCCGATCGCGGCAGCTACGGCATCGAATCCGGCATCCGAGAAGTTCCACGACAGCGTCGTGGCGGCTCCGACGGCCTTGATCTCCAGCTCGCCCGCGCCCGCAGCCGAATCCGCATAGTGATCCGCATCCGACGGCTTCTGCGCAACAACCGTAATCTCATAACGCCCCGCGGCCAAAGCCGAAACCACATCCGCGGCAAGCGTCAGGCTCGTCTCCGACTGGTTCGTCGTCTGTCCGTTGAAGGTCACGGCATACGTCTCCGCATCCGCAACAGCCGACCACGAAACCACAACCTCCTGAGCCGTCCCGGCATCCAGCGTCGACGGAGCGACCGTCACTTCGGGCGTACCCAGCGTGATCTTCGTCACCTCGAACTTCGCCTCTCCGGCGGCCGAAGCCTTATACTTCGTGGAGGTCTCCACCGGCTGTGCAACCACCGTCACCGGATAGCTTCCGATCACGAGTTCCCGGACCGTAGCCGCCGGAATCGTCAAGGTCGGCTCCTCAACCGTCACCGGCTCCCGGTCGCCCCACGTCACCACGTAGTCCGCCGCATTGGCCACGGCCTCCCACGTAAAGACCACATCCTGCTCGGCGCTCCAGGCTACCGACGCCGGATCCACCGTCACAACCGGAGTTGCCAGCGCCTTCAGGTCGCCGTCGACCGACACCTCGGTCGTCCAGCTCAGCGAGGAGAACTCGACGGCACCCGTTGCCGTAATGTAGACATGCGTGTCGCCCGCAATCTCGCCCAGGCCGACCGTATGCTCCACGCCGTCGCACGGTACCGTATAACGTTCCGTTCCGGCGATGATCTCCAACTGCGTGCCTACGCCCGCATTCGACGGCGTCAGCACCAACGAACCGGCAGCCGAGACACGGATGGCCAGTGCATTGTTCGTCGGTTCACCGTCGGCCGTGAAGCTCGTCGCTCCCGAGAACGAAATCGTATGGTCCGAAGTGATCGTCACCGGGAAGGTCTCGTTCGAGGCGATGAACTGCAGGTTGCCGTAGATGATCGTCTCCGTGATGGACTGCGGCTCGAAGATCAGGTCGTCAGACAGCGGCCATGCATAATCCTCCGTGACGGGCGTGAGCTCCGAGGCGATCACCGTCTCGGGAACCGGCTCCGTCCACCAGCGCGGGTCGCCCACCTGGTTGGCAATCACCTCCGAATTGGTCAGTTGCATCCGGTTGCGGTCGGATTTCACGCACGGATCCGAGGACAGGATCTTGCCGTTGCCGCTCAGACACAGCGCCTGATTGACGGCCGTGGCGTTCGAGCCGATCTTCGTCGTGAAGAACTCCGGACCCGCATAGCTGCTGTCGCCCGTCGAGTTGTAGTTGATGTTGTAGAAGTAGTTGCCCGACATGCTCGGAACCTGAGCATTGTCGTAGGAGGAGATCAGGCGCATGTCCGCACTCGTCGAATACTCGTTCAGGAAGAGGTTCTTCGACAGCACGAAGGTTGCCACCGGCTGACGCAGGCATACAAGGCCCTTGCGGGTCGTTGCCAGACCCACCCGGTTGAGCGTGTTGTTCTGGATCGTGATCGACGTAAAGGCGGCGTTCGCATCGAAGAAGACGAACGTACGTCCGGCATCGATCATCGTCGAGTTCTTCAACGTGAAGGTCCCGTACGTTCCGGCCCGCAGGTCGAACAGGTCACCGCCGCCGCTGCCCGTGGCATTCAGATCGTGGATATAGAGACCGTCAAAAAGCACTTCGCTGACATTCAACACCTTGTCACCGCTACCCCGGTAGATCAGGCCCTTCTCGTAGTTGGTCACCTCACAGTTGCGCACGACGTACGAACCGACATTCAGGTCGGCACCCGTGTCGAACGTAACCAGTACGCCCTCGCCGTCACCGTCCAGCACCAGGTTCTCGATCCGAATCGTCTCGATCGCCTCCGTGCCGGGTTTGAGCGTCAGCGCAAGCGCCTTCACCTCGGGCATCGAGCCGTCGGCACCGATCTCGCCGTAGATCGTGAAGTTCTTCGTCCAGGCCGTCAGCGGATTGGGGGTTTTGTTCTCCTCCGTGGGCTCCCCGAAATCGATCACGTACGGTTCGGCACTCGCCCCGACCAGAATCTTCTCGGCACCGTCCTTGATGGCCTGCATCAGCTCCGCGGAGCTCTCCACGCGGGTCGCACCCTCCGTATCGGGGGCCGTCCAGGCCGTCACCGCACCGCGCGTCGACTTGCTGTAGTAGAGCGTCACCACGTACTGCGTCGAAGGGGTCAGTCCCGTCACCTCGGCCTGCTGTGCCGCCAGGATCTCCGACGTCACCTCCAGCGTCGAGCTCTTCGCACTCGATCTCGTATCCAGCGGCACCGCCTCAATCTTCGACAACTGTGTAGCCTCACCCGCGTCGTTTGCCCACTTCACCGTGATCGAATTCATCGCCCGCGTAACCAGCTCCGGGCTCAGCGTCTCCATCACGTAGTAGGTCTCCACGGGACCCGCCTCCACGAGCAGCGAACCCGGCAGGTTGGGATTCGTGGCCGAAAAGGCCTGCAGCGTCGCCGTATAGATCCGCTCCGGGGTGAGCGCCACCTTGTAGGGGCTCGACACCTCGGCCGCCGGGATCAGCTCCTCAATCGGCGAACCCACGGCCTGACCGGCCTCGTCGATCTCCTGGATCGAAAGCAGATAGTCCGTCTTCTCGGCCACGGTCCACGAGAAATTCACGTCGCAGCCCGTCGCGCGGTCCACGGCCGCTGCGAAGTTCAACGGCTGCAGCGCCCGCGAATAGTCCAGCGTGTCGATCTCCGCATCCGGCTGGTGGCACCCCGCAAAGGTCAGCGCCCCCAACATCAGCAGCCCGCCGAACAGTCTCTTATAATTGGTTTTCATCTTGATGCTTGTTTTAAGGTTCGATTAATATCCGAAATCGTTCACGATGCTGGGGTTGGCCGACAGATCCTGCGAGAAGATCGGCCAGTACATCCGGCTGTTGATCGCCTCCTCGCTCTTCGCCGCCGCCGAACCCAGGCTGCCGTCCAGCGTCGCAATCTTGTTGTCGCTCAGCGAGGTGTCCTTGATATAGGACTTCGGCTCCGTGCCGTCGTCGTTGAGCAACTGCGTCCAGCCCTGACCCTTCGGTTCGTCCTGCTCCCCGGGGTTCAGGCCCCACATCTCGATCGTCTCGCGCTTGCCCACGCTGTTCAGATCCCCCACGTAGCGGTAGTAGAGGTAGGTGCCCAATGTCGAATAGTCGTACTTGCGTCCCGTAATGGCCGACGTATAGGTCTTGTGGTCGCGGATCGCCAGCATCTTCTCCCGCGATTCGAGAATCGCCTTGCCGAAGACGCCCCAACGGATCAGGTCGCCCTTGCGCAGATACTCCCCGCAGAACTCCAGGGCACGCTCGTGCATGATCGCCTTCAGCATCGCATCCCGGTCGGTGATCGTCGCCATGTAGGCCGTCACGTCACCCTCGTTGCCGGCATAGGCGCGCAGGCGCACCTTCTGGAACTCGGCCTTCGCCCTGGTCAGATCGCCCAACTGGTTGTAGCACTCGGCGGCCATCAGCAGCACGTCGGCATAGCGGAGCACGATCGGCATGATGCCGTCGTCGGTGCTCGTGATCACCTGCGAGGTCCACTCGTAGCGGTATTTTCCGAAGTACCACTTGTTGAAATCGGCCGGAATCTGCACGGCGTTCGACTCCGCCGACCAGGCGTAGTTCACACACGTCAGGTCGCGGCGCACGTCATTGGCCTCGAACTCGTAATACATCGTCGGAACGGGACCCACCGATCCGCCGCCCGACGAATACTGGCAATACTGGTCAACGGCATTGTGCTTGATGGCGTTGTTCGAGAGCCAGCGGCCGCGCAGCGTCGTATGGCCGAACGGCATGGCGAAGATCGTCTCGCGGTTCACGGCGTCGTTCTTCCACGTGCAGACGTCGCGCCACAACTGTTCGTATTCGGGTTCGAGCATCACGTGCACGTTCTCCTGCGAGATCACGTCCTGGCACGCCGCCAGCGCGATCTCATAGAGTTTGTCGTTGGCCCACTCGCCCGACTCGACCCGCGTGCTGCGGCGGTACGAACCGTAGTTGCCCGTGCCGACCTGTCCGTCGTCGGGACGCCACGCATAACCCGCAGCCGCCAGACAAATCCGCGCCAGCAGTCCGTCGGCAAAGGCCCGGTTGGCCCGGCCCGTCGTTGCCGTGAAGGTCGATTCGCCCGGCCAGTACATCATCGGGGCGGCCTCCTGCAGATCGGCGATGATCTGTGCGAAGATCACGTCACGGTCGACCTTCGGGATGTAGATCGTCGCCTGCGTCACCGGCTCGAAACGCGCCGGAACGTCGCCCCACGCCTTGATCAGATCGTAGTAGAACATCGCACGCATGGTCAGCGACTCGCCCAGCAGGTGTGCCATGTCGGGATTCGACGACACGTTGCCGTAGGTCCGCAGCCCCTGGATGTTCAGGTTGCACTGCTCGATGGCCTGGTAGATGATCGAGAAGAGACGGCGCTCACCCGACTGGTTGATCTCGTTCGAGGAGTTGGCCGAGGTGTTGAAGTTCGCCAGGTTCGACTTCTCGTCGCTCTTCGAGGGGTCGGTATTGGCCGAGTTGTACCACTCGATGTCGGTATTGAAGCCGTAGTAGGTGTTGTAACGGTTGCGGTACGAACGGTCAATGGTAAAATACTGGTAGATGCCCACCACGGCATAGTCCGCCAGCGAAACGTTCGAATAGACCGTCGAGGATTCGAACGACGACGGAGACTCCGGCGAGAGCGTATCCTCCAACGCCGAGCACGACGTCTGCGTCAGGAGCAGGGCCGGTGCTGCCATCGCAAAGATCAGAATATATATCAGTTTTTTCATCTTGCTGTAATTTTAGACGGTGCGGTTAGAACGAAAGGTTGATACCGAATACCCACGAACGGCTCTTCGGATAGGCCGAGTAATCAACGTTGGGCGTCATGGGCGTCGAACGGCGCGTATCGACCTCGGGGTCGAAGCCCGTATAGGGCGTCCAGCAGAAGAGGTTCGTACCCGTGGCGTAGATGCGGACCCGCTGCAGGCGGATCTTCATCGTCCACGCCTTCGGCAGCGTGTAGCCCACCGTCAGCGACGACAGACGCAGGAACGACGCATCCTCCAGACCCCAGCTGTGAACGAAGTTGCCCGTCATGTAGGGCGACCACATCGTCGTGTTCTTGTTGGCCTCGGCCAGCGCAACGGGGTCGGTGATCACCTGGCCCGTCTCCCAGTCGATGTTCGTCCAGCGGCTCCCCAGCGACATGAAGTCCAGCAGGTTGCGGATCTGTCCCGCGCCCGTGTAGGTGTGCGAAGCCGAATACTCGAGTTTGTTGGCGTTGTAGACCTTGTTGCCGTAGGAGTAGGTGAAGTTGGCCGCGAAGTCGAAGCCGTAGGCGTAGCCCGAGAGCGAGAATCCGCCCGTGAACTTCGGCAGCACGCTGCCGATCTTGCCGTAGACGGGTTTGCCGTCGGCATCCGTAGCCAGACGCAGCGAACCCGGGCGCACCGTACCGACCAGTTTGGCAACCTCCTGCGAATCGTCACCG
This sequence comes from Candidatus Alistipes intestinigallinarum, assembly GCA_019115745.1. Lineage (GTDB taxonomy): Bacteria > Bacteroidota > Bacteroidia > Bacteroidales > Rikenellaceae > Alistipes > Alistipes intestinigallinarum. The sequence goes on from DXDA01000073.1 coordinate 7,260, forward strand.
TTGACAAGCGTCCAGGTCGTATTTCCGCTGTCGTCGGTCTCGCAGATGAAGTCGTCAACCTCGTAGCGGCCCACGGTCGTGTAGCCGTAGACGTCGCCCACCGAACCGCCCTTGTAGATCACGTAGTCCGAATCGGCGATGCGGTTGTTCCAGCCCGACGATACGCCCCAGCCCGTCGAGTTCAGGTCCGCCAGGTCGAGCACGCGGTTCTGGTTGAAGGCGATGTTGGCGTTGAAGTCCAGCCCGTACTTCTCGGTGCGCAGGATCGAGGCGCTCAAGGCCACCTCGACACCGCGGTTGCGCGTCGAGCCCACGTTGCGGAACTGGTACGTATAGCCGCTGCCGCCCACCGGGAAGCGGACCAGCAGATCCTCGGTCGTGTTCTGATAGACCTCCACCGACCCCGACAGTCGGCTGTTGAAGAAGCTGAAGTCCAGACCGACGTTATGCGAATAGGTCGTCTCCCACGTCAGGTCGGGATTGGCCATCACCGTACCCGGATCGAGGTACGACGTTCCGATGTTCAGGTGGGCGGACGACGACGAGGAGAACTCCTGCGACGGCCGCGAAGCGTAGGTCGGGATGTTGTTGTTGCCGGCCGTACCGAAGCTGTAACGGATCTTCAGATTGTCGATCCAGCGGGCATCCTCCAGCCACTTCTCGCCCGAGATGCGCCACGAGGCCGCAACCGACGGGAAGTAACCCCACTTCTGGTTCTTGCCGAACTTCGACGAACCGTCGGCACGCATCGTCGCCGAGAAGAGGTACTTGCTCTTGTAGCTGTAGTTCACGCGCCCGAAGAACGAGAAGAGCACATCGTCGGGCGAGACATTGTTGTAGGCCTCCTTGACGTTCGACGCCAGACGCATGTAGCTCCAGGCATCCTTGGCCGTGAACATCGAGGGCAGACCGTCGGCGATGGCCGTGAAGGTCTCGTCCTCGGTGATCATGTACTCCTGGCCGAGCAGCAGGTCCAGCGCATGATCGTCGTTGCCGATCACGTTCTTGAAGTTATAGGCCAGCGTATTGGTATTGCGCGTGCGGCGGCGCGTCTGGTTGGCGTAGCGGGCCGCCGGGGCGCCGAGCACCGTCGACGACTCGCGCGAATAGTACGACGTGATGCCGTAGAACTCGTTGTCCTGCTGGCGGTAGTCGTCGATACCCGCCTCGACCTTCAGCTTCAGGTCGTCGACGATCTCCCACGTGAAGCCCGCATTGGCGTTCCACGTCGTGCGGTTGCGCTTCTTGTCCGAGTCGGCGATCGCCACCAGCGGGTTCACCGCGTCGCTCGAATTGTCCGGCATGTCCACATCGGCCGTCAGTCCCGAGATCGGAATCGGCGGGTAGAGAATCGCGTTGCGCAGACGTCCCGACGTCGAGGTGCCCATGTCGTTGAGCGAGTTGGCGCCGGCACCCGCCACGTCCGTATCGGCGTAACGGATCGAGAAGTCGAACGAAACCCGCTTCCCGGGTTTGTAGTTGGCCTTCAGGTTGAGGTTGTCGCGGCTGTAGTTCGAGCCCGTCATGATCGCCTTGTCGTAGAGGCGTGCGTAGCTCGCCGTCCACTTGAACTTGTCACCGCCGCCCGAAACCGAGAGGTTGTGGCTGAACTGCTCGCCCGTGCGGCCGAAGACCTGGTCGATCCAGTCGTTCCCCGCCATCGTGTCGTAGAGGCCGATGTCGTTGAAACTGCCGAAGAAGGGCTCGTAGTTCTTCGAGACGACGTTGCTCGACGAGGTGTTCTGCAGGGCCGCCAGCTCGTACTGGTAACGCACGAAATTCCCGACGTCCATACCCTTCACCTTGTCCTTGTTGGCCATCTCCTTGAAGCCCACGTAGAGGTTGTAGTTCACCGTCACGCGGCCCTTCTCACCGCTCTTCGTCGTGACGATCACAACGCCGTTCGCACCGCGCGATCCGTAGATGGCCGTCGAGAAGGCGTCCTTCAGCACGTCGATCGACGCGATGTCCGAAGCCGGGATGTCCGAGATGCTCTCCACGGGGAAGCCGTCCACGATGTAGAGCGGCGAGTTGTCCTGCGTGATCGAACCGCCGCCGCGCACCCGGATCTTGATGTCGGCATCGGGGTCACCCTCCGTGGCCGTGATCTGCACACCCGCCATGCGGCCCGTCATCGCCTCGGCGACCGACGCCACCGGCATCTGCGTCAGCTCCTCGGAGCTCACCGACGACACCGAACCCACGACGTCGCGCCGCTTCACGGTGGCGTAACCCACCACAACCACATCGTCCAGCGCCGTGGACTCGTCCTCCAGCGTCACGTCGATCTTCGTCTTCGACCCGATGGCGATCCGCTGCGTCTTCATTCCTATATAGGAGATCACCAGCGTCTTCTTCGAAGCGTCGGGCACGTTGAGCGACCACGAGCCGTCCACGCCCGAACTTGCACCCATTGTCGTGCCGTCAACGACCACCGAGGCCCCGATCACCGGGTTGCCCGCCGAATCCTTGACGACGCCCCCGATCTTCTGAGCCATGGCCGCCGTGGCCAGGCCCACTCCCAGCAGGAGCGTCAGGGCAAACTTCATCGTAAAGTTTTTCATAGAAAAGGTTTTGGTTAATAATTAGGTTTATCTTCATCCGTTCGTTCTCATTCCCGGAAAAGGGTGTTTTTCCTATACAAAAATAAATTTCCCCGCAGGATTCGATTGGTAAATTTTATCACTTCTCATGGAGAATTTATCAAATCCTCCAATCCGCGTCCCAGGGCCCTCCAGCCCGTCCCGGGAGAGAAAAAATCCTCCCTGTCCGGGAGGATTTTTCGAGTTTGCGGGGCGGAATGCGGTCGTCGGCCTCTGTCCGGAGCCGTTACAACCGCCCCCGAGCCCGGTCGTACTCCATCGACGCCCAGATGAACGGACCGACTCCCTTGCAGTCGTTCTCGATGACGGGCTCCGAGATGTAGTAGTCGAACGTCCCGCTGCGCATCTGCTTGCCGCCCAGTCCGGCCACGGCACAGCAATCCGTCAGCGAAATCGTCCCGTCGGGATTCTCCCGCACGAAGCGCTCGACGAACTGCTCGTAGCGGTGCAGCGCCTCTTCCTGCATCGACGCCGGAAGGTAGCCCAGCCGCACACCCTTCAACTGCGCGTAGACGAACATCGCCGAACCGGTCGATTCGAGGTAGTTGCCCTCACGCCCCGGCTGGTCGAGCACCTGGTACCACATACCCGTGGCGGGATCGGCGTACTTCGGCAGCACCTCGTAGATGCGGGCCAGGATGTCGACCATCGGCTGCGTGGTCTCGTCGACACCCAGGTACTGCAGCGTCTCGACGATCGCCATGGCGTACCACCCCATCGCCCGGCACCAGGCATGGGCCGACTGCCCCGTGATCGAATCGCACCAGAACATCGCCCGCGAATCGTCGTAGGCGTGGCGGTAGAGTCCCGTTTCGGGATCACAGGTATGGTGCGCGACGGTGGTGAACTGTCCCACAATATCGGACTTCAGTTTGTCGAACTCTTCACTTCCGCCCATCCTGCGGACGGCATACTCGGCATAGAAGGGTTCGGCCATGTAGAGGCCGTCCAGCCACATCTGGTTCGGGTAGACCTGCTTGTGCCAGAAGCCGCCGTCGGCGTTACGCGGCTGCTCCCGGAGCTGCATGAAGAGCGTATCCAGCACCCGGCGGTAACGCTCCTCGCCCGTGCGGTCGTAGAGCTCGAAGAGCGAACGCCCCGGGCAGATGTGGTCGAGGTTGTACTTCGACTTGCGGTAGGTCAGCACCTCGCCGTCCGGCCGCACGATCGTATCATAGTAGCGGTCGGCATAGCGGATCAGCTCCGGGTCGTCGTAGGCCGCGCCCGCATCGCGGATCGCCAGCAGTTCGAGGCCCGTGGTGTAGTTCCACTTCACCTTCCCGGCGGGGATTCCGTCGAGGGTCGTCGGCGACGGGTTCCGGGCGATTTCGCTCCGCGCCATCCGCAGGGCCAGCGGTTCGCCGGAGTCGTACAGCGCCCCGCGCGAAGTACACGAGGTCGCAGCGACGGCACACGCCGCCGCAAGAAGAATCAATCGTTTCATGCGCTCTTGGTATCTTTATCCTGGTTTTGTTTCAGATTGTGCGTCCTGAGGTATTCGGCCGGCGACATACGGTACTGCTCGCGGAAGCAGCGGCTGAAGTAGCCCGGATCGGAGAAACCCACCTTGTAGGCCACCTCCGAGACGGAGAACTGCCCCGTCCGCAACAGCAACTGCGCCTTGGTGATCCGATACTCCTTGATCAGCTCCACGGGCGACTTGCCCGTCAGGCTCTTGAGCTTGTTGTACATCGTCGTGCGGCCCAGGCCCAGATGCGAGGCCAGTTGGTCGATCGTCAGGTCCGAATTCTCGATGTGCTCGCCCAGCCACGACATGACGTTCTTCAGGAAAGCCTCGTCGCGGTCCGTGACGACGACATCCTCCACGGCCAGCTCCACGACCTTGTTCCGCGCCGACTGCGCCGAGAACTTCTCGAAGAGCTTGCGGCGCTGCGTCAGCAGGTTGTCGATGCGCGCCAGCAGCAGCTCGATGCTGAACGGCTTGGTGATGTAGCCGTCGGCCCCGAACTCCATCGCCTTGACGCGGTCGTCGGGCGAGTGGCGGGCCGTGAGCATGATGATCGGCAGGTGGCTCATCGTAAAGTCGTGGCGCACCTTGTCGATGAGTTCGATGCCGTCCATGCGCGGCATCATCAGGTCCGTGACGATGATGTCGGGCTGCTCGGTGCGGATCCGTTCGAGCGCCTCCACGCCGTCGTCGGCCTCCACCACGTGATAGGTATCGATCAGACTGTTGTACAGGAAGATGCGGAGCTCGCGGTTATCCTCCACGAGCAGGATTTTCGGGGCATCCTTCGGCGGTTCGACATCCGTACGGCGCTGGCTGTCGGCCGAGGTGAAGTCGCTGACCATGTAGTCGTGAGCGCGTCCGTTCCCGGCGTTGTCCGCCCCCGAGAAGTCGATCTGCTCCATGCCGAAGTGGGCATTCCCGAGGCGGAGCCGCACCGTGAAGGCCGCACCCTCGCCCGGACGGCTCTCGACGGAGATCTCCCCGTGGTGCAGCGCCACGATGTCGCGGCACAGCGAAAGCCCGATGCCCGAACCCTTCATGTTGCGGTCCACGGCCCGCGAGGCCTGGGCGAAGCGTTCGAAGATCTGCTCCTGCTTGTCCTTCGGGATACCGATGCCGGTGTCGCGCACGGTCAGCAGCACACACTCCTCGGCCTCGCGCAGCGAGAGAATCACCTCGATACGTCCCCCTTCGGGCGTGAATTTCAAGGCATTGGACAGCAGGTTATAGACCACGCTCTCCATCCGCTCGGGGTCCACCCACGCCAGCACCGAACGGTTCGAAACGGTGAACAACAGCTCGATCCGCCGTTCGGAAGCCATTTCGCGGAAGTCGTCCAGCGCATCCTCGACCAGCGGCACGAGGTCCACGCGCGAGATCTTCAGCTCCATCTTCTCCTTGACGATCTTGCGGAAATCGAGCAACTGGTTGATGAGCGTCAGCATCCGCCGCGCGTTGCGGTGGGCCAGCGTCAGGCTGCTCTCGCCACGCGGCGAGAGCCGGTCGTGTTTGCGCACGTCCTCGATCCCGCCCAGGATCAGCGTCAGCGGCGTGCGCAGCTCATGCGAGATGTTGGTGAAGAAGCGCAGCTTAAGGTCCGTAAGGTTTTGCTCGACAGCCGCCTCGCGCCGGATCCTCATCACGCTCCAGGCGATGCGGCTTCCGACGACAACCGCCGTCAGCGCCAGCAGCACGTAGAGCGTCTTGGCCCACCACGTGAGCCAGGGGGGGGGTAAAACCTCCACCCCGATCGAAATCCCCTCGTCGACCGAATCCGCATTGCCCACGAAGGCCCGGACCCGGAAGCGGTAGTCGCCGATCGGCAGGTTGGAGTAGGTTGCGCGGTTCGTCGAGCCCGAGATGTTCCAATCCTTGTCGTAGCCTTCGAGTTTGTACATGTACCCCACCATGTGCTGCAGGGCGTAGTTCAGCGACGCGAACTCCAGGCGGAAATTCGAGGAGTCGTACGGCAGCACGATCCGGTCGGCCTCCGTCACCGATTCCGACAGCGGCGAGCGCCGTTCCGCGGCGACCACGGGTTTGTTGCGCACGTCAAGACCCGTGAAGCGGAGGTCGTAGTCGATCTTGGCCGAGCGCATCGCCTCGGGGTCGAAGCGGTAGAGGTGGCGTCCGCTGCCGAAGAGCACGTCGCCGTGCGGCAGGGTCAGCGTCGTCGCCTCGCTGAAGATCGCGCTGCGCATGTTGTCGTAGAGGTAGTAGTTCGAGAAGCGCTCGCGCCGCGGGTCGAACCGCGACACGGCGTTATGTGTCGAGACCCAGAGGTCACCCTGCCGGTCCTCGGTCACGGCCATGCAGATGTTGCTCACCAGGCCGCTCGTCATGTCGTAGCACCGGAAGCGTGGCGCTCCCGTTCCGTCGTAACCCTCGATGCGGTTCAGTCCGCCGCCGAAGGTCGCCAGCCAGATGCGGCCCTCGCTGTCCTTGAGCATATGGATGATGTCGTTGTTGCCCAGCGACGAGGCGTCTCCCGGGATCTTCTGCACCAGGCGGAAGCGCATCTGGCGCACCGGGACTCCCGGATCGAAGACCAGCAGTCCGTCGACCGTGGCGGCCAGCATCCGGTCCGGACGGTCGTACAGCAGCCACCGCACCCGCCCCGCCTCGTCCAGCGGATAGTGCGTCATCTGGTTTCCGGCATGGAGGAAGCGCTGCCCGGCCGGGTCTTCCAGCAGGTTGATGCCCCCGCCGTAGGTCGCCACCCAGATGCGCCCCTCGTCATCCTCCTCGACGCAGTAGACCTGGTTGTCGCTCAGCGACCACGGATCCGAATCGGCGTGCGTGAAGTGGGTGATCCGGTAGCCTTCGCCCGCCGGAGTCATGCGGTAGAGCCCCTCGCCCTTGGTTCCCACCCAGATATTCCCCGACGAATCCTCACGCAGCGCGTAGATCATTCCCGTCCCGCGCGGTGTCTGGCGCGGAAGCCGGTAGACCGGGCGTTGCGAAGCATCGAAGGCGATCAGTTCGCCGTCGCGCGTCCCGACCCACACCCGTCCCCGGCTGTCGGTCATCAGCGCCCGGATCTCGCCCGAAAGCGGATTCGCAGACTCCGACTCCAGGGTGAAGACCTCCGCGGGCTGACGCAGCAGCACCGCCTTGCGCAACCCCCGCTCGCTGTAGGTCGACAGCCACAGCACGTCGTCCTGCACGTCGAAACGCACCACGGCGTTGGTCATCTGGCAGTCCGGGCATTTCGGGTCGTTGTAGAAGGGCTCCACCACGTCGTGCTCGCGGTCGTAGTAGCCGAAGCCCCAGTTGTTCATCTTGATCCACAGCCGCCCGCCGCCCTCGGCGATCTTCGTCAGCGTGTCGATGTTGTAGCTTACCGTATAGGGTTCCTGCTCGAAATGCTTGTAGTCGTTCGTCGCCGGGTTGTAGCGCGTGATGCCGGTCTCGGGCGTGGTCACCCACACGATGCCGTGCGAATCGGCCGCCAGGTCGCGGATCCGGCCCGGGCGCCGCCCCTGCGGATGCAACGCCGAGAGGCGCTCACCCTCCACGCGGTAGAGACCGCCCGTCCGGGAACCCACATAGATGCGATGCTGCACGCTGTCCGCAACGATGGCCGTCAATGCGGCACCCGCACCCGGAATGCGGACCGACTCACCGTCCCGCTTCCCGGCCCGCACCACACCGTCGGCCGTCAGGCAGTAGACATGCAACCCGTCGGCCGCAAAGTCGAAACCCGGAGTCTCCGTCCTGGCCACCCGCCGGACCCGCTGCGGCCCCTCGGCGGCAATCCGATTCAGGGCGCCCTCCGAGGTGGCGATCCACGCCCCGTCCAGATCGTCGAGGTACATGGCCGACACCTCCCCGCCCAGGGTCTCCGTATCGAACAGCGCATCCACCGCCACAGCCGACTCATCGGGCCCGTCGCAGAAGCGGACCACCCCCACACCGGCAATATCCATCCACGTCCCGCCCCGGCGGTCGTGCAGGCAGTGCGTCATGCGGTAGTGCTGCGAATCGACGCCCGCCACGAGCGAAACGACATCCTCGAAACGCTCCGTATAGCGGTTCAGCCGATAGATATGGTGGTTGTAGGTCGTGAACCAGAGGTGGCCGTTCGAATCCTCGCTCACCGCGATGAAGCGATGGTGCGACAACGGCGAGAAATCCCCCGGCGAGGTGCTGAAATTCTTGAACGTATAGCCGTCGAAACGACTCACTCCATACCACGTGCAGACCCACACGAAGCCCCGCGAATCGGTATGGATGTCGGCAATCCGGTCGTGCGTGAGGCCGTCCAGCGTGGAGTAGGTTCGGAAAAGACACTGCGGAGGCGCCGCCGCAAGAAGTGGCGGAAACAGGCTTCCGAAGCTCAACAAAAGGGTCAGTAAAAGTCGGTTCATGGTCGGCGGTTCATGGTCGGCAGTGCTTCGGAGTCGGGCGGCAGGCCCGCGCTCCGGCGTATGTCGGGGTCAAACGGACGACGGAAGCAGGATTCGGCCCCGCCGTTCCGGTCTTTTTGTCTGGTCGGGAGGCGCTCCCGTATGGGTAAATATACGAAAAATTTCCGTTCAGCGTGCGAAAGCGGCGACAATTCCGCGGGCCTCACGGGCGGAGAGGCGGTGTGCCCAGCCCACCCGCGGTCCGGCGGCTCCGGGCCCTTCCGAGGCGTATTCACCATAAAATGCCCTCCGTCGTGCGTGCGGCTTGTTCCAGTCGTGCCACCCCTCGGGGCGGATGTGCGGCCCCAGGTAACAGCGCAGGAAGACCGTCTGCGCGTAGTCCCGCCACGGACGCCCCAGCCAGCAGGCCGTCACCCCCTCGTCGGCCGTCAGGCGGCACTCCTCGAAGATCAGTCCGCACGCCTGCCCCCGGCAGGTCGAGGCCGCCGTGATGTAGGAGTCGGCCTTCGAACGGATCTCGCAACGCCGGAACAGCGCCGCCGCCGACCCGAAAATGAAGTCGGTCGTCCCCTCGATGTAGCACCCCTCGAAGCGGATCCGGGCATTCTCCGCCACGCGCTCGCCGTCGCGGTTGCCCTCGCCGTAGAGGTAGAGCGTATCCTGATTGCCCAGAAAGCGGCAGTCGATGAAGCAGAGGTTCGTGGCCAGGCACTGCACCGCCACGGCCTGTCCGACGCGTCCGGCCGCATTCTCGAAGGTGATGCCGCGCACCGTCCAGCCGTCACTCCCGAAGTAGAGGGTCGACGAGCCCGAAGTTCCCAGCGGGCGGCCCGTCGGGCCGATCTTCGCAGCGTAGTCGTCCCACGTCACCCGCACCTCGCCGCGGCCCGTAAGTGTCACCAGCCGTTTCGTGGCCGGGATCGAGATCTTTTCGCGGTAGGTACCCTCGCAGATGACAACGCGCGTCGTGTCGCGTCCGAAATCCGGAACGGCCGCAACGGCCTCCGTCAGCGTGAAGAAGTCCCCCGATCCGTCGCGCGCCACCGTGAAGTCCGACGGCACGAGCCGTTCGCCGAGCTCCGGAACCGCCCGTGGCAGTTCGGCGGCGATCATCCGCGCCACGGTGCGGGCCCCGCGGACATTGAGGTGGGTATTGTCCTGGCGGCCGTCGGGATAGAGCGGGCAGGTGCCCTCCCCGACCCACATGTAGAAGCCCTTCGAAGCCTCGTCGCCAAGGGCTGCAACCCACGTCCGGGTCAGGCGTTCGGCGTCGATCAGCGGCGTGTGCTCTTTGGCGGCCACGCGGCGTGCGACATCGAGGTAGGCACCGTGCGTATCGTCGAGTTCCGGCCCGGAAAAGTGCCGCCGCACGATCGGCGTCAGCAGCACCGGGACAGCCCCTTTCGAGCGGGCCTCACGGATGTAGCGGCGGAGATTTTCGGCATACTGCGCCGGTGCGGAGTAGCGCGTAGAGTCCTGCGCCTTCTGGTCGTTGTGTCCGAACTGGATGAAGAGGTAATCCCCGGTCTGCAACGCCCCGAAGACCCGGTCCCAACGCCCTTCGGCGCGGAACGACTTCGTGGAGCGGCCGTTGGCGGCGTGGTTCTCGACCGTGACCGATGTGTCGAACAGCGGCTGGAACATCTGTCCCCAACCCCGTTCGGGATTCTGTTTCGAGAGATCCTTGGTCGCACACGTCGAGTCGCCGATCAGGAAGACCCGCAACGGACCCCCGAACGACGCAGCCGACAGCAATATGCAGATTGTCAATAGAAAAATCCGCTTCATCTCAACCGTTCCTTTCAGTTCGGGACGGCGGGCCGGAAGCGATCGAAGCTCCGCACCCGCCATCCGCAAAACGTTCTATTTCAACTCCGTATAGGTTCCGTTCTTGACCTGTGCGGCGGTGATGTCGCGCACGAGGTAGTGCAGGTAGACCTCCAGGTTCGTATAGAGCCCCTTCGGGTCGAGCGTCTTCGTCTTGCCGTCCGCGGCGTTGTTCTTGTCCAGCCCGAAGAGATCCTCGTAGTAGTCCGGAATGCCGTCACCGTCGCTGTCCGCCGCACGCGCAATCTCCTCGGCGGTCGCCGTCAGCTCCGGCCAGCCCCCGACCGCATCCTGCGTGTCGATGATGCCGTTCGTCGAGCCGTTGCCGCCATCGGTGATCGTCGCCTTGCCCGAACGCGCATCCTCGGTCGCACGCTGGTCCACCTCATCGCGCTTCAGCGAGGCGCCCGCGTAAGCGAGAATCGCATCGAAGGCCCCCTCGGCACTGTGCGTCGTCGTATAGCATCGTCCCCCGTCACTCTCGATGGGCAGCAAGGACGACTGACGGAACGTGCCCGTATTGTCGGACGAATAGGTCGTATAGGATTTCTTGTCCTTGTCGTAGATCCCCGCATAGTTGTCCGTCGAGAAGGAGGCCTGCGTGCCGTCCTTCTTCAGATAGAGGTTGCCGTCCGCATAGACCTTCGGCATGATCTCCTCGTAGCTGTAGCCGTAACCCGAGCAACTGCTGCAGCAGTTCCCGTAGGCCGCAAAGAAATACTTGTTGCTCTTCGATGCCGGGCCCTCCTTGTAGTAGTTGTTCACCATATTGATCTTGCAGAGCTCGCCGCCGTAGCAGTTCTCGCTCTCGCCCCAGTTGTAGATCGCATTGTTCCGGAAGTCCACATGTCCGCCGTACTGCTCGATGATGCTCGCGTTGTTCTTGTCGTAGACATACGGATGGTCGAAACGCGGGTTTCGGCTCACGTGGTGCGCCAGCAGGTTGTGGTGGAACGACG
>DXDA01000004.1 GCA_019115745.1 Candidatus Alistipes intestinigallinarum
GAATTTGGCGAATTGATAATAAGAGTACCACGGTCCGGTAAATTACAGCGTCGCAGAATAAAAGATACCATTAGGAGATTATACGATTTTTTGAATGGTTCGGATGCAGAAAAATATGGGGTAAAAGTGCCTATTTATACCCCAAAAGAATACGGCGGAATTAAGATTGCTGCCAGTGTAAACCACATTGTTTCTTGTGCTGAATTTGCCAATATTACAGGCCGTAATATAAAGACAGTTTATAGCTGGGTAAATAATAAACTACTAGCAATAGAGCGTCGTAGTTGCTGTACGGCTATAAATGTCGAAAAAACAATAGAAGAATTGAAAAAATTAGAAAAAAAATTATCTTAAAAAACTCAATTGTGGAGGGAAAATTTTGACGATCTGGTAAAAAAAAGTAACAATACAAAGGATTTTTACCAGTTTTTTTTGTGCCAAGTGGAATTTTTGTTCTAAAACCGGGAAATATCAGTGGTGTTTTCCGGTTTTTTTGAAATATTTTTTTTGTTTGCTCCTTTGCGTCATGAGACAAACCATAAATTTATGACGTTATGGAGAATACAGTTATTGTAACCACTCCGGCACAACTGCAAACGATCATCAGCGATGCAGTAGATGCCATTATTCCGAAACTCGCCGACTTCCGGCGCAAGAACGAACCCGTTGAGACAGACGGAATGAATGTCGAGGATGCCGCCCGCTTCATCACCGAACAAGGGATCCCCACCACACGGGCGACACTCTACAATCTGGTCTACAAAGAATCCATACCCTACAAGAAATTCGGCCGCCGTGTGGTGTTCTCGAAACGGGAACTCCTTGCCTGGATCGAATCCCGAACCGAGCACCGCGAGGATCGCCGCGCGGCTGCTGCGCTGCGTCTTGCCGAAAGTGCCAACCGTAAATAACCGTCGGAGGTATGAATCAGAAACAACACGCCCCCGGCGTCCAAGGCCGACGCGCAGGGGCATTTTACGAAGTCTTCCACAAAGGTAATATCTATCATTTAAGAAACAGCGAATTTCGCGTTTTCTCGTTGCTTGTATGCGGCGGAATGTGGTCTACATTTGAGATTGCCGAACGGTTAAGCATTCCCGATCCCCGATCCGTAATTCGGTACATTCGAAAAATGGGCATCGTCATATCGGATGTGTGGGTCCACGAAAGAGTCCGAGACGGCGACACTTTGCAACGCTTCAAGAGGTATTTCATCCACGGAGGGGGTGCGCGATGAGTAAACGTGATACTACAAAAATCCGAGAAGCATTTACTTTCTATCGCAGTTTTCGGGATGCGGTAGATATGACCAACAAGGAGGAACAACTCGTGTTGTATAAGGCAATCGCCGATTATGCGCTCGATGGAATAGAACCCGATGTTTCGACGCTGGGTGTGCTTGGCCAGTTGTGCTGGACCGCTATAAGCCCCAATATCAAGTCCGGCCGAAGAAACTATATAAATGGTTGCAATGGAGGTGCGCCGGAAGGGAATTGTAATGCAAAAAAACAACCGAAAAACAACCCAAATTCAACCGAAAAACAACCGGGGCAAACAAGCACCAAGAACAAGAACAGGAATAAGACCAAGAATAAAAACGATGAAGAGAGTATAGAGAAAGTCGCCACGAAACGCACGACGTTTGTGGCTCCCTCGCTCCAAGAGGTGAGCGATTATATTTCCGAAAAAGGCTATACCGTCGACGCCCGTCAGTTCGTGGACTTCTACGAATCGAAGGGCTGGATGGTAGGCTCGAACAAAATGAAGGACTGGCGGGCCGCCGTTCGGACGTGGACCCGCCGTCAGAACCCCTCAAACACACCAAGCCATGAGACGCAACGACCGTATGAACTCCTCGACTGATATTCCCGCGCAGGGGCTGCCGGAATCCCCGGAGCTGGAGCGTGCCGTGCTGGGTGCGCTGATCCTCGAACCGGCTTACCTGCCCGATGTGCGGAGCCTGCTGACGGGAGAGACCTTTGCCGACCCGACGAACCGTCGCATTTATGAGACGATTCTCTCGCTCGATGATCGGGGAAAGAGTGTCGACCTGGCGAGCGTCGCCTCTGCATTACGCACCTCGACGAACAAAGAGCCGCGGATCCCGACGTCCTACCTGGTTGGCTTGTCGAGCGATGTCGGCACGGGGGTGAACTGCGTATCCTGGGCCCGCCAGTTGAAAGACACCGAGACCCGCCGCCGGTTGGTGGTGTTCAGCTACGAATTGGCGGCCCGCGCGGCCTCCGATCCCGACGGGGTGCTCGACTGGGCGACGGCGGAGATCTCCATGATCGGCGACCGCTCCACTTCGACCAACGACCTGCGGCCCCTGGGGGCGATCCTCCGGGAATCGCTCCAGCAGCTCGAATGCCGGTGCCGGGCCTACGCCTCCGGGCAGCCCGTGGGGACCTCAACGGGCCTGCGGAGCCTCGACACCTATACGGGCGGCTGGCGTGGCGGGCAGTTGGTCGTTGTGGCCGGACGTCCCGGTATGGGCAAGAGTGCCGCCGCGCTGCACTTCATGGCCAGCGCCGCCCGGCAGGGTACACCGGTTTGCTTCTTCTCGCTGGAAATGCGCGATACGCAGTTGTCCGATCGGTTGCTGATCGGCCGGAGCAATGTCGACGCCAACGCCTACCGGGCCGGGAGCATCACCTCCGAGGTATGGGAAACGCTGGAACGAGTTGAGGCCGAACTTGCGGCTTTGCCGATCCATATCAGCGACCGCCCGGCCACGTCGATGACGCAGATACGGGCGCAATGCCGGAGGATGCACCGCCGGAGCAAGTGCGGGATGGTGGTGATCGACTACCTGCAACTGCTCGACGGTGACGACCGCCAGCAGAGCCGCGAGCGCGAGGTGGCCAATATGTCGCGTGCGGCCAAACAACTGGCCAAAGAGCTGGATATACCGGTCATCATCCTGGCACAGCTTTCCCGCAAGGTTGAGGAACGGCCTGACAAAACGCCGCTGCTGTCTGATCTCCGCGAATCGGGGGCCATCGAGCAGGACGCCGATATGGTGCTGTTCATCATGCGCCCGGAGTATTACGGCATTCAGACCATCGAGACGGGCCGTTACGGTACTATCTCCTCGCACGGTGTCGGGCGGTTCATCATCGCCAAACAGCGGGACGGTCGCACCGGGGAGGTTTGCTTCCGGTTCAACCGGAGTGTCACGAGCCTCACCGACTACGACGGCCCGGAGGAGCCGCAGGATGTAGATCCCGGTTCTTTTTGACGAAAAGTGCGGTATTTTCGCTCGGAATTGTTCGGGTGGATAGGTTATCCACAACGTGAAAAACAATCGAAATTTCGGGCTGTAAAGAGGCTGGCGAATTCGATGCCCGTCACCGGGCTGCAGAATAAAAAGGGCAACCCCGAAGGATCACCCAAAGACGCAGAACAAAGATAGTGATTTTTCGGGTTTGCAACATGACGAAACGAGAACTTATCGACAACATCGCAAGGGAAAGACTGGTCGAGCGGCTGGTGACGAACGTCTGCCGCCGTCACCATCGGGCGATTCCCGATCTTGTGCAGATGGTCTACGAGGCCCTGCTCAAATATGACGGGCAGAAGCTGATGCGCATCCATGATCGTGGCGCGTTGAACTTCTTTATCGTGCGGGTTATCGGGAATCTGTATTTTTCGCAGACCAGTTCTTATTATCGACAGATTCGGAAATTCTCCCGAATGAGCGACGAGTTGAGAGATGAATGACGATCGACAAACTCAATTCCACCTCATCGAGGAGGAGTACACGGCCCGAAAGGGAGTATTCGACGAGGACGACGCCCGAGTACGCCGGTGCAAGGAGGCGTTGCGCAGGCTTTCGGGCGCCGACCGTCGGCTGTTCATCCTCTATGCCGACATAGGCAGCGTTCGCAAGATGTCGCAGATGCTCGGGGTCAGCAAGTCGACGGTGCAGAATCGCGTAACCGAGATACGTCGGAAGATTATCGAGTCGATGCCACAGGCCCGAAGAAACCAAGAAAATGAGTAAACAAACCAAAACTATGCAAGTATGATAACCAACTACAACAGCCTCACGGTAGGCAAGTATGAGGCCCTGCTTCGAGCACGGGCCGACCACGGAGGCGATACGAACGAACTGAACCTTCACGTGCTGTCGATTCTCTCGGACATGACCGTCGACCAGCTCCTCGATCTGAAGGTCCCGGAGTTCCGGGCCATGATGGACCGGGCGGGATTCCTTTGCACGGCACCCCGGCCGTCGGAGGTAGCCAGGCAGTACCGGTTTGGGGATCTGACCCTCATACCCGTGACCGACATCCGGAAGATGACCGCTATTCAGGGGATGAATATTCAGACGTACGCCGGGAATTTTGAACAGAACCTTGTGCCACTCCTGGCGTGCGTGCTCGTGCCGAAGGGCAAGAAGTACGGCGAGGGTTACGACATCCTCGAAGTGCACCGGGCGATCTGGCAATACCTGCCGATTACCGACGCCCTGGGACTCTTGAACGAGTTTGCGGTTGATACTCTGACCACCTCAACCGATATGCTGCAAAAAGAGATTTTACAGATGAAGAAATAAATCATGATTTCGTAAGATTATGAGACGCAAAATCAGATTGTATATCGGTGATTCGGAGGTTGACCTTTCGACCGATTCACTTGTGCTAATGAACTACAAGGCCGACGACTTGAACAACCCGGCCATCGTCAAGAACAGTTATTCCCAGCAGGTGACGCTGCCGTCGACGCGCAACAACGATGCGATCTTCGGCATGATGTTCCGGGCCGACCGGAAAACCACGGCGGGAAGCGGCGGCACCGGTCCGGCATTCAGCCCGCTGGTCCGCACGCCGTTCTCGATATACAGCGAGGCCGGAGAACTGCTTGAATCCGGCTACGTGAAGCTCGACAGTGTGACCGACAAGAACGGCAGGGTGTCGTATGGCGTCACGCTCTACGGTGGTCTCGGGTCGTTCTTCTACACGCTCTCGTATGACGACGAAGGCAATGAACTCACGTTGGCCGACCTCCCGCTGTTGAGCGACGACCCGGATGACAAGATCGAGTTCACGATCAACAAGGAGACCGTGGCCGAGGCGTGGGCGTCGCTTCGGGCCGGAACTGCCGGACCGTGGCAGGTCGTGAATTTCGCCCCGGCATATAACGGACTGCCGGAGGGCGATTTCAGCGCAGACGTGGGTGTCGGGAATCCTGCGAATGTCGGGGGCGAAACGTCCTACCCGGATGGGAGCAATGTATATCGTCCTATCAACAACAACGCCCTCTATGATCTGGGCGAGGAGTTCACGGAGTGGCAGACGAAGGACCTGCGCAGCTACCTGCAACGGCCCGTGTTCTCGGTGAAGGGCATGATTGCGGCCATCGGGAGATATGCCGCATCGAAGGGTTTCACGCTGAACCTCGACGATACGTTCTTCAATTCAGCAAACGAGGCGTATGAGAAGGCGTGGGTGACGCTTCCATTGTTGACTACATACGAGCAGGATGGAGAGTCTGGCGAATGGGACATTAGCGGAGACGCATCATCCGAAAATGTGTATGCGGGGGATTATAAAGCTGGATTGACCGCGATTCTCAATCCGGGCAGCACGTCACCGGATGCGCTGGTTACCGTATCGCTGGTGCCGTCCATTTATTTGACAACATCCGCCCTTGCGAGTGGCGACTATGCCTATCTCAATAATCCAGCAAACATCCCAAGCAATCCGTATCACGGAACTATGCTGTTTCTGCAACTTCAGTTGCTGGACGATCAAGGAGGGGTTGTAGCAGCGAGCCCAATTCAGGAATACATATCGTCTCAACTGGATTCAATGATGTCGCCGATGGATTGGGCAAATCTCGGGAATTTGGATGGGGCATATTACGGTAGCGGAGCCCAGCTCACAGAATGCGGAAGACTCGATAAGGTTACGACTCTTGCGGGATCTTCGCATAGCATCCCGGATGCTTCCATCCAAACGATGACCGTATCAGGTGTAGGGTCTACAAGCGCGGTCCTTCGGATATGGGTTCGGATTATCAATTACACCGTAGCGGGCGGGGTTGGGACGTGGTCCATGACCTCGGATGAAAATATGAAGTTGGCATCCAACTATGCTGATCTGAGAACATACGATGTCGTGTCCTACGGTGTGAATATATCATCCGGGACGCTGGAATATGTCATCGACGCCCAGCTCCGCAGCGACTCGAAGATCACGCAATCGATCATGTTGTCCGACACGATGACCCCGGCTGATTTTCTGCTGTCTTACTCCAAGACTTTCGGGCTGTCGTACACCTACGACAAGGGATCGAAGACCGTGTCGCTGCTGACCCGTAATTCGCTTTACACGCCCGAGGTCGTGGATATCGAAGACCGCATAGATCGGTCGAAGGAGATCAAGACCACGCCGCTGGTCTCCGAGTCGAAGTGGCTCTCCTTCGCTTCGGGCGAAGCCGAAGGGGATTTCGTCGAGTTCTACCGCAAGAAGTACGGCAGGGAGTATGGCGATCAGAAGGTAAACACGGGCTACGACTTCAATGCCGACACCAACGACGTACTCGAAAGCGTGGAGTTCACCGGAGGCGCCGAAGTGCTGGAAAAATCTATCTACTACAACAACATCACCAGCGGACCAACCGGACCTTCGGGTCTTAATGGACGAACGCGCATCTGCTCGACGTTCCTCAATGGGGCGGCGTCCTACAAACTCTATTTGAACGGGTCGGACAAGGACGACAGCGTGGACCTCGAAGGCATCACGCCGGACGCTACGGCCACGATCACGCCGTTCAACGTTCCGCTTCCGGCCTACGACATCATCCCGAAACTGCAATGCCACACGGACGACGGAAGCGCCACCGATGGGAAAGGCATCCTGCTCTTCTTGCGGGGCAGTATCGCGGATGACGAGGCGGCGGCAACAGCCTACGCCCGATTCATCATCACCGACGATTCGAGTGCGATGTACGATCTCAACGGCGGCCCCTGCTGGGATCTTTCGGAAGGGATCGCCGCCAGCGATATGCCGATATTCGGGCGTCACTGGATGAGCGGCAACGAGATCGAGCAGATGATGGATTTCGGCATCCCGGCCGAGATCGACATCCCCAATCTGTCGGTAAACTCCGAAGCCTCGATCTACACCCGTTACTGGAAGAGCTATATCGAGGATATGTACAACGTCGATACCCGGATATGCTCGGCATACGTCGACTTTCGCGGCATACAGGTGAGCGACGAGATGCTACGCAAATTCTTCTTTTTCGACGGGGCCATCTGGCGGCTGAACGGCATATCGAACTACTCGCTGACAACCGTCGGCACGACGCAATGCGAGTTCGTGAAGGTGATGGACATGAAGGCCTACACCGAAGAGCAGACGCTTCCGACGTTCTACACGTTGACCGTGAACGGAAGCGCCGACGACTTCACGGCACCCAAGGTTTCTTTAGGCGGCTCCACGCTCACCTATCCAGTCGTATCAGACGGCACCCCTGTAGCTTCATCGGAGCAGAGTTGGTTGAAGCCGACATTGACAGAATCTGGCGATTTGCAGATTGCCGTTTCTCGAAATATCAGCTCCTCTGGCACCGTGGTAGGTAAACCCAGATCGGGGTCGGTAGTGGTAAGCCTACAAGAGGACCCGTCGCTGAAGATTGTGATCACCATCAACCAAGGAGGAGTAGTTAATTGACAATAAGATACCGAATATGGCAGAAGAGATCAAACGAGTGATCGAGGTGGATGCTACATCCAGCTCGAAGACCATCCGGGAACTTCGGGAGGAGATTGAGAAGCTGAAAAAGGCCCTCTCCGAGTTGACGGCCGGGACCAAAGAGTTTGCCGAGGCGCAAACCCGAATGTCGCAGGCGCAGGAGGAGGTCAACCAGGCAATGGAGATCAGCGCCAAAAACGAGGATGCGCAGGTCAAGAGTATGCAAGAACTGCGGGCGATCATCGACGAGAACACGGGGTCGTTCGGCTTCCTCGTGGCCCGGATGCAGGAGTTGAAGGCAGGCATCGACGCTACCAATGCTCGGATCAAACAGATCACCAAGGACTACGACGAAGGCCGTATGGCCGTCGACGACTACAACCAGGAGCTGCAGGAGAACCTGGAAGAGTTGCAAAAACTACGCACGGAGCAGGGCGATGTCCGCTCCTCGCTGAACGCCTCGACAAAGGCACTGCTTGCGGCCAAGGGGTCCTACACTGAAATGTCGCAGACGCTGGGACAGCTCCGCAATGCCTACCGGCAGTTGAGCAAGGAGCAGCGGGATGGTGCCGTCGGCACCGAAATGCTGGGGCAGATCAAGCTGCTCGATGCGGAGTTGAAGGAGGTAGACGCCTCGATGGGTAACTTCCAGCGCAACGTAGGCGGATACGAAGAGGCCCTGAAGCAGGTGTTGCCTCCGCAGGCCGGGCTGATTATCGACCTCGGAAAGTTGAGCGTCGAGGGTGGGGGTATTCCATCGCTCTTCACCGGCATGAAGAACAGCATCGTCGGCATGACAAAGGCGGCCATTGCCTTCATCGCCACGCCGCTGGGTGCAACGCTTACGGCATTGGCCGCTGCCGCCGCTGCGGCGTTCGCTCTGTTCAATGCCCGTAACAAGGAGATCGAGAAGCAGGCCGAAGCCAGCGCCAAAGCATTGGAGAGGCAGAAAGAGCAGATGGACCGTCTGTCGGCAGATATCGACTACACGATCCGCCTCCTCCGGGCGCAGGGTAAGGAGACCGAGGCCAATGCGATAGAAATGCAGAAGTACAAGGATGCTATGACTGCAGCGGCGTTTGCTTACAGCAAATTCAAGGACGAATACGATAAAATGTCCAAGAAGGAGAGAGAGGCGAACGAAGAGAATCGCAAGGCTCTATTGGATCGATTCGTCGAGGCCCGTGATGCTTACGAAAACTATCTGCGGGATCTCGATATCAAACACGCAGAAGAAGTCACTGCCGAGCGGAAGAAAAACGCCGAACTTGCGGAGGAGCAGCGCAAGGCTGCCGCCGAGAAACTGCGCATCGCCGAAGAGACGAACGCTGCCATACGTGAGGCCAACGCCGCATTCCGGGATGAAACGGCTTTGATGCAGGCCGAGCAGGGCGCCGGCACGCAGAGCGGGGATCTCGCCCTGGCGCAGGAGCAGTTCCGGCAGGAGCTGGCCGCCTTCGAGGCGATGGTCGACGAGAAACAGATCTACGAGGAGCTGGCGATGGCACGTCGCAAGCTGATGTTTGAACAACACTGCAAGGAGATTGCTGAAATACAGGCTCGCTATTTGAAGCAGCAGAGCGACCAGCTTCTCAAAGCGCTGGACGAGGAGATGGCTGCCGAGTTCGAAGCAGACAAGAAACGGATCGCCGCAACGAAAAAAAGCAACGATGATCGGGAGCGCCTTGCTGTTGAGGAGCACAAGGGCAGAATATGGCAGGCCAATCAAGCGACAGCACTCCTTCAAACATATGCTCAACTTGTCGGAGAGAGCACGGCCGCGGGTAAGGCTGCGGCAGTAGCTTCTGCAACAATTGACACCTATAAAGCTGCTAATGCGGCGTACTCTTCATTGGCAGGAATTCCCATAGTGGGCCCGGGTTTGGGCGCAGCGGCAGCGACAGCGGCAATAGTTGCAGGTATTGCGAATGTAAAAAATATACTTTCAGTAGACACTTTGTCCTCTGCGGCTGGATCGAACATTTCGTCTGCAACTCCCACGGTAAGCACCCCGGCGGTCGTCACACCTCCAGCCGTGGTGCAGGAGGTCACAACGGTCCGATCGCTCACTGGTGCCAGCGAGGAGGAACGGCTCAATCAGATGGCCAGCGACCAGCGTGTCTACCTGGTCTATTCGGATGTCGAGCAGGCCGGGAAGCGGGTAGAAGTGCAACAGTCAGATACGAGTTTCTGATGCTCATATCCCGAAATCAAACAGAAACAGCCACCTCAACGGGTGGCTGCTTTGTTTTTACGTTATCCGACGGATAGCGGAGTGAGATAAGGCTACTTCTTTTCTTCTTCAATTTGGGTCGTCTCTTTCCCTGCCAACACTTGCTTGGCATTGATCGGAGAGATAACCGAGTGCCCCAATTGGGATTCCAGTTGATTGCGGGCCGCCTTTGCTACGCTGCCCCCGCTTTTCGCCACTCTTGCGTTCTGTTGGAAGCCTTTGGGTCGTTGCTGCTTCGAAATCTCCGTTGCGGCAGCTTCGGCGAGGGTGTTGAGGGCCAATTCGATGTTCGTCATGTTGTCCCGCAGGTTCTCTTTTTTCAGCCCTTTGTATTGCTTGTAGGCTTTGGTTGTACGTCCTGCCCATTCCATCGTGATAATGTCGGTAAGCGTGGCGTATTGCTGCCCCTCAACGCCCCGGCGCTGCCATTCGTCGGTCAGCTCCTTGCGCACCTCCATACTCTTCAATCGCTGGTTGATCCAGTTGTCGGAGTATCCCAGGCGCTTGTAGTCGGTCATCGCCTGCCGGATAGACAACTCCGGATCCTGCATCTGGTCGAGGCGGTCGCTGGCTACCTGCGCCATCCAACGCTTGAACGGCTCGGCCTTCGGGGAGGGGATCGACTGGATCAACCGGAAAAGTTGCTCGGTATCTGCTACATCCGTGAGCCGCATTTTTCCGTCAGAGGCGGGCATTTTCAAGGCGTGACAATTTGTCACGGTTTCATTTCCCTCTGCTTTGAGCCGTTGTTTGAGCTTGCGCCAGTAGGCGGCAGCATCAGTGCTCTTCGTCAGTACGGCCACGACGTCGACAATGGCGAAATACCAGGTTTCCGTTTCGTCGTCCCAGATGGTACGAACCTTCCGCTCTTCGAATAGCTGTATGGCTTGTTTCTGTGTCATAGGGGGTGTGGTTGAGGTTATTCTCCCTTCTCTACTTTGATCGGCTTGCCGCAATGCGGGCAGGCCTTATTTCCGGTGTTTGATCTCCGCTTCAAGTTCCTTTAACTGCTCCATATCCTCCCGGTCGGCTTCGATAGCGTCTCTGCGTTTTCTGCGGGCATTGAACTCTTCATAAACCCGGTAGGCGAAAGCGTCTTTTTGCTCCTTGCCAACGGATCCGGCATTGGATAAAAGGGGCTGATCGTTGGATACCAGTATTTTGTCGACATTCTCCCTCCAAAATCCCATCGTAAGGTCTTTCCTGTTTTTGGCTCGGAACTCGGCTGTTTCCAGGAAGATCACAACCAGCCGATTCAAAGAGTCGAGTTCGTCGTGCGTCAGGTAGTTTTTGGCGATAATAACGTCCTGCTTGCGGACTACGGCACCCTTCCAGGAGGTAAGCCCCATATTGGGGGCGTCAGCATCGGCACGCTGCATCACGATCTCCGCGGATGTGTGCCCCGTTATGGCATAGAGGAGTTTATTTTGTGTTTCGGCATAGAACATCTGCGTAGCCTTGTCCGTCGGATCGTAGTCGCTGCTCAATGCAAACAGATCGCGCACCTTCTGATAGAATCGTTTTTCTGAGGCCCGTATATCTCGAATGCGATCCAATAACTCGTCGAAGTAGTCGGGCCGTCCGTCCGGGTTTTTCAGACGTTCGTCGTCGATAACGAACCCTTTGCGGAGGTATTCGGCGAGATTGCGGTTTGCCCATTGGCGGAATTGCACACCACGGATGGACCGGACGCGGAAACCTATTGCCAAAATCATCTCCAACGAGTAGAATTTGACCTGATAGGGTTTGCCATCTGCGGCAGTTGTTAAGTAATTCTTAATAACTGAATTTCCGTCTAATTCATTTTCTTTTAGTATGTTACTTATATGCTGGCTGATGTTGGGAACGGAGGTGGCAAAAAGTTCGGCAATCTGCGTTTGATTGAGCCAAACCGAGCCGTCGCGTGCCAACAGGGATACGCGGCTTTTCCCATCCACCGAATTGTATAGGATCAACTCTTGTTCCATGATTATTCCTTTTCTCTGATCTCCAATACTGCTCCGCAATGCGGGCAGGTGATCGTGTTCGTCGGCTGCGGGGCGAACAGCTCCGGAACCGTTACCCCCAGGGCGGTGGCAATTCGATCCAATAACTCCAAAGACGGTGATGTCTTGCCGTTGGCGATATTCGACATATTGGGCTGGGTAATTCCGACCAATTCTGCAAGTTTGGTAATAGAAATCCCTTGCGATTTACTTACCTCTTTAATTCTTAATTGCATAGTCTGTTAAATGGCTTTATATCGTATACAAATATAGTTATTATTTGTAATAACGATATAATAAGTGTGAAAATATTCTATAAAAAGATATAAAATATTTGGATATTATATTTTTATACAGTATATTTGTGCTGTAATCATAACGCAATACGATATAAACCATGACACCCGCAACCCGTACCGAGATTCAGCACTTCGCCAAGCAGATCGCCGATTACGTCACCTTCAAGTGCGACGGCGAAAGCGAAGGTTTCGAGATCATCCACAACGGTTATATCGCCTTTGTCAACTATGAGGCTGAATATTGCGCCGTCCGGGGTGGTGACAGCTACTGCGGGATGTGGGAAATGGTCCCCGAGCTGGTCAGCGAGCAGACGACCGTCGAGGCCGTATGGGATGAAGAGGGCAACGAATATCCCGAACTTGCCGACGCTTTGCAGGTGCTGTTGAACTAACAAACAAACCGGCTCTCTTACCTTCCGCGAATAGGTGCTGTCACACCACGCAACGAAGCCCCCGGCGGTAATCCGGCCGCCGGGGTAACAGAGAGCCCAAATGAAAATAACCATGAAACGAACCGATTTATCAAACATCATGCGCCGTGCCTGGGCGCTGTTCCGCACGACGGGCAAAACCTTCTCCGTATGTCTTTCGAAGGCGTGGGGGCTTTACCGGCTTACCCGCTGGATGCGGGCCGGTGTTGTTCGGTTTGCCTACGAAAAGGCCGACGGCACGCTACGCCGGGCTTGCGGTACGTTGCAGGACATCGCCGCCACGATCAAGGGCACCGGACGCCCGGATGATGGTCGCACGGTCAAGTATTACGACATCGAGGCTGCCGGTTGGCGGTCGTTCAAAGTGGAGAACCTTATAACGGTATATTGAATATGAAAGAGTTAACAGCAAAACAGATCGGCCAACTGTTGGAGATTGCCAAGAATACCCAACAGGGAATGGGGCTCGATGAAATCGCCTTTATCACCCTTATGCGTATTTGTCGGGACTATGTGGATCCGAGCAGATACCCGTTTGTGCCCGATCGGGAGAAATGGATGATCGAGCGCCTCAACAAGTTCCGGATTCGGTTTTTTGAGAAGATATAAGCCATGATCTACGAACTCACTATCGACGGCTACCTGCTGGGAGTGTTCTCCTCCGAAGCCGAGGCCATCCGGCGGGCCCGGTATTTGCCGAGGGGCCGATATACTCTCCGGGAGTGGGCGAGGGTTGGCGAATTTTCGACGTTCGACCCATCGACCAACAAACACTACGACTTCATGAATTACGACCGTAAAAGCGAAGCAAAAGCGAATATTGAAGCCCTGGCAGCTATGATCCGGGAATATGTCGCCGCGAACTGCGACGATGTGGATGAAGGTTTCGAGATTTCGCACTCGGGTTATATGGCCTTTGTCGAGTACAGGATCGGGCCGGACGGCGGTTCCGCTACCGTGGTCGACGTATGGGACAAGGCCGGGAACGAGTGCCCCGACATTGCCGATGCTCTGCAACTGTTGATCAACTGACAATATGGAACACGCAACCGATACGATAGCGCGGAACAATCGGCGACGATACGCATAGAATCCCAAAGCACGGACGGTGCATCCCGGCGGATCACCTGCGAATTTACCTGCCGGGGCAACCTCTCGGCGAACGCTGACAAGGAAATACAGACACTCACGGAGCTATTGCGGCGGACACTCACCGCGACGATGTAGGGAAACGGGGCGGCCTTCTGGTCGCTCCTTTCTTTTCCGGTCCGGCCCCTTACTGTGTAGGAAGCGTGTAGATAGCGAATTTTGCTACACGGTTGTATTTTATTGCTATTCAGTTTGTTGGATGTCGTTTTTTCGTAAATCGTGTAGATAGTGTAGCAAGAAAAAAACTTTTTTTTTCACATAGACGGCTTTTCCGGTCCCGTTTCGGCGCTGGTGGTATGAATATCGGGAGCAAATCAACGGGCGGAAAATTTCGCCGGTTGGTGCTTCGAGCACGGGCCGAGCACGGGAACCCTGAGAATTTAGATACGCAAGATTCTGCGTATGCTCCGGGCAAACAGAAAGGCCGGACCGTTTCCGATCCGACCCGTTACAGGTAAATCCCGAGGGATCACCCCAGCCCGTCACAAAGATAGTGATTTCTATGGAATATTCTGACAATCTCGCGCGCACGCGCACGCGCGCACAGACGTCGAAAAACTCCCGGGGCGATGGCCGGAATCAGATTCCGGGTGCTGTTATTTCGCCGTTACTCACACTCCGAACTATCCGTAAAATCCGTAAAGTTGTGTGTAAATTGTGTGTAAATGAAAAAATAAAAAGGAGTCACAAATTGCTGTAACTCCTTGATTTTCAGTTGTCGGGGTAACAGGATTCGAACCTGTGACCCCCTGCTCCCAAAGCAGGTGCGCTAACCGGACTGCGCTACACCCCGATACCCGTGCCGAAACGGCTCCTTCGGCGACAAGTGGTGCAAAGATAGCGGCTTTTTCCCGTCCCGGCAAATTTTGTGCACGAAAAGTGCAGGTCCGCGTGATGCCCCTACGGGTTAGGGCCGTCCCACGCTGTCGAGCAGGTGTCCGAAATCCTCCCCCGGAGCGGGCTTGTAGACCGCAAAACCGAGAGCCTGTGCCGTATCGACATTCTTCTGTCCGTCGTCGATGAAGAGCGTGCGCTCGGGGAGCATGCTGCTGTCGGCGATCATCTTGCGGAAGATCGCCTCCGAAGGTTTCAGTTCGCGCATTTCGTACGAGAGGTAGATCTTGTCGAAATAGACCTCCATCGGCTTGCCGTCGGCCTTGAACATCCGCCGGATATGTCCCATCGCCGCGGGGTTGTTGTTCGAGAGGACGTAGGTGCGGATGCCGCGCTGGCGCAGGCGGTCGATCTGGCGGAGCTTCGCTACGGGAATTCCGAGGTGGAACGCGCCGTATGCGTTGTCGATCTCCTCGTCGGTGACCGACGGGGTCCCGGCCAACTGCCGCATCCGGTCGCAGGCTTCGTGGAACGAGATGAGGCCGTGTTCGAGCAGGCCGATCATCTCGGCGGGGTAGTAGGGTTGGATGATTTCGGCCACGGCATCCATTCCGATTCGGCGGAATGCGGCGCGGCAGCGTTCGATGTCGAGGTCCACGAGGACGCCTCCGAGGTCGAAGACCACATTTTCGATCTGTTCCATAGTCAAGGGTGAGGTTGTTGCCCGGAATCCCGGGTATCTATTTCTGAAATTGCATGGTGAATCGCCTTACGGGCCGCAGGATCCACATCGGGAGGATCTTGCAGAGGGGAATCCACGTGCGGTTCCACCAGTCGGGCACGATCGAGCGGCGCCCGCGCCACAGGGCCCGCAACCCTTTTCGGGCGCAGCGGTCGGCGGTGATCAGCACGCCCAGTCGCACGCCGATCCGCTGCCAGTAGGGGGTCAGTCCGTAGAGGTCGGTGGCCACGCCGGCCGGCGAGACGGCCGTGACGCGAATCCCCACCTCGCGGACCTCCTTGGCGAAGGCCACGGAGAAGGTGCGCAGATAGGCCTTCGAGGCGGCGTAGAGGGCCAGCCCCGGGAAGGGCATCCACTGCGAGTAGGAGGACATGTTGAGGATGTACCCTCCGCGTCCGCGGCGGGCCATCTCGGCGGCATAGAGGCGGCAGAGCTGCGTGTTGGTCAGGTCGTGCAGCAGGATGATGCGTTCGATGCGCTCCTCGGGGGTTCGGAGGATGTCGCGGAAGGAGAACATCCCGGCGTTGTTGATCAGGACGTCGATCTCCAGTCCGTCGGCCTGCGTGCGGTCGTGCAACTCGCGGGCCGCTTCCGTGCGGGCCAGGTCGCACTCCACGAGGCGGATGTCGCACTGCGGATGCTCCGCGGCAATCTCCGCCCGGACCGCTTCGAGGGGCTGAAGGTTGTTTCCCACGAGTACGAGGTTGTACCCCAGCGCCGCGAGCCGCCGGGCATAACAGCGCCCGATCCCCGACCCGGCGCCGCTGACCAGTGCCCATGCCGTTCCGGGCAGCACCTCGCCGCGTCGCAGGCGGCGGTGTGCTTTTCGGCCGAGTCGGGCGACCTCGCCGACCTCCGCTTCGCTGCGCCCGGCTTCACCCGCGCCGCACCCGGCCTTGCCGGTCTTGCCGGTCTTGCCGGTCTTGCCGACCTGGGCGACCTCGCCGACCTTCGCTTCGCTGCGCCCGGCTTCACCCGCACCGCACCCGGCCTTGCCGACCTCCGCTTCGCGTCGCCCGGCGGCGGTCCCTTCCGCGGCGGCTACACCCGCCGTGCGTTCCTTCTGCATCTCCTCCGGTTTCATCAGGGCAGTCGTTTGAGCTCCTCGACGATCTTGCGCGGAAGGTCGGGACAATGCTTGCAGCACTTCATGTCGACGGAGTACATCCGGGCGATGCAGTAGTTGCGGTGGTCGCACTCGCTGCGGGTTGCTTCGTCGCCCTCGCGGAGCTTGTTGACGAAGGCCGGGTCGTTGACCAGCGCGCGGGCCATCTGGACGAGTTCGAAACCCGAGCCGAGGGCGCGCTCGATGCCCTCGCGGCTGACCAATCCGCCGACGTAGATCAGCGGACCCTTCAACGCGGCTCGGAACTTCTTGGCATCTTCGAGGAAGTAGCACTCCTCGAAGGGGAACTGCTTGATCATGAAGGGACCGCACCAGCGGATGAAGTATCGGAGCCAGAGCGGCGAGTAGTAACTCATTGTGTAGAGGGGGATCAACCCGCGCATGACGGCCATCGGGGCCTTGGAGACGAAACCGCCGGAGAGGACGATTCCGTCGACGCCGAACGATTCGATGACCTTTGCGATCTCGATGCTTTCGGGGATCTGGATGCCGCCCTTGAAGCCGTCGTACATGTTGTGCTTGACGGTGATGGCCATTCCGCAGGCGCGTGCGGCCTCGACGGCCTCTCCGAGACACATCCGCATGAAGCGCATGCGGTTTTCGAGCGAACCGCCGTACTCGTCGTGCCGGTGGTTGGTGTAGGGCGAGAGGAACTGCGAGATGAGGTAGCCGTGCCCGGCGTGAACCTCCACGGAATCGAACCCGGCGTCGTGGGCCGTGCGGACGGCGCGTCCGAAGTCTCGGGCGACCTGTTCGATCTCGCTGCGGCGCATTCCGCGCACGGGGGTGTAGGCGTAGAGGTTGAATCCCGACGAGGCGCCGATGGGCATCTGCCCGGCGGTGGTCCAGTGGGTCATGTTCCCGCAGTGTCCGATCTGAATGGCCGCGGCGGCGCCTTCGTGGTGGATGGCGTCGGTGATGTCGCGCAGCCCGGGGACGATCTCGGGCCGGAGCCAGAGCTGTTTGTTGAAGGAGAGCCCGCTGCGGCAGACGGCAGCATAGGCCAGCGTGGTCATGCCGATGCCGCCGCGGGCCACGGCGACGTGGTAATCCTTGAGCTGCTGCGTGGGGCCGAAATCCTTGCCCATCGACTCGAATGCCGCGGAACGGATCGTGCGGTTGCGCAGCGTCACGGGGCCGAGCTTGTAGGGCGTGAAGAGTTTGGATTCCATGTTATTCGGTATTTTTTGATGTTTCTTCGGAGGTTTGCCGACTCCCGGCGGGGTCAGTAGATGAAGGGGATGATGCGTTTGCGGTGGAGCCGGCGGAATTCGTCGCCGAACTCCTGCTCGTAACGGCGGCGGAGCGATGCGGCACGGGGTGCGAGGTTGGCGAAGGTCCACCAGGCGAAGACCACGCCGGCCCACGACCACGAAGCCACGGCGAAGCCGATCCATTCGAGCAATTCGCCGAAGTAATTGGCCGAGGAGACGTAGCGGAACATGCCGCCGCGGGGGATGTAGTGTCGCGTGTCGCCGGGCTTGCGGAGGTGGCGGATGATCCGGTCGGAGTGGAGGTTGATGGCCATTCCGGCGATGAAGAGGGCGCCGCCGATGTAGATGTAGGGCTGTGCGAACCAGTTTTCGTAATAGTCGGCAGGCGAGATCCAGAAGATCCATCCGCCCTGCATCAGCGCGTTCAAGGTGTTGAATACCATGCCCATGAGTACGATTCCGAGGGGCATCCGGGAGTTTCCGCGCAGGAGCAGCGGGAAGATGAACGAGCGTTGGAAGTAGTGAGCCTGGAAGAGCAGGAACAGGGCGAGGGGTCCGGCCTGCCACATGCGGTCGGACGTGGCCCAGAGGATGCACATGAAGATGAAGACGGGGGATTCCATCATCACCCATCCGATTTTGTTGGGAATCGGGGGTCCGTACCGTCGGTCGAAGAGGTAGCCGTACCCGGCTTCGAAGAAGTGCAGGGCGATGAATACCACGAGGGCCAGCGAGGCCATGACGATGAGGAAGATGTCGAACGTTTCGCGCATGACGGGCAAGGATTCGGTAAAAACGCGATAAAGGTAGCAAATTTTTCGGTCCCGGGCAAGCCCCGAAACGGCCTGTGATTGTCCGATTTTTCCCGGTCTCGGACGTCGGCTTCTCCGTACGGGGCCGTTGCCTGTCCGGAAACACCCGGCCGGGTTGTTTTTTTGCCCTTTCGGGAAAAATGCGTATCTTTCACCGGTCATCAAGTATCACCTAACCTGTCCATACATGAAACCGTTTTACCTGCTGATGCTCACTGCTGCCCTTGCCTGTGCCGGATGCTGCAAGGACAAGTCGGACAACCCCCCCCCTCAAAAATTGACCGTTGAACAGACCGACTATACGCTCGGCGCCTTCGAGGAGCGGACCGCAACGGTCTCGCTGAACGCCTCCGCCGACTGGACCGTCTCCGTTGTGTACGACGGTGCCGATTCGGAAGCCGATGCCGCGTGGCTGGCTGTCACGCCGGCGAACGGCGCGGCCGGCGAACAGACACTCACGCTGTCGGCCGACAACAACTTCCGGAATGCACCCCGCACGGCCCGCCTGGATCTCGCCTGCGGAGGGCAAACCGTGCAGGTGGCGGTCACCCAGAGTGCCTCGGGCTTCGACGACACAACGGACCTTACGGACTTCTTCGATCCGCAGTTCGCGCAGGACTTGCAGTTGTTTGGGATAATCCCCGATGCCGAACAAATTCTTTTCAAGGATGTCGCCTATATAACCACGCTCCAAATCAATCGTCGCACCAGTACTTCGACCTCCTTGCAGGGTATTGAATTTTTCAAATCGTTGGAGATTCTGGAGTGCGAAAGCCCTCTGTTGACATCGCTGGATGTGAGTGCGAACACGGCGCTGAAGGAGTTGTACTGCCGCGACAATTTGTTTGCGTCGCTGGATGTGAGTGCGAACCCGGTGCTGGAGGTGTTGTCCTGCAGTAATGGTACGTTGGCATCGCTGGATGTGAGTGGCTGCACGGCGCTGAAGGAGTTGTACTGCGGGGACAATCAGTTGACATCGCTGGATGTGAGCGGCTGCACGGCGCTGACACGTTTGGATTGCTACGGCAATTCGTTGACGTCGCTGGATATGAGTCGGAATACGGCGTTGAAGGAGTTGTTCTGCTACGACAATTCGTTGGCGTCGCTGGATGTGAGCGGTTGCACGGCGTTGGAGACGTTGAATTGCAGGGACAATCAGTTGGCGTCGCTGGATGTGAGTGCAAATAGGGCGTTGCTGTACTTGTTCTGCAACAACAATCGGTTGACGTCGCTGGATGTGAGCGCAAATACGGCGTTGCTGCGTTTTTACTGCTATGACAATCCCGGCGACGGGGAGTCGAAGTTCCCGGTAACGGCCTGGTTCGACAATGAGACCGTGCCGGAGGGCTTGGATGTCGATAAGTTGGAATGGACGTACAACGGCAAGACCATCACTGTCGACTACCAAAAAGCCGCCGGCTTAAGAAGCCGGTTTTAGGGGTTGCGGAACCTCACGGGGTTGCCGTGCCTTGAATCCGCCCCCAGTTTATACGGCAACGGACCTGTCCTCCCGGCAGGTCCGTTGTTTTTTTGCATCCTGCCCCGCCTAAAAGGCGGGTTTTAGGGGCTGCGGCGACTTCGAGGGGTTTCCGAAGCCTTGAATCCGCGTCCAACGGTCGAGGCGCAGAACTGAATCCGAACCTTTCAACATTCCTCCGCCCATGAAACGGGCTTTTTAAGCCCGCGCCCATAGAACCGGTTTCTTAAACCGGCCGGGGCCGGTACGCAATCCGTCCGGGCAGCGGTGGAAGGCGTATCTCTTGAAGTCCCCTCCGCGGAGGGGATTTAGGGGAGGGTAGAATTGCAACCGCGGCCGGAGGCTGCGAAAAAACGACCGCCGGATAAACTCCAGCGGTCGGTACGCATAACTTGTCAAAAGCAGCGTTGCAACGATCAGTGCGTATAGACTTTACCCTTCTGGTGCTCGTTGGCTTCGAACTTGAGCCGTGAGGTGGTGGGGTAGCGGAGCTTCTCGAACTCGGCCACGGCGTTGCGGATGTCTCCGAGCAGCATGTCGGCCATGTCGCGCGACATCCCCTGCCGCACGACGATGCGCATGACGACCGTCTGTTCGATGTTTTTCGGCATGGTGTAGGCGGGCACCATCCATCCGCTCTGCTGGAGTGCGGCCTGCAGGTCGAAGAGGGTCCACTTGGCGGTCTTTTCGTAGGCGGGATCGAGCGACCAGATGAAGAGCGGGTTGACCACCTCCTCGGCGAAATTCCTGAAACACTTCATCTTGCCGATCTCGCGGTGGCAGTAGCGGGCGATCTCCATCGAGTTGTGCTGAATCTCGCGGTAGCCCTCGAAACCGAGGCGGATGAAGTTGTAGTACTGGCCGAGAATCTGGGCTGCGGGGCGCGAGAAGTTGAGCCCGACCTGGGTGATGCTGGCCCCGAGGTAGTTGACCGAGAAGGACATCTCGTCGGGGAGGTATTTTTTGTCCTTCCAGACGACCCACCCCAGCCCGGGATAGACCAACCCGAACTTGTGGCCCGACGTGGAGATCGACAACACCCATTTGAGTCGGAAATCCCACTTGACCCCGGGATTGAGGAACGGAAGGATGAAGCCACCGGACGCGGCGTCGACATGGATCGGAATCTCGTATCCGGTCTTTTGGTTGAAGGCGTCGAGGGCCTTGTCGAGGGCTTCGACGTCGTCGTTCAGCCCGGACCACGTCACGCCGGCGATGGGGACGATGCAGATGGTGTTTTCGTCGCAGATTTTCAGGGCGGCGTCGATGTCGAGGGTCTTCCGCTCGGGGGTGAGGGGTACGGTGCGGAGCTCGATCTGCCACAGTTGGCAGAACTTCTCCCAGACGACCTGATAGGCGGCGCTCATCACCAGATTGGGCTTGTCATAGGGTTTCCCGGCAGCCTTGCGGCGGTTGCGCCAGCGGAGCCACGCGGCGACGCCTCCCAGCATACAGGCCTCGGATGATCCGATCCCGACGGCGCCGGCCTTCCATTCGGCCTTTTCGGGGGTGTTCCAGAGGTTTGCGAGGATGTTGATGCAGCGTCCGCACATGACGGCCACGCGCGGATATTCGGTTTCGTCGATGTAGTTGACGTTGATGGCCTCGTTCATCAGCCGCGTGGCGTAGTCGTCCATGTAGGTCGTGACGAACGTGGCCAGATTCAGCCGCGGCTGGGTCTGGGGATAGGTCTCGTCACGGACCATCTGGTAGGCGATTTCGGGTGCGGTCTTGTCTTTGGGGATGAATTCGAC
This sequence comes from Candidatus Alistipes intestinigallinarum, assembly GCA_019115745.1. Taxonomy (GTDB): domain Bacteria; phylum Bacteroidota; class Bacteroidia; order Bacteroidales; family Rikenellaceae; genus Alistipes; species Alistipes intestinigallinarum. Next base: position 21,763 of record DXDA01000004.1, read on the forward strand.
GGGTGCCGGGGAGCGCATCTCCTTCGTGCCGAAGATGTCGGCCGGAGCATCGCTTGCGGGAGTGTTCTGTTGTTTCATGGCGTAGCGAAAATTTTTGGTTTACGAGGGCTGGGGTTGCACGAACTGTGCCATAAATTTCGTATCTTTCGACGGCGAAAAACACGAACACCATGAAACGACTCGTCGTATTTACCGGCGCGGGGATGAGCGCCGACAGCGGCCTGGCGACGTTCCGCGACTCGGACGGCCTGTGGGCCAACTACCGCATCGAGGATGTCTGCACGCCGGAGGCCCTGGCCCGCAACCGGGCGCTGGTCATCGAATTCTATAACAAACGGCGCCGCGAGATGCTTGCGGCGCGACCCAACGCGGGCCACGAAGCCATTGCGGCGCTGGAGCGGGATTTCGAGGTGGAGGTGGTGACGCAGAACGTCGACGACCTGCACGAACGGGCCGGCTCGACGCACGTGACGCACCTCCACGGCGAACTGCGCAAACTCCGCTCGACCCGCAACCCCGATCTGATCGTCCCGATCGAGGGGTGGGAGCAGGCGTTGGATGCCATGGCGCCGGACGGCTCGCTGCTGCGCCCGCATATCGTCTTCTTCGGCGAATCGGTGCCGATGTTCGAACGGGCGGCGGAGATTGCCGCACGGGCCGAGATCATGGTCGTCGTGGGGACGTCGCTGGCGGTCTACCCGGCGGCGTCGCTGGTGCGCTACGCGCAGCCGGGGGTTCCGATCTACCTTGTGGACCCCGGACACCCCGATACGACGGGCATCCGCAACCCGCTGACCGTCATCTCGAAACGCGCCGCCGAGGGCGTTCCCGAACTGGCCGCACTGCTGCGCCGGACTTTTCTGAACCAGTAGCCTCCCGGAAATAATGTCGGTCTATTTCGTACTGGAAATGCTCGGAACGCTGGCCTTTGCGATCAGCGGCATCCGGCTCGCCTCGGCCAAGCGGTTCGACTGGTTCGGGGCCTACGTCGTGGGCTTCACGACGGCCATCGGGGGCGGGACGTTGCGCGACCTGATGCTGTCGCAGACGCCCTTCTGGATGCTGGACAGCGTCTACCTCGTCGTCACGGCCATCGCCCTGGGGATCGTCATCCTCTTCGGGCGCTACCTCATCCGGCTCAACAATACGTTCTTCATCTTCGACGCCATCGGACTGGGGCTGTTCACGGTCGTGGGCATCGAGAAGACCCTCGCGGCGGATTTTCCCTTCTGGGTGGCCGTCATCATGGGTGCGATGACCGGCGCCGCGGGCGGCGTGCTGCGCGACATCCTCATCAACGAGGAGCCGTTGATCTTCCGCAAGGAGATCTATGCGCTGGCGTGTGTTTTCGGCGGCGTGGTCTTCTGGATCTGCCGCGAGGCGGGCATGGAGGGAGCTTCGTTGCAGATCGTAACGGCTTTGGCGGTCATTGCCGCGCGGGTTGTCTCGGTGCGCTTCGGACTGAAACTCCCGACGTTGAAATAGCGTATTCTACGAAAAGCCCTTGTTTGTCAAACGATTGGTCGGACTTGTGCGGTTTTGTCGGGAAAAATCCCTATCTTTGGAAAAACCGGATTTGCAAACCTAAACGACCCGACACAATGAAACGTTTTTACCTGCTGACCGCCCTGTTCGCACTGACCGCCGCCGGCTGCGTCAAGGTGGGTCTTGTCAACATTTCCCCCCCCCTCCCCGGAAAATCTGACCGTTGAACAGACCGACTACACGCTCGGCGCCTTCGAGGAGCGGATCGCAACGGCCGTGTTCACCGCAACGGCCGACTGGACCCTCTCGGTCGTGTACGACGAACCCGAAACCGGTGCCGGAGATGAAACCGGAGCCGCCGGAGCCGATGCTGCGTGGCTGACCGCCGACGTCGCGGGCGGTGCGGCCGGCGAACAAAGCGTCGGGATCTCGGCAGCCCGGAATTTCCAGGCATCGCCCCGCACGGCTTATGTGAATCTTCTCTGCGGAGAGCAGACCGTGCGGCTGACCGTTACCCAGACGGGCTTGTCCGACGACATGGATTTCTCCGCTCTTTTCGACGAGACCTTTGCGCAGAAGTTGCAGGAACGGGATATTGTCGCCGATGCCGAAAAGATCACGATGCAGGAGATGCAAAGCATGGCCGCAATGGCCGAACTGGATATTTCGGGAACTTACAGTAATCCCGGCTCCCTGACCTCCCTGCGAGGCATCGCGTATTTCGAATCGCTGACGTCGTTGAACTGCATCTACAATCAGTTGCCGACGCTGGATGTCAGCGGCTGCACGGCGCTGACAACGTTGAATTGCTGCTGGAATGAGTTGACGGAGCTGGATGTCAGCCAAAATACGGCGCTGACCTATTTGTGGTGCTACTCCAATCAGTTGACGGAGCTGGATATAAGCGCGAACACGGCGCTGACGGAGTTGGAATGCGAAGACAATCCCGGCGACGGGGAGTCGACCTTTCCGTTGACAGTCTGGAATGATTTCAATCCGGACAATATTTTCAACTATTTCAGCAAGAAAACTTGGGAATACGGAGGTAAAACCATCACCATCCAATACGAATACAAAACAGCAGAGTAATCCCCGCCCGGTTCTTAACCGCCCGCCTAAAAGGCGGGTTTTGTGGGCTGCGGGCTTAAGAAGCCCGATTTGTGGGCTGCTGGGCCTTTAGCGGTTTCCGAAGCCTTTACCCGCATACGACCGCCGCTCTAAGAGACCCGTCATTCCCCGCTTGACGGGGAATCCATTGTCGTAGAAGGACTGGATTCCCGCTTTCGCGGGAATGACCCCTTTAAGAAAGGGGTTTTGTGGGCTGCGGGACCTTCGATGGGTTTCAGATGGCTGAATCCGCGTCGTTTGGCGTCCGCCGCACTCTCGATTTTCGCGGAAAAAGAATCTTCGGAATTCCGAGCGCCCGGAACGGGAGGCTGTAAAGGCCTGATCTTACTGCGCCCGTTCAGCGAGGATTTCCGAAGATTCCCGCGAAAAGCAACTTGCGGCTGGTTTTGGTGGTACCTTTTGCCATCAAAAGGTGCCGGTTTAAGAAACCGGTTTTAGGGGCGAAGGTGTCAATGAAGGGTTTCCGAAGCAGTTCCGCGCTTCGATCGTTGGACGCGGATTCACGTTGCGGAAACCTTGTGAGGTTCCGCAGCCCCTAAAACCGGTTTTTTAAACCGGCCTTGAAATAGAGGTCGAGGAGCTCCTTGGCGGCGATGAACGACGAAATCTTGTCGTCCAGCACCCGCTGCTCGTACTCGGCAATCTTGCCCTCGACGGCCGGATCGCGGTAGAAACTGCTCCGCAACGCCTCGTTGATCGTCTCGTACATCCAGTATTTGTTCTGGCGATTGCGGTTGTGCTGGAAGTAGCCGTTGCGCTGAATGTGGTCGAGATACTCCTCGACGCCCTTCCAGACCTCCTCCAGTCCGGCCTTCGTCACGGCCGACGAGGTGTAGACCTTGGGCCGCCAGCCCGATTCCGGTACGGGGAACAACCGCAGGGCGCCCTGGAACTGCGTGCGGGCCAACTCGGCCTTGTGGATGTTCTCGCCGTCGGCCTTCGTGATGACCATCAGATCGGCCATCTCCATGATGCCGCGCTTGATGCCCTGCAACTCATCGCCGGCCCCCGAGATCTGCAACAGCATGAAGAGGTCGACCATCGAGTGCACGGCCGTTTCGGACTGCCCGACACCGACCGTCTCGATGAAGATGACGTCGAACCCGGCGGCTTCGCACAGGACGATCGTCTCGCGGGTCTTGCGGGCAACGCCGCCGAGCGACCCGGCCGACGGGGAGGGGCGCACGAAGACCGCGGGGTTGTTGCAGATGCTCTCCATGCGGGTCTTGTCGCCGAGGATCGAGCCGCCGCTGCGCTCCGACGAGGGGTCGATGGCCAGCACGGCCAGCTTGTGCCGCAGCGAGGTGACCATGTTGCCGATGGCCTCGATGAAGGTCGACTTCCCGGCTCCCGGGACGCCCGTGATGCCGATGCGCACCGACTTCCCGGCGTGGGGCAGGCAGCGTTCGATGATCTCCTGCGCCTGGGCGTAGTGGTCGGGGTTCGAGGACTCGACGAGCGTGATGGCTTGCGAGAGGGTGGTGATGTTTCCGGCGAGGATGCCCTCGACATACTCGTCGGTCGAGAGCGCACGCTTCTTGCGCCGCTTGAAATAAGGACTGACGATCGGCTGGTCTTCAACGCCTTCCGTAACGTTCAGCGCCGTGTCGTGATGCGTGTCCGCATACTCGCGTTCGTAGTGGTCTATCTTGGTGAATGACATGACGGTTTGTCGCTATTTGGATTGTTCGATGACTTTTTCGTTGAATTGCAGGCTGTTGCCCATCCAGAGGGCTCGGTTGCGGGCGTCGATCAGCACGCCGAAGGGCACGTAGGTGACGCCGAAGTCCGAGAAACCCCGGTCGGCATGAATCGTCGCCGTGACCCGTTCCGAGAGGTAGGGCCGTAGCATCGAGGCGATGCGTGCGGTGTCCTCGCGCGTAACGACGATCACCCGCAGGTCGGATTTCGGCTTGGTGGCGAGGGCCCTCAGCCGTTTGAGCGAGTTGATGCACGCGGGATTCGACGAATGGAAAAATTCGACGTAGGTGATCGGAGCCGGTGCCGGATGGCGGTTGTCAATCCATCCCGCAGCCTTGAGCTCGGGGACCTTTTCGCCGAGGATGATGTTCTGAGCCTCCGCTTCGGAGGGGCTCAGGATCCACACCGACAGCAAGATAAGCAACGCTTTCTTCATATCCGAGAGTGCTGGTTTGTCCGCTAAAGATAACACCTTTTGGCGGAAGGCGCAAATTTTCGGGCGAAAAGCGTTCGGCGGCGGGAGCGGGTCAGAGGCGTATGGCGGGGCCGCAGAGGAGCCATTCGAGGTCGATCTGCGGATAGCGGGCGTGGATTCTCCGCACGAGTTCGATGTCGAAGGGGAGCAAGCCGTGGCGGACCTTCATGAAGGTGTTGAAATCGCAGCCGATGTGGCGGATGAAATCCAGGTGGGAGAGCCCCGACGCGCGCAGGACGAAATTGAGCCGTTCGTAGTCGTAGTAGAAGTTGTGGCTTCGCTGGTTGCAGGGAAAAATCCTTCTGTCATCCTTTCTGTCATCCTTTCTGTCATCCATGGTCTTGAGGTTTTGTGCGCCGGCAAAAGACGAGCGCGGACTACAGTAATTTGCCGTAAGGTAGGCTCTGGGAGGCCCCTGAATCTGACAAACACACATAGCCCGCGCCGTATAGACGAAGGAACAAAGCCGATGCCATACGACGCGAGCGCCGCAAGGCAGGATGTGTTTGACCTGATTCAGAGAAATTTCCCAGATTTACCCTACATCGGTCAATAAAACCCGCTTGTGCGGATCTGTGACAAAGATACGGAAAAAACGGATTGCGACAACCTTCTTTTCCCGAAAAATCCCGAGCCGAACACTTTTTATCCACTCCGGATGGCGTTTTCGACCAAAAAAAGTCCGCCGAATTTTGGGGATTCGCAAAGATTCGCCTATCTTTGTGTTCGCAAAATAACAACGTCTGAAATACCACAAAAATAATCAACCAAATTCAAATTCCATTTAGCTATGAAAGTTTCTCATATCGAGCATCTTGGCGTCGCTGTGAAGAGCCTTGATGAAGCCATTCCCTACTGGGAGAACGTCCTGGGTCTGAAATGCTATGCCATCGAAGAGGTCGCCGACCAGAAGGTGCGCACGGCGTTCTTCAAACTGGGCCAGACCAAGATCGAACTGCTGGAGCCGACCTCCGAGGACTCGACCATTGCCAAGTACATCGAAAACCGCGGCGTGGGAATTCACCACATGGCTCTCGCCTGTGAGAACATCGAGGAGCAGTTGGCCGACGCCGAGGCCAAGGGCATCCGCCTGATCGACAAAACCCCGCGCAAGGGCGCCGAGGGCCTGACGATCGCCTTCCTGCACCCGAAATCGACCCAGGGCATCCTGACCGAACTCTGCGAGAACAAGAACAAGTAGTCAATCACAAACGATTCCGCTCCGGGCGGAATCGTTCCGTGTGTGCGGAACACCTCCCGGGACGGACAATATCAACATTATGAGCCAAATTCAGGAAAAGATCAAACAACTGATCGACAACCGCGAAACGGCCCGTATGGGCGGCGGCCAGAAAGCGATCGACAAACAGCACGAAAAGGGCAAGTACACGGCCCGCGAGCGTATCCAGATGCTTCTCGACGAGGGCTCGTTCGAGGAGTTCGACATGTTCGTGACGCACCGCTGCTACGACTTCGGCATGGAGAAGAAGCACTTCTTCGGCGACGGCGTGGTGACGGGTTACGGAACGATCGGCGGACGCCTGGTCTATGTCTTCGCCCAGGACTTCACCGTTACGGCCGGATCGCTCTCGCTCTCGATGTCGGACAAGATCTGCAAGGTCATGGATATGGCCCTGCGCAACGGTGCTCCCTGCATCGGCATGAACGACTCGGGCGGCGCCCGCATCCAGGAGGGTGTCAACGCGCTGGCCGGTTATGCCAACATCTTCCAGCGTAACGTGATGTCGTCGGGTGTCATTCCGCAGATCTCGGCCATCTTCGGCCCCTGCGCCGGCGGAGCCGTCTATTCGCCCGCACTGACCGACTTCATCATCATGAAGAAGGAGACCTCGAACATGTTCCTCACGGGCCCGAAGGTCGTGAAGACCGTCACGGGCGAGAACGTGACGCAGGAGGAGCTGGGCGGAGCCACGATGCACACCACCAAGTCGGGTGTTGCGCAGTTTGCCGTCGACACCGAGGAGGAGGGTATCGAGTTGATCAAGAAGCTGATCTCCTACATGCCGCAGAACAACATGGAGGATGCTCCGCTGACGGTCTGCACGGACAAGATCACGCGTCTGGAGGATTCGCTCAACGAGATCATCCCCGACAGCGCCAACAAACCCTATGACATGGCCGAGGTGATCCGCGCGATCGTCGACGACGGCGAATACCTGGAGTCGGCAGCCGGTTATGCCAAGAACATCATCACGTGCTTCGCGCGCTTCAACGGACAGTCGGTGGGTATCATCGCCAACCAGCCGAAATTCATGGCCGGCGTGCTCGACATCAACGCCAGCCGCAAGGCCGCGCGTTTCGTGCGCTTCTGCGACGCGTTCAACATTCCGCTCGTAACGCTCGTCGACGTGCCGGGCTTCCTGCCGGGTACGACCCAGGAGTACGGCGGTGTGATCACCCACGGCGCCAAGCTGCTGTTCGCCTACTGCGAGGCTACGGTTCCGAAGATCACCGTGACGCTGCGCAAGGCCTACGGAGGCGCCTACATCGTGATGTCCTCGAAGCACATCCGCGGCGACATCAACTACGCATGGCCGACGGCCGAGATCGCCGTGATGGGAGCCAGCGGAGCCGTTGAGGTGCTCTACGGCAAGGAGCTCAAGGAGCTGGCCGACAAACCCGAGGAGAAGGCCGCCTTCATCGCCGAGAAGGAGAAGGAGTACAACGACAAGTTCTCGAATCCCTACAATGCCGCGCGCTACGGCTATATCGATGATGTGATCGAGCCTCGCAACACGCGGTTCCGCATCATCCGCGCCCTGCAGTCGCTGGCTACGAAGCGCCTGCAGAACCCGCCCAAGAAGCACTCGAACATTCCTCTGTAACCCAGTAAAACGCAGAAATCATGATATTTCAAGCTGTAATTTGGGGTTGGTCGGAGATTCTGTGGGTCTCGCTCATCGGGTTTGCCCTGGTGTTCGTGCTGCTGGTGGCGCTGATCTTCATCATGAAGGCCTTCGGGGCCTGCTTCCGGAGCCGCACGACGACGCTTCCCGGCAAACCGGCCATCGCTCCGCAGCCGATGATCAGCCAGGAGGAGATCGCTGCGATCGCTACGGCGCTGAAGATCTATCGCAGTGCGCTGCATGACCGCGAGTCGGAGGTCCTGACCATCCTCAGCATCAAGCGGGCCTATTCGCCCTGGAATTCGAAAATTCACGGTTTAACCCAGCTTCCCGACCGGAAATAGCACTTTTCGTTGGAGCAAGACAATCCAAAAAACAACAATGAAAGATTATTCACTGAAAATCAACGGACATAATTACAACGTCCAGATCGACGACGCAAACGAGGACTCGACGTTGGTTCACGTAATGGTCAACGGTGTGGACTATGAAGTGGAGATCGAAGGCGCCAAGGCTGTCAAGGTCTCCAAGCCGCAGGTTGCCCCGGCCCCGAAGTCGGCCAACAGCGGCATGATCATGCCGTCGACGGCTACACCTTCGCCGCGTTTGGCGGCAGTTCCGCCCTCGTCGGGCTACAGCGTGAAGAGCCCGCTGCCGGGTACGGTGCTGGGCGTGAAGGTCGCCGTAGGCGATACGATCAGCAAGGGCCAGACGCTGGTGGTTCTGGAGGCCATGAAGATGGAGAACAATATCGATGCCGACCGCGGCGGCGTGGTGAAGCAGATCCTCGTGCAGCAGGGTGGTACGGTCATGGAAGGCGATACGTTACTTGTAATCGAATAGCCTTATGTGGACAGCACTGACATCCAGTTCCAATTTCGTATTGGAAAGTCTGGAAACCTTTGCCGAGTCGACGGGCGTAGCAGCGCTTTTCGCCAACATGGGCTGGGGCAACGTGGTGATGATCATCGTCGCTTTCGTGCTGCTTTACCTGGCCATCAAGCACAAGTTTGAGCCGCTGTTGCTGTTGACCATCGCCTTCGGCATGTTGCTCACGAACCTTCCGGGTGCGAACATGTACCACACCGAGCTCTTCGCCGGCGGTCATGTGCACTGGGACATCTTCGTGGCCAATGCCGGACTGCTCGACTACCTCTATCTGGGCGTCAAGCTCGGTATCTACCCCTGTCTGATCTTCCTGGGTGTGGGCGCGATGACCGACTTCGGTCCGCTGATCGCCAACCCGAAGAGCTTCCTGTTGGGCGCTGCCGCCCAATTGGGTATCTTCATGACCTTCATCGGCGCCTATGCTCTGAACTTCACGCCCGAGCAGGCTGCCTCGATCGGTATCATCGGCGGAGCCGACGGCCCGACGTCGATCTACCTGACGGCCATTCTGGCTCCGGAACTGCTGGGCCCGATTGCCGTGGCTGCCTACTCCTATATGGCCCTCGTGCCGGTGATCCAGCCGCCGATCATGCGTCTGCTCACTACGGAGAAGGAGCGTAAGATCAAGATGCGTCAGTTGCGCCCGGTATCGAAGACCGAGAAGATTCTCTTCCCGCTGATCATCACGGTGATTATCGCCCTGCTGCTGCCGTCGGCGGCACCGCTGGTCGGCTGTCTGATGCTGGGAAATCTGATGAAGGAGTGCGGCGTGGTGGATCGTCTGTCGAAGACGGTGCAGAACGAGTTGATGAACATCGTGGTGATCTTCCTGGGCGTCACGGTGGGAGCTACGGCTACGGCCGAGGCCTTCATCAATTTCCGTACGCTGGGTATCCTCGTGCTGGGCGTCATCGCCTTCAGTTTCGGTACGGCGGGCGGCGTTCTGCTGGCCAAGGTGATGAACCTCTTCGCCAAGGAGGGCAACAAGATCAATCCGTTGATCGGCTCGGCCGGAGTTTCGGCGGTTCCGATGGCGGCCCGCGTGTCGCAGACCGAGGGCCAGAAGGCCGATCCTTCGAACTTCCTGCTGATGCACGCCATGGGTCCGAACGTGGCCGGCGTGGTCGGTTCGGCGGTTGCTGCGGGTATCCTGCTGTCGTTCCTGGGTTAGCCGGAGCGAACGATTGGAGGGCGGGGTCGACGAAAGGGTCGATCCCGCTCTTTTTTTGTGTTTTTTTGGGGTGCTCCCGGGCGTTGATAGGCGCGGGAACCGGGTTGCATGAAAAATATTTGCGAAATGATTTTCAACCTGTTTTGCAGATCCAAAACTTTTTCGTACCTTTGCGCACCCGCAAAGTGCGGGAAACGGATTACAATAAGTTAAATTACACGTAATGGATTCTTTAAGCTACAAGACTATCTCGGCGAACGCTGCGACCGTCACGAAGGAATGGGTGGTGATCGACGCGACGAACGAGGTACTGGGACGTCTTGCATCGCAGATCGCGAAGATCCTCCGAGGCAAGAACAAGCCCTGCTACACGCCTCACGTGGATTGCGGTGACTATGTCATCGTTATCAACGCGGAGAAGGTGAAGCTGACGGGCAACAAGATGACCGACAAGGTCTACACGCGCCACACCGGATATCCCGGCGGCCAGCGCTACGCTACGCCTGCCGACTATCTGGCTAAAAAACCGACGTTCCTCATCGAGAAGGCCGTCAAGGGAATGCTTCCCAAGACCCGTCTGGGTGAGAAACTGCTCACGAACCTGAAGGTTTATGTCGGCCCGGAGCACCCGCACGCCGCCCAGAACCCGAAGAGTATTAAATTAAACGAGATTAAGTAAGAGTTATGGAAGTTGTAAACACCGTAGGTCGTCGTAAGGCCGCTGTGGCTCGCGTATTCGTGAAGCCGGGGAATGGTCAGATTACAATCAACCACAAGGAACTCGCCGTTTATTTCCCGCTCGAAATTCTCCAGTTCCAGGTGAAGCAGCCGCTGCTCGCCACGAACACTGCCGAGAGCTATGACATCACCATCAACCTCGATGGCGGTGGCATCAAGGGACAGGCCGAGGCCGCTCGTCTGGGTATCGCACGCGCCCTGTGCGAGATCGACGCCGAGATGCGCCCGGTGCTGAAGAAGGCCGGTTTCCTGACGCGCGATCCCCGCGAGGTTGAGCGTAAGAAGCCCGGACAGCCCGGAGCACGTCGCAAGTTCCAGTTCAGCAAGCGTTAATACGCACGACCGGAATTTCGGCAACGCACGGTGTCGGTTTTCAAATCGGAAGGACTACTTATTATTATATATGTATTACCCTTCGGTTGCCGCGCCGCGGAAAACTCCCGGGATCGGGACGCCCGCTACCCGCCGGAGTTGAAGAAAAGAGAATTAGAATCAATTAACGAAGAGATTTAAAATGTCACGTACAGATTTTAATACATTACTGGAAGCCGGTGCGCACTTCGGTCACCTGAAGCGCAAATGGAACCCGAAAATGGCTCCGTACATCTTCATGGAGAAGAACGGCATCCACATCATCGACCTGCACAAGACGGTGCTGAAGGTCGATGAGGCAGCCGCAGCGCTGAAGCAGATCGCCAAGAGCGGTCGCCGGGTGCTGTTCGTTGCCACGAAAAAACAGGCCAAGGAGATTGTTGCCGAAAAGGTGGCAGCCGTTGGAATGCCCTACGTCACGGAGCGTTGGGCCGGCGGTATGCTGACA
>DXDA01000074.1 GCA_019115745.1 Candidatus Alistipes intestinigallinarum
ACGACAGCGAGATGGTCGACAGCCGCATCGAGTCGGCCAGGAAGTTGTACGATCCGCTGGCGCGCAGCTCGTCGATGAGCTTGATCTTCTTCACGCCCGAGGTGTCGCGCTTCGAGAGCACCTTCATTTCGAGGTTCTGCGACAGCGAGAAGTTCATCGACATCGAACGTCCCGACGACGGTACGCCGTAAGCGTTCACGGCATAGGGCGAGTAGGTCGTGAAACGTCCCGTGGAGTCGGTCTGACGCGTCAGGTAGTAGCCGTACTTCGGGTCGCTGAAGTCCGGGGCGTAGGAGAAGCCGATCGAGGGGGTCAGCGTGTGGCGGATGGCCTGGATCTTGCGGTCGCGGCGCTTCTTCGTGAAGTCGAACATCCCGTAGACGGTCGTCGAGGCCGAGACGCTGAAGTTGTAGTTGTACAGGCGGTAGAAGCCGTAGTTCGTCGGCAGCGTGTCGGTCTTGTTCGTCACCGGGTTCCACTCGTACTCCACCTTCTTGAAATACCACTTCTCGGTGTAGTTGGCCGAGGGCGTCACGTTGATGTAGTTGAAGAGGTTGAACGACGCCGAAACCGGAATCGAGTGCTCGATGCCGTTCTTCATGTTGTCGAGCGTCTTCTTCGAGAAGATCTCCGACTCGGTGGTCGTCACCGAGTTGGTCATCTTTCCCGTGTACTGCATCGAAATCTTCTCATACCAGCGGTCCTTGCCCATCTTCTCCTTGCGCTTGAAGGGGTAGAAGCGCGAGACGTTGAAGACCACCGTCGGGAGGGTGATCGACAGCGACTGGTTCTGCGAGTTCTGTGACACGGCCATATTCGCCGAGAGCGAGAAGGGCGTACCGGCCCAGTTCTTCGAATAGGAGATCGACGAGTTGGTCTGCGTGGCGAGAATGTCGTTGAGGTTCGTTGCCGAATAGCGGCTGTAACCGCTCGTGGCGAAGTTCACCGAGGCCGAGAAGGTCGAGCCCGGGTTGGCCTTGGCATCCTGCGAGTGGGTCCACTGGATGCGGAAGTTGTTCTGCTTGATGTAGTCGGGTTCGCCCTTTTCGCCGGTCTTCACGCTCGAAAACTCCATGTTGAAGCTGCCGCTGTACTTGTAGCGCTTGATGTAGCGCGAGGCCGCCGAGGCTTCCCACGACCCCAGCGTATAGATACCTCCGCGCACCGCCAGGTCGGCATAGTCGCCCAGCGTGAAGTAGTAGCCCAGGTCGCGCAGGAAGAAACCCTTGGAATACTCCTCGCCGTAGGTCGGCATCAGAAGTCCCGATTTCGGCCCCGAACTGATTGGGAAAAAGCCCTCGGGGATACCCAGGAAGTAGATCGGGACATCCTCCATGACCAGGTAGGCCGGGCCGGTGATGACCTTCTTGCCGGGGATCACCTTCGCCTTGGTCATCGCCAGGTAGAAGTGCGGGTGGTCGGTCTCGTCGCACGTGGTGTACTTGCCGTGCTGGATGTTGATCGTGTTGTCGGGCATCTTCTTCACGCTCCCGCCCACGAGCCAGCCGTCGCCCTGCTGCGTGGCCACGCCCTTGATCTTCGCCTTCTTCGAGTCGAGGTTATAGGTGATCGTGTCCATCTGGTAGGAGGCCGAGCCGTCCGAGAATTCGGGCTTCGTGACGATCGGTTTGCCCTCCAGCGAGTCGGGTTTGCCGTAGGCGTGGACCAGCTTCGAGTTCATGTCGATACGCATGAAGTCGGCCTTGAGGTTGCTGTTCTGGTAGGTCACGTCGCCTTGGTTGTAGATGTAGACCAGCTTGTTGCGCACGTCGTAGACCAGCGAGTCGGTGTTCTTGCCCGAGATCGGGTCGTCGAGGAATGCGCCGGCCGGCCGGGGTTTCTTCACCGTGTCGCGGCGCATCGTATCGGCGGCCAGCGAGTCGGCCCTGAGCGAATCGGCGCGCATCTCCAGCGAATCGCTCTTTTGGGCGATCAGCGAGTCGACCTGGGCCGAGAAGAGCGAATCGCGCTCCTGCTGGCTCAAGGCGTTGAAGGCGGCGTTGCGGCGGGCGCGTTCGCGGGCCGCACGGGCCTCGCGGCGGAGTTCGCGCCGCGAAGGGGTTTTCGAGAGGGTGGTGGTGCTGTCGGCGGGTGTTGCGGAAAGGCTTGCGGTGGCGCTTTCGGAAGGCGTCGCGGAAAGGCTTGCGGCGGCGCTGTCGGCGCTCTGGACGGCACCTGAAAGGGGCTCCTCTCCGAGTCGGAGCGGGGTGGTACGAGTCATCATGCCGCCCGATACGGCCTGGGCGAACAGCACGAACACGGCCGCCGACAAGAGATATTTTACCCTTCTTTTATCCAAAATTCCAAAAATTTTCCGTACCTTTGCCGACAAGTCGGCAAAAACGCCCGGATCGGGCCTCGGAGGCCTTCCCGCCGCGTTTTCGGCTCGACAAAGATAGGTAAAAAATTACAGATAGCTCACATTTCGCACCATTAAATATGCGTACGCGTCTTTTGCTGATCCTCGCCTTTGCGGCGGCCGTCGTCTGTACAAACGCGGTTGCCGGCGCGAATATTGCGCACGGAGTCGGGGTTGTGGTGATTGATGCCGGACACGGAGGCAAGTTCCCCGGAGCGCATTACGGCGGAGTTTACGAGAAGGACCTCACGCTGAAGGTCGCCCTGAAGCTCGGAAAACTCATCGAGGAGGGGATGCCCGGCGTGAAGGTGGTCTACACGCGGACCACCGACAAGGCTCTGGGTGCCGATCTGGCGTCGGACCTCCAGGCCCGGGCCGGCATTGCGAACAACGCCGGGGGCGATCTCTTCATTTCGATCCATGCCAACGCGGCGCCGCGGGCAACCTCCGTCAAGGGGGTTGAGACGCTCATCATGGGCGAAACCCCCAAGGAGCAGCGCTATAACGAAAACGCCCTCTACGAAAGCAACCGCGAGGACCTGATCGACATGTCGGACGAGCGGACCGCCGCCATCGTGCGGGCCTATATCCAAAACCTGCAGTTCACCTACGGCGAATACAGCATGGCCATTGCCCGCTGCATCCAGACGCAGTACACCAAGGCCGGGCGCAACTCCCGGGGCGTGAAACGGCAGTTGCTGCGCGTGCTGTACGCCACGGACATGCCCAGTGCGCTGACCGAGATCGGGTTCATGACCAATGCGCAGGAGCTGGCCTACATGAAGTCCGACAAGGGACAGAACGAGATTGCCGCGTCGATCTACCGGGCCGTGAAGGAGTATTCGTCCTACGTGCTCGAAACCCGGACGGCCGAGGAGAATGTCGCAACTCCGGGCTCCGAGCCTGAAAAGAAGACTCCCGCCGCCGCGAAACCCGAAGCCGGAAGCGCTGCGAAAGCGGACAGTTCCGCCGGGAAAAACGCCGCGAAGCCCGATCCGAAGGCTGAACCGGCCGGGAAAAAGCCCTCCAAAACCGAAAAGACGGGGACGGCTGCGAAGAGCGAGTCGGCGAAAGAGAGCGCCCGGGCTGCGGAATCCGCCGCGGAGAAACCCTTGCGCTATACGGTGCAGGTGCTCGCCTCGGCAAAGCCCGTTCCGCTGAACTCCGCGCAGTTCCGCGCCTATCGCGGCCAGGTGAAGCAATATCGGTCGGACGGCCGATTCCCCTACAAGTACGGGGTGGGCGAGTACGACTCGCGTGCCGCCGCTCAGCGAAAGGCCGCCGAAGTCCGAAAAACATTCCCCGATGCGTTTGTCGTCTGCTGCCGGGGTACGCAAATTGTAAAGAAGTAAAAACGGGATATGAAAAGAGAAGTCAAGATCGGTCTGTTTGCCGTCGTGATGATCGTGGCCGCCTGGGCCGGAATCCGGTTCCTGCAGGGCCTGGATATTTTCAGCCGCAATGCGGTCTACTATGCCTCCTATGATCAGGTGAGCGGAATTCAGGCCGCCTCGCCCATCCTCCTGAAAGGGGTCAAGGTCGGGACGGTCACCGGTATCTCGCTCGACCCCCAGCGCAGCGACAACGTCGTGCTGCAGTTCACCATCAAGCGCCAGTACCGCATCCCGAAGGACTCCGAAGCCAAGATCTTCAGCGACGGGTTCATGGGCGGCAAAGCCATCGAAATCCTCTACGGAAAGTCGTCGGAGTATCTCGAAAAGGGCGATACGCTGCGTTCGGTGCGCGGCCGCGACCTGATGGATATGGCCGGCTCGGAACTGGAGTTCTTCAAGCAGAAGATCTCGCAGGTCACCGCCGACCTCTCGCGGACGCTGAACAACCTGAATCTGCTGATGGAGACCAATGCGCAGAGCATCCACGGAACCATGCAGCACCTCGACGCCATGACGGGCGATCTGGCCGACCTGCTCGATGCCGAGAAACAGAACCTCGCCTCCGCCGTGGAGAACCTGACGGCCTTCTCCGAGATGTTGGGCCAGAACGCCCCGCGGGTCGACAGCATGATGGGCAACCTGAACCGCATCTCCACGGAGCTGGCCGATGCGGGATTCGCCCGGGAGCTCTCCGAAACGGTCGGGGAGATGAACCTCCTGCTGGAGCGCATCCAGGAGGGCGACGGGACCGTCGGACGGCTGTTGAACGATCCGTCGCTCTACGAGTCGCTGAACGAGGCCAGCGACAACCTGGCGTCGCTGCTGGCCAACCTGGAGCAGTACCCCGGCCGTTACGTCCACTTCTCGCTCTTCGGACGCAGCCCCGAAAAGATGCAGGCCAAGGCCGAACGTCAGGCCGCCAAAGCCGCCGAACGGGCCCGGAGGGATTCGCTCAAGGCCCTGCGCTGAAAATCCGGAATGTAAAATGCTTCGGTCCCGGGCGAGTCGCGGGGCCGATTTTTATTCGATTGCATTACCCTACATGATCTACCCAGCTACTTTCGAGCAGAAAATCGGATTCGACCGCCTGCGGGAACAGGTCGCCGAACGTTGTACGATGCAGGCCGCCCGCGAACGGATTGCCGCCGAGGGCTTCTCGACCTCCCCGCGTGAGATCGAGCACCGCCTGGCGCTGGCCGACGAGATGCGTCTGGTGCTCGAAATGGAGCGCGACTTCCCCGGCGGCGAGTATCCCGATGTCGACCGGATCGTGGCCAAACTGCGCGTCGAAGGGTCGTTCCTCGACGTGGAGGAGGTCGTCACCCTCGGAAGGGCCCTCACGACGATCGGCGGCATCGTGTCGTTCATCCTGAACCGTGCGGAGCGCTATCCGTCGCTCCATGCCCGCACGCGGGGCGTGGAGGCCTTCCCGGAGATCGTGCGGCGCATCGAGGCGATTGTCGACCGATTCGGCAACGTGAAGGACAACGCTTCTCTGGCACTGCAGGAGATCCGCCGGGCGATCCGCGAGCGCGAGGGACAGGCCGCCAAGCGGCTGCAGGCCGTACTGGCCGCCGCCAAGGGGGCGGGGATCGTCGAGAGCGACGCGCAGATCTCGATCCGCGACGGGCGTGCCGTGATCCCTGTCTCGGCCTCGAACAAACGCAAGCTCAACGGCTTCATCCACGACGAGTCGGCCACCGGAAAGACCTTCTACGTCGAGCCGGTCGAGGTGGTGGAGATCAACAACGAACTGCGCGAGTTGGAGTATGCCGAACGGCGCGAGATCGTGCGTATCCTCACGGAGTTTACCGAGGGGATTCGCCCCGATGCGGAGCTGATCGCCGCCTCGGGCGACTATCTGGCCGAGATGGACATGCTGCGCGCCAAGGGGCGCTGGGCCTCGGAAAACGGATGCGTGAAGCCGATTCTCTCGACCGATGACCGGCTGGTGCTCAAAAACGCCCGCCATCCGCTGCTGCAGCAGACCCTGCGGGCCGCCGGGCGCGAGATCGTCCCGCTCGACCTGCAGTTGGACCGCCGCAAGCACATCCTTGTCATCTCGGGACCCAATGCCGGCGGAAAATCCGTCTGTCTGAAGACCACGGGCATCGTGCAGTACATGTTCCAGTGCGGGTTCCCGGTCCCGGCGTCGGAGATCTCCGAACTGCCCGTCTTCGAGAGCCTCTGCATCGACATCGGCGACGAGCAGTCGATCGACAACGACCTGTCGACCTATTCGTCCCACCTGCTCAACATGAAGCACATGCTGGCCGGAGCGTCGGAGCGCACGCTGGTGCTCATCGACGAGTTCGGGTCGGGAACCGAGCCGATCATCGGCGGGGCGATTGCCGAGGCGATTCTCGAACGCCTGCTGGAAAAGGGGTGCTACGGCGTCATCACGACCCACTATGCCAACATCAAATACTATGCGTCGAATACCGAGGGCATTGCCAACGGTGCGATGATGTTCGACGTGCAGAACATCCGTCCGCTCTTCAGGCTGGAGATGGGCAAGCCGGGCAGTTCGTTTGCCGTGGAGATTGCCCGCAAGATCGGGCTCCCGGAGGAGATCATCCGCCGGGCCAGCGAGAAGGCCGGCTCGGACCATATCAATATCGAGAAGCAGTTGCGCGAGATCGCCCGCGACAAGCACTACTGGGAGCAGAAGCGCGACCGCATCCGACTGACGGACCGCAAGGTCGAGGAGCTGGAGCAGACCTACGCGGAGCAGCTCTCGAAGATCCGTGCCGAGCGGCAGGAGATTCTCAAACGGGCCAAGGAGGAGGCGCAGCGGCTGATTGCCGATGCCAACCGGCAGATCGAGAATACGATCAAGACGATCCGCGAGGCGCAGGCCGAGAAGGAGCTGACGCGGCTGGCCCGCCGCGAACTGGACGACTTCCGCGAGACGGTCGGGAAGGAGGATACCTCGGAGCGCGACGAGCAGGTGGCCCGCGAGATGGAACGCATCGAGCGGCGGCGCCAGCGGCGGGCCGAGCGGCGCGAACGTCAGGGCGAAAAGGGCCCGGAGAAGCCCGTAGCGGAGCCCGAGAAGCCGCGTGAGGTGGAGATCGGGTCGAAGGTCCGCATGGCCGGGCAGGCGATGGTCGGCGTGGTGCAGTCGGTGAAGGGCAAGCGGGCGCAGGTGGCTTTCGGGCAGATCCTCACGACGGTTGACAAGGCCTCGCTCCAGGTCGTCTCGAACAACGAATACCGCGAGGCCACGCGTCCGACGACGGCCCGTACGGTCGTGTCAGTCGACATCTCGTCGCGCAAGCTCAACTTCAAGGACCACATCGACGTGCGCGGAATGCGTGCGGCGGAGGCGCTGGAGGCGGTGCAGGACCTGGTGGACGACGCCCTGATGGTCGGCGTCGGGTCGGTGACGATCCTCCACGGAAAAGGCACCGGAGCCTTGAAGGAGGAGATTCGCCGTTACCTCAGGACGGTGCCCGAAGTGGTCTCGGCCGTCGACGAACACGCCGACCGCGGCGGTGCCGGCATCACCATCGTGACGTTCGGACAATAATCCCGCAAACCGAAGATGGATACACAAGCGATTCTGACCTATATCATCCTGCCCTCCCTGCTGGCTGGGATACTGGTCCCTGTCGTGATGCGGTGGCTGCTTCGCAGGCAGCGGACGTGGCGCAGGAAACTCCTCGAAGACAACGGGCGCATGGACCTGATCGACGAACTCTGCGCCGCCTCCCGGAAGGAGCCTGACAGCATGAAGTGATCCGAGGCGGAAGTTGCCGCGTCGGAAGTAGATAAAAGTAGGATATGAACTACAGACTTTCGCAGATCGCGGCCGTTGTCGGCGGCCGTTTTTCGGGTGAGGACCGCGACGTGCGGTCGGTCGTGACGGACAGTCGTTCGCTCTCGTGCGAACTGGGGTGCGACCCGATGTTCGTCGCCATGTGCGGAGCCAACCACGACTCCCACCGCTTCCTCTCCGAGATGTATGCCCGCGGTGTGCGGGCTTTCCTGGTCGAACGGCCCGTCGAGGCGATGCCCGAATGTGGCTATGTGGTCGTGAAGAACGCCATCGCGGCGTTGCAGAGCCTCGCGGCCTTCCATCGCGCCCGCTTCAAGGGGACGGTCGTCGGCATCACTGGCTCGAACGGGAAGACCGTCATCAAGGAGTGGATTGCCGAGGAGCTGCCCGCCGGGATGAAGTGTTACCGTTCGCCCAAGAGCTACAACTCGCAGTTGGGTGTGCCGTTGTCGGTACTGATGATCGAGGGTGACGAACAGTTGGCGCTGATCGAGGCCGGCATCTCGAAACCCGGCGAGATGGAGCGCCTCGAACGCATCATCCGCCCTGACGTGGTGGTCTTCACCTCGATCGGCGACGCCCATCAGGAGAATTTCCTCAATCTCGAACAGAAATGCCTCGAAAAGATGGTTCTGGCCCACCGTGCCCGGATGATCGTCTACCACAGCCACTACGAACCTCTCGGGCACCTGATCGCCTCGCGCTTCGCCGAGCGGAAGCTCTTCGATGCGGCCGCGGCCCCGCAGCTCCCCGAGGCGGTGATCGGCAACGAGGCCTCGCGTCGCAACGCCCAGATCGTCGAGGCCTTCTGCTCGGCGATGGGATTCCCGGCCCCGTCGTTCTCCGCGGCGCCGCAGGTCGCCATGCGTCTCGAAGTCAAGGACGGAATCAACGACTCGGTGCTCATCAACGACGCCTACAACCTCGATCTCAATTCGCTGGCGCTGGCGCTGGACTACCTGCACAGCGTAGCCCTGACGCGCCGCCGCACGCTCGTCCTGTCGGATATCGCGCAGAGCGGACTCTCGGACGACGAACTCTACGGCCGGGTGGCCGGGATGGTGGCCCGGGCCGGAATCGACACCCTCGTGGGGATCGGTCCCAAACTGAAGCGCTATGCCGCGTTGTTCGATTGCGACAAGGTCTTCTACGCCTCGACCGACGAGTGCATCGCGCGGATCGGGCGCCGCGTCGTGGCCGGGCGGGCCGTCTTGCTGAAGGGGGCCCGCGACTTCCGCTTCGAGAAGCTGGCCCACGCCCTCTCGTGCAAGAGCCATACGACGGTGCTGGAGGTCGACCTCGACGCCATGACGCACAATCTCAACTATTTCCGTTCGAAACTCGATTTCCGCACGAAACTCGTCGCCATGGTCAAGGCCGGGTCGTACGGTGCGGGCGATTTCGAGGTGGCGCAGATGTTGCAGCACCAGCGGGTCGACTACCTCGCCGTAGCCTTTGCCGACGAGGGGGTGTTGTTGCGTGAACGCGGCATTACGATGCCCATCGTGGTGCTGAATGCCGACGCCGACAGCTTCGACCAGATGATCGCCAACCGCCTCGAACCCGAAATCTACAGTTTCCGGTCGCTCGACGACTTCGCCCGGGCGGTGAACCACGCCGGGGAGATCCGCTATCCGATTCACGTCAAGCTGGATACCGGAATGCATCGCCTGGGATTCATGGAGGGGGAGATCGGCCGGCTGTGCGACGTGCTGAAGGAGCTCCCGGCCGTGAAGGTCGCCTCGGTCTTCTCGCACCTGAACTGCGCCGACATGCCCGAGGAGGATGCCTACACGCGGGCGCAGATTGATCGCTACGACCGCATGAGCACGCAGCTCGTCGAGGCGCTGCCCTACGCCGTTATCCGCCATACGGCCAACTCGGCGGCCATTGAGCGCTTCCCCGAGGCGCAGTTCGACATGTGCCGCCTCGGGCTGGGGCTCTACGGCTTCGGGTGGCAGCACAATCCGGCGCTGCGGCCCGTCTCGGCGCTGAAGACCCGCATCGTGCAGATCAAGCACCTCGAAGCGGGCGATGCGGTCGGATACGGCCGTGCCGGGCGCTTGACCCGTCCGACGGTCACGGCCACCGTCCCGATCGGCTATGCCGACGGGCTGGACCGCCACCTCGGGTGCGGACGCTGGTCGATGCTCGTCGCCGGGCAGCCGGCCCCGATCGTCGGGCGGGTCTGCATGGACAGTTGCATGATCGACATTACGGATATTCCGGGCGTGGAGGAGGGCGACGAGGCCGTCGTCTTCTCGGCCGCCCCGGGCAACGACCTCGAAACCATGGCCGACGTGCTGGGAACGATCCCCTACGAGATCATGACCTCGGTCTCGGGTCGTGTCAAACGCATCTATCTCAAGGAGTAAATGGCTTACGGAACCCTCTATCTGATCCCGTGCCCGATTTCGGACGAAACGGCGCCCTGGGACGTGCTGCCCGCCGCCAATCGCGCGGTGATGGACGCGCTGGACTACTTCATCGTCGAGAATACACGCACGGCGCGGAGATTCCTCTCCCGGGCCGGGATTGCGCGACCGATCGAGGAGCTGGAGTTCCGCGAACTGAACGAACATACGGTCGCCGGACGCGAAGTCGAGGAGCTGGTGGCACCGCTGCTGGCGGGGCGCTCGGCCGGGGTGATCTCCGAAGCCGGCGTGCCGGGCGTGGCCGATCCGGGGGCGCTGGTCGTTGAGGCCTGCCACCGCCGCGGAGTCCGTGTGGTGCCGCTCGTGGGGCCCTCGTCGATCCTCCTCGCGGTGATGGCCTCGGGGCTGAACGGCCAGTCGTTCGCCTTCAACGGCTACCTGCCCGTCAAGCCGCCCGAGCGGGCCAAGGCCATCCGTTTCTTCGAACGGCGGGCCCGCAGCGAAGGGCAGTCGCAGCTCTTCATCGAGGCGCCGTACCGCAATGCGAAGCTTCTCGAAGAGCTCGTCCGGACGCTGGCGCCCGAAACGCGCCTGACGGTGGCTGCGGACCTCACGGCCCCCACGGAGCGGATCGAAACCCGGACGGTGGGGGAGTGGCGCCGGATGTCGCTGCCCGAACTGAACAAACGCCCGGCCATATTCATCATCGGATAGCGTTGGTATGCAATTTGTGCGAAAAATCCTTCGGAAACTGAAAAAAACACCAGATATGAAAAAGGAAAAAGTTTATAATGAGGCTGTTAAGGAGGATGAAAAGCAGGCCTCGGAAAGCGGAAATCCTTCGGGTGGTGCGGCCTGTGATGCCAATGTGTCAGATGCTGCCGCCGAAGAGACTGCCAAAATGGCAGACGGTGACGCCGTGAACCGGGATGCCGACTCCGCGGAACAGCCCGAAGCGGTGGCTCAGGCCGTAGAGGAGGCCGTGGCCGAGTGGAAGGACCGGTTCCTGCGCCTGCAGGCCGAATTCGACAACTACCGCAAACGCACGCTCAAGGAGAAGATGGATCTTGTGCAGACCGGCGGACGCGACGTCCTACTGGCGATGCTCCCGGTGCGCGACGACGTGCAGCGTGCCGTGGCGGCCATGGAGAAGAGCGATGACGTGGAGGCGCTGCGACAGGGCGTGCAGCTCATCTCGCAGAAGTTCACCGAGGCGCTGCGCCAGAAGGGCGTTGTCGAAATGGAATTGAAAGAGAAGGAGTTTGATGCCGACGTCGCGGAGGCGGTGGCCAAATTCGCGGCCGGCGAGGAGTTGAAGGGCAAGGTCATCGATGTCGTACAGACGGGTTACATGCTGGGCGACAAGGTGCTGCGCTTCGCTAAAGTTGTCGTAGGAGAGTAAGGTCATGGCAGAGAAAAGAGATTATTACGAAGTGCTCGGCGTCGAGCGCAATGCCAACGCCGACGAGATCAAGAAGGCCTATCGAAAGGCCGCTATCAAATACCACCCGGACAAGAACCCCGGAGACAAGGAGGCCGAAGAGAAGTTCAAGGAGGCCGCCGAAGCCTATGACGTGCTGTCGAATCCCGACAAACGGGCCCGTTACGACCAGTTCGGACACGCCGGAATGAGCGGCGCGGCGGGCGGCGGTGCCGGTGGATTCGGCGGATTCGGCGGCGGATTCTCCATGGAGGATATCTTCTCGCAGTTCGGCGATATCTTCGGCGGACACTTCGGCGGCGGTTTCCGCTCGTCGGGAGGCGGCTCGCGCCGCGTCAACCGCGGGTCGGATATTCGGGTGCGGGTTCGGCTGACGCTTGCCGAGATCGCCTCGGGCGTCACGAAGAAGCTCAAGATCAACAAGACCGTGGCGTGCGACAAGTGCGGCGGCTCGGGAGCCCGAGACGCCAACGCCTACGCGACCTGCTCGACCTGCAACGGTACGGGATACGTCACGCGTGTGGAGAACACCTTCTTCGGAAGGATGCAGACCCAGGGCGTCTGCCCGACGTGCGGCGGTACGGGCAAGGTGATCACGGCGCCGTGCGACAAGTGCAAGGGCGAAGGGACGCTGCGCGGCCAGGAGGTCGTCGAGATTCAGATCCCGGCCGGCGTGGGCGAGGGAATGGTCCTCACGGTCACGGGCAAGGGAAATGCGGCCCGTCAGGGCGGTGTGAACGGCGATCTGCAGGTCGTCATCGAGGAGGAGCCCAATCCGGAACTGGTCCGCGACGGCAACGACCTGATCCACAACCTGAACATCACCGTGACGACGGCGCTGCTGGGCGGTACGGTGGAGGTCCCGACCGTGGACGGACGCGCCAAGATCAAGATCGCTCCGGGAACCCATGCCGGCAAGGTCCTGCGCCTGGGCGGCAAGGGACTGCCCGACGTGAACGGATACGGACGCGGCGACGAACTGGTCGTCGTGGACATCACGATTCCGTCGAAACTCTCCGCTGAAGAGAAGCGTCTCGTGGAGCAGTTGGCGGCTCAGCCCTCGTTCCAGCGGGCCGAGTCGGTCAAGAACCAGAACATCTTCGAGCGCATGAAGAGTTTCTTCCGGTAGTCGTGCCGGACGGCGAGCCGAACGAGCCGAACGGGGCGAATGGGGCGAACGGATCGCAGTCGGCCCTTCCGGACCCGGTTTCGGGGGCCGTTGCGGGATCGGCGTCACGAAAACCCCTCCCTCGGGAGGGGCTTGTCGTATCGGCCGGGGTGTCTTTCCGGCCCGGAAATACAATAAATTTGCAAAGATATTCGTATCTTTACCGAAAAAGAGGACAACACCATGTTTACCCCGTTCAAAAGACACGCGAACAAGTTCAACTACATCCCGCGTTACTATGACCCCGAAAAGGAGGCGCGCGAACAGCGCCGCGCCGAACTGCGCGGTGAGCGCGCCGAGGATGCGGACCGCGAGTACACCCCCGGACAATACATCCGGACCCAGCGCGAGGCGCGTGCGGCGCGGCGTGCCGGAGCCGAAGAGCGGGGAAGGATGCGGGTTTTCAAGATCGCCGGAGCGGCGGTGCTGATGTTGCTGTTCATCTACCTGCTCTATCCGAAACTGGCCAACTGGGTGCTGCAGTTGCAGCAGACCCCGCGGCGTCCGGTTCCGGCTGCGCAGGCCGAAGGGGAGTTTAACCCCTATGCGCCGATCGTCGTTGTCCCGAATGATTACCAGGAGGAGCAGGAGAAGTAAATGGCAGACAAGATCAGACTGTTACCCGAAGTCGTCGCCAACCAGATTGCGGCGGGCGAGGTGGTCAACCGCCCGGCTTCGGTGGTGAAGGAGATGATGGAGAATGCGCTCGATGCGGGCGCCCGCTCGGTGAAGGTCAACTTCCGCGACGGAGGCAAGGACCTCATCCAGATCGTCGACGACGGCTGCGGCATGTCGCCCATCGACGCCCGCATGGCTTTCGACCGCCACGCCACGAGCAAGATCGGCGCCGTGGAGGATATTTATGCGCTGCATACGTTCGGATTCCGCGGTGAGGCGCTGGCTTCGATCGCCGCCGTGGCACAGGTCGAACTGCGCACGCGGCAGGAGGGCGACGAGGTGGGTACGCAGACCGAAATCAACGGCGGACAGTTCGCCGGGCAGACTCCGGTGATGTGTCCCGTGGGGTCGCAGTTCTTCGTGCGCAACCTCTTCTACAACGTCCCGGCCCGGCGCCGCTTCCTCGACAAGAGCACCACGTCGGCCTCGCAGATCCGCACGGAGTTCCAGCGCATCGCCCTCTGCTACCCGCAGGTGGCCTTCGAACTCTATGCCAACGACGCCCCGGTCTACAACCTGCAGCCCGCCTCGCTGGCCGGGCGGATTGTCGACGTGGTGGGGCGGCACATCAAGCAGAATCTGCTGGAGGTCGAGGCCGATACCTCGATCGCCCGTCTCGACGGATTTATCGGTCGCCCGGCTGCGGCCAAAAAACGCAATACGGAGCAGTATCTCTTCGTCAACGGCCGCTTCTTCAAGAGTTCGTACCTCACGAGCGCCATCCTGAAGGCCTACGAGAAGCTGATCCCGGAGAGTTGTCAGCCCTCCTATTTCCTCTACCTGAGGATCGATCCGGCGCGCATCGACGTGAACGTCCACCCGCAGAAGACCGAGGTGCGTTTTGCCGACGAGGAGGCCGTGTGGCAGATTGTCAATGCCGCCGTGCGCGAGACGCTGGCCAAGACCGGGGCGGTCCCGATGATGGATTTCGACCGCGAGGGGGCGCTGGAGATCCCCGTTCTGCAGAAAGGGGCGGTTTACAGCGAGCCCGCGGCAATGTCCAATACCGACTACAACCCCTTCCGCGAGGAGTACATCGACCCCTCGGCTCCGGATCCGAATGTCGATTTTACGGGCTTTGACGTGCCGTACAATGGTGCGGATGCGACGGGAGCCGGTGGTGCCGCGGCAGGACGATCCGTGGCGGCGGGAGGTGCTGCAGCGTCGGGATTTTCCGGATCGCG
Source organism: Candidatus Alistipes intestinigallinarum (assembly GCA_019115745.1). Taxonomy (GTDB): domain Bacteria; phylum Bacteroidota; class Bacteroidia; order Bacteroidales; family Rikenellaceae; genus Alistipes; species Alistipes intestinigallinarum. The sequence continues at coordinate 14,381 of DXDA01000074.1, forward strand.
GGGCGGAAGCGCCCGGGTTCCTTCGTTCCTGAGCGGCGGAGCCCTCGCGTCGTCCGAGTCCGAGGAGTTCGAGGACTTCGAATCGGGAAGCGGATTTGCCGACGCCGGGTTCGAAATCGCTTCGGGCGACACCGGATTCGGGGAGAGCTCGCTCGACTTCATCCCTTCGTCGGTCACCCCCGAGCAGCAGCGCCTGGATATTGCCTCACAACCCGAATTCACCGATCCGATGCCGCTGCCGGGCGGTTACATCGGGGCGTTGCTGAACGGGCGCTTCGTGGTGGTCGACGTGCGGCGGGCCCGCGAACGCATCCTCTATGAAGAGTATCTTCGGATGTTGGGGCACGGGTCGGCTGTCAGCCAGCAGTTGCTCTTCCCCGAGCGGCTGGTCCTCTCGGGTGACGAGTATGCCGTGCTGGAGGAGAATGCCGTGGAGTTCGCCGCCCTGGGGTTCGACCTCGATCTCTGCGGCGCCGGAGCCGTGGAGGTGAAGGGCACCCCGGCCGATCTGCCCGCCGATTCGGTGGACCAACTGTTGTTCGATCTGCTGCAGGTCTTTGCGACCCCCGTGTCGCTGGCCGACGTGCGCCGCGAGAAGATCGCCTCGGTAATGGCTCTCTCGGGTGCGAAGTGCGCCGTGCGGAGCTTCGCACGCGAGGAGGCGGCAGCGCTGCTCGACCGCCTGGCCCAGACGGGCAACGTGAGCTTTACCCCCTCGGGCAAAAATATCCTCGCCGAATTTACCCCGGAAGATTTGCGCGCCAAGTTGGGGTAATCCGGCGGAAAAGAGTTACCTTTGCAAAAATTTGAAGCAGAATGAATCGCTATTTTCAGACCCCTCCGGTCGTCAAGAACCTGATCATCATCAACCTGCTCGTCTATATGGCGATGGCGCTGATCCCCGAAGCGCGGCTCTTTCTCAACCACTTCGGGGCGCTTCAGGTCGGTCCCCGGATGCTCGGGTATGAGTTCCATACCTATCAGTTCATCACCTACATGTTCCTCCACGCCAATTTCGAACATATCTTCTTCAACATGTTCGCGCTGTGGATGTTTGGCCGCACGCTGGAGTATGACCTCGGGTCGCGGCGCTTCCTGATCTACTACATGGTCTGCGGTGTGGGTGCGGCGCTGATTCAGGCCGGAATCGCCTGGGGACTCGGACAGCCGATGGCGCTGGTCGGAGCTTCGGGCGCCGTGATGGGCCTGCTGCTGGCTTTCGGCGTGATGTACCCCAACGCCGTCATCATGCTCCTGATCCCGCCCATCCCGATGAAGGCCAAGTGGTTCGTCATCATCTACGCCGTCATCGAACTCTTCCTCGGCTGGCGGGGCGTGGGCAACGTCGCCCATTTCGCCCATGTGGGCGGTATGTTGTGGGGCTTCCTGCTGCTCTACTGGTGGAAACGCCGCGGCATGATCCGTTTTTAGGCAATGGCTTCCGAATACTACACCGGATACGGAGAGCGCCCCGCCGGCAAACGCCGCCGCAATTGGGCGCTCTGGCTCCTCGACGGCCTGATGACGGTCGTCTCGCTCGTGGCCGCCGTCACGCTGGTGATGACCTATTGCGTGCCGTATGTCAATCCGTCGCGCGTGTGGTTCTTCCCCGTGCTGGGGCTCGCCGCTCCGATCACCTATGTGGCGGCGGTGATCCTGATGCTCTACTGGATCATCCGCTGGCGCTGGCTGCGCGCCGGGGGGATGATCCTGATCGTGGCGATCGGGTTCTTCAAGGTTTCGCTCTTCTGGCGCCCCGACATTCGCCGCGCCTACGAAGAGGCCGAGGGTTCCGAGCGCGGAACCTTCAAGGTGATGACCTATAACGTCCGCAGTTTCTACGGCGAAAACGGCCACAGCAGCGTGGAGGATATTCTGCGGCTGATCGACGAACAGGACCCGGACATCATCTGCCTGCAGGAGTTCAACGCCCGGCTGGCGGCCCGTTCCGAGGAGTTTTCGCTGCTGGAGGAGAAGTATGAGAGTGCGGGTTTCGGACGTACGGCGGCTCCGGACTCCGTGTACGAGGCGCCGCTGGCGATCCTGAGCAAATTCCGGATCCTGCGCTCGCGGACGGTGCTGACCCCTGCGTCATCGGTCTGGGCCGATGTGCTGGTGGGCGACGACACGGTGCGGGTCTTCAACAACCACCTCCACTCGACAGCCATCAACGCCGCCGACAACGAATACATCACCGAACACCGCTTCCTGTCGGATACGGCCCGCGAGACCAAGATCCGCAGCATCGTCGAACGCCTGCGCGAAAACAGCATCCTGCGTGCCGCCCAGGTCGACAGCATCGCCCGGGTGGTGGATGAAACCCGCACGCGGCGCATCATCTGCGGGGATTTCAACGATACGCCCATGTCCTATGTCTATCGGACGATGGCCCGGGGTTCGCGCGATGCCTTCCGGGTCTGCGGTTCGGGCTATTCGCACACCTTCCGGGGCTTTTTCAATACGCTGCGCATCGACTACGTGCTGAGCGAGGAACTCGAACCGGTGACTTACGAGACCCTGCCGGTCGACTACTCGGATCACCATCCGGTGATCGTCCGGTTGAAAAAGACGGATCAAGACTGAAAAACGACCATCTACAAACTTAAACAGACGAGTTATGATTTTAGATTCATTGAAAAACAGCGCGCTTTACTACGGTGTAAGCCCGCGGATGCAGAAGGCATTCGAACTGATCGCCTCGACCGACTGGACGAAAGTGGAGCCGGGAATCCACGAACTCGACGGCAAGGATATCTACGTCAACGTCATGGAGCGGGAGCTCAAACTGAAGAAGGATGCCAAACTGGAGGTCCACAACGAGTATATTGACATCCAGGTGCTGATCTCCGGCAAGTCGGAGTCCTTCGGCTGGAGCGAGCGCAAGGACCTTTGCCAGCCGCAGTCGGCGTTCAACGCCGAGAAGGATATCCAGTTCTTCGACGATGAGCCCCAGACCTACTACACGCTGCGTCCGGGCCAGTTCACGGTGCTCTTCCCCGAGGACGGACACGCTCCGATGGTCGGTGAGGGTACGGTGCGCAAGATCATCGTCAAGGTGCGCAAGTAGCCCCGGTTTTTCGCATCCCGGGAACCGTTCATTCCCGGGGAAACCGATCCTGAAAACCCCTGTCGCGTTGAGGCGGCAGGGGCTTTTTTGCGAGGGTCGGGATTGCTCCCGAACGGGAGAGGCTGGGATGGTCTGTCGTTTTGCAGCGTGGCGGCCCGGTATCGGATCAGGCAGCTACGGCCGGGCGCGGCGAGTGGCGGAGTCCGAAGCGGATGCTGAGCCACGAGCAGAGGGCACACGCCACGAAAACTCCGCCCGTGGAGAGGAGCGTATTGCCCATGCCGACCAGCGGTGAGACGATGCCTCCGAATGCGAAGCAGATGGCGCCCAGCAGGGCCGAAGCCGTTCCGGCGTGCTCCCGGGCGGCCTCCATGGCCAGGGCCGTGGAGGAGGTGAAGGTGAGCCCCATGGCGAAGAGCAGGAGGATGAGCAGCCCTTCGTAGATCCAGAATCCGCATCCCGAGGCGAGTGCGACGGCTTCCGCAAGCGCGAAGACCAACATGCCGATACATCCGGTCCGGGTGCTCTGTTCGGGATTCCGGAAGCGCACCGAGAAGGCTGCGGCACAACCGATGGCGACGGCATTCACCGCGAAGCAGAGGCTGAATTCGAAGGCAGAGAAGCCGTAGTGCTGCTGGACGAGGAAGGGCGACGAGGCGATGTAGGCGAACAGGACCCCTTGGGCGAATCCCAACTGAAGGACGCAGGCCCGATAGCGGCGGTTGTGGAGGACGGTGCCGAAGCTCCGGATCAGGTCGCTCCAGGCTACGGCGCTGCGCCGCTCCCGGGGCAGCGACTCCCGCAGGCGGAGACTGCCGGCCAGAAGCAGACATCCCAGTCCGAGCAGAATGCCGAAGATTCCCCGCCAGCCGATCGAATCGCTGCACGTGCCGCCGATGATGGGGGCGACGACCGGTGCGATGCCATTGACGGCGCCGATCAGAGCGAGCATCCGGGCCAGATCGCGGCCTGCGAAGCGGTCCGTGGCCACCGAGCGCGAGATGACAATCCCGCCGGCCCCGGCGACACCCTGAAGGAAGCGCATGACGATGAACTGGCGGATATTCGTAGCGAAGAGACAGAGCAGCGTGGCGGCGATGAAGAGCCACAGGGCCGTGAGCAGCGGAATCCGCCGGCCGTATTTGTCGCTCAGCGGTCCGAAGAGCAACTGCCCGAGGGCCAGTCCGATCATGCTGGTCGTGAGACCCATCTGCACCATCGATGACGATGTGTGGAAATAGTCCGTCATGGCGGGGAGGGTCGGCAGGTACATGTCCGTGACGAAGGGCCCGAATGCCGTGAGCATCCCCAGCAGGACGAGCAGGAAGGTTTTGCTGTTTTCGTTCATAATTCGAGGTTTGACGCCACAAAAGTACGGCGGATTCCCGACTTCGAAGCGGTCGTTTGTTGGCGGGTTTTGTTCATTTCCGGAATTCAACAGACGATCCCGACCCTCTCCGGGCCGGGATCGTCTGTTGAATATGTGATTGTTGTTTCGGGATGTTTCGCCGCACTGAACTGCATTGCGCTGCATTACATTGCGCCTTTCCGCCTTTCCGCCTTTTTGTCTTCCCGCTTCTCTGCCTCTCTGCCTCTCTGCCTCTCCCCGTGTTTCCGAACGCTTACTTCCCGATTCCGAAGTAGCGGAATCCCGCGGCACGGACCTCCTGTTTGTCGTAGATGTTGCGGCCGTCGACGACCACGTCGCCGCGCATCGTACTGCGCAGTTGCGCCCAGTCGGGCATCCGGAACTCCTTCCATTCGGTGAGCAGCGCCACGGCATCGGCCCCTTCGGCCGTCTGGTACATCGTCCGGGCCGTGCGGAGCTCCCAGTCGCCGTGTTTGCGGAGAAGTTCGGGAATCGCTACGGGATCGCACGCACAGACCTCGGCGCCGGCCTGGAGCAGCCGTTCGATCACCTCCAGGGCCGGGGCTTCGCGGATATCGTCCGTCTCGGGCTTGAAGGCTACGCCCCAGATTGCCACCCGTTTCCCGGCCAGGTCACCCAGCGCCGTACGGAGTTTCTCGAAAACCACGCTCTTCTGCGCCTCGTTGACCCGCTCCACGGCCTCGACGACCTGCATCGTGTACCCGTGCTCACGGGCCGTGCGGGCCAGGGCCTTGACATCCTTCGGGAAGCACGAACCTCCGTATCCGCACCCCGGGTAGAGGAACTTGTTGCCGATGCGCACGTCGGAGCCGATGCCCTTGCGGACCATCTCCACGTCGGCACCCACGCGGTCGCAGAGGTTGGCGATGTCGTTCATGAACGAGATGCGGGTCGCCAGCATGGCGTTGGCGGCGTATTTAGTCATCTCGGCCGAGGCGATGTCCATGAAAAGTACGCGGAAGTTGTTGATCAGGAAGGGGCGGTACAGCCGTGCCATCAGCTCCCGGGCACGCTGGCTTTCGACCCCTACCACCACCCGGTCGGGCGACATGAAGTCCTTGATCGCCGCCCCCTCCTTCAGAAACTCCGGGTTCGAGGCGACGTCGAACGGCACCTTGCAGCCCCGGGCCTGCAGCTCCTGTTCGATCACGGCCTTGATGCGCCGGGCCGTACCGACGGGTACGGTGCTCTTCGTGACGAGCAGCGTGTAGCGGCGGATGTGGCGCCCGAACGTGCGGGCGACCTCCATCACCTGACTCAGATCTGCGGCGCCATCCGCTCCGGGCGGGGTTCCGACGGCCGAAAAGACCACCTCGACCCGGTCGAGGCACGACGTCAGGTCGGTTGTGAAGTGGAGCCTTCCGGCGGCGACGTTTCGTCCGACGAGCGCTTCAAGTCCGGGTTCGTAGATCGGGATTCGCCCGGCGTTCAGTGCCTCGATTTTCCGCACGTCGGTGTCGACGCACGTGATGTCGAGCCCCATCTCCGCGAAACAGGCGCCCGAAACCAACCCGACATATCCGGTCCCGACGATGGCGATCCTCATCATTGGGCGTCAGGCTTTGCCGTGGAGTTTTTCGGCGACGTCATGCGCCAGGGCCCGGCAGCAGTCGTACATTTTCGGGGAGAAACCCTGCTTCATCTCCACGGGTGCGCCGAGCGTCTCCCACTTCATCTTCTGGGCGAACTCTCCCAGCAGCTTGACGGCGGCTCCGGCCCACGTGAAGGATCCGAACCAGCCGAAGCGCCGCTGCGGAATGCAGCGTGCGGCGAGTTTGTCGAGCAGTTCCGCGACGGGCGGGAAGAGCCCGGCGTTGTAGGTGGGGCCTCCGACCAGCAGCGTGTCGAACCGGAAGACGTCGCGCAGCACAACCGACGGATCGGCATACGAAAGGTTGTAGATGCGGATGTTGCGCACCCCCTCGGCGGCCAGCTCGCGGGCGATGCGCTCGGCCAACTGCTCGGTGTTCCCGTACATCGAGGCGTAGGCGATGACCACACCCGGTTCCCCTTCGTAGCGGCTCATGCGGTCGTAGAGATCAACGACGCGGCCGATCTGTTTCTGCCAGACGGGTCCGTGGGTCGGGCAGATGCTTCGGATTTCGAGCCCGGCGAGTTTCTGAAGCGCCTTCTGTACCGGAGCGCCGTATTTGCCGACGATCGTCGCGTAGTAGCGGCGCATCTCATCCCAGTAGCGTTCGGGATCGACCTCAGAGTCGGTGATGCCGCCGTCGAGGGCTCCGAAGCATCCGAAGGCGTCGCCGGAGAAGAGCGTCTGCTCCTCGGGGCACCACGTAACCATCGTCTCGGGCCAGTGGACCATCGGAATCAGATGGAACGAGAGGGTTTTGCCGCCCAGATCGAGCGTGTCGCCCTCCTTGACCTCGATCGTGCCGCCGCAGAGGCCGTAGTATCCCTCGATCATCTGCAGGGCCTTGGCATTGGTGACGATCTGCAGGTCGGGGTAGAGGCGCCGCAGGGCGGTGATCGACGACGAGTGGTCGGGTTCCATGTGGTTGACGACGAGGTAGTCGACCTTTCGGTCGCCGAGCACCTCGCGGATATTGGCTTCGAGACGGCTGCCGAAAGCCTCCTCGACGGTATCGATGAGTGCGATTTTCTCGCCTACGACGAGGTAGGCGTTGTACGAAACGCCCTGGGGCAGTGACCAAAGTCCTTCGAAACGGGTCGTAGTCCGGTCGTTGACACCGACATAGTGGATGCCGGATGCGATTTCTGTGATTGCCATAATCGGTCTGTTTTATTTCGGGGCAAATTTACAAAAAAATCCACAGAAAACGATTAGACCGACACCCCTTTGATACGGAACCGCCCGTCACCGAAACGGCAACGGGCGGTTTTGTGAAAAGAACTCCGAAGAATCAGTTGTTCTGGGCGTATCCCGTGTTCTGGCTCCCGAAATTCGGATTGCTGTGGAGCTCCTCCTGCGGGATCGGCCATACCCACTGCGGGTTCGAAGCCGCTACGGTCATGGCATAGACGCTGCTGCCTCCGGCCAGCAGGCTGATGCAGGCATCCTGTGCCGAGCGGGTTATTCCCTCGTGCCAGCGCTTCAGGTCGAACAGACGGCGGCCTTCACCGATGAACTCGCGCGCGCATTCATCCTTGATGTCCTGGAACAGTTCGTCTCCCGAGCTGCTGACGGCTGCCAGGCCTCGTGCCTGACGCAGTGCATTCAGCGGAGTCAGCGCGTCGCCACCTTTGCGGTATTGTGCCTCGGCCTCGATCAGATACATCTCGGCTACCCGGAAGACCTTCGGCATATTCTTGTAAGTCAGCACCGTCGAAGAGGTGAACAGGTCGCGGTTGCCGGTCAGTTTGACCATCAGCCAGCCGGGAGTCGGATCAGTTTCGGTGCCCAGACCCTTGATGTGCGAGGGGCCGATCAGCGTCCCATAGCGGTAGTCCTCCGTCGAATAGAGTTCGCAGACCCACTTCTCGGGAACATAGGCCGGAGCATAGAGATAGTAGCCACCTTCGGCATCCCAGCTTCCATACGAGTAGTCGTAGGTCGTGCTGCCGATCAGCCCGAGAGTCGTTTTGGTCAGATTCAACTGGAAGATCGTCTCCGTGGAGGAGTCGTTCATCCACATCTTCTCCATGTCCTCCTTGCTCTGAATGAGCGGGTAGGCCGTATAGAGCGATTTCGCATAGGTGATGGCGTTGTCGTAGTCGTGCATCTGCAGGGCGACCTGAGCCTTCAGTGCCGTGATGGCATCCTTGGTGACATAGGCCGAATTGGCGCTTCCGGCCGTGGTGATGACCGCTTCGGCCGCCGTGATGTCATCGTTGATCCGCTGGTAGGTTTGAGCCAGTGTTCCCCGGTTGAGTTTCGCCTCGGGATCGTAGGTCGTCGGGGTCGGGACGCCGAGCTGTGTCGAGGCCTTGTCGGGATCGTAGTCCTCACAGAAACGAAGGGCCAGTTGGTGAAGAATATAGGCCCGGATGAAAGTGAGTTCGGCCTTATAGTAGGTGAGCTGCTCGGCATTCCCCGGTTCGTTCTCCATGGCCTCGTCGGCCTTCTCCAGCGTGAAGTTGATCGACGAGATGACCGAGTAGTAGTTTGCCCATATGGCGTTCACATCCTGGTCCGAGGAGTTGAGCATCCAGCGCGAAAAGTAACCGCCGCGGTTTCCCGAGTTCGTCGTCTCGTTGAACAGATCCGTGTAGTAGTCGGGATAGCGCATGTATTCATAGGAGGTGACTACCGTGAGGTTGTTGTAGATACCGTTGCGCAGTCCTTCGACATAGACCAGCTTTCCGGCATCGGGGCCCGCAACATCGGTGTCGGGCGTAATGTCCAGATCGCACGATGCGAGTCCGAATCCCAGGCCCAACGCAGAGATGATATATAATAGTTTTTTCATAGTGATCTTTTTTGTCGTTTAAAGTTGCTTAGAACGTAAATTCACAGCCAAAGGTCCACTGGCGCGAGTTGGGGTATACGTCGGTGTCGAAGGCTCCGACTGCATCGCTGTAACCGGCCACCTCGGGGTCGAAACCGTTATACCCGGTCAGCGTCCAGAGGTTGCGGGCACCGACGTAGATCTTCAGACCCTGGATGAACTTCGTCTTGCGGAGCAGTTTCGAAGGCAGCGTGTAGGAGAGCTGGATGTTCTTCAGACGCAGGAACGAGGCATCCTCGATCATGCGCGAGTCGAACTGGGTTTCGTAGATGAGGGCCGGATATTTCGTGTTGTCACCCGGCTGCTTCCAGTAGTCCAACACCTCTTCGGCCTGGTTGTACGGGAAGGCGTTGGCCGTGTTTGCCGCAAAATAAAGGTTGTTGTTGACCATGTAGTTTCCGGCAACCCAGGAGAAGTCGGCAACCAGACCGATACCCTTCCACGAAGCGCTGACTCCGAAACCGCCCGAGTAGGGAGCCAGGGCCGATTTGTTGAGGTCCACCTCTACGGCTTCGTTGAAGTCGCTCGTAACGCCTCCGTCGGCAGCCGTCCACTGCGGTTCTCCGGTCTCGGGGTTCACACCGCGCCACTCCTGCGTGTAGTACTCGGTATAGGGCTTTCCGACAACGTAGTACATCATCGAACCGTCACCCATGCTGCTCTTCTCCAGACCTTCCTCCCAGAGTTTGACCATCTGGTTCTTGTTGTAGTTGAAGTTGGCGTGGAAGTTCACGGCCCAATCCTTGTTCATGAAGATGTTGTAATTGAGGTTCACGTCGATACCCGAGTTGCGCATGGCTCCGATGTTGGACATCTGACTGGAGAACCCGGCCGAAAGCGCCAACGGCTTGTCCATCAGCATGTCGGTGGTTTCACGACGGTACCATTCGATGCCGAGCGAGAGTTTCTTCCACAGCTCGATGTTGGCGCCGATGGTCAGCGTACCCTGCTTCTCCCAGGCCAGCGAGGGGTTTCCGGCATTGGAGAGGTACCAGGCCGTCGAGCCCATGTAGGGGTAGCTGCTCGAAGTGAGGATTTGATACTGGTCGTACTCGCCGATTCCGGAGTTGCCCTGCGTACCGTAGGAGATCTTGAACGAGAGGTTCGAAATCGTGGAGTTGTCCTGCAGGAACTCCTCTTTCGAGATGTTCCACATGGCGCCTACCGACCAGAACGTCGCTCCGCGGTTGTTGGAACCGAATTTCGAGCAGGCGTCGTAACGTACCGACCCGTCGATGAAATACTTCTCCTGGAAGTCGTATTCGGCGCGTCCGAATACGGAGTTGTAGGCATACTTGCTCAGCGTGTAGGTCGGGACCGTCGATTCGGTACCTTTGCTGACATAAAGCAGGTCGGAGTTGGTGACGCCCGTTACGCTGGTCCGCAGCACTTCGGTCTCGCTGTAGATGCTCTCCTGTCCGGCCAGGACGGTGATGTGGTGGTCATCGGCCACCGAGAACTTGTACTCGGCCGTATTGGTCCAGGTCCAGGTTGCCGAACGCTGGAAGCCTTCCGCGACGGATCCGGTTCCGTTGGTTCCCGTTGCCGTGGGGAAATCGGGGCTCATGACGGATTTGTTGCGGTAGTCGAATGCATTGGCCGAGAGCTGCGAGCGGACCGTAAGCCCCTTGACGGGCGTCAATTCAACGAACATACTGCCGTTCAACTGCAGGCGGTTGTTGTTTTTATAGTACCATTTGTCCGAGATGGCCGGGTTTTCGGTTCCATAAAAATCCAGGAAAGTCAGTTGTTCGCCGTTTTCATCGGTAGCGGGCTGATAGGACGGGATCAACAGCGAAGCAAACATCGGGTTGTCGGAATAGAGGCCTCCGGACGATTCTACGGTGGTTGCATTGGAGGCCTTTTGGTAACCTACGCCGAGGCTCATGCCAGCCTTGAGCCAGTTGGTGACCTTCGTGTCGATGTTGCTGCGGAAGGTGTAGCGGGTCAGATCCGATCCGGGCATGGTGCCTTCCTGATCGAGATAGGAGCCCGAGAAGTAGTAGGAGGTGCGCTGCGAGCCTCCCGATACGCCGAAGTCGACCTGATACATCGGGGCATTTTCGCGCATGATCTCGTCGAACCAGTCTACGTCGATATTTTCGTCGACGCCCCAATTCTCAATGAGCATACTTCGCCAGTCGGCAACAACGGCGGGATCGTTGTAATCTTCTCCGTATGCGGCTGCATATACGGCAGCTTGATAATCTAGCAACTGGTTGGTATTCATTACCTTCAGCCGCGGCTTGATGGGGCTCGACAGCGAATACTGGGTGCGCAGGGTTACGGTGGCCCCTTCCTGTCCGCGGGCACCCTTCTTGGAGGTGACGTAGATTACGCCGTTGGCGGCACGCGAACCATAGATGGAGGTTGCCGAAGCATCCTTCAAGACGTTGATCGACTCGATGTCGCCGGGCGCCATGGCCAGCAGGGTTCCCGTGGTGATGGGGGCTCCGTCGAGGAGGATCAGCGGCTCGTTGCCGGCGGAAATGGAACCCATACCGTGCAGACGGATCGTCGAGGTGTTGCTCAACTCACCCGAGGTGCTGAAGATCTGCAGACCCGGGACCTGTCCCTGCATGGCGTCCATGACGTTGTTGGTCGGACGATCCTGGAGTTTTTCGCCCTTGACCTGATCGACCGATCCGATGATGGTTCCGACCTTGCGGCCCGTACCGTATCCGACGACGATGATGTCATCGATAGCCGTGGCATCCTCGGCAAACTGTACGTCGATTACGTTTTTGGTGCCGACCGGAATGGTTTGGCTCTGCATTCCGATGAACGAGAAGACCAGGCTTGCATTGGCCGGAGCAGAGATGGTGTAGGCTCCGAAAGAATTGGTTGTCGTACCGGTTGAAGTACCCTCTACGACGACGGTGGCACCGGCAATGGGTTTTCCATTGTGATCGGTAACCGTACCGGTTACTTGCTTACTTTGCGCGAAGGCGAGCAGCGCTCCCCCCCCCACAATGGCAATTAACGATAGTAGGAAATTTCTTACCATAAGCGTTAATTTTAATTGTTTTTTAAAATAAAAAGTCCATGGCAAAGGTATGTAAATGCGAAAAGCTTTACAAATAAACGGTTGAAAAAATCAAATCAGGTAATATTATTGCTCGTTTGGCGAGAAATGTGTTACATTTTGACGGTAATTAAAAAAATTAGATTACAATTTAAAACCGGTATTTTGGGCGATTTTTGGCCCGATTTTCAGATTCCGCTTTCGACAGGCGCAAAAAACACCCCGCTCCGCACGTTTCAGCACTCCTGCAGTACCCGATATACATCCGAATACAGGCTGTCGATTTTCTTCGAAAGAAGCGTCATCTCCTTTTCGAGTTTCGAATGGGTGATTTTCGCGTAAATCTGGGTCGTCCGCACGCTCTTATGTCCCAGCAGTTCGCTGATGGTCTCGATCGCCACCCCCTGCGAAAGCGTAATCGTCGTGGCGAACGTATGACGCGCGGCGTGAAATGTGATCCGCCGGGTAATGCCGGCCATCGTCATCAACCGTTCGAGACAGGAATTGCACCAACCGTTAGTCGGCAGGTCAAATATCCGGGCGTTGCATTCCGGAGTGAGATATTTCCGGATGATCGCATGGGCAACCCCGAACAACCGGATATGAACCGGCGATCCGGTCTTTTGACGAAACGTGTTGATCCACAGTTGGTCATGCTCTTTCTGGATATGCCGGGGCGTCAACTGGCAAAGGTCGATATAGGAGAGGCCCGTGAAGCAACTGAACAGAAAAGCATCCCGGACCAGTTGGAGCATCGGCGTTGCGGGTGTCAACCGGATAATACCCCGGAGTTCCGCTGCGGAGAGATAATTCCGGGCAACGGACTCGTAACACAACTTGTAATCGGAAAACGGATTCCGTTTCATATACCCCTGTTCCCGGGCCAACATGAGAATATGTTTGAGGGCAATCATATAGACCCATATCGTATTCTTTTTACAATTGCATTCCAGCGTAACATAACGATGGAAATCCGTCAGGAATTCCCGGTCGATCTCCTTGAAGGAGATGTCGCTGCGTCCGTAGTGTTTGGGAATGAATTCGGCAAGGTGCTGATATACCGATCTGTATTTGCCGTAAGTCGTTTTGCTGCGAGAGATTCCGACCATTCGGAAGAATGTATCGTTGTGTCTGCGGAAAAACTCCAGCAGGAAAAGATTCCGACGGTCATTTCCCAGATACCGCTCCTTGATCATGCAGGGAGTGACCATTCCCTGTTCGCAGAGCAGCGTATGGTAACAGTGTTCGATGCGATAGTGAATCCGATCGAGATGTTCATTGACGAGCAGGGCCTCGGTACTTCGCCCGACGGCACGCCCCAATGCAGCATTCCAAAGTTTGAGCGGGACGGATTGCTGGGTGGAAATTTGGGTGCGTTCGCCGTTGAGGGTGATGCGTCCCATGATCGGAATGTTCCCGTTGCGCAAGGGTGCGTTTTTTTTGGCGTAGAACAGGATTTTAAACGTGTTTCTCATACTCATAACCTACTATCTGTTTCGCACCTTAAAGGTAATGTTTAAGTAACGTCCGAATATCCCATTTTCGAATCCAAACGTCTTATTTTATGACGAATGGCCCGTCGTTTCGGGTTACCGGACAGTAACGGAATCCGGGAATAACCATCTTCTGACCATCCTCGTATTCTCTCAGAATCAACGCATTGCGCATAAGTTTCGAGATTATCGCCCAACCGGTTTATATTCAGCGGGTTGGGGCGGTGAGACACCGGATGGACTTTTTATTTTAAAAACTCAACGAAATTACATTTTATCGCATTCAGCTTGCAGGGCCCGAATTGTATCTATTCGGGCGTCGTGGATCCGTACACTCACTTCTAAACCCATTTATGCATGAGAAAATTTTTACTGTTGTTAATCATCATTAACCTGAGCTTGTCGAGTGCTTTTGCACAGGTTAAGGTGTCCGGTAGCGTGACCGATTCCGAAGACGGAACTCCCGTCATCGGGGCTACCGTGACTGTGAAGGGGACCTCCAGCGGAACCGTCACCGATACGAAAGGTGCATTTACCATTTCGCTGCCTTCTACCCCCGGAACGATCATCGTTTCGTTCCTCGGTTATCAGGAACGGGTGATCGCCGTGTCGAAAGGAATGACCCGCGTGGATGTGAAACTCGAAAAATCAACTACGGCAATCGACGATGTCGTCGTGACGGGTTTCAAGAATGCCAAGAAGGAGACTTTTACGGGTTCCTCGGTCAAAATCAGTGCCGATGATATTGCCATCGCCGGCGTGACCGACGTGAGCCGTATGCTCGAAGGTCAGGTGGCCGGTGTCTCGGTGCAGAACGTCTCCAGTACGTTCGGCTCGGCTCCCAAAGTCCGTATTCGCGGCGTAACGTCGCTCAGCGGTGAGAACAAACCCCTTTGGGTGGTGGACGGCGTCGTGCTGGAGGATGTGGTCAACATCTCCAACGACCAGCTTTCGAGCGGCGACCCCACGACCCTGCTCGGATCCTCGGTGGCCGGTATCAATGCTTCGGATATCGAGACGTTCGACATCCTGAAGGATGCCGCCGCAACGGCCCTTTACGGTGCCCGCGCCATGAACGGCGTCGTGGTGATCACCACCAAGAAGGGTAAGCAGGGCGCTCCCCGGATCTCCTATACGGGCAACTTCACGATCCGTACCAAGCCGCGTTATTCGAATTTCGACATTATGAACTCCGCCGACCAGATGGCCGTCTATTCGGAATTCGAACGGAAGGGCTTGCTGAATCAGGATATTGTCAATACGTCGAATTCGGGTGTCTATGGCTTGATGTACAACGCCATCGCAGCCTACGATCCCGAGACGGGATTCGGACTGGCCAATACGCGCGAAGCCCGGAATGCCTTCCTGATGCAGTATGCCAAGGCCAATACCGACTGGTTCGATATTCTCTTTACGCACAATCTGCTCCAGGAGCACTCGCTGAGTATCTCGACCGGAACCGAAAAGTCGCGGACCTATGCTTCGATCGGTTTCATGAACGATGCCGGATGGTCGATTGCCGATAACGTGAGCCGCTATACGCTCAACTTCCGGAACGACTACGACATCAGTCGCAAAATTTCGGTCGGCTTCCAGGCCGTAGCATCGTTGCGTCAGCAGGAGGCTCCGGGCTCCTATCAGCGTTCGATCGATGTGGTGAGCGGCGAATGGTCGCGCGATTTCGACATCAACCCCTTCAGCTATGCGCTCAATACGAGCCGCACGGTCCGCCCCTACGACAACGACGGCAATCTGGAGTACGTGACGATGAACTACGCACCGTTCAACATCCTCAAAGAGCTGCAGGAGAACAAGATCCAGCTCAATGTGATGGATGCCAAACTGCAGGGACAGTTCGACTACAACATCGTCAAGGGGCTCCGGTTCAATTTTACGGGGATGCTCCGCTACGTCAAGAGCGACCAGCTCCATCGGATCACCGAGGAGTCGAACGTTGCGGGCGCCTACCGGGCCGACGGCAACTCGACGATCCGGGAACGGAACCGCTACCTGTGGACCAATCCGGACGATCCGAATGCCGAACCGGTGTCGGTGATGGAGCAGGGCGGTTTCTACAATACGACCAACAACACGATGCTCAATTACGAGGTACGGGCCTCGTTTGCCTACAACAAGGTTTGGAACAACGCCCGGACGCATGAACTGAGTATCCTGGCCGGTACGCAGATCAAGTATCTGGAACGTGACGAGGAGACGGCGATCCAGGCCGGCTATCAGTACAACATGGGCGGTGTGGTCTTCAACAACCCGCTGTTCTATCGCATGATGAACGACCGCCAGTTGGATCTCTTCACGGCGACGACCTATCAGGACCGTTTCGTGGCGTTCTATGCCAATGCCGACTACGCCTTCGACCGGAAATACTCCGTTTCGGCGACGGTGCGCTACGACGGCAGCAATGCCTTGGGCTCGAATTCGAGTGCACGCTGGCTGCCTACGTGGAACTTCGGTGCCAAATGGAACCTGCAGAACGAACCCTTCCTGGAGGATGTGGAGTGGCTTGATGTGCTGAGTGCGCGTCTGAGCTACGGTCTGACGGCCAGTATGCCCAATGCGTCGAATGCCGCAGCCGTCTATTACAGCTCCCAGGTCTACCGCCCGGGATGGACCGAAAACCAGATCAGCATCGATGCCCTGGCCAACTCCGAACTGACGTGGGAGAAGAGTTATCAGTTCAATGCGGGCTTCGACCTCACGCTCTTCGACAACCGGTTCAACTTCTCGATCGACTATTTCAACCGGCAGGGCTTCGACCTGATCGCCTATATCAAGACCTCGGGAATCGGCGGCCAGACCTGGAAACTGGCCAACTATGCCGACCTCGATTCGCACGGTGTGGATATCACGCTGGGCGGAACGCTCATCCGGACGAAGAACGTGACCTGGACGGCGAACTTCACGTTCGGATACTCGGAGAACACGATCAAGAATGCCAAGGACAAACCGTCGGTTTACGACCTGGTGAAGAGCGAAGGCGGCAACAAGGAGGGCTATCCGGTGAACAGCCTCTTCTCGATTCCCTTTACGCGGCTGGATCCCCAGACGGGTATTCCGTTGTTCATCAACGCCGAAGGCGAGGAGAGCCAGGATGTCAACATGCAGGGAACGGAGACCGATTTCCTGAAGTATGAAGGTTCGGTGGATCCGAAGTATACGGGCGGTTTCAATACGTCGGTGCGATTCAAGAACTTCACGTTCAACGCCTTCTTTACCTATCAGGCCGGGAACAAGATCCGTCTGACGCCCGCCTACAATGCGCAGTACAGCGATCTGGACGCCATGTCGAACGAATTCAAGAACCGGTTCCTGATGACGGGCGACAACATCTCGCCGTCGATTTCGGACTGGGTTCACCAGTCGATTTCGCTCGATCAGGGCTATCCTTACGTCAACTACAACTATTCGACGGCCCGGGTCGTGAAGGGCGATTTCATTCGGCTGAAGACCATTTCGCTCAATTACGATTTCTCTCCGGCGTGGGTCAGCAAGAGCCGTTTCTTCCGGACTGCAAGTCTGCGCCTGACGGTCAAGGACCCGTGGTTGATCTATGCGGACAAGGCGCTGAAGGGGCAGGATCCCGAGTTCTTTAATACGGGAGGTGTGGCCATGCCTACCACGACGCAGTTTACGCTTTCGCTGAACCTCGGATTCTAAATGATTATTGAACCAACAAAGAGACAGTTATGAGAAAATTGATAGCAGGGTTGTCGGTTGTTTTCATGGTGGGTTTGTTCGCCTCTTGCAACAAATTCCTCGATGAGATGCCCGATAACCGGACACAGATAGACAATTTGGAGAAGGTCAAGGCTTTGCTTGTGACGGCCTATCCGGCGAAATGCTATGCGACGTGGCTCGAACCCCGCTGCGACGGGATGGCTGACCACGGGGCAACCCTTGACGGCACGCAGCCGAGCGCGAGCTTCGCATTCATTTATACGGCTTACCGATGGGACGAATATCCCAGCATGGAGAACGACGATGATGCCGAAGCCTATTGGACGGCCTGCTACGGGGCGATTGCCGCGGCCAATCATGCCCTGGAGGCCCTCGACGAATTGGGACACCCGAAGGGCAGCGAACCCTACCGTGCCGAGGCACTGCTTTGCCGGGCTTATGCGCACTTCTGCCTGCTGACGCTCTTCACGGACTTCTTCGACGAGGCAAACCGCGGAACCAATCCCGGTATTCCCTATGTGACCGAGCCGGAGGATGTGATCAACAAGCAGTACGACCGGGAGACGGTTGCGGCGACGCTGGCCAAGGTAAAGGACGATCTGGCCGAAGGCCTGAAGGGAGTGGGTACGGCTTCGGATTTCGTGCAGCCGAAGTTCCATTTTACGCTCGATGCGGCCCGGATGCTGGCCCTGCGTATCGCCCTCTTCGAACGGGACTACCCCTCGGTAATCTCCTATGCCTCGCAGTTGATTCCGCAGCCGACGAATTTCGTCAATATCGTGGATCAGCAGCAGCAGCCCCTGCTCAATGCCGACGGCTCGGAGGTCAAGATCCCGCATCCCAACGATTTCGCATCGCTGTTCTGCGTGAGCAACCTGTTCGACTGGCGAGCTGCGAATAGTGCGTATTCGGGGTCGACGGAGTTCCAGTTGGCCTTCTGCAATGCCAACAATGCGAACATCATTTTGGCCGGGGAACCCTATTCGCTGCTCAACAGAACCTCGATGTCGACGGCCTATACCCGTTATACGCACGGAGGCAAGGAGTTCAATGCGATTCTGGGAGCGAACGCGTCGGGCGTGAACTGGTACATGCCGATTTTCGGATTCAATGGCGCACCGGCGGATGCTCCGGGATTCCTTCCCAAGATTTATGAGGATTTCAAGGTCACCAACATCAATGCCAATACGGGCCAGCCGTATGTCCGGTTTGCCCTGTTCCGGCTGGAGGAGGCGTTGCTTGCCCGTGCCGAGGCCTATGCCATGACGGGTGAATACGACAAGGCGCTGGCCGATTTGACGATGTTCTCCCAGCGGCGGGTCCAGAGCGAAAATATCGTTCAGTATTACTATTCGCGCGACAAGGTCGTCGACTATTACACCGATATTCTGACGTTGTCGGATCACTACATGAATTCCAATTTCAATGCGGGGCGCTTCTCGGCCGCTCTTTCGACCTACGAGGGCAAACTGCAGCGGGGACTGGTGTTGGCCGTACTCGATGCCCGCCGCATGGAGTATATTTACGAAGGAATGCGCTGGTTCGATATTCTGCGTTGGAACATTCCGGTTACGCACACGATGCTTTCGGGTGAGAGCAGCACGCTGACGCCCGACGACGACCGTCGTGTGATTCAGATTCCGGAGACCGCTTCGCTTTCGGGCCTTGAGAAGAATTCTTACGACCATATTCCGCAGCCCTGGAGTTAGTCATGACAGAAAAAGCAAAAAGAAAGAGTATGAAAAAGACGAAAGTTATATACGCTCTCCTGTTGATGGGACTGGCCTTTGGGGCCCTTTCCTGCCGGGAGAAGGAGACGATTGCCGACGATATCGTAATTCCCGGGCTGGGCGGAACGGAAGAGGCGGCCAATGACCTGGACAAATGGCTCTACGAGAATTTCACCGAGCCCTACAACATCGAAGTGGTTTATCGTTGGGATGCGGCCCAGATGTACACGACGCTTGCCTCGCGGCTGGTGCCCGTGGAGTTCGATGCCGTAAAACCCATGATGGCGGCGATCCGCGACGTGTGGTTCGAACCCTACATCCAGGCTGCCGGTGCGGATTTCATCAAACAGATGTCTCCGAAGAAGGTGGTTCTGGTCGGAAGCCCCGAGTATCAGAATGGCTCGATCAAGTTGGGCCAAGCCGAAGGTGCTCGTAAGATTCTGTTGCTCAATGCGAACAATTTCGATCCGACCGACGAGGCGGGGCTCAAGCAGGCATTGCATACCATTCTGCACGAATTTGCCCATATCCTGCATCAGACGGTGATGTTCGACAAGACGTATCAGGATATCAGCGCGGGTTTCTACAATGCGACGGGCTGGAAGGAGTACGACCGGAACCAGCCGACGGATTATAATCCGGAATCCTATGCCCGCGGTTTTGTCAGCAACTATGCCATGAGCGGCAAGGACGAGGATTTCGTGGAGGTGCTCTCGATGATCCTGGTCTACGGCAAGCAGTGGTTCGACGAGACGGTGCTGCCTGCCGCCGAGAAGTCGGAAGAGACCGATGCATACAACGCCCTTCAGCAAAAACTGTCGATGGTGGAGAGTTATCTGCTCAACTCCTGGGGTATTCGCTTCCTGGACGATGAGGTGACGGGAGAGCGCGGTCTTGAGAGTTATGTGCAGGAGGCGGTGTCCAAGGTCGTAGCGACTCCTCCGATGGAGTAAGTATCATTCAAAAAACAACGGAACATGAAAAAAACTATCAGTATAGTAGCATTACTCTTCGGGCTGTCGTTTCTGACGTCGTGCGAATCGACGGTCACGATGGACGGCAGTGTCGATGCGCGTGTCGATGCGGTGATCAAGGGGTATATCGAGACGCTTGCGGATGCCGAGAGCGGTTGGATTTTCGATGTGATGACCAGCGAGGGCAATTACCGGTTCTACATGGAGTTCACCGATGACAACATGGTGACGATGTATACGGACAATCTCTATTATCCGCAGTGGAACGGCGTACCCAAGACCTCGACCTATAATATCCGGTCGCTGCAGCGCCCGACGCTGTCGTTCGACACCTATTCGTATCTGGCCGTGATCAACGATCCGGACAACGGCATCAGCCATGGTTCGGGGAATATGGGTCTTCAGACAGATTTCGAGTTTGAGGTCGAGACCTTTACGGATGGAATTTTCTATCTGACGGGCCGGGTCAACCGGGTTGAAGCGACGTTGCGTCCGGCAACGGCCGAAGAGTCCGCCTCGGTGAAGTCGGGCGGTTTGATGGATGTGCTCACCAATGCTCAGAACTACCGTGCAGGAGAGTATTGTTACTTTATGATCGGGGAGACGAAGGTGAGCCTGATCCTCAATGCACGGTCGATCGATATTTCGTATGTGGATTCGGAGGAGAATGTGATCCAGGCCTCGGGTTATACGCGGACCGATCTGGAGGGGAACATCAGTTTGCTGGAGCCGATCGAGGTTGCGGGCGAGATGTTGACCGGTTTTACCTGGGATTCTTCGGCATCGGCCTTTGAGGCCGATGTTGCGGGCGCTCCGCAGATTGTCGATGCACAGGCCGATCCGGTTATTCCGCTCCATTACATGCTGGGCCCGAATAAGACTTATACCGTTCTGGTCTCTAGGTTGGACATGTATCCGACGTATTCTGCTTCGGAGAATGAATTTGCCTATTTGTTCTCCCAGGCCTATATGAAGATCGCTCAAGGATACGGTTTGGAATTGCAGGAACTGGATCTGGAGTTTTACATGACGGAAGGAGGAGCTCCGCGCATGATGATGGTATACTATTGCGGCCGTTTTCAGGGATGGGTGACCTATTCGCTGACGTTCAACGAAACGGAGGATCAGTTTACGGTTACCGGGATGTCGTTCGATGATGATGCCTACGGCAACGGAGCTCTCTTTGCGAATGCTTATACGGCGTTGCCGTTGTTCTGGATGAACAAAACCTTCAAGATCGACTGGTTGAAGATGGTTTATGGATCTTATTCCATGGGTCAGGTTGTTTTGGTTGATGGCCAGACGCCAGCCGCTTTCCACGGAGCGCTTTTCTGATCGAGCGTACGCGGTAATTGTGTGATGAGAGGGCTACTCCATACGGGAGTAGCCCTCGTTTTTGTTGGGGTGGATGAATCAAGATACTGCCATGATTTAGGCTTATGGCATATTATGCCTTGGCTTGAAATAGCTTTACAGAAAAACGGTGCCCGTCCCATTGCCTTTTGGGGCCGAAAGTCAAACAATAGCAGACAATTGTGTAGAATTTGTTTGAAAAGTCAATCCTGAACGGGCTAATTGATATGCCGTCTTTTTGGAAAGGCTTAATTCCTGCAATTTGTATCTATGCTTGAATACCCTATTTAAGAGTCGATTAATTGTTGAAAGACTTTATTTTTTCTTGACGATACTCCATGGTTCCGTTTGATTCGGTACGGATGATGTGTCGAATCGAACTTCCGATCGTCGAAATCGTGTAGGTCGTTATTCCGGAGTCTCGTGATATGCGGATTTTCGATTCGTCGATCGGCACACTGCCTGTTTGTTGTACCAGATATTGCCTGATCGAATCCGGAAGGTCCGTAAAGAGAATTGTCTCCTGTTGTTTTTCGGCAAGCAATTCTCCGTGCGGAGCGAAACAACGCTCGGTTGAAATGGAATGTCCTGCAGACGGATAGCGTGTCGTTCGGACTTGAACCGATCCGTCGGATTGAGGCCTAATCCGGTCGATCAGCTCGCCGTGTGACTGTTCAATGATCGCCTGTTGCATTTCGACCGAAAGCTCCTGCTCGGAGAAATTCTCTAACAACGAACGGCATCCGGCAAAAGGTCGGGAATGACCTCCGAAAGCCTTCACTCCGAGCCAGGGTTCGGCATGATGAGCGACCATTAAACGCCGTTCGAGCCCCGAAATATGACTTCCTCCCGTCCGAACAAGCTCCGGCCGCAGCAGGTAGACGCCCTCTTTGCGGGGCATCGGGAAACGCATCTCTACTGGTGTCGCCCCATAGGCTTCGACCTCGACTCGGGCCTTTCGAACCGATATGACTGCGCCAGTTGTGTCGCACAGGGAGACTTCCAACTCGGCACGCTGCAGCGTGTCGGTGTCGTTCCATACCCAGATGCGTTTCGAATACCGACGGCCCGGGGCATGGAGTTTCCGCTCCTTGTACCATTCCCGGGCCTGGTTCATCTCTATGGAGGCGCCGAAGGGTTCGTTGAGGCGGGCCAATACATGCAGATTACGCTTGGGAACGAGCGAGTCGGCCAGATTCCCCAGGAAAAAGCTCTGACCGTTTGCCGCGCCGCTCAGCAGGGTGAACGGCGCCCAGGCCTGGATGCGGTGGGCTCGGTAGAAACTCCCCAGATCGGCATGGAGATCGGCCTGCAGTTGTTCGACCTCGTCAGGGTGGTAAAAATAGAGCCCCCATCCGCTGACCGTGCGGCTGGTCTTGAAATTCTCCCGGACGGCCAGCTCACCCCGCTCGTCGAGCCACAGCCGACACGACTCCAGGACGGTTGCCGGGCGCGAACCGTCGAAAGGATACTCCGGAGCCTCGGAGATCGTTTCGGAGTAGCCGTACAGATGGCGTGCCTCGAAGTCGTCCTCGGCCCACAGACGGCTCGGGTCATAGCGGCGCAGTTCGGCCTTCAACGAGTCGAGCCGTACGTGGCCTTCGTTTTCCTGATCCCACGCGACGATCGACGGATGGTTGACATTCTGTTCGATCCAACGCCGGAATTCGGTTTCGGTGGCGGCAAGATCGGCGCCGTGCGGCTCGTCGTCGTGCATAAACCGCCATTCGTCCTGAATCATCAGCCCCATTTCGTCGGCGATGTCGTACCACTTGCCGTATGCGTGTCCCAGGTGCATCCGCAGGTAGTTGAAGCCATACTCCTCGACGGCGCTTCGCAGGAACTGCCGGATCCACGCTTCATCGAACACCTCGTCGGCCCATCGAGTCAGGGCCCGATGAAAGGCGATGTTTTCGGCTCGGAAAAGGACTTTGCGGCCGTTGATCAGCACGTCGCGCCCCTGGACCCGGATGTCCCGGTATCCGAATGTTTCGGTCTTGCACACTTGGGCCCGGTCGCCCGCGAGGATGAAGTTCGCCCGGTAGAGTTGGGGATCGCCTTCGCGGCCCGGCGTCCAGGGTTTGAGTCCCGAGGCCGGGATCTGGAAGGTGTATTCGCAGGCGCTGTCCGCCGGAAGTTGCAACTCTCCGCATTCAAACGTCGTGATGACCGGCACCTCATCGAAATCGTTGTCCGCATCGAACCGGCAGTCGTCGATCGTGATGCGTCCCCGAACGGTTTGCGGACTCGTCCCGAAATTACTCAGGCGGACCGTGCAGAGAAGTTGCTGCTGCGAAGGCTCGGGCAGAATCTTCAGGTGGCGGATCGTTACGTCGTGAGTCAACTGCAGCGTCACGTCGTCGCAGATCCCCGGAGCCCGGGAGGTGCGCCACCACTCCGCTTCGTTCTCCCGCGAGGGGTAGGAGGCCGTGTTCCAGCTTCCGACCCGGACAATCAGCCGGTTGGGACCGTCGAACCGCAGGGCGTGCGAGACGTCGAACTCCCCGTGGGAGTAACAGCAATGGGGGTCGTAGCTGATCACCTCGCCGTTCAGAATGACCTGTGCGTTGTATTTGGCCCGGAGCCGCAGCAAGGCATGGGTGTAGTTGCCGTTGTCGTAGCCGTCCTGCGAGGTCGAAAGATCAAATTCGGTCGTGTACCACACGTAATTGTAGCCCACGTCGTCTTTCAACTCGTTGGCGTCGAAGTCGATGCCGGGATCGGGTGAGGCCTGCGACATGATGCCCGGGACGGGAACGGTGTACGGGAACGCTTGTGGACAGCTTTCCGCCACGGCGGCCTTCCATTGTCCGTTGAGCGACAGCGTCCGGTTGGTCTGGGCCGAAACCGCAGCGGCTGCCGTGAGCCATACGAAGATCAGAATGCGTTTCATTTATTGCGTGATGTTTTTGACCGCTTTGCAGGGAGTGGCCCGAACGCTGGTTTCCGCAGGGACGAGCCCTTCGGCCGAGACCCGGATCCGGATTTCGCCCGGCTCCCCGGTCGGGCGTACCACGTTGGAGACCGGCATGTCGATGTAGAGGCTGCCGGTATGTGCCGCCGAGTCGTCGAACTGCGAGACGTATTCCGCCGGTCCGACGAGCGTAGCCGGGCCTTCGACCTCCCATTTCACGGAGGGACGGGCTCCGTAGATGTGATGGCCTTCCCGGTCGACGATGTCCGCCGTGACGAGGAATACGCCGTCCAGGGCTGCATCCACGGTCGTATGCGAGGCCGTCAGGGTCAGGCGTTCCGCACGCCCGGTCATGGGCAGCAGGTATTCGGCAACCTTTACACTCCGGTTCCGGCCCTCGATTCGGAGGGTCTTCCGGCAGACCTCGACATCCGGGAAGGTTACCGAATGGCGGTTTTCAGCCGTGGGACGGCGCGTGCCGAGACTCCGGTTGCTGACAAAGAGCTCGACCTCCTCGCAATTGGAGTCCACGACGATCGGATGCCGCTCTCCGAGGTATTGCTGCCGCCAGTAGTGCGGCATGGCGAAAACCATGGGGCGGAGCGCATAGTTCGCCTGCCAGAGATAATAGGCATATTTCGGAACCCGATAGCTGTCGACCCACCCCTTCGGATTATAATGAAGCAGCGGGGCATTCCGGTATTCGCGGTCGCAGCCATGGTCCGCATAGAGCCAGACCATCAGGTTCCGTTGATCGATGCGGTCGTCCGCCGATCCGGGTTTTTTCCCTTCGAGGGCGACCTGATGGCGGAACTCGTCGTTCGAGGTCCATTGCTGGTTCTCGGGACGTAAGGGCTTTTCGTCGTCGCCGTACCAGCCCCGGACCGAACACCGCAGCATTTTCGACATTCGGAGCTCTTTGGGCGTGATGCTGACGAACTTCCCGCCCGATTCCTCGCAATGGCGGCAGGTGATGAAGTGCCCGGGCGATTCCATGTAGGCCCACCGGGAATCGGCCGCGCGATCCGTTTCGTCGCCCATGTCGAAGAGCAGGACCGAGGGGTGGTTGCGCAGTTGGCGGACCATCTCGACGGTCTGCATCCATTGGGCCTCCGGGGAGAAGGGGCGGTTCTTGACGTTGGGCAACTCGGCGAAGGTCAACAGCCCCAGCGAATCCGCCAGCGAGAAGACCTCCGGCCCCGAACAGTATTGTCCGGGCCGCAGGGCCGTGCAGTTGAGGTTGTTCTTCATGTCCAGCAGATCCATGCGGTGAATGAAGTAGGGAATGGCGTCGCCCAACCACGGATACTCCTGATGGCGGTTGAATCCCTGGATGTTGACCGGTTCGCCGTTGACATAGAGTTGCTGTTCGGCGTGGTTCCAGGTGAAGGTGCGGATGCCGAAAACGCTCTCGTATCGGTCGCAGTATTCCGTGCCGACATTTACCGTCGATACGACCTTGTAGAGATTGGGATGCGCGGGCGACCACCGCTCGGGCGATGCGATTTCGAACGTTTCGTCATAAAGCGCCGTCTCCTGCGGATGGATGTTCTGCGGCGTGGAAGCCGAGGCAACGATTTTCCCGCTGCCGTCCATGATCGAGGTGGTCAGCACCACGGCCTGTCTTTCGGCCCGCTCGTTGCGCACCCAGGTGCGGATCCGGACTCGGGAGAGAGTGTCCGACGGATTTTCCGTCGTGATGTGGGTCCCGCCTTCGTGTTTGTAGGAGCCCTGGAACGGGATGAAGACGTCGTCCGTGCTGACCAGACGGACATTCCGATAGATCCCGCCGTAGAAATTCCAGCATCCGGCATCCATCGGCGGAACGCGTTGGGGGTCGGTCTGCTGGTTCGAAACCTCCAGCACGAAGAGATTGTCCCCTTCGTAGTCGACATAGTCGGTCAGCTCAAAATAGAAGCAGCCGTATCCTCCGAGATGTTCGCCGATCAGGTGCCCGTTCAGGTAGGCGAGGCAGTTCTTCATTACGCCGTCGAATTCGATGAAGAGCTTGCGCCCGCGCATCTCGGGCCGGAGGCGAAAATGTTTCCGGTAAAAACCCTTGCCGTCCCACCAGCGGGCATTGTCCCGGGCGTGGGGTGAGGCGATGAAGGGGTGCAGCTCTCCGGTCGTCTCGTAGGTCTGCCATGTGTGCGGAATGGCGATGCGTTGCCAGTTGCTCTCGTCGCAGCCCGTCCGGGCTTCGGGCGGGATTCCTTTGGGTGCTTTGCCCGCGGCCTCCCGGTAGCGGAACAGCCAGTCATGATTGGCCGGTTCGATTCGGCGTTGGGCCGAAACATCGGCCGGCGGGAGCGATGCCGCCGTGCAGAGAAGCGATAGAAGCAGGTATCTCCAGGTTTTCATAGGGGTGTGGTTTTACGATGCAAATGTATCGACACCCGGGCGGAAAAATGTTTGGAAGATACCTTAATATGTCGAAAATCCGCTGTCTGGCGTGTTCCGGGGTTCGGTCATTCGTTGCCGCGGTTCTGGATGTAGATTCGGGGACTTACGCCGAACTGCTTCTTGAAGCAGGTCGAGAAGTAGCGCGGGTCTGAGAATCCGACCATGTAGCTGACCTGGGCGATGTCGTAGGCCTTGGTTTCGAGGAGTTGCGCCGCGCGCTGCAACCGGGCGTTGCGCAGCAACTCCATGGGGGATTTTCCGACGATGTGCTGGATGCGCATGTTCAGCACCGAGCGCGAAACCCGCATCTCCCGGGCAAAGACCTCCAGCGAAAACTCCTCGTTGGAGAGGTTCTGCTCGATGATCTCCGTGACCCGGTTCATGAACTTCTCGTCGGCCGATTCCACGACGATCTCTTCGTGTTTGCCCAGAATCTGCCCGAGTTTGAGCCTCTTTTGCAGGTCGGTATGCCGTTCGGCCAGTTGCCGGGTTCGTGCCCGGAACAGTTCGACGTCGAAGGGCTTTTCCATCCACGAGTCCACGCCCAGTTCGCAGAAGAGGCGGGCATCCTCTGCGGAGCTGTCCGCCGTCAGCAGGATGATCGGAATGTCGTTGGCCCACTCCGTTTTCTTGAGTTTGCGGCAGAATTCGAGTCCCTCTTCGCGGTCGTATACCACGATGTCGATCAGAATGATCTGCGGACGGTGTTCGCGGATGGCCTTCATGATCTCCTCGATGTTGTTGTAATGCAGTACGTTGAAGTCCGGGAGCACCATCCGCACCAGTCCCGTGATGTCGCCGCCGCCGGCCATGATGTAGATCGTATGCGGTTTCGAGGGGTCGATTTCCGGATTCTGTTCGACATAGACGTCCGTTTCGGCGTACTGTTTCGTATAGGCCGGGATGATCTCTTCTTCGCCCGCCTGATCCTGCCGGTGGATGTAGTATTGGTCGGTGTTGAACCGGGGATTCCGGGGCAGCGAGATGGTGAAGGTGCTTCCAGCGCCATAGCGGCTTTCGACCGCGATGTGCCCGCCGTGAATTTCTACAAACTCTTTTGCTACGGCGAGCCCGATTCCGGCACCCAGCGGCGGCATCGTGTCGGGATCGTGCACCTGCCAGAAGCGCAGGAAAATCTTATCCAGGTGTTCCGCCCGGATTCCGATGCCCGTATCACGGACCGAGATGCAGATTTTCTGCTGTTTGCGGAAAACCCGGATTTGTATCGAACCGCCGGCCGGGGTAAAGGTGTAGGCGTTCTGAAGCAGGTTGTAGAGGGCCAGTTCGATCTTTTCGGGGTCGAAGGTCATGAGGATCCGCTCTTCGGGCCCCAGGTAGTCGAAGTGCAGCCTCTTGGACTCGAACAGAGGCTGGAAGTAGTTGCAGATCCTGTGTACGTACTCCGCGATGTCCATCTCCGCAAGATTCAGGCTTACGCGATTCTGGTCGATTTTGCGGAACTCCATGAGTTGCCGGATCGTATTGGCCAGTTTCTTGACGTTGGTGCTGATGATGTTGATCAGCTTCTGGCGCTCCTCCATGTCGAGGCTTGCTCCGCCTTTGCCGTCCGAGATGAGTTGGAGCGGCACCTGCATCATCGTCAGCGGCGTCTTGAATCCATGTGTGAGGTTGATGAAGAGTTGCTGCTTGTACTGGACCATGCGGACCTGCTGGGCGGCACGGTACCGGATGATGATGATCCAGAGAATTGCTGCACCGATCAGCAAAATCAGTATGCCATAGATACAATAGGCCCACCAGGTCAACCACCACGGCGGCAGGACGGTGATCCGGATGTCGGTGGTTGCGTCGCTCAGCATCCGCGACGAATCTGCCGCCTTGATCTGCAGGGTGTAGTCCCCGTGGGCAAGGCTGGAGAAGGAGAGCCGGTTACCGTTCAGCGGAATCCAGTCGGGAGTCAGGTTGTCGATCTTGTAGAAAAAGCGCGGCTGCCCTTTGGCCGAAAAGCACAACGTCGTGAAGTCCAGGGCGAACTGGTGGTCGTTGTGTCGGAGCGTCAGGTGGTGCGAATGGTTGATGTTCGCCTCCAGGTGGATGCCGTCGGGCGACAGCGGTTGGTTGAGAATCGAGATTCCCGAGACGTAGACCTCATTGTCCGGATGGGGTTTGGGGACCTCCGTCGGGTCGAAATAGTTGATTCCGTTGATTCCGCCGAGGAACAGGGTGCCGTCTTCGGTCAGGCAGCCCCCGAGGTTGTAGTCGAGGCGGGCGAATGCGCCGTCCGAGAGTTCGTAGAACGGGGATTGTGCCGCTCCCGGCGTGTAGCAATAGACGCCCTGCATGGTCGAGATCCACAGTTGCCCCAGGGCGTCGGGCTGGATGTCCAGCACCCAGACCTTCTCGTCGAAGGCGTTGAGCGGACACTCTTCGAAGTCGTTCTCCGTCCGGTTGTAACGGAAAAGGCCTTGTGACGTTCCTGCGTAAAGTTCGCCGTTTTCGGTCCGGTGCAACGTATTGACGCTGATGAACCCCGGCAGCGTATGGCCTTTTATAAAATAGGTATCGAACCGGTTTACTTGCAGGGTGTCTCCCGCCGCGGTCATCTCCTCGGTGCGGAATCGCAGCAACCCTTTGGTTTTCGTGCCGATCCAGATGTTGCCGTCGGGGTCGTCCAGAATCGTCTGTATGTTCGCGTCGTAGAGGTCGGTGCCCGCAAAACGGACAAAGCGGCATCGTTCGTCCGATGCCTCGAAGACGAACAGACCTCCGTAGATGAATCCCATCCAGATATTGCCCTGGCGGTCGCGGAGCAGCTCCTTGCTGAACTGGGCGCCGTGGCGGGAGAGGAAGCCGGTGATCTCTTCCCGGTCGAAGAATTCCTGCTGCTGCGGGTCGAAAAACAGCAGGGTCTGTTTGGTCCCGAGCCACAAGCGGCCCTTCGGGTCGAAGGTCAGGGTCTGAAGGCGACGGATGTCGGGCTGCTCCCTTTGGATGAAGCGGGGCATGAAGTGGTCAACGGTGTAGTGTCCGGGAGCCGTGCGGCGGATGTGATCCAGGCTTCCGGAGGTGGCAGCCCAGATCGAGCCGTCGGAGTCGAGACACACGTCGGAGACGACGTTGTGGATCAGTTTGCCGCCGTTCCTGGCCGAAAGGTTGTGGAAAACCTCCCGGGGGCGTTCGTGCCCGACGTATATCCCGTCGACGGTTCCGAACCAGAGGTTGCCGTCTCGGTCCCGGATGACGCACAGTACGCTGTTGCTTACCTCATTGGGCGAGCTCGGGTCGATCCAGAGCACCGGATTTTCGACGGGACGGCCCTTTGCGTCGATGCGGAACGAATGGATCCCGTCGTAGTAGGAGGTTACGATGACGTCGCTGTTGTCGATGCGGATTGCCCGCACGTCGATGGCGCTGGAAATCACCTCTGCGGGCGACAACTCCTCTTCGGGGGCGGCCGGGAGCGGAACGATCATCAGCCGGCGGCGATCGTTGAACCAGAGCCGGTTCAGCGAATCCACGGCCAAGGCGCGGACTTCGTAGGGGAAAGGCCAACTTTCGATTGCGGGAGCCATCGGGTCCTTGGAGAAATCGAACCGCAGGAGCCGTCCGTGGCTCCAACCCCAGATGTCACCCCGGTTGTCGACCGTTGTGGTCAGGATGTTGTTCAGGTATTCACAGGCCTGTTTGCCCGGAAGGAACCGGTGTTCCAGGGATTCCGGATCGACGATGGCCACGCCTTCTCCCGTGGTGAGCAGCATCGTTTCCCCCCCCCTTCCGGATGTCGGCGTAATGGTTTTTATGGGGGTTGCCAGAGTCGCACCGCCGATGCGGCGGAACTCCTCCCGCTCGGGGTTGTAGAGCAGGGCTCCGCTCTCGGTTCCGATCCAGATATTGCCATTTTTATCTTTGGCCAGGCTTCGGATCATGGTCCGCGAGATCGGCAGTCCGTCGCACTCTCCGAACCGGCGGTAGGTGTACATGTCGTAGCGGGTCAGTCCTGCGATGGTCCCCACCCAGATGAAGCCGTCGTCGTCCTGCAGCAAGGCCGTAATCGAGTTTCCGATCGGGCTGTCTGTGACGGGTGAGATGACCGTTTCGGCCTTGAGCGGACGCACTCCAGGCAGTAAAAGTATGACAAACAGGAGAATGGTTCGGGTATAGAGGGAAAGATTCATCATGATGGCGCTCTTTTCGAAAGATAAAGGTACTATTTTTTTGTTTTCGGCAAGCATCGAAATAAAAAATCCAAACTTTTCAGGAAATATCCCAACATTTGCTCTGACGCTTCTCTCTACCTTTGTTTACAAATCCAAACTGCTTATTTGAATGAAACGATTCGGCTTATTTGTGTTTTTGCTCGTAATCGGGTGTGTCGGGGAACTTTCGGCGAAGGTTCGCTGTGCGGATCTCGATTTGAATGGAAACTGGGAGTACGGGATTGACCGCGATTACCGGGCGACAACCTGGGTCCCCGGAGTCCCGATGGATGCGACCCGTCCGCATGAAGGACGACTTTGGTATCGACGTCGCGTTACTCTTCCTGAAGGGACTTGGAATACGGTAGTACTCGAACTCAAAGGGGCCCGGTTCCGTCCCGAGGTGTATGTTAACGGAGACCGTGTCTCTTCGCAGGAGGGCGGCATGATCCGTTCGCTGCATACGCTTCGGCATCGGGCGTTGAAACCTTCCGCAACGATTACGCTGGAGATTTCGCTGGCTTCGCTGGCGGATGTCCCGGCTTCCGATGCGTCGTTCATTCCCAAGGTGGACCAGTGGCGGAGCAACTGCTCTTCATCGCTTTGGGATGATGTCGTTCTGCATCTTTATACGGATGCCTGCGTGAATCGGGTGCTTGCCGATTGCGACCCTGCAGCCGGGACTCTGGCGCTGCGTTACCGGGTTGCCGGATCAAAGGCCGCTACGGCGCGGATTACCGTGTCGGAGAAGGGGCGGACGCTGTTCTCCGAAACCGGGCCCGCAGCCGCCGGAGAAAACAACGTTGCATTCGATTATCGGGGTGTTTTGAAGGAGTGGTCGCCCGAGAATCCGGTTTGTTACGACCTGCAGGTCGATTTGCTTGATCGCCGGGGCGAGGTGCTCTCCGAATGGCGTCAGACTCTCGGGTTGCGGCGGGCCGCGGTCGTCGACAAACAGTTCCGGCTTAACGGCCGCCCGTTGAAACTCCGCGGCAGTACGGTCGTTTGGCACCGCTGGATGCGGGATGCCGAGGGCCGGGATGTGGGGTATGATACGCTGTGGTTCCGGGACAATATCGTCCGTCGCCTGAAGGAGCACGGCGCCAACCTGTTGCGTTTCCATCTCGGGGTGCCGCCCGAGCGGCTGCTCGATTTGTGCGATCACTACGGATTGGCCGTACAATATGAGTGGAGTTTTTTTCACGGAATGCCGGCTTCGCGGGAGAGTCTGATGGAACAATATCCCAAATGGTTCGATCTGGCAGCCAGACACCCTTCGGTCTTGCTCTACCATCCCTACAACGAAACCGAAGGCGATCAACTCCAAACGGTTTGGAGTGCTTTGAATGAGATTGTCCCGGCGTATCCGCCGCTGATTCTGGAGGATCGGGATGTCATGCATATCCATAAATATTGGTGGAGCCTTTTTGAAAATCTCGGGCTTTACTACGATTCCAGCGAGCAGTTCCCCAAGGCGATCATGGTCGACGAATTCGGCGGGAATTATCTCGACGGAAACGGAGATATGGGAGGTTACCCCTCCATTCGGGAGAGCTATATGCGTTTCCTGGGACGCAATCATACGGCTCGGGAGCGATTGCACCACCTCGACCGCTCCTGCGGCAAGGTGGGCGAATACTGGCGGCGGATCGGGGCTGCCGGGGTGGCGCCCTTCACGATCGCCAGCAGTTCGAACGACGGAAACCATTGGTTTATGGGCCCGTTGCGCGAAGGAACTCCGAAATCCGTCTGGAATGCCCTGACCGTACTCTGGTCACCCCGGGCCGTGAGCATGGATGTCTGGGACTGCAATTTCCGCCCGGGACAGCAGGTCGACCTCCCGCTTCATTTCTTCAACGATACGGACTCTGCGGCAACCCTCTTTGCCCGCGTGGAGGTCGTCGATGCTCACGAACGCCACGATTTTTCCCGAATCGTCACGTGCAAGGTCGGTCCTTATTCGAAAGAGGTCGTTACGTGCCGGGTCGGAATGCCGGATGTGTGTGGCGATTACCGGTTGCGGACGACGTTGCTCAATCCGACCGACGAGGTGAAATATCCGGTTGTTTCCGAGTGGGACATCCGGGTCTTCGAGGCGGCCGTTCCGGAGAAGCTTGCCCGGGCCGCTGTTTATATTCCCGAATC
Source organism: Candidatus Alistipes intestinigallinarum (assembly GCA_019115745.1). Taxonomy (GTDB): domain Bacteria; phylum Bacteroidota; class Bacteroidia; order Bacteroidales; family Rikenellaceae; genus Alistipes; species Alistipes intestinigallinarum. Next base: position 47,155 of record DXDA01000074.1, read on the forward strand.
GGAGCCTGAGCTCCGGGCCATGGCCGACCGCCAAGGATTGCATCTCGTTGAGGACGCTGCGGCTGCCGACGTACTGCTTTTGGGTCGGAGCTGTTGGGAGCGCTTCGACGCCTTCCGGGAACGGGTCGAAGCGGCAATCGCCCGCGGAGCGGGAGTCGTGATGCTGGACGTCGGGGAACGCTATCTCGGACAGGGGTATCCGGCCGAAGACGGAGAACTGGGCCCCCTGCAGGGCGTAGCTCGTGTAACGGATCCGAAGATCACCCGTTACGACCTTTTCGGCGGCCTTTCGCTTACCTGCACCGAGGCTGCGGAACCCGAAAGTCATCTCCATCCCGATTCGGTGCATACGGAATTGTGGAGTCGACTGACCGATCGTCACACGGCTCTTTGGAATGGAATGCGGGGTGGATTGATCGTTCCGGCTGCGGATTTCGATGTGCAGGGCCTGAGCCGCGAAGCCTTTTCCGTACAATGGAGTCGGCGCGGAGCCGACGTCTCGCGGATGGCGCAAGGTGATTATTTTGCCTATGAATTGTGCGGATTTTTCGCCTACGACTCCATCCCGGACAATAAGGAGCTGATGCAGGAGCTTCGTCGCAAGGTCGAGTTCCTGGTGGAGGATGCTCCGGCTTTGGCCATGTCGATCAACCCCAAGGCGCCGATTCGGATTACCGATCTCGGCAGCGGTTATCGGAACTCGGAACAGGGTTCGGCTTCCGAACTCGTGCCGTTGGCTTCGGCCGGGAAAAATCTGACTCGTACACCCGTCATGCGAATCGGATTCGGCTCTGGAAAGGGTGCGCTGATCCTGTCGGGCCTCTTGACGGAAGGACGTCTGGATGTTTCGCGGCCGGATGAGACCGGAAATCATCGACCCAAATATGATGAAGTGGCCGTACAAATGGTCATCAATATGATGATGAATGTGTTAGATGGGCCAAAGGCTCGCCGTCCATGACTTTTTGCCTGTCGGCATTCGGTCAAAAACGGCTAAAAATGGACATAATCGAAAAAAATTTCAACATACGCCTCCTGTCCGCTTCTTAATTTTGTAAAGCCTTCGAATGACAAATGTATAACCTAAAATACCCAACTGATGAATGAAACACGTTGACTTCTTATTCGGATCAGGGTTCAGACGGTCGGCACTTTGCCTGGCGGCCCTGTTTGCAACCTTTCTGACGATGCCGTCGGTGATGGCACAGCAGCACATCTCCGTTTCGGGCGTCGTGACCGATGCGGATTCCGGTGAACCGATCGTCGGAGTGTCGGTCATTGTCTCCAGTACCTTTAAGGGAACGACGACAGGCGTAAATGGCGATTTCATGTTGACGAACGTACCTGTCAATGATTCGCTGATTTTCCAGCATTTGAGCTATACCAAACAGAGTATCCCGGTGAACAAGCGGTCGAAAATCAACGTCCGTCTGCAGTCCGCGGCCCAGGAGATCGAGGAGGTCGTGGCCGTGGGCTACGGCTACGTCCCCCGCAGCAACCTGACCAGCTCGATTGCCGTCATCAACGAGAAGGACATCAACAAGACCCCGGTCTCGTCGATCGAGCAGGCCCTCCAGGGAAACGCCACCGGCGTGTTGGTGATCACGGCGTCGGGCGAACCGGGCAGTGAGATCGCCATGCGTATCCGTGGCGGAACCTCCATTTCCGGAGAGACCAGCCCGCTGGTGGTGATCGACAACATCCCCTCGGACGAGTCTGCACTGTCGATGCTCAACCCGAACGACGTGGCCGGTATCGAGATCCTGAAGGACGCTGCGGCAACGGCCATCTACGGATCGCGCGGCGCCAACGGCGTGGTGATGGTTACCACCCGCAGCGGACAGGCCGGAAAACCCAAATTGTCGATCAATGCCGATTTCGGCCTCTCCATCCCCCGTTACCGGATCGAGATGATGGACAGTGAGCAATATGCCGAGTACGACAATTTCGGCCGTATGATGTGGGGTGTGAGCAGTTTCAACACATTGCGCCCCGATACGTTGTCGACCTACGATTATCAGAAACGGCTGTTGCGTGACATGGCCCAGCGTCACAACTACACCGTTTCATTACAGGGCGGCTCGAAAGACATGCGTTACTATATTTCGGGCGGCTATCTCAACGAGCAGGGTATTCTTCAAAATTCGAGCAACGAACGCCTGAACTTCAGCACGAAATTCAATATGAATCTTTCGCCTCGTCTGCATCTCGATGTGAAGGGTTCGATCAGCCGTCAGCAGACCGAAAAGATCAGTTCGGGAGACTCCGGAGCCACGATGCGTATGCTGATGTTGAAGCCCACCGGAAAGGTCAACGGTACGGACCTTGGTGACGGTACCTATATCGATGAGGAGACGGGAGAGATTCTGAACATCAATACCGAGGCTGCCAAGGCCATGAACTCCAACCAGTGGAACAAACGCATCAATGCGGATCTCAATGCCGTATTCCGCTGGGACATCGACCGGAAGAAGTACTGGAGCTTCAACTCGACGGTCGGCTACAAGTTCAGCAACAACAACGATTATGCCTATGTCCTGCGATCGATCTATACCAAGGAGTCGGATATCGACAAGAACAACAAGGCGACACGCAAGACTTCGCAGGGTATCTCGTGGAGTAACGAAAACTTCATCAACTACACCCGGACCTTTAAAAAGAAGCATTATCTGATGTGGACGCTGGGTCAGAGCTGGCAGCGTGAACAGTCGGAAGGGTTCAATATTGATGTGACTCGTTTTGATACCGATTATTTCATGTGGAACAATCTGGGGGCAGGAGCCTATATAGGCGTTCCGGGATCGAGCTACAAGGCGATCACGCACTCGTCGTTCTTCACCCGGGCTATTTATACGTATGATCAGCGCTTTACGTTCACCTTCTCGTTGCGCGCCGACGGTTCGTCGCGTTTCGGTGAGGATAGCCGCTACGGTTATTTTCCTGCAGCGTCGATCTCCTGGCGCATGAACAAGGAGAAGTGGCTCAAGAAGGTGCGCTGGATCTCGGAGTTGAAGCCCCGCTTCAGTGTGGGTGTCACGGGTAATGACCGGATCGGCGAGTACAAGGCCGAGACGATGCTCTCTTCGAATAAAGTGTTGATCAACGGACAGTCCTACAACAGTTCGACGATCTCCCAGATCGGCAACCCGAACCTGCAGTGGGAGACCACGCACGAGTACAACGGCGGTCTGGACGTAGGCCTGTTCAAGAACCGGATCCGCTTCTCGCTGGATGCTTATTACAAGAAGACCTACAACCTGCTCTATAACTACCGTCTGCCGTTGACGACCGGTTATTCGCAGGTCTCTGCCAACGTCGGAAATATCGACAACAAGGGTGTTGAATTTGAGATTCATACCCGCAACATCGAACACAAGAATTTCAGTTGGAATACCGATTTCAATATCGCCTGGAACAAGAGCGAAGTGACCGATCTGGGCGGCAACGACAACGTGGTGCTCTACTACATGGGCAACGGCGTGAACCAGAACATTACCTATCTGCTGCTGGGCCAGCCGCTGGGCGTCATCAAGGGCTACGAAACCGAGATCTACAAGAGTTGGGACGAGGTTTATGCCGATGATGCCGTGTGGGTCGAGGACCCGTTAAACATCCAGACCCGTCCGGGTATGCTCAAGTACGTCGATCAGAATGGGGACGGTGTGATTGACGACAACGACAAGGTTGTGTTGGGCCAGGCCTTGCCGAACATCATGGGAGGTTTCACGAATACGTTCAACTACAAGAACTGGTCCCTGACCGTCTTCTTCAACTATGCTCTGGGCGGCAAGATCGTCAATACCAACGTGACGAAACTCGATACCTATCAGGCTGGCAACAACAACTCCTATGCCGATGCACTCGGGGCATGGCGACCGGTCAATCCTATTACGGGTGATCAAGGCTGGTCGGGAGGTACGAAGCCGATTCCATCCTCTTACAGCTCCCAGTCTACGGCACGTCAATACACTCAGAATGTGATTGATCGCTGGGTTGAGGATGGATCCTACCTGCGTCTGAAGACCCTTTCGCTCAGCTACGCTGTTCCCGAGAAGTTTTCGCGGAAGATTGGTATGCAACGGCTGGTCATCTCGCTCAAAGGTACTAACCTTTGGACGTTGACCAAATATCGCGGCTTCGACCCTGAAATGAGCAGCTCGGTAGGAACTTCCAACTCGACGCTCGGCATCGACCGAAGCAGTTATCCGGCGGTCAAAACCTTTACTTTCAATCTTAACATTACGTTCTAACATAAACGGCTCCCGATCATGAAAAAGATACTTTTCATTCTCCTCGCGGCCTTTGCCTTGGAATCCTGTGATTTTCTCGATGAGCAGTCGAAGACCCAGATTCCGCTCGATGCCTACTTTAACAACGAGGAAGAGGCCATGCTCTTTCTTTACGGAGCTTATTATCAGGTGCGCAATACGGTTTTCGGTACAGACTTTATGTATCTGACCGATACGATGACCGACAATATCGACTACTCGTCGACGAACGTCGACCGCAAGGCGGTCACCTATCTGACGCTCAATCCCAGCAACTCGATCGTGAAGAGCATCTGGGGCAAACTTTATACCGTGATCGAGCAGTGCAATATTCTGATCGACAAACTGGAGAAGAATCCCGACCTGAGCCCGGCAAATTCGGATAACATCATCGCCGAAGCCAAATTCTATCGGGCATGGGCTTACTTCCAACTCGTGCAACTGTGGGGTGAGGTACCGCTTGTTACGGTTCCGGTCTACTCGGTCAAGGAGGACAACATCCGTCCTGCAAGATCCTCTCTGGATGCCGTTTATTCGTTGCTGATCTCCGACATGGAGTGGGTGACGACCATTGTCGAAGAGGAACCGTCCGTGATTACCGTAACCTCGGGGGTCGGATATCCTCTGACCGTTTCGAGGGCAGCCGCCAAGACTTTGTTGGCTCAGATGTATCTTGTCCGCAAGGAGTACATGAATGTCATCTCGACCCTCGATCTGTTTGCCGACGGTACGACGCTTAACGAGAATTACGGACTCTGCTCGCAGTATAACTATATCTTCGATACGCGCTACAAGGAGGTTGAGGAGCGTAAGAAGGAGGTCCTGATGGAGATCAATGCGCAAGCTGAGGACAAGTTCAATAATACCTGGCATCGAGAGGTGGCCCCTTCGGAGCTCAAGGGTGCCAGTGGTGAGACGATCCAGGGCGCGACGAGCGGTTATCAAAGTTATACCCCCTCGTATGATCTGTTCAGTTCGTACGATACCAACGATATGCGTTATCGTCAGACTTATCAGATAACCAGCGCCAACAAACCGCATTTCCTCAAGGGATACGACATCGTTGCCTTGAACCAGAATCTTGCAGGCCCGAACTTCATCATGCTTCGCACGGCGGATGCCTACCTGATGCTGGCCGAGGCCTACAACGAACTGGGAGCGCCCGACAAGGCTGTTTTCTTCCTCAATATCGTTCGCCAGCGGGCTCTGCTCTCCGGGCTGGACGCTTCGCTCGGACATGACGATCTGGCCGATGCCATTCTGCAGGAGCGTCGTTGGGAGTTTGCCGGAGAGGGGGCTTATCGGTTGTATGATTTGCGGCGTACGGGGCGTTATATTGACGTGATGACGGCCTTCACGGCCCGGGTCCAGGAGATGAGTAACGAGGAGATGAAACAATCCTTCGTCAATCCGCAGGATGGTAAAAAAACACCCGAACTGGACGTGCCCTTTATCAAACTGAGCAAGAATGCACAGCCCAAACACCTTTTGCTTCCAATTCCGGCCGACGAGCGGATCGCCAATCCCAATCTTACCCAGAATCCCGGATGGTAATAACTTAGAAAAGACCCATGAACAAGATGAAACGCAATAAATTCCATTTTGCTTTGATTGCTGCTGCCGGATTGATCGCTTCGGCCTGCAACGATACCCCCGATTCGCTGTACGACCACGAGGACAGCGTGGAGGATGTACCCGACATTGTGCTCGAATCTTCGGCGGATCCTTACGACATCATTCCCGAGGCTCAGTGGGCCGACATTGATTTCGGCAGTGCCTGGGGCATCGAGGGGCAGCCGCTTTATGCCGTGATGGGGACCGACGATACGGGTTCTACGACGCTTTATGACCAGCGCCCGGCCCATAACGTGAAGTTGACCAAGCACATCCGTATGATGAAGGGCAACGTGACGGTCGAGCAGTTCGAAAAGTTCGTGGCTGCAAATCCGAACGTGGTTCAGATGCCCAAGGAGCCCTTCTGGAAGTGGACCGATCCCGACGGGAATTCACGCAAGGATTTCCCCGTGGTTTACATTACCTGGAAAGAGGCCGACGCCTTTGCCCGCTGGATTGGTGGCCGTCTGCCGACCGAGGCCGAGTGGGAAATGGCCGCCAAGGCTGCTACGGCCGCAGATGCAACCGTCCGTTGTTTGGCTTACAGCAGCAACAGTTCCTCGAACAAGGCCGCCTGGTTCTTCAATTCGAAGAATCCTTCCTATGGAACCGGCCTGGTTACGGTGATTACCGATGGTGCGGGAAATCGGGTCGAACGGGTTGGCCGTATGGCGCACCGTTGTGGTGAGATGAAGGATGGAAAGACCGATCCGGCCAATGCACTCGGGCTGACCGATATGTGCGGCAACGTCATGGAGTGGTGCTCGGACTGGTATGGCGAAACTTATTATGAGATGTGTGCGAATGCAGCCATAGCCAGTGAGGGCCCGGTTCTTTACATCCAGGGGGACGGGACGCAGAAGGAAGAGCAGATCTCCTATGTTGAAGATCCGCAAGGTCCGGCCGAGGGGCGTCTCAAGGTGTTGCGCGGTGGATCGTGGAATCTGCCCGAGTATGCCGTGAAGACGACCATGCGTCTCAAGATTCAGCCCGGGACCCGTTCCGAAGAGATTGGCTTCCGCGTCGTTCTGGATGTTACGGATGGTTCCGAGTCCGGTGAGTGACACAAATTGTGAGGTACAGTAAAATGAATGATTGGAATGAGTGTTGAATTGATATCGAAGCATTTTGCCGGATGGATTTTTTCGACCGTGGCTGCCGTGTCGTTTACAGGCATCGTATCGGCCGAGAATTATGTCCCGCAGGCAAATCACCGTCTTGAGAAGACGATCAATACCGAATGGACGTTCAATTATTTCCCTGACGAGGAGGAGGTCAAGGGCGTTTATGAACTGCCGACGTTCGACGATTCGGCCTGGAGTTGCATTGCCGTGCCTCATACGTGGCAGACTTACGAAACGACCCGGGAGTTGCATCCCTTCATCCGGAATGCTGCGGCTTCGGACAATCCCTATTGGTGGAACGGCTGGGGCTGGTACCGGAAGCGGATCGTCATCGGCGAGGAGTACCGCGACCGGCGGATCTGTTTCGAGTTCGACGGCGTACAGAAGTATTCCAAGGTGTATCTCAACGGCAAATACCTTGGGGATCACAAGGGCGGTTTCACGAGTTTCTATGTCGACGCTACCGATGCCGTCGAGTTCGGGAAGGAGAACGTGCTGGTCGTGGCTGTGCAGAACGCACTGAACGACAAGTACCGCATTCCTCCGATGAATGCCGGTAACTGGGTGGTTTACGGAGGTATCGTCCGCGACGTCCGGCTGGTCATTACGGATCGGGTGAGCGTTCCCTTCCAGGGCTCCTACAAGCATGAGGGAGGAACGTTCATCACTACGCCCGAAGTTTCGGCCCGCCAGGCTTCCGTACGGATCCGCACCTATGTCGGGAATCAACGTTCCGAGGCTGCTGCGGTGACCCTGCAGACGGTCGTGACGGATACCGACGGCCGGATTGTCAAACGGCTGGAGAGCTCGAAGAGCATCGAACCCGGTACAATCGCCGAATTCGACCAGTCGATCCCGCGGTTGCGGAATCCGAAACTCTGGAGCCCCGACTCTCCCTACCTCTACCACGCCTACAGCGAGGTGTATGTCGGACGGGAACTGGTTGATGTCTATCATTCGACATTTGGTATTCGCAGCATCGCCTGGGATTACGATATTCATCGACTGATCCTTAACGGCAAGGTTACTCACCTGCACGGCATCAACCGTCATGAGGAGTTCCCGTGGCTGGGGGCAGCCTTCCCGAAATGGATTGCGCAGCGCGACATGGAGGATATGAAGTTCGGACTGGATATCAACTACATGCGTACGGCGCACTATCCGAACGACCCGTCGGTTTACGAATTCATGGATCGCCACGGCATCTGCATCAATGAGGAACTTCCGAACATCAAGAACCAGAACTTCTCGAAGGAGGTCCAGGAGCAGAACTGCCGCGAAATGATCCGCCGGGACCGGAACCATCCGTCGATCATCATCTGGTCGATGGGCAACGAGACCGACCATGCCTGCGATTCGCGCTATGCGGCCGAGGAGGATCCGACGCGCATCATCACGGTGCGTCAGCCCTACAATGACTCCTACAATCCGGAGTTCTGCAAGCATACCGACAAGGAGATGCCCGTGGAGAGCTATCTGCGTTGTACGATCCGCGGGTGGTACGACAAGGACGACATGAACCTGGAACCCTCCGACGGGCAGTGGGCCGGAACGGACTACTGGCAGCACCTGCGTTCCCGGAGTTCGAAGAATCCCATTTCGGAGCACAACGGTACGGTGTGGCTCTATGCCGACCACGGCGCCGACCGGGAGTATGTCAATTCGCCGCTCAAGCACGTGAACCCGAAGGGATGGGTTGACAGTTGGCGCACCCCGAAATATGTCTACTATCTCTGGCAGGCGAACTTCTCGCGCAAGCCGATGGTGCACATCCAGCCGCATTTCTGGCGTTCGCAGTATGTGGGCCAGAAGAAGATGATTACCGTGGATTCGAACTGTGCAAAGGTCGAACTGTGGGTCAACGGCCGCAAGATCGGGGAAAAACGTCCCAATGTGGACAATAATTTCTGTGTGGAGTTTCCGGATGTGACGATCGAGCAGGGTGTCATCGAGGCTGTGGCGACGCATCGCAACGGTACGGTGGTGAAGGATCGCGTCGTGATGGCCGGGGAGCCTGCGGCGCTGACGATTCGGGTTTCGGCGGACCGGATGATGTCCACGCCCGACAACATCGTCGAGTTCAAGGTGGACATCGTCGACAAGGACAGCGTACATGTCTACGGAGCCAACAATACGTTGAAGTTCCACGTCGAAGGCCCTGCGACGCTCGTCGGCCCCGATGTCTACATCAGCGACCGGAACAAGCACGAGGAGTACGAGGGTACGATGTATATCGACGCTCCGGTGATCAACCTGATCCGGGCGACCGGAGAGACCGGCACGGTGACCATTACGGCTTCGGCAACGGGGCTCAAGTCGGCTTCGGCGACGGTCGAGGTGGTGGATTACGTCGATCCCTCGCCGCTGCCGGGAATCTCCGAACCGCGGTTGAATCCGGAAGGCCGGAAGCCCGTAGCCATCAATCTTTCGCAGGCCAATTTCGTTCCGGCTCCCGAGGAGATGAAGCCGTTCGCCGGAGAGGTGTCGTTCCCCATTTCGCGCCAGGAGGAATTCCGGGCCCTTGCCGATGCCTTCGTTCGGGAACAGAACCCGGGCATCGACGCCTCGACACCCGAATTCCGCTACATGCTCGATGCCTTTGCCTCGATTCTCGCCTCTACGGCGCATTACACCGGAGAGCGGGGCTACATCGTGGCCGACGACTACAACTTCATCGCCAATCAGTACAACGTCTCGCGGGCCATTACGAAACGGCTGGCCTCCCGGAATCTTCCCGAAGGGTATGTCCGTTACATGACCAACTACTACGCGAAGATGATCGTGCGGGACGGCAAGGATATGAACTATCTGGCCGTCTGCGATCTGATCGACCGGATTCCCGAAGGCGGCGAGGCCGTGTGGGTCGGTGCCGAGAGCCCTTCGGCGGATCTGCAGGCCGTGGACGATACGGATCTGAAGACGCTGCTTGCCAAGGTGTGCCCGCAGACCGAGAAACTCGACAAGGATGCGAAGAAGCGTGCCTACAAACTCATCACGGCGATCAATCCTTCGGTGAAGTACAAGAGCATCCGGAACAAGAAGACCAAGGTCCGGACCGACTCCTATACGATCGGACGGAACAGCGTGGTGCTGATTCCCGACTTCAAGGCCCTGACGACGAAAAAGTTCCCCGATAACAAAAAACTGTAGGATGCGGAGTTTCGGACATATCGGATGGATGGGATGTCTGCTGTCGGCCCTGTGGCTGTCGGTCTGGCCGGTGCGGGCTTCGGAACGGGTCCGGCCTACGCAGGCAACCCAACCGGAGTTCCACACGATAACCGATCGCTATCGGCTGACCGTAGATGGTGTGTCGCTTCCTGTGGAGGCTTACAAGGACATTTATTATGTCAACTTTTCGCTTGCCGGTGAGGCTCCGGTTCGAATCGAATGCAGCGAGCCGATTACGTGCTGTGAGGTCAGTCCTGCGGTTCGCGGCGTGACGACCCGGATCGAGGGCTCGACGGCCTCATTCACGCTCCCCGGAGCGGGCTGGTGGGTCGTGCGGATCAACGATCGGGAGCGTCTTTTCCTGCTGGCCGATCGTCCGGAGCAGGCCCCGGAGATGAATGACCGGGTGCTGAATGCCGCGGATTTCGTCGATGGGGAGGGACTTCAGACGGCCAATCTGCAGCGGGCGCTCGACCTCGCTTCGGCGACGAAACGGCTGCTGGTCTTTCCGCGGGGCGTTTACCGGACGGGAACGCTGCGTATCGGCAGCCATACGCGGATTTACCTCGCCGACGGGGCGATCATCCGGGGTTCGGACGACCGTCGGGACTATCCGACCGACGGCGGCCGGCTGGAGGCCGACCATATTTACAATAAGGAGCACTATACCGACAACGGCGAATGGATGACCTTCAGCCGGCTGATCCTTATCGACAGTGCCGAGAACGTCACGATTTCGGGACGGGGGATCATCGACGGCAACGGAGCCGCGCTTCGGGCTCAGGGCAAACCGGCCAATCTGATCCGGATCCGGAACTCCCGGAACGTCCGCATCGAGGGTATTCTGCTGCGGGATCCCGCGGCGTGGAATACGCACATCCATTATTCGGACGACGTGACGATCCGCGACGTGAAACTCATCAACGACGCGACGGTCCCCAATACCGACGGCTTCGACCCCGATGCTTCGCGGCAGGTGCGGATTGAGCACTGCTTTGCCTACTGTTCTGACGACAACGTGGCCGTGAAGACGACGAACAACCTGGGTCTGAACCGCGATTTGCGGGATGTGGTGGTTCGGGAGTGCGTTTTCCTGACGCGCAAGTCGTCGCTCAAGGTGGGGACCGAGACCAAGGCCGCCCGGATGTCCGATATCCGTTTCGAGAACAACGATGTGGTGGAGTGTGATCGGGCCCTGGCACTCTATTGCAACGACGGGGCGCTGTTCGAAAAGATCGTTTTTGCAAACAACCGCATCGAGCGCAATTATCCCGACAGTCAGCGCCGGGGTATCCATTTCAAGATCTCGGAGCGCGCCGGGAAGGGCCGGATCCGGGATGTCGAGATCCGCGACTGCCATTTCCGGACCGCTTTCCCGCGCCCGGACGAGGTGGCGGGGCTGGATGCCGAACACACGATCGACGGGCTGACGCTCAGGAATGTGACCGTCGGGGACAAACGCCTCCGTTCGCTGGACGACTGGAAACCCCGACTCCGTTTTACTGAAAATATCCGATTCGAATGAGACGATTTGCAGCCATATGTTCGCTTCTGTTACCGGGCCTTGCCTGGGCCGCCGCTCCGAATTACGAGGTGCGGATGGGGACCGCGGCCCTGTCGGCGGAACCCTTCAAGAACTATCATTATGTCTCCTGCACGCTGGCGGAGAGTGCGGATTTCGCCGTGACGGCGCCTTTCGACCTCACCGGGGTCGAGATCAGCCCCCGGAGTCGTCTGGTGGAACCGCGGTTGGAGGGGCGGACGGTCCGTTTCCGTCTGCACGAAACCGGACACTACCTCGTGCGGCTGAATGATACGGCGCGACTCTTCATCTTTGCCGAAAAAACCGCGGTACGGCCGGACGGCGACAATATCCTCTCGTATGAAGGCGTCGACAACTCCGGCGGGAGGAACGTGACGAAATCTGTGCAGCGGGCCATCGATGCCTGTGCGAAAAAGGGCCGCACGCTGATCTTCCCGGCGGGGGAATACCTTTGCGGTCAGCTTCGCCTGCCGTCCCATGCTCGGCTGTATCTCGAAGCGGGGGCCGTCCTTCGGGCCGATGCCTCGTCGACGGAACCTTTCGAGTCTTCGGACGAGGTCAAGACCCGACGCTTCATCTATGTCAAGGATGCCCGGGACGTGCGCATCTGGGGCCCGGGGGCTATCAACGGCAACGGGCGCCGGTTGCGGGAGCGTTTCGGCGACAAGGCCCGGATGCGGCTCGTCCTGGCGGTCAACAGCGCGGACCTGCGGATCGAGAATGTCATGCTGCAGGATCCCGGGTCGTGGAACACCCAGATCCTGAAGTGCCGCGACGTGGTGATCCGGAATGTCAAGCTGATGAACGATCCGAATCTGAGCAATACCGACGGCTTCGATCCTGATGCTTCGCGGAACGTATTGATCGAGGATTGCTTCGCCTATTGTTCGGACGACAACGTGGCCGTCAAGACAACCGGATATTCCGGCTATCTGGACGATGCCGAAGGGATTACTGTCCGCGGCTGTGTCTTCCTGACGAAAAAATCGTCGCTCAAGGTCGGTACCGAAACACGGGGTGAGCGCATGTCGAACATTCTTTTCGAGGATAACGATGTCCTGGAGGCCGACCGGGGCATGGCCCTCTACGTCTCGGACGGCACCTGCCTGGAGAATGTCCGCTACGTGAACAACCGTTTCGAGCGCAACCATCCCGACAGCAAGCGGATGATGTTCCACTTTACGGTCAATGCCCGACGCTCGGAGACGCCGCTCGGTACGATTCGTAACGTCGAGGTCCGCGACTGCTTCTTCCTGGCGCCCTTCCCGAAAGCGCCCGAGATCAAGGCACCCGAGGCGGGACATCTCGAAAATATTGTATTTGAAAATCTGACGGTTGCCGGCAAGGCGATTCTCTCACCCGAACAGATCGGGCTGAAAACCGTGAACGCTTGTGTTCAATTCAAATAGCGAAAGATGAAAAAGGGATTGATATTGTTCCTGTTGCTGTCGTTTGTCCTTCGGGTCGATGCGCAGTGGCTCAATTCGGATGTCTATGACAAGCCGTTGAAGGAGGTGCTGCAGCAGGTGGAACGGCAGTATGGCGTCCAACTGATCTACGAGGAGAAGAATGTCAAGGGACGGATGGTCAAGTCGGCTCCGTGGCGTTTTTACGATGACGCCGAAGTGACGCTCGACAACATTCTCCGGCCGCTCGACATGCGCTGGACGGCCAAAGGCCCCGGGGTCTATGAAATCAAGAAGTGGGAATATTACCGCAAACCCGCCGAGGAGGGTGAAAAGCATCTGAAACGGCTGCTCGGCCTTTACCCGACGCGCGAAGCCTTCGAGGCGCGGAAAGCCCGGATCCGCAGCCACATTCTCGCCACTTTGGGCCTCGACAGCCTGAAGCGCTGCGATTTGGCCCCGATCCGGAGCAACCTGCGCAAATACGACGGCTATATGGTCGAGAACATCGCGCTGGAGATCCTTCCGGGGGTGTGGGTGTCGGGGTCACTCTACATGCCGGCCCGGGTGAAGGGGCGCATTCCCGTCATGCTCTCCCCTCACGGGCACTTCTACAACAAGGTTGACAACTCGATTCCCGACGAACGGGGCCGTTACCGTCCCGATCAGCAGATTCGTTGCGCCATGCTGGCGAAGATGGGATGCGCAGCTTTCAGCTACGATATGTGGGCCTGGGGCGAATCGGCTCTGGCTTTCAACTTGAAGGATCATCGCTCCGATCTGGGAATCATCATGCAGACCTGGCAGAGCATCCGCATCCTCGACTATCTGTGCGCCCAGCCGTGGGTCGATACCACGCGGGTCGGCGTGACGGGCGCCTCGGGCGGCGGTACGCAGACCATGGTCATAGCGGCCCTCGATGACCGGATTACGCTCAGTGTGCCGGTGGTCATGATGTCGTCGCACTTCTTCGGCGGCTGTCCCTGCGAAAGCGGGCTTCCGATCCATATTCTTCCCGACGAGTTGATGACCAACAATGCCGAACTGGGTGCCATGGCGGCTCCCCGTCCGCAACTGGTGATCTCAGACGGGCACGACTGGACCTCGACCGTCCCTGAAATCGAATACCCCTATCTGCAGCGTGTCTACAAACTCTATGATGCCCGGAATCGGGTACAGAACGTTCATCTGGCCGCCGAACACCACGATTACGGACCCGGAAAGCGGCGTGCGATGTACGATTTCGTGGCCCGTGAATTCGGACTGCGGACCGAAGGATTGCGGCAGGCCGACGGTTCCTATCGGGAAGAGACCGTGACGATCGAACACGCTCCGCAGATGTATGTCTTCGGTCCCGAGCAGCGGCTCCCGGATCATGCCGTCAAGGGAAGCAAGGCGTTGCGACAACTTTTGGTCGATTACCGGATTGATCGATAAAAAATTAAAATCCTTAAATGAACCCATTTGCTATGAAACGACTTTTCCTTACTGTTACGACTTTGTGTCTCTGTGGAACACTTTTCGCACAGATTACTCCCGAGGATTTCGAAGTCCTGAAGGCCTTCTACGAGGCGACGGGCGGGAAGTCCTGGAAAAACAACTCCGGTTGGGACTTCAAGCACTCCACGGCTGAAGACGTCGAGGTCTACAATGCCGAGGAGGGGACCGGTTGGTTCGGGATCAATGAGATTCGCAACAACCGCGTCAGCAAACTCGAACTGCCCGACAACGGACTCCAGGGCGAGCTGCCCGCCGTGGTTTATGAACTGGACGGTCTGCGGACGCTGAACCTTTCGGGTAACAATCTTTCGGGCAGCCTCTCACCGGAGGTCGGGCGCCTGAAGCTCATGTCCTCGTTCATTCTTTCGGATAACCGGCTGACGGGCGAGATTCCTGCAGAACTGGTTTCAATGGGGCGTGAGGCCAAGACCTCGAAGCCGCGTGCCGACGGCAAGGGCGGCAACGAGATCAAGGTGCTGCTCAACAAGAACCGCCTGACGGGCGAAATCCCGGCCAACATCGGCGACATGACGCTGCTGGGCAAACCCGCCAAATCCATTTCGCTCGATCTGAGTTACAACCAACTGACGGGCGAAATCCCGGCTTCTGTTGCCAAACTCACGGCACTGACCTCGTTCAAGGCCGCCGGGAACCACCTGTCGGGCAAGGTTCCCGAGGCTTTGGAGTCGCTGCCGAGTCTCAAATACCTGCGGCTTGAGAAGAACGATTTTTCGGATTCTGTACCCCGCAAATAGTTTGAATAAATCCTAAAACAATACCTGATATGAAAAAACTGATTCTCTTTTCGATGGCCGTGTCGCTTTTGTCGGCATGTGGCGAATCGGACTGGATGGGGGACGGCAATGTCTTCTATGAACCGACGGAGCTTGTTTTGTCGAAGAGTTCGCTCGAAGAGTTGATCGTAGGGGAGAGTTGCCGTCTTTATGCCGCGTTCGATCCTGCTGAAACCACGGACAGTGAAATGCTTTGGAGCTCGAACGATGAAAGCGTCGTAACGGTCGATCAGACCGGAACCGTCAAGGCTGTTGGTCTGGGTGAAACGACCGTGACGGTGCAAAGTGCGGCCTATCCCGAACTCCAGGCGACATGTGCGGTCAGTGTAACCTCCGAATCGGGCATTCGGGTCTATGATCTGCTGCTCGATGAACCGATTGGAGATTTGGTGACCTTTGTCCGTAATGCTACCGGAAGCCGGGACTATTATTATGAGATTTTCGTTCATGATACCTTTGACAAGAGCGTGACTTTCGACTCCTCGAACGAGGGGGTCGTGACGGTCGAGGAGAAGGAGTTCGACGGGCGTCCCGGGTTTACGCTGATCCCCGGAGAGGAGTTGGGCGAAGCTACGATCTCTATCCAGTCGACGCGCAACGAGGATGTCCATACGTCGTTTGCCGTGAATCTGAAGACCGTCAAGGTGACGGGCGTCTCCCTGTCGCTCAACGCGGATGGCAGCGAGGCCAGCGATGCACTGACGGCTTCGCTGACGGTCAGCCACACCAAGGCCATCCGGGTCGTATTCGCCACCGACGACGATGAAACAGACATTCCGGAGAATAGCGTTGTTCACGTGGAGAGCAGCAATCCTGACGTGGCTACGGTCGATGCCGAAGGGACGCAGGACCCGGCTACGCAGACGGTTTCGTTCAATGTCTACATGGTCGACAACCCCGGGAATGCCCCCGAGGGCACCACGACGATCAAGGTGGTGACGGACGATGGCGGCTACGAGGCTTCGCTCACCGTGACGGCTCAGTGCCCGGGCGTTCAGGGAATCGTTCTCGATCAGGAGCTTTCGGAGCCGATTCATGCCGGGGAGACGCTGCAGCTCGCATTCAAGACCGTTCCCGAGGATGCCTACGTGCAGACCGTGACGTGGACTTCGGCCGACGAGACCGTCGCCACGGTGGACGAGAACGGTCTGGTGACGGTGAAGCCCGATTTCGTTTTCGATCCCGCGAACTGCACGGCCACGGAGATTCTGATTACGGCGACGACGACCGACGTGAGCGGGGTTTCGGCATCGTGCAAGCTGCGCCCCTACCAGTATGTGCCCGCAGAGGGTGTCATGGTCACGGACCAGTGGGGCAACCGGATGCGCGGTACCAGTTCGACGGCCTCAAAGATTACTTCTCCTGACAATTGCTATGCCTGCATCCAGTATTGCTCCGGAGGCGGCAAAAACAAGACGGCGCTGTTTAACGATCCTCAGACCTGGGCTGTGGCTTCGCCGGCCGTGGAAGGGGTCGACAAGGTGGGCTCCATGCCGGTTTATCTGACGGCGACACCCTATCCGTATACCTATCCGACGATTGCCGATCCCGATCAGCCGTTCTATTGGGCTTGCTATTCGAATTCCCGTTTTTCGATTGCCGGAGCAGGTTACGAAGATGGAAGCCAGGCTACGGGTTGGTCCGGATACTCGAAGGATGATGGCAAGGCCAAGCTCTTCCTGGGTCATACCTGCAAGTTCTGGACGGGACACTCTTCATCGGGCGCCGATGCAACCTTTGTCCGGGTTTGGCGTTATGTCGAGGGTGAGGCTAATAGTTCGGAACAGAGCAAGAGCTCGAATCTGCTCTTCCGTTTTACGGTACATACGACCGACAGCAAAGCGAATGTCAATTATGGCAATCCGTCGCTGAAGAATGATGACGGTACGGCCAAAGTTTTCAATTTCCTGAATGTCGCAGGTATCGCTTTGCCGTTTGACGATCCCTGTCCGACGCCGTGGACCGGTCCGATGCCCCGTCCGGTCGGCTACTATACGCTCGATGACAATGGGGCTCCCGATCAGTTTACGACCTGGGGCGATATTCCGGTCCCGACGACTTTGACGGAGATTTATTGATTTTAAAATACAGGATGATGAAGAGACTGTTAGTTTCCCTGTTGCTGTTGGCGGCGGTTCTTCCGCTTCGGGCGCAGGAAAACCTGAAATATCGGATTGTTCCGGTGGGTTCATCCCAGTGGATGAACCCCCGGCTCACCGAGGAGGTGCACGAACAGATCGACCGCATTGCGGATGACGGCTACAATGTCATTTCGATCGGAACGTTCTATTTCCTGCCGATGTATATCATCGACTACAGCGATTCGCCTTATCCCGAGGCGGTCCAGTATACGCGCGAGAAGGTGGCGCAGAATCTGGAGACCCTGCGCGACAATATCGCATATGCCAAGGCGCAGGGGATCCGTTATGTGGTGACGCGCTCCTATTCGCACTATGCGCCCTACAACTTCTGGAAGGCGCACCAGCAGGAACTCAATCCTGACGGCGTGTTCGATGAGTTGCTGCTCAAGGCGCATCAGAACGACATGTACCGCAAGGCACTTGCGGGCAAGTCGCCCAACTGCGTGCCCCAGCAGCAGTGGACCAATCCGGTTTTCCGGGACTTTTTCCTCTGGTCGACGGAGCGGGCGCTGGAGTTGCTCCCCGAGGTGGACGGCTTCCTGAACGCCTATGCCGAGGCGGCGTGGACCTACGATGTGGAGAAGGTCCGGACGAATACGTGGCGTTCGTGGAAGGATTGCGTCGACTATGAGAAGACGGACAGTTGTTTCGTCGACTACTCGAACCGCCTGGCCCGGATGCTGCAGCAGAAACGCGGGGACGGCTATTTCTTCGGGATGCGCGACTGGTATGTGAAGCCCGAGGTGATGCAGCGCCTGGATATTCCGCGCGAGAAACTGATCTTCTCGGTCAAGTATGCCGGATACGATCAGCCGCTGGTCAACTATCCGTTGTGGGCGAAAGAGATGCTCGATGACGGTTACGGGGTAGCCTTGGACTTGCACATGTACGATGCCGAATATCCCCATCCGGTCTATTGGTACGACAATAATATCGTCAACCGGATCTTCGAAAACATCTATGCGGGCGGCTTCACCGGCATCGTCTATCAGGACTACACGCTGCGGGGCGAGGATACGGCCGACAATCCCGTGCGGCGCCTGACGCAGCTCACCGTGGCCGGGGCGATGAATCGCAAACCCTGGAGCGATGCCGATGCGGAGGCCTATCTGGCCAAGAGCTACCGCAAGGCGGCCCCCTATGTGTTGGAGTCGCTCAAGGCGGTGGGTCATGCCCAGGAGCAGTTCATCAAGTTGATGCCGGCATGGTTCTGGCGCGGGGACGGACTGTCGGTCGGCGGTTTGCAGCCGCTGCAGTTCTGGCAGATGTTCGACAATCCGGAGGCGCCGGCCGGGATGGCCTTTGTCCGGCAGGAGGTGGTTGGTGTTCCCGAGTATGCCGAAGCCTGGCGCACGGGAAAACGCTCGGATGAGGAGCTGGAGACCGTTTACCATGCTCAGAAGCGCCTGACGCCCCTGGACGTGCTGCAGGAGATGAAGGCGTGTGCCGACCGGGCCGTGGCTGCGGCCGAGAAGGCCCGGGCCGCGGCTCCGAAAAATGCCCCGTATCTGAACGACATCATTGCGAGTGCCTACCTGCACCGCACGCTCTGCGAACGCAACGCGGCCCTGGTCGAAGCCGCCCTGCTCTTCTACAAGAGCGGCTATGTCTACAACGGCAAGTACGAGCCTTCGCGCGAACGCCCCTATGCGGACGGTCCCGAGTACGGTGCCGAATGTATCGCGGCTCTCGAACGCTACATCCAGCGGGATTACCTCATGCGGCGGATCATGCTCGACTACGCTCCGCGGCGGAGGACGCTGCGCCATGCCAATACCTACAGCGCGGAGAAGAAGATCGCCTATGTGCTGAAACGCGAGATCGATACGGAGGACCACACCGCCGGGGAGTTCGAGACCCTGCGTCTGCAGATCGAAGGCAGGAAGAAATAGAGGAGCCCCCGCGTCCGTATTCCGGGATGGCGGGGAGGCTCGAAAATGGGTTGTGTCACTAAAACTGTTCTTGGAAAATACCGATGAAAAAATGGATACTGACCGGCTGCCTGCTCGCAGCCGCAACGGTTACGGAGGCCGATACGCGCCTGATTTCGAGACTTGACGTGTTCGATGTCTGGCAGTTCAACTACAACATTTCACACTGGCTGGAGCAGGGCAATTTGCGCTGCGGGGCCTCGATGTACGGGGAGGAGCCCGTCGTAATCACCGAACTTGCTCCCGAACTCGAAGGGGCCGACTGGATTCAGACGGCCTACGGCTCGAAGCGCTTCGACCGGGGCGACATCGCCTGTTTCGAAGTCAAGGCCGATGCCGAGGTCTTTGTGGCGCACAACGATGCCATCGAACGGAAACCGGCCTGGCTCGACTCCTTCATCCGGACCGATTACCGGCTGATGAACGATCGCGGCGAGCGTTTCACCTTCTACCGCCGTCCGTATCGGTGCGGGGAGCGGGTGACGTTGGGTGAAAACGGCAGCAGCGAGCACGGCATGTATCTCGTGGCACTCCGCCCGCTGGGGGCGTGGCCCGAGGTCGCAGCCCCGCAGGGTTTCGTCATCGACGTGGCGGAGGCCGGGGCTGTCGGGGACGGCAAGACGGTCAACACGGCTGCCATTCAGGCTGCGATCGACCGTTGCAGCGCCCATAAGGGGGGCGGTACGGTGTGGGTCCGCGACGGTATCTTCGTGACGGGGACCTTGCGGCTCCAATCAAACGTGACGCTTCGCGTCGAGGCCGGTGCGATCCTGCGCGGATCGGTCGACCACGCCGATTTCCCGCCGATCCGCTGTTCGCTGCCCTCCTATCGGAGCAAGGAGGACTTTCAGCTTCTCTACGCCGAGAAGGCTTCGAACATCACGATCTGCGGCGGCGGGATCATCGACGGTTATTCGCTCTTCGAGGGGTATCCCTGGCGGGGTCGCAACAACGAACACGAACGTCCGCGTCTGATCCGCATGGTCGAGTGCGACGGGGTGACCCTCTCGGGAGTTACGCTGGCCCGGAGCGCCAACTGGACCCAGTATTACGAATCGTGCCGGAACCTGAAGGTCGAGAACCTGACGGTCCGCTGCTATACGGGGACGAACAACCAGGACGGCATCGACCTGAGCGGCTGCAGCAACGTCACGGTACGAAATTTCCTGTGCAGTTGCGGTGACGACGTGATCTGCCTGAAGGCGCTGTCGCTGACCCCGGCGGAAAACATCTTCGTCGAGGATGTCCGGTCGCGCTACGCGAACTGCAACCTGGTGAAGATCGGCACCGAGACCCACGGCGAGATCCGCAACGTCCATGTCCGCAACGTGGAGGGGTGGACGCGCTATTCGCTGGCCATTGAGGCGGTCGACGGTTCGGTGATCGACGGCGTGACCTACGAGGATGTCCGGATGAGCCACTGCGCTTCGCCGTTCGTCGTGCGCCTGGGGAACCGCGGCCGGACCTTCGAGGGCGGTCCGAATCCCGCACCGGTCGGAGCCATCCGGAACGTTACGCTGCGCAATATCCGGAACACGGGGATCGGCTGGGTCGAGGTGAAGGGCGGCCCGGGAGTCGGGACGGCCATCGGCGGATTGAAGGACCATCCGATTGAGAATGTGCTGATTGAGGATTGCGACCTGCTGCTCTTCGGCTCCATCAACGAGCCGCAGATGATCTACCGCGATATCCCCGAAAATGAGAAGAAATACCCTGAATTCGATTGCTACGGCACGTGCCCCGCATACGGGCTTTACTTCCGCCATGTCGACGGGCTGAAGGTCCGCAACGTGCGGCTGCGGCTGGCCAACAACGACGTCCGTCCGGCCATCGTGATGGATGACGTGAAAAATTACTCCGTGGAGGGAATCGACTACGAGCGCTGCTCGCGGACCGAACCCTACGGTATGTGGCACCAGCAGGACGGTGAGATCCGGGACGCCCGGAAATAGGTGAAATCCGTCAGGTGTGTTTTGGGAGGGAAGGCCTGGGCGAAAGTCCGGTCCTTCCCGTTTTTAGGAATCGCTGAGGATGTGAAAAAGAGGATTGCGGTTATGAAAAGATTGCTTTGTCTGTGTTTGTTGTGGCTGCCGGCGGTGCTTGCAGCCCGGGAATATGCCCCGTATAAGGCGTTGACACTCGATTTGCGGACTCCGGTCCGGCAGTGCCGGTTGACTCCGCTGCATCTCGGAGCCGGGAAGCTGGGCTTTGTGACGGTCTTCTCCGCGGAGAAGAGCCTCGACCCCTATGAAGGGAGTTTCACCTTCCCGAAGGATACGCCGAAGATCGTGGTCTTCGACGCGGATGGGAAAGAACTGTGGCGTCGGGAGCTGCCCTATACCATTCCAGGCGTGTGGTTCATGCCGCTTCTGCCGATGGACATGGACGGCGACGGGTGCGACGAAATCTACTATGTGGCCAATACCTGCGAGCGGCCCTTTGACTACGACGGGTTCCGGCTCGAACGGGCCGATGCCCGTACGGGTGAAGTGACCGGTTCGTGGCGTTGGCCGGCGCCGTCGCACAACCAGGCGAACAGTTACAAATGGCGTTTTCTGCTGATCGGCGGACATGCCGACGACGGGAGTCCGGTTCTGGTGACGGTGCAGGGAACCTATAAGGATATTCGGATGCAGGCGTGGAATGGCGACATGAGCCGCCGCTGGAAGGTCGAGATTCCCGATGACGGGCGCGGCGCCCGGGGCAGCCATTCGACCCCGATCATCGATTTGTACCGCGACGGCCGCGAACAGTTCCTCTACGGCGAACGCTGTTTCTCGTTCGATACGGGCCAACAGCTCTTCATCCTCGACGGTGAGGTCTGGAACGAACATTCCGATCTGGTCCAACCGTGGTGGAACGAGGCTGCGGGATGCTGGTGCTTCTTTACGACCCGGGAGAAGGGCGATAACGGGAAACTGCCTCGGGCGGTGATGTTCGACCAGTCGGGCCGCCACCTGTGGGAGATCGCCGACCGCCGGGGCCATTACCACCACGGATGGGTCGGGAATTTCGGCCCGCACGGCGAACGGATCGCCATGGCCGGGCGCTACCCGTTCAAGGACGAGGGACTTCCGTCCGGCAGTTGTGTGGCCCGGACCTACGATGCCGTCACAGGTGAGGAGGTCCGGATCGACTTCCCGATCAAGGGAACGGTCGTCGATTTCAACGGCGACGGCATCCATGAACTTTATACCGGGGGAAAACTCTACGACCGCACGGGCCGGGTTGTGGCTGATACGGGGAAGGGGATTCTCGTGGCTGCGAAGAAGGTGCTGCCGTTGCCGGGGGAACAATTGGTCGTGGCCGCCTCCGATGGACGTATTGTTTTCTGGGCCGACCGAAACGCCTCGGAACCCTCCGCTCAGCAGACCCGTTTCGATACGGAGGTCTATCGGGACAATGTGCGCCTGTCGTCCGTCGGTTACGGACATCGTTATCCTGTGCTCAACTTCTGACCGTATGAAAAAGAGGCTTCTTTCGATCGTATTGTTGTTTCCGCTGCTGGCGCGGGCGGGCGAACCGCTGGACCTGGCCCGGCGTGTGGCCGACCGGGTTGTCGACCGGACCCGTTTCGACCTGGAATACCGGCTTCAGCGTGCCCCTTCCGATTTCGGGTGTGTCGATTTCGGCCGCTGCATGGATCGGCCCGGAGTGGCGTATGCCTTGACGTCCCTGCATTGCGAAGGCGATACCGAGGAGTGGTTCGAACTGGGGTGCAGCGGCCCCGTGCGGATCACGATCGACGATTCGGTGGTCTACGAACGCGATGTGCCGCATTCCTTCTCCGTGCAGCTCGACGAAAAGAATTTCCGCCTTCCGGAAGGGTTTCACTGCCGGTTGAAGAGGGGCCGGCACAAACTGCTGGTAAAGACCCGCTACGATGGCGGAGAGCATCTCTTTCTGCTCCAATCCCGCAATTTTTCGCGTTATGCCGAGCGGGGGTGCCGGATCGAGTGTACGCTTGACCCCTATGCCCCGCAACTCCGCGAAGCCCGGTGGCTGGTTCTCGGCACGTTTCAGGCCCCCTTTTCCGCACCGCTCCAGCCCGACTCCCTGTTGCTGTTCCATCGCACCTATTCGGATGGAGCACGTTTGCTGGCCTGGAACATTCCGCCGCTGTCTATCGTGTCGGCACCGGTCCGGAACGGACGATTCTTCGACTGGAATTATCATGTGGGGTGCTTTGCGTGGGCCCTGCAGCGCCTTTCAGCCGCAACAGGGGAGGGGAAGTACCGTTCCTACGCCGATGCGTGGTGTGATTTCTGGCTCGAAACCTCCTCGTTGTCCGAATATCAGAGTTGCGGGCTTCAGGCCGTCCGGTCGTTCGGTTACGGTGCTTCGGGACGTCCGATGCTCGATTACCGGTCGGCTCCGGCCATGCCCTATATCACCCGTTGCGTCGAAAGCTCCGATGCTCCGCCAAGTTACCGGCAACAGGCTCTGGAGGTGCTCGATTATCTGCGTTCCGAACAATTCCGTGTAGCGGGTGTCTTTGCCAGAAATTATACCTCTGAACCCTCGGTGTGGGCCGATGATATGTTTATGGGTTTGCCTTACTTGGTCTATGGTTATCGGTTGACCGGAGATTCGCAACTGCTTGAAGATGCCGTGGCTCAGTTGAAGGCTTTCAACCGGCTGCTGTTCGATCCGGATGCGGGACTGTATCGGCAGGCTTGCTATCCGTCACAACCCGATGTTCGGGTTCCGCACTGGTCCCGGGGCAACGGATGGGCCTTGTGGGCGACATGCGAGATTTTGGATGAGCTGCCGCACGGCAGTGCGGATTATCGCACGGTCCTGGCGCTTTACCGGGCCCATATCGACGGTTTGCTTCGATGGCAGGATTCCGACGGCTTCTGGCGGAATATTCTCGACCGGGCGGGTTCGGAGCGGGAGTCTTCGGGTGCGGCCATTTTCGTTTATTGCATGGCCCGGGGGATCAATCGCGGGTGGCTGCCACGCCGATACGTCGCTTCTTTACAGAGAGCCTGGGCTGCGTTGACAACGTTTGTAACGGAGGAGGGCGATT
This sequence comes from Candidatus Alistipes intestinigallinarum, assembly GCA_019115745.1. GTDB lineage: Bacteria > Bacteroidota > Bacteroidia > Bacteroidales > Rikenellaceae > Alistipes > Alistipes intestinigallinarum. Next base: position 71,679 of record DXDA01000074.1, read on the forward strand.
TTACGGGCGTGAAGGGCGGTACGAACTTCAGCACCGATCCGGCGGATTACGACCGGGTGAAATTCATCGACAGCGATACGCACGGACTGCTTCCTTTTCTGTTCGCCGCAATGGAGATGGATCGGTTGTGGGGAAAATGATGAAACGGGTTGGCCTGGACTATATTCCAAAATTATATTGAATATCAGCCGCTTTATAACCGCCCAGCAGCGTTGTATAACTGTCTTTCCACGGCACAATGGTTGATCCTGATTTCTTTAATTCGGGAATATGTTTTTGAATATCAGCCCATAATGGAAGATCATCGTCTCCCCGTGGACCATCGTATAGGCATAACACGAATACCGAGGATTTATCGAGGTCAATACCCGAGTTTTTTGTAGCCTGGGCTCGTATCACCTCCTCATAGGGAATCGTGTAGAATCGAATACCAAGTATACGTCCAACTTATTGTATAGTAGCACATCTAAACTCAACTGCTTTTATCGGAATATCGAACCGGGAAAAGAAATCGGATAATTCCATTTCATAACATATACCCGCGGCTTTCAAACCCCAGTTATATTGGAGATAACTTATCGTATCTTGTTGAAAAAAGGATAAAGGTTTGTATCCCATGTATTTTTCTTGGGAAAAACCGTAGTGATTCAAAAAAACAAGAAATATGACG
>DXDA01000075.1 GCA_019115745.1 Candidatus Alistipes intestinigallinarum
TTACCTTTGTGTATCAAACGTGGGGTTCTCCCACTCTCATTGACCTAACTAACCTAACCAGAGTGACCCGATACCGGCGGTATCGGGTCACTTCTTTTTGGTCGGAGATCAAGGAGGAGGAGAGGAAGAGAGGAGAAGGGCCGGGCAAAACCCGGAGAGACGACAAAGAGGACGACCGCAAAGGCTGGGCACAACCGGTCAAAGATACTCGCCTCCCAGCCGTCGGGCCTCGGCGGCGAGCAACGGATCGTCCCCAAATTTCCGAAGCCGCGGGTCTGCCGCCAGGCAAGCCCGAAGGCGCTCGAGCAGGTCGTAGAAGCGGATCCGAAGAAACCGCGCCGGAAGCGACTCCTCACCGTGGTCATACTCCGCTCCAGAAAGGGCAGCCCGGGCGGCATCCCGAAAAGCCCGGAATGCCGCGGAGGTCGAATCGCTCCGGAGGTAAAACTCCCCAAGGCGTTCGAGGGCCACGCTCCAGGCAAAAGCCCGCCGGTCGGCCTCGGCTCCACCCCGGCACTTTCCAAGGCCGGATTCGGGCCCCTCACCGGCGAAGGCCCGGACAGCACTCCGCCGCAACTCCGCAACAAGTTCGCGGTGCAGGTCGGGGGCGAGAAAGAGGCGATCTTCCCGTACTCGCGCAACGAGCCGCCAGGTGCGCACGTGCAATCGTGGATTTTTCATAGGCACAAAATTTCAAAAAACGACACTTCGAAAACTCCCGGCCGCAAGCCGTCGCGTCAGGGCATGAAAAATCCCCGCACACAGTCGGCAAAGACCGGAATTTTCGAATGCACACCCCTTCGGGTGCCTATGAAAGATGCTTGAAATAAATCACATAACGTGAAGCGTCGCAGAAAGGGTGAAACCCCGACAAAAAGGGTATATCGCCGCAAAGATAGATCAAAAAAAGGCTCTCTCCAAAAATTCGGAGGGCTTTTTCGAGGGGATATTCCCACCGGGAACCGCGCAATCATTGGGAATTCTCAATTATTTTTCCTATTTTTGCATCAATTGGAAAATAATGAACTTAAATGCCGAAGTTTCATGACAAGGTAGATGTTCTCAAAAAACCCGGATGGTTGAAGATCCGACTCCACCGCACAGGCGAATGGGCCGAGGTGCGCCAAATCGTCGAAAAGCACAACCTGCACACGATTTGCAGCAGCGGCCGATGCCCCAATCAGGCCGAATGCTGGAGCCGCCGAACTGCAACCTTCATGATCCTGGGAGACATCTGCACCCGCGGCTGCCGCTTCTGCGCCACCCAAACGGGCCGACCGCTGGCTCCCGATCCCGAGGAGCCCCGCCAGGTCGCCGAAAGCGTCTCGCTGATGAAACTCAGGTATGTCGTCGTCACTTCCGTGACCCGCGACGACCTCCCGGACGGAGGTGCGGCACACTGGGCCGCAACCGTGGAGGCCATCCGGGCTCAGAACCCAGACGCCGTAATTGAGCTCCTTATTCCCGATCTCGACGCAAAACCCGACCTGCTGGATACGGTCATCGCGTCGAAGCCCGATATCATCGGGCACAACATCGAAACCGTCGAGCGACTGACCCCTCTGGTTCGGTCCCGGGCCAAGTACCGGACGAGTCTGGAGACCCTGCGCTACCTCAGCAGCCGGGGCGTCGTGACGAAAAGCGGACTGATGGTCGGACTCGGCGAAGAAGATGGTGAAGTTTTACAGACCCTGCACGACCTGCGCGAAGCGGGCGTCAGGATCGTAACGCTTGGTCAGTACCTTCGACCGACTCTGGAGCACTACCCCGTTGCGGCGTATATCACTCCCGAAAAATTCGAATGGTACAGACTTCAAGCGCTGGAAATGGGTTTCAGCTACTGCGCGAGCGCTCCGTTGGTCCGCTCGTCGTACATGGCCGAAGAAGCCCTGCGTAGCGTAAAGAGTTTGTAACGATGAAAGCCCTCTGCCGGGACCTCGGATCCATGGAGTACGAAACCTGCTGGAAACTTCAGCAGGAACTCTTCAACGCCCTTCTGGACCGCAAACACCCCGGGGCCGGAACAGGAGCCGAAACAGGGGCCGGAACAGGGGCCGGAACAGGGGCCGGAACGAAAACCGACAACGAGAACGGGACCGAGCATCCCATTGCCGGCGGAACCGCAACCGAAAACCGCCCCGACGATGTCGGGACGGTGCTGCTGGTCGAGCATCCCCCGGTCTACACGCTGGGCAAAAGCGGGCACGCCGAGAACCTGCTCGTCAGTCGCGAGGCCCTCGAAGCCGCAGGCGCCCGGTTCTTTCACATCGACCGCGGCGGGGACATCACCTTCCACGGACCCGGACAGTTGGTCTGCTATCCGATTCTCGACCTCGAACGCATCGGAATCGGGCTGCGCGACTACATCGACGCCCTGGAGGAGGCCGTTATCCGCACCGTCGCCCAATACGGCATCGCCGCAGGGCGCATCGCCGGAGCCTCGGGCGTCTGGATCGAACCCGAAAGCCGCCGCCCGCGCAAGATCTGTGCAATAGGCGTCCGCTCGTCGCGTTATGTCACCATGCACGGATTCGCCCTGAACGTCACGACCGACCTCGGGTGGTTCTCGCGCATCAACCCCTGCGGATTCACCGACCGCGGGGTAGCCTCGATCGCCTCGGAAACCGGCCGCGAAGTGCCGATGGAGGAGGTCAAAGAGCTGGTTGTAAAATTTTTAAGTGAGAAATTAAATGTTGAAATATATAAATAACAATTCGTATGCCCATAGAAAAACGCTGGGTAGTGAAGCCCCAGGGCGACCCCGCGACGGTAGCTTCGTTGGCTGCCGCGCTGCGGATCTCGCCCGTGCTGGCCAATCTGCTCGTACAAAGAGGCATAGACACCGTAGAAAAGGCGGACAAGTTCTTTAAACCAAGCCTCGCCGATCTGCACGATCCCTTCCTGATGAAGGACATGGACCGCGCGGTCGAGCGGGTCGAACGGGCCGTTGCAAACAATGAGAAGATCATGGTTTACGGCGACTACGACGTCGACGGCTGTACGGCCGTGGCGCTGGTTTACAAGTTCCTCCGCCAGATCGGGCACAAAAACCTGATGTTCTACATCCCCGACCGTTATACCGAAGGTTACGGAATTTCGGTCAAGGGAATCGACCTCGCGGCCCGCAAGGGCGTGGGGCTGATCATCGCCCTCGATTGTGGCATCAAAGCCACCGAAAAGGTGCTCTATGCAAAGACGAAAGGCGTGGATTTCATCATCTGCGACCATCACCTCCCGGCCGAGGAGATTCCTCAGGCCGTAGCCGTTCTCGACCCCAAGCGGGTCGACTGCTCCTACCCGTTCGACGAACTGTCGGGTTGCGGCGTGGGATTCAAGCTCGTGCAGGCCTATGCCCAGAAGAACCGCATCCCGTTCGAACAGATTCTCAACCTGCTCGACCTGCTGGTCGTGTCGATTGCCTCGGACATCGTGCCCCTGACGGGCGAGAACCGCATTCTGGCCTATTTCGGGCTGAAAAACCTCAACCGCGAACCCTCGAAGGGGCTGCTGTCGATCATCAAGATCTGCGGCCTGGACAAACACAACATCACCATCGACGACATCGTCTTCAAGATCGGCCCGCGAATCAACGCCGCCGGGCGGATGCGGATGGACGAAAACGACGAGAATGCCTCGCCTTCGGGCGGTCATGCCGCCGTGGAGCTGCTGATCGAGGGCAACGAGAGCGTCGCCGCGGAGTTCGGTAACGTCATCGACTCCTACAACCAGGACCGCAAGTCGATCGACCGCCACGTCACGCAGGAGGCCCACGAATACATCGAACAGAATCCCGCGCTCAAGAAGCTGAAAAGTACGGTGATCTACAATCCGCGCTGGATGAAGGGAATCGTGGGGATCGTGGCTTCGCGGCTGATCGAGACCTACTACCGCCCGACGGTGGTGCTGACGATGAGCAACGGATTCGTGACGGGTTCGGCGCGTTCGGTCCCGGGATTCGATCTCTACCAGGCCGTCGAGTCGTGCTCGGACCTGCTCGAAAACTTCGGTGGGCACATGTACGCCGCCGGACTGACGATGCGTCCGGAGAATGTCGAGGAGTTCACGCGGCGGTTCAACGCCTTCGTGGAGGAGAACATCGACCCGCAGATGCTCATCCCGCAGGTCGATATCGACAGCGAGCTGCTCTTCTCGGACATCACCCCGGCCTTCCGCAAGGACCTGAACCGTTTCCAGCCCTTCGGGCCCGGCAACACAGCCCCGGTCTTCGTGACCTACGGCGTGAGCAACCACGGGGAGGCCCGCCTCGTCGGTATGGAGAGCGAACACCTCCGCATGGACCTCATGCAGCGGCAGAAACCCAATACGAAACTGCAGGCCATCGCCTTCCAGCAGCCGACACACTACGAATGGGTGCGGGCCGGAAAGCCGATTGACGTCTGCTACCAGATTGTCGAAAACCACTATCGCGGAACGGTCTCCACGCAGTTGCGCGTGAAGGATATCAAACCGGTGCACAACCGTTGACAGTTCCGGGAGTCGTTTCCCGAAAAAAAGGATGCCGCCTGACAGCAGCATCCTTTTTTTAAGGAATATAACGTATAACCCCTCCGCTTCCAAAGGGGAAATCCCGAACATCCCGATGCAAATACAAATCATTGCCTAATAAATCGTCCGTCTTACCCTCAATCATATAGCGTGTTTTTTTAAAGACAGTTCCATCGTCCGCAATATTTACAGGTAGCCAAGACGAAGTAGGTTTAATTACAACTCGTACCACACCTCTATATACACCCAAAACATAATCAGCCTTATCGGCCCGATTTTTATCCAAATACCAATATTTTCGGGCACATTCATAAATATTGGGCCTCATATAGACCCCTTCGGCCTGCGCCTGCCTGTA
>DXDA01000076.1 GCA_019115745.1 Candidatus Alistipes intestinigallinarum
ACGAAATCGGGTGCAAAGATAGGAAAAGTTTTGGATAACGCAACAGGTTCCGCAAAAAATATCATCATTCGGAGCCGCAACCGTCACGGATCGGACTTCGGGAGGGGTTTTTGAGAGGGGGGGGGCTGTGCGGCAAAAAGCGGGCCCGGCACGTTGGCCGGGCCCACACGTCGCGGCAGCCGCAGCGGAACGACCTGCATCGAGGTTATCGCTTGCCGACCGAGTGGATCAACTGGGCGGGGGTTGCCTGGAGGTAGTTTTTGCAGAAGCGGCTGAACTGCGTATAGTGTCGGAATCCGTATTTTCCCATCAGGGCCTTGGTGCTGTCCTCTCCGTCACGAATATCGGCAAGGATCTTCCTGGCTTTCTGCTGCTGCATCCAGTGGTAGACGCTGTCGTTGAAATGTTCAGCGAACCGGCGTTTGAAGACCGAGAGGCTCATTCCGGCCAATGCGGCGAGTTCGGCCACACTCTGCGCCTTGTCGTAATTGTTGCAGACGAAGACGCGGAAGTTGTCCCGGGGCTGAATCATCGTCTGGAAGAAGTAGGCATGTTCGGTCGGGGTGTAGAGCAGCTTGATCAACATGAAGAGCTCGGAAGCCTTCATGCGGTGATAGCGTACGCAGTCGGAGATCTGCGGGAGGAGGAAACACGACGAGAGCAACTGTTCGATGAAGGGATGCATCGACAGCATGGGGAGCTCCTCGACGGGGATCTCGGAGCCGTACTCCACATTGGGGTCGAGCAGGTCCTGGCCGCAGAATTCGACCCGCAGGATGAGCGAGAGGACGACGACGCGGGTTTCGGCGTCCTGGGCCGTAGCGACGAACGATTCGTTCCGGGCCAGGCAGACGCACTGTTTCGAGGTCGCCAGGCGCACGGTATCGGCGTTGCGTTCGATTCGCAGGGATCCGGAGAGGATAAACAAGATACGTACGGTGCGATCGGCGGGGAAGGTCACGCCCTCTCCGGCGGCGAACAGGAGTTGCGAGAATCGGCAGTACGAGGAGTCTCCGATACGTCTGAAAGGCGCAGGGAAGGTAGGACAACTACTACAATCCGCAGAACAACACTCCTTCAAGGCCGACTCCACAAACTGCGGTTTGGGTTGAGAATCCATACACGTGTGAAAGTTTGGACAAAAATACGAAAAAATCCCGAAAAGGCAACGGGAGGGCGGGCGTGATAGAAAAAAAAGCCGTCCGAAAGCATCGGACGGCCATTTTCGAGGGAGGGCTGCACGCCTCGACTTCGGATGGTTACTTGTAGGATACGATCAGGATTTTCGAGGATTCCCAGAACCGGGCGGGGTCCGTAATGAGGAGTTTCTCGACGGTTTTATCGGCATTGGAGACCAGTTCGTAGGCATCCTCGGGGTGTGAGGAGACGACCGTAGCCTTTTTGTGCCCGACGGGGATTTCGGTCAGCAGCCGCGAGTCGGCAGCGGTAAAGCTGTCGAGATTGGCCGTAGTTCCGACCGTGAGGGTCCGTCCGATGAATCCCTGCTTGTTGATGATCTGCGCATCGCGCAGCTCCTTTTCGGATCCGACGATATAATATACGGTATGGAGTTGGTTCTGGAGTTCGACCTTTTCGGAACTGAGGTCCTCGATCTGGGCGCTTCGCTGGGCGACCTCTTCGGTAAGGGTTTCGACCTGTACACCCATCCGGGCGAGGTTTTCGCGCAGTTGCTCCACTTCCGAACGTTTGTCGGCGAGTTGCTGATTGAGGTCTGCAATCATCTTTTCGAGGCCGTCGATGCGGAGGTTGGCCTTGCGCAGCAGGGCGGCGGAACGCTGCAGGGAGGCGATTTTGGTTTTGTTCTCCTGGAGCAGCCGGTCGATGGCGGCAATATCGTTGTTGATCTCTTCGATGGGTCTGCGGCTGCCTTCGGACTCTCCGGCGACAGTGATCAGGTTTTCGCGGGACTTGATCATGGCGAGGTTTTCGGAGATGGCGTTAATATCGTCGAAGACGAGATGGATCAGCGAATCCTTCTCGCTGACCACGACAGCCAGGGAATCGCGCTGCGTTTCGACGCGCGCGGCCGTCTGTTTGCTGACGCAGGAGGTACATGCAACTGCGGCCATCGCGGCCGCAGCCATCAACGACAGAATACCGGTTTTCATAAGCATTTGTCTTTTAACGATTTCTGTTTTTATCGGCTTCGAGGGCAAAGATAGGCATAAAACTCAGATCTTGTACCGGATTTTTGCGGGGGAACAGAAAAAAAAGACGGACCGCATTTTGGAGTGCGATCCGTAATTCGTCGACGCCGATGCGACGGTTTACTTGTTGGCGTTCTTCTTGTCGTAGCGTTTTGCGTAGCGGCTCATAAACTTATCGACGCGACCGGCGGTGTCAACCAACTTCATCTTGCCCGTATAGAACGGGTGGGAGGTGTTGGAGATTTCCATCTTATACACGGGATAGGTTTCGCCGTTCACTTCGATGGTTTCTTTTGTCGAAACGGCGGACCGACACAAAAACACGTGGTCGTTGGACATGTCCTTGAAGGCCACCAAACGATAATTTTCCGGATGAATACCCTTTTTCATTTGTGTTTGTGTTTTTGATTAATGCTTTTGGCGGGGACAAAGGTACGAATTTATTCGCAAGAAACAAGGGTCGCGGGCAAATTTTTCATTTTTCGATGATTTTGGCGTTTGCGGAATACGGATTGTTTTCTTATCTTTGCGGTCACGAAGCCGTACGGAGGTACGGCACGAGGGCCCATAGCTCAGTTGGTCAGAGCAGCGGACTCATAATCCGAAGGTCGTGGGATCATGCCCCTCTGGGCCCACAGAAAAGGGATCGCCATCCTGGCGGTCCCTTTTTTGTGTTCTGAAGGGGCGAGGCCCCTTTTTCGCGGGTAAGAGCGGCCCTGCCGGGCCTGGGCAAACCGTTTCTGCAAACCGGCCCGACGAAACGCCCGGCAAGCCGTCCCTGCAAACCGCCCGGCAAAACGTTCCTGCGAACCGCCCCGGCAAAACGCCCGGCACCGGATTCCGCCCGTCCCGCAGGCCGCCGAGGGGTCAGTTTGCGGACTTCTTGGCGGCATCGTCGCTGCGGATCTCCTTGCGGCGGATCTTGCCGCTGATGGTTTTGGGCAGCGACTCGACAAACTCGATCACGCGCGGATACTTGTAGGGTGCGGTAATCCGCTTGACATGGTCCTGCAGCTCCTTGACCAGCGCGGCATCCGCCCGGTCGCGGTATGCGGCCGCGAGGACGATCGTCGCCTTGACGACCTGACCGCGAATCTCGTCCGGCACGCCCGTAATGGCGCACTCCACGACGGCCGGATGGGTCATCAGCGCACTCTCGACCTCGAACGGGCCGATGCGGTATCCCGAACTCTTGATCACGTCGTCGGCCCGCCCCACAAACCAGTAATAGCCGTCCTCATCGCGCCAGGCCACGTCGCCCGTGTAGTAGACCCCGTCGTGCCAGGCTTCGCGCGTGCGCTCCCCGTCGAGATAATACTCCTTGAACAGCCCGATGGGTTTTCCGCCGTCGGTACGGATGACGATCTGCCCCTGCTCGCCGTCTTCGGCCGGGCGGCCGTCGGGCGTCAGCAGGTCGATGCGGTACTGGGGATTGGGCACGCCCATGCTTCCGGGCTTGGGCTCCATCCAGGGGAAGGTTCCCAGCGTGAGGGTCGTCTCGGTCTGTCCGAAGCCCTCCATCAGCCGAATCCCGGTCTGCTTCAGGAAGGTGTCGTACACGGCACCGTTCAGCGCCTCGCCGGCCGTCGTGCAGTACTCCAGCGACGAGAGGTCGAATTTCGAGAGGTCCTCGCGGATCAGGAAGCGGTAGATCGTCGGAGGGGCGCAGAGCGACGTGATGTGGTACTGCTCGATCTTGTGCAGAATCTCCGCGGGGGTGAATTTTTCGTGGTCGTAGACGAAGATGTTGGCCCCGGCGAACCACTGTCCGTAAATTTTACCCCAGGCGGCCTTGGCCCAGCCCGTATCGGCAATGGTCAGGTGGAGGCTTCCCTCGTGGAGATTGTGCCAGTATTTCGCCGTGACGATGTGGCCCAGGGGATAGGTGAAGTCGTGCGCCACCATCTTGGGCTCGCCGGTGGTTCCCGAGGTGAAGTACATCAGCATGATGTCGTCGTTTTCATTCGCACGCTCGGGGCGCACGAAGGGGGCGGCGGAGTCGATTCCGCGGTGGAAGTCGAGGAAACCTTCGGGCACCTCGGGTCCGACGCTGACGAGGGCCCGGACCGTCGGGCATTCGGGCATGGCGGCGGCGACGTGTTCGGTAATGACCTTTTCGCCGGCCACAACGATCGCCTTGATCGAGGCAATGTTGCAGCGATAGACGACATCCTTTTTGGTCAGCAGGTGGGTGGCCGGAATCACCACGGCGCCCAGCTTGTGCAGGGCCAGCACCGAGAACCAGAATTCGTAGCGGCGCTTGAGGATCAACATCACGGGATCGCCCTTTCCGATCCCGAGGCTCTGGAAATAGGAGGCCGTGCGGTCGCTTTCGCGCTTGAGGTCGGCGAAGGTGAACTGGATTTCGCGGTCCTTGTCATCGGTCCAGAGCAGGGCCTTTTTGTCGGGCTGCTCGGCGGCATAGACATCGACCACGTCATAGGCGAAATTGAAGTGCTCGGGCACCCGGATCTCGAGGTGCTTGCGGAACTCCTCCTGCGAGGAGAAGTCGGTCCGAGCGAGGAAACGTTCTACCATACCCTATTATAATATAATGGCGAGGAATCGGACCGTCTTTCCGTCGAGGGCCTTCATGCCGTGGGGCAACGAGGAGTCGAAATAGAGGCTGTCGCCGGGATTGAGTTCGATCTGTTTTCCGTTGAGTTCGATAAGCAGGCGTCCTTCGAGGACGTAGTTCATCTCCTGTCCGGGGTGCGTATTGAGGTGCATCGGGGCGTCGTCGGGTGCGGGTTCCACGGTCACGATGAAGGGATCGATGCGTCGGTCGCGGAATCCGGCGGCGAGGGCTTCGTACTTGTAGGCCTTTCGGCGTTCGACCGAGACGCCCTTCCCGGCGCGGGTGATGAAGTAGGAGTTCATGCGGGGCTCCTCGCCGAACATCAGCACATCGAGGCTGATGCCGTAATGGCGGGAGATGGTCTGCAGGAGGTTGACCGAAATATCGGTCTTACCGCTTTCGAGCTCCTTGTAGTGTTCGAGGGAGATATGGCAACTGTCGGCCACCTCCTGTTCGGAGAGTTCGAGGACTTCGCGCAGCCCGCGCAGCCGGGTTGCGATCGAGAGAATGGGATCGTCGCACATATTTTTGTCGTTTAGGGGTGAGACCGCCGCCCTAACCACGCAGCGGTTGGCGGTAAATATACGAAAAATTTTTCAAAACTCCGAAAAATCAGTTCCAAAAGTTCCCGGAGAGGAATTTTCGCGGGATCTTCGGTCAAAAAAAGGCTTTCAGATTTTGCATTCCGCCGAAAAAAAACTATATTTGTCCCCAACGAAACGAAAGCATGACGATTTTCAACCATATCCATCATCACCACCGCCACTTTACCGAGGGGTAGATGATCATGTATGGATAGAGGACGAAAAACGGACGACAATACCGATAGACATGAAGCTCACCCCTTGCGGGTGGGCTTTTTGTTTGGCCGACAGCAAGGGGGGGGGCGGATTCCGGAACGGAAACGACAACCAAAAACCAGAAAAGATATGCTGAGAATAGCGATTCAGGCCAAGGGCCGACTGAACGAACAGAGCACGAGCCTGCTTGCGGAGGCGGGCATCCAGGTAGCCGAGAGCAAACGGAAACTGATTTCGCAGGCCGAAGGGTTCCCGCTGGAGGTTCTTTACCTGCGCGACGACGACATTCCGCAGGCGGTTTCGATGGGCGTTGCGGACCTGGGGATCGTGGGGCTGAACGAGGTGGCGGAGAAGGGTTTTCCCGTGGAGCAGCTCATGGACCTCGGATTCGGGGGCTGCCGCATCTCGCTGGCGGTTCCGAAGGGGACGAAGTACCCGGGTCCGGAGTTCTTCCGCGGCAAGCGCATAGCGACCTCCTACCCGAACATCCTCTCGCGCTACTTCGCCGAACGGGCGATCGAGGCGGAGATCCACCGCATCGAGGGTTCGGTGGAGATTGCCCCGGCCGTGGGGATGTCGGACGCGATCTTCGACATCGTGTCGTCGGGCGGGACGCTCATCTCGAACGGACTGGTGGAGGTCGAGAAGGTCTTCTTCTCGGAGGCGGTGCTGATCGCCCACCCGGGTCTGGATGCCGGGAAACGGCACGAAGTCGGACAACTGACCTTCCGGCTGAACTCGATCCTGGAGAGCCGCGGGATGAAATACGTGCTGATGAACCTCCCGAAAGAGCGGCTTCAGGAGGCGATCCGGATCCTGCCGGGGATGCGGAGCCCGACGGTATTGCCGCTGGCGCAGGAGGGGTGGTGTTCGATCCACGCCGTCATTGCGCAGGAGCAGCTCTGGGAGCGCATCGAGCGCCTGAAGGAGATCGGAGCGGAAGGCATCCTGGTTCTGAATCTCGAAAACATGATCCGCTAAACCCTACCCGACGATGGAACGACTTACCCTATACAACAACCCGGCCCGGGCCGAATGGGCGGCCCTGACCGAACGCTGCACGCGCCGCGAGGAGGAGATCACCGAACAGGTTGCGGCGATCCTTTCCGAGGTGCGCACCGGAGGCGACCGGGCGCTGCGCGCGATCACACAACGCATCGAAGGCCGCACGCCGGAGCGGCTGGAGGTTCCGGCCGAGGAGCTGCAGGCGGCCGAAAAGGAGCTCAGCGCCGAACTGAAGGAGGCGCTGGCCACGGCCAAGGCGAATATCGAGGCCTTCCACCGGGCGCAGCTTCCGCGTGAGGTGCGGACGGAGACGCTGCCGGGGGTGACGTGCCTTCAGCGGGCGGTCCCGCTCCGCCGCGTGGGGCTCTACATTCCGGGCGGGAAGGCGCCGCTCTTCTCGACGGTGCTGATGCTGGCCGTCCCGGCACGGGTGGCGGGGTGCCGGGAGGTGATTCTCTGCACGCCGGCGCGCCCCGACGGCACGATCGCCCCGGAGATCCGCTACGCCGCCCGGCTTTGCGGCGTGGACCGCGTCTTCGCCGTGGGCGGGGCACAGGCCGTGGCGGCAATGGCCTACGGAACGGAGAGCATCCCGCGCGTGGACAAGATCTTCGGCCCGGGGAACCGCTACGTCACGAAGGCCAAGCAGTTGACCGGCGCGAACGTCGTGGCGGTGGACCTTCCGGCGGGGCCTTCGGAGGTGCTGGTGCTGGCCGACGACGGGGCATCGCCGGTGTTTGCCGCCGCGGACCTGCTCTCGCAGGCCGAGCACGGCGGGGACAGCCAGGCGGTGCTGGTCTGCGCCTCAATGGAGTTCGCACTGGCGACGCAGCGGGCCGTCGAGGAGCAGTTGCGGGAGCGCCGCCGCGGGGAGATCATCCGCGAGGCGCTGCAGCAGAGCCGGATCATCATCCTGAACGACCGCGACGAGCGGATCGCCTTCTCGAACGCCTATGCCCCGGAGCACCTGATCCTCTCGATGGAGGATCCGTGGGAAGTCGCCGCACAGATCACCGATGCGGGGAGCGTCTTCATCGGACCGTGGTCTCCGGAGAGTGCCGGGGACTACGCCTCGGGGACGAACCACACCCTTCCGACGGGCGGGTGGGCCCGCTCCTACAGCGGGGTGAATACAGACTCGTTCCTGCGGAAGATCACCTTCCAGGAGCTGACGCGCGCAGGGCTCGAAGGCCTTGCCCCGACCATCGAGACGATGGCCGAGGCCGAGGGGCTGGACGCCCACGCCGCAGCGGTACGACTCCGCCTGTCGGCCTCGCAGGCCACGCCCCCGGAGGCCGAATAACCTCCCGAACCCACCTGAACCCATCCGAAACAGACAGACAACAGATAGCCCCATGAAACCCCTTGACGAGCTGGTCCGGCCAAACATCCGGGCCCTGAAACCCTACTCCACGGCGCGCGACGAGTACGCCGGCGGTGAGATTACGACGTGGCTCGACGCCAACGAAAACCCCTACGACAACGGGCTGAACCGCTATCCGGACCCGCACCAGCGGGAGCTGAAGCGACGGATCGCCGCCCTGAAAGGGGTGCGCGCGAGCCAGCTTTTCCTCGGAAACGGCAGCGACGAGGCGATCGACCTGGCCTACCGGATCTTCTGCCAGCCGGGCCGGGACAACGCGGTCTCGATCGCCCCGACCTACGGCATGTACCGCGTGGCAGCCGACACGAACGACGTGGAGCTGCGCGAGGTGGCGCTCGGCGCCGACTTTTCGCTGCCGACCGACGCCCTGCTGGCGGCAGCCGACGAGCGCACGAAACTGCTGTGGCTCTGCTCGCCGAACAACCCCACGGGCAACGCCTTCCCGACCGGGGAGATCGAACGGCTGCTGCGCGAATTTCAGGGGATGGTGGTCCTGGACGAAGCCTATATCGACTTTGCCGCGGAGCCGGGATTTCTCGGCCGCCTCGACGAATTTCCGAACCTGATCATCCTGCAGACCTTCTCGAAGGCGTGGGGCATGGCGGGCATCCGCCTCGGCATGGCCTTCGCCTCGGAGCCCGTTGCGGAGCTCTTCGCGCGGGTAAAATACCCCTACAACATCAACGGCCCGACACAACGGAGCGTTGCCGAACGACTCACGGCCGACATTGCGCCGCAGGTGGCCGAGCTGCGCTCCGAACGCGAGCGGCTGGCACAGGCCCTTGCCGCCTGTCCGGCCGTCGAACGGGTCTACCCTTCGGATGCGAACTTCCTGCTGGTGCGCACGGCGGCCTCCGACCGGCTCTACGACGTGCTGATCGCCGCGGGCGTGATCGTCCGCAACCGCTCGCGCATCCCGGGCTGTGCCGGCTGCCTTCGCATGACGATCGGCCGTCCGGAGGAGAACGACCTCCTGTTGCAAACCGTCCAAAATTTCCGCCCATGACCTCTCTCAAAAAAGCCCTCTTCATCGACCGCGACGGCACGATCATCGCGGAACCGGCCGACGAACAGATCGACAGCCTCGAAAAACTGGCGTTTGTTCCGGGCGCCATCTCGGGACTGAAAGCCCTTGCGGGGCTGGATTTCGAACTGGTGCTGGCCACGAACCAGGACGGCCTGGGGACCGACTCCTTCCCGGAGGCGACCTTCTGGCCGGCCCACGAAAAGATGCTCGCGACGCTCGGCGGCGAGGGCGTCCGCTTCGACGACGCACTCATCGACCGCACCTTCGAACGCGACAACGCCCCGACGCGCAAACCCCGCACGGGCCTGTTTTCTCGATACCTCGACGGGAGTTACGATCTGTCGGCAAGTTACGTCATCGGCGACCGGGTAACGGATATCCTGCTGGCCCGCAACCTCGGGGCGCGGGGGATCCTGCTCCGCCCGGCGGAGGAGGGTCGGCGGATGCTGGAGGAGGCCGGAGCGGCCGACGCCTGCGTACTGGCGACCGACTCGTGGGCCGAGATTGCGGAGTTCATCCGCCGCGGGGAGCGGCGCGTGGAGGTGCAGCGCAACACGCGCGAGACGCAGATCCGCGTGCAGTTGGACCTCGACGGACGGGGCGACTTCAACGACCGCATCTCGACGGGCCTGCGCTTTCTGGACCACATGCTCTCGCAGATCGCCCACCACGGCGGGGTCTCGCTGGCTGTGGAAGCGCACGGCGACCTCGACATCGACGAACACCACACCGTGGAGGACGTGGCCATCACGCTGGGTGAAGCCATCGACCGCGCGCTGGGCTCGAAGGCCGGCATCGCCCGCTACGGCTTCGCGCTGCCGATGGACGACTGCCGGGCGCTGGTGCTGCTCGACTTCGGGGGCCGGATCGACTTCGAGTGGGAGGCGGAATTCCGCCGCGAACGGGTGGGCGACGTCCCCACGGAGCTGTTCCGCCACTTCTTCCAGTCGCTGTGCTGCGCCGCACGCTGCAACCTGCAGATCGCGGCCCGGGGCGAGAACGACCACCACAAGGCCGAAGCGATCTTCAAGGCCTTCGCCCGGGCGCTGCGCATGGCCGTCTCACGGCAAGGTTTCGGATACGACATACCCAGCAGCAAAGGAGTCCTATGATAGCCGTTGTCGATTACGATACGGGCAACCTGCGATCGGTTGCCGATGCGCTCCGGCGGGCCGGGGCGGAGTTCACACTCACGGCCGATGCGGCGCTGCTGCGGGCCGCCGACCGGGTGATCCTGCCCGGGGTCGGCGAGGCGTCGAGCGCCATGGCGAAGCTGCGGGAGCGGGGGCTGGATGAGGTGCTCCCGACGCTGACGTGCCCCGTGCTGGGAATCTGCATCGGGATGCAACTGATGTGCCTTTCGAGCGAGGAGGGCGACGCCACGTGCCTGGGGATCTTCCCCACGCGGGTCCGCCGCCTCGATGCCGATCCGGACTTCTTCTCCGTTTGCGGCGGGCTTCCGGCACTCCCCGACACGGACAGCCGTACCGCCGCTCCGACAGGCACGCAGGCAGTATCCCGGTTGAAAGTTCCCCACGTGGGCTGGGATACGATCTCGGCGTTGCGGACACCGCTCTTCGCGGGGCTTCCGGAGGAGAGCTACGTCTATTACGTGCACTCCTATGCCGCGGATCCCTGTGCGTCGACGATCGCCGCCACGGAGTACGGACGGCGGTTCAGTGCGGCGCTGGCGCGCGACAACTTCTACGGCACGCAGTTCCACCCGGAGAAGAGCGGCGCGACGGGAGCCACAATAATCGGTAATTTTTTAAAACTCCAACGATGAATATCACGATTATACCCGCTACGGACCTGATCGACGGCCAATGCGTACGACTGACGCAGGGCGACTACGCCAGCCGGAAGACCTACTACCGCGACCCGCTCGATGCAGCCCTGCGCTTCGAGCAGGCGGGGATCCGCCGCCTGCACATGGTCGACCTCGACGGCGCGAAGGCCTCCGAACCGCGCAACCTCCGGGTGCTGGAGCGCGTGGCGACACGCACCTCGCTCGAAGTGCAGTACGGCGGCGGCATCAAGAGCCGCGAGGCCCTCGACAGCGTCTTCAACGCCGGAGCGCGGCGGGCGATCTGCGGAAGCATCGCCGTGCGTCATCCGGAGCTTTTCGCCCAATGGCTCACGGAGTTCGGGCCCGAGCGTCTGATCCTCGGCGCCGACATCCGCGACGGGAAGGTGGCCGTGCAGGGGTGGCTCGAAACCGCCCAAACGACCGCCGCCGAACTGATCGAAAAGTTTCTGCCACAAGGCGTTGCACAGGTTATCTGCACCGATATTTCACGTGACGGAATGCTCTGCGGCCCCTCGGCGGAGTTTTATGCCGCCCTGCAGCAGCAATTCCCGACGGTCGAAATCACCGTCAGCGGGGGCATCTCGTCGCTGGACGACATCCGCCGCCTCGACAGGCAGGGATTGCGGAGCGTCATCGTCGGCAAGGCGCTCTACGAAGGACGTATCACCCTTGAAGAACTCGAACGATGCTTGCAAAACGAATAATTCCCTGTCTGGACATCCGCGACGGTCAGACCGTCAAGGGAATCCACTTCGAGGGGCTGCGGCAGGTCGGCGACCCCGTGGAGCTGGGGGCGAAATACGCCGCACAGGGCGCCGACGAACTGGTTTATCTCGATATCAGCGCCTCGGAGGAGGGGCGCCGGACCTTCACCGAACTGGTCACCCGCATCGCCGCACGCATCGACATTCCCTTCACCGTCGGGGGCGGCATCTCTTCGGTGGAGGATGCCGGGCGGCTGCTCGACGC